>JAWKSZ010000014.1:0-140593 GCA_041402045.1 Planctomycetota bacterium | reverse complement strand
GCCCCGCCACTGGCGACGCGAGAGCTCGGCCAGGGCGCCCACGCTCAAGCCGGCGGCCGGGATCCCCCGCGCGGTGACCTTGCTCAGGATCGCCTCGGCGAGCAGGGGCAGGTCCCCGGCGCGCTCGCGCAGCGGGGGCAGCTCGACCCGAAACACCGCCAGGCGGAAGTAGAGGTCCTCGCGGAAGGTCTTCTCGGCCACCATGCTCCGCAGGTCGCGGTTGGTGGCGGCCACGATCCGCACGTCGACCTGGCGCGACTCCGTCGCCCCCAGCCGACGCAGCTCGCCGTCCTGCAGCACGCGCAGGAGCTTGGCCTGGGCCTCGAGGGGCAGCTCGCCCAGCTCGTCGAGGAACAGCGTCCCGCCGTGGGCGCGCTCGAAGGCGCCCTCGCGGTCGGCGTGAGCCCCGGTGAAGGCGCCCCGGGTGTGACCGAAGAGCTCGCTCTCCAGCAGGTTCTCGGGGATCGCCGCGCAGTTGAGCACGACCCAGGGCCCGTCCTTGCGCGGCGAGCGCGCGTGCAGCGCGCGGGCGGCGAGCTCCTTGCCCGTCCCGCTCTCGCCCTCGATCACCACCGAGCTCGCGACCCCCTCCAGCGCGCGCAGGCTCTGGAAGGTGGCCTGCATGGCCGGCGAGCGCCCGATCAGCCCCTCGTAGCGCCAGGGCAGGGACGCGAGCCCGCCCTCGCGCTCGGGGGCCCGGGCCAGGGCGTCGGTGCGCAGGCGCGAGTTGTCCTCGAGCAGGCGCTGGTAGAGCGTGGCGTTGCGCAGGGCCGTCTCGACCTGACTCACCAGTGCGCCCAGGAAGGCGAGGGTCGCCTGGTCGAAGGTGTTGGCCTCGCGGGCGTCGAGGTAGATCACCCCGCGCGGCACGTCGGTCCCGGTCAGGCGCGCGCAGATCACCGCCCGCAGCCCGAGCACGTCGGCCGACGGCGAGAGCCCGCCGGCCTCGTCGACCACGGCGTGGAGCGGCTCGTCGGCGGCCAGGGCCGCCGCGGCCAGGGAGTGCGCGAAGGCGACGCCCTCGGTGGAGAGCGCGGCGCGGTCGGCGCCGCGGGCGACCCGCACCGCGAACCCGTCGCCCTCGGGCACGAGCAGGAAACCGCGGTCGGCGGCGGTCAACTCGACGCAGTGATCGACGAGGAGCGCCAGGGTCTCCTCCAAGGGCCCCAGCCCGCTCACGCTCTCCAGCGCCTCGAACAAGCGCTCGAGGTTCTGCAGGTCGCGCCCGGCGTGGCCGGTGAGCACCCCCGCCAGCCGCGGCGGCGCGCCCTGACCCAGCCCCTCGGACCAGCCCACGACCCGCCCGCGGCCCTCGGCCTTGGCCGCGGCCAGGGCCCGGTCGGCGCGGCGCACGAGCTGGCGCGCGTCGTCGAGCCCCGCGCCCAGGGCGAAGCCCTGGCTGAGGGTCAGGCTCGGCGCCACGCTGGCGACCGCCGCTTGCAGCTCCCGGGCCAGCCCCCGCGCGTCGTCGCTGGCGAGCACCAGCGCCAGCTCGTCGGAGCCGTAGCGGTAGGCGCGCCCGCCTCGGGCGCGCGCGCCGGCGTCGGCGGCCGCGGCCAGGGTCCGCAGCAGGCCGTCCCCGGCGGCGAAGCCGCGCTCGGCGTTCAACCGCCACAGCCCGTCCACGTCGCAGATCAGGAGCGCCCGGGGTTCGCCCGCAGCCAAGGCCCCCGAGAGCGCGTCCAGCCCGCGCTCGAAGTGGGGGCGCGAGAGCAACCCGGTCGCCGGGTCCCGGTCGCGGGCGCGCTCGAGGGCGTCGCGCACCAGGAGCGTCGACACGTGCCGCGCCGCGCGGGCGGCGGCCTCGGGGTCCGGCGCCGGAGCGCAGGCCAAGAGTCCGTAGACCCGAGTCGGCCCCTCGCCGCTCGGCAGGAGCGGGAGCGCCAGCGGCTCGAGCCACGCGCCCCCGACCTCCCCCGGGAGCCCCGCGGGGGCGGGCCAGGGGACCTCGAGCGCGCCGTGGGCGCCGCTGGCCAGGCGCAGCCCGACCTGAGCGCAGCCGGTCAAGCCCTGGGCCAGGTCGAGGGCCGCCTCCACCACGCCGGCCTCGGCCTCGGCCCCCAGCCGCGCCGGGTCCGCGAACAGCTCGCGCAGCGCGCTCTGGGAATCCGCCGGGAGCTCGTAGGTTGCCTGGCTCATGGTGCTCTTGAATACTCCCATACGTGAAGCTCCGCCTCCCCTTCCAGCGCGAACGTGACCAGCAACTCTGGGGCCACTGCTGCGCGGTGCAGCCGACCCTCGTCGTCCACGCCGCCCGCGCCCGTCGCGCCCTCGAGCTCGGGCTCTCGCCGCTGGGGGTCCTGGAGCGCGAGCTGGAGCCCGAGACCTACCTCCGCGCCCTCGCCCGCTGGCGCGCCGCGCCGCCGCCAGCGCTCGAGTGGGCGGGCTACCGGATCGGGGTCGAAGCCGGACGGGGCGCCCACGGCGTCGTCTACTGGGCGACCCGCGCCGAGCGCGCCCTGGCCCTCAAGGTCCTGGGGCCGGAGGCCGACCTGCGCCGGTTCTCCCGCGAGGTGGAGGTCCTGCGCGCGCTGGCCCTGCCCGGGGTGGTCCCGCTCCTGGACGCTGGGGTCGCCGAAGGCAGCGCCTACCTCGTGACCCCGGCGCTCCGGGGCGGGGACCTCGCCCGGCGCAGCCCCTTGCCCCCGCCCGACGCGCTGCGTCTGATCCAGGGCCTGGCGGGGACCCTCGCCGCCGCCCACCGCGCGGGGGTCGTGCACCGCGACCTCAAGCCGCAGAACGTGCTCTTCGACGACGAGGGCCGCGCCCACGTGATCGACTTCGGCCTGGCCAAGCTCACCGACGGTGAGCCCCTGACCCAGACCAGCGCCGCCCTCGGCTCCCTGGGCTACCTCGCCCCAGAGCAGCTCGGCGCGGCCAACCGCGTGGGCCCCGCGGCCGACGCCTTCGCCCTCGGCGCGCTGCTCCACGCGGCGCTGACCGGGCGCCCGCCCTACCCCACGACGTCGGTGGGCGCCTACCTCCTCGCCGCGCGGGCGGGGTTCACGGGTCTGCCCCCCGGGCCCTGGGGCCCCTCGCGTCCGACCCTGGACGCGCTGCTCAAGCTCGCCCTGGCGCCGCGGCCGCCCGAGCGCCTGGACGCGCAGGCGCTGAGCGAGGCCTTGAGCGGGCTCGTCCCAGGTGTGTAGCCAGTCATACACCCTGCGCGTCGTTGGGTCCCACGGGCACGAGCGCAGAGGACGGACCTCGTGAATCGGCCCGCCGCCGCCGCCCGTATACTCGGCCGGGTGACGTCCCCCCTCGCCGCGAGCCGCTGAGCGCGTGCAGCTACCCCGCCCCTTCGGCCCCTTCCGGCTCACGGAGCGCCTCGGCGCCGGTGCCACCGCCAGCGTCTACTGCGCCGAGCGCGCCGGCACGCGCTACGCGCTCAAGCTGCCCAAGCTCGAGGTCGAGCTCGCGCCCCCCCGCCTGGAGCGGCTGCGGCGCGAGGTCGAGCTCGCGGGTCGGCTCGAACACCCGCAGCTCGCGGCGTGCCTCGAGGCGGGGCGGATCGAGGAACGGCTCTACCTGCTCCTGCCCCTGGTGGAGGGCGGCCAGCACCTGGACCGCGCCTGGGCCACCACGCCCCTGCTGACGCGCCTCGAGCACCTGCAGCAGGTCGCGGAGGCCGTGGGCCACGCCCACGCGCGCGGGGTCGTGCACCGCGACCTCAAGCCGCAGAACGTGCTCGTGGGCGCCGACGGCCGGGCCTACGTCACCGACCTCGGCGCGGCGGCGCTGAGCGAGGCGCAGCCCGGGCTGGCCCTGACCCGCAGCGGCGACGTGGTCGGGACCCCGAGCTACGCGCCCCCCGAGCACCTGCGCGGAGGCTCGCGCGACGCCGCGCCCACCGCGGACGTGTGGGCGCTGGGGATCCTCCTGCACCTCGCGCTGTGCGACCGGCACCCCTTCGCTGGCGAGAACCTGCTCGAGCTCCTCGAGCGCGCGGAGGCCGGGATCTTCCTGCCCCCCGGCACCCCCGCCGCCCTGGCCGAG
This sequence comes from Planctomycetota bacterium, assembly GCA_041402045.1. Lineage (GTDB taxonomy): Bacteria > Planctomycetota > J058 > J058 > J058 > JAGQRJ01. The sequence goes on along the minus strand of JAWKSZ010000014.1, from coordinate 136,597 downwards.
CTCTGCGCCCAGGCCCTGGCCCTCGACCCTGCCCAACGCCCCTCCGACGGCGCGGCCTTCGCCCGCGCGCTGGTCGCGGCGCAGGCCGAGCTCGAGCCGACGACCGAGCGCTTCGCCGACTACACCCTGGGCGCGGAGCTCGGGCGGGGCTGCTCGGGGGTCGTCTACCGCGCCCGCGAACCCCGGCTGAACCGCGACGTGGCGCTCAAGGTGCTGCACCTGCGCACGGACCAGGACCGCGAGCGCTTCCTGCGCGAGGCCGAGGCCATGGCGCGGGTCCAGCACCCGAACCTCGTGCGCGTCCACGCCTCCGGCCTCGAGGGCGAGCGCGCGTTCCTGGCCATGGAGCTGATCGAGGGCGAGCCGCTGCCCGAGCGCCAGGTCGCCCCGCGCCGCGCCGCCGAGGTCACGCAGCAGCTCGCCCGCGCCCTGGAGGCGCTCCACGCCGCGGGGGTCGTGCACCGTGACGTCAAACCGCAGAACACGCTCTGCGCGCGGGACGGGCGTGTGTGCCTGAGCGACCTCGGCCTCGCCCGGCTGAGCGAGAGCTCACGGCTCACGGCGACCCGGGCCTTCGTGGGCACCCCGGCCTACGCCGCCCTCGAGCAGTTCCACTCCAGCCGCGTGACCCCGGCCGCCGACGTCTACGCCCTGGGCGCCATCTCTATGCTGCTCACCGGCAGGCCGCCCCGGCGGGGAGTGCAGCTCCTACGTCGAGCTCATGGCTGGCGCGCGGCCCTTCCACGTCCGCCGTCGGAGCTCGGCGGAGACCCGGCGCTGGACGCCGTATGCCTCGCGGCCCTTTGACCCCAGGCGCTGGCGCTGCCGGAGCTAGCCTGGGACCTCGAGCGCTACCTGCGGGGCTGCGCCCCTCCGGCGACAGCCGACCGCTGCGCTCGCGGTCGCCGGCGCCGTCGCCCTCGGGCTCGCGGCGTGGTTCCTCCTCCGCGCGACCCTGCCGCCCCCACGCAGCGCTGCCCGGGCGCCCGGCCACCCGCGACCTGGGCCAGGCCCTGCAGAGCTCGAGGACCCGCGGTCGACGCCCGCGGCGCCGGGCGACCGACGGCACCCGCGGAGCGGACCGAGCTCGCGCGCTTCCAGACGTTGGGCGCGCTGCTCGAGCCGGCCCGGTCAGCGCCGCGCGGGAGGCCCTCCGAGGCCTGCCCGCGAGCCGCGAGCAGCAGACGCTGCGCGCGGCGGCGAACGCGCTGGACTCCGAGGTCATGCGCAGCCGGGCCCAGGCGGAGCTGCGCAGCGCGCCGGGCCGGGGCCGGTACCGGAGCTCGACGTGCTCGAGGCGATCGCCCGCGCCACGCGCGGGCGGGCGTAACCGCCGCTTTGCTGCAGCTCGCCACGCGCCTGACCGCGGAGGACACCGCGGTCGCCGAGGTGTGGCGCGCCCCGGCCCGGGTGCGCGCGCTCCTGGGCGCCGGTCGCCCCCAGGAGGCCTGCGCCGCGCTCACGCCCGAGACCCCCGCCGACCTGGCGCGGGAGGCCCGGCTGCGCGCGGTGCGCGTCCTCCTGGACGAGGAGCGCGTCTCAGACGCCGTGCCCCTGGCCCGCGCGGCCGGCCCCGGCGCCGACGCGGCGACCCAGGCCCTGGTCGCGGAGGCGACGGCCCGGATCGCCGACCTCGTGCCCGAGGTCGACAGCTCCCCCGCGACGGCCCTCGCCCCGGAGGTCGCCTACGAGGTCGCCGCGTTGTTGCGGCTGCGCGCGGCCCTCGAGCTCGACCCCGCGAGCCTCGAGGCCGAGTGCTTCCGGATCCTGCTCCTGGTGAACGGCGTGATCCGGCGCGAGCTCGCGGCCTGCGAGGCGCTCCTGTGGGGGCTGGCCGACGCGTGCGCGCGGAGGCCGGCGCTCCTGGCGCAGGTGATCAAGGCTTGGACCGGACACGGCGCCCAGGCGGAGGCCTACCTCGAGCTGATCGACGGCGCGCGCCCCCTGGCGACCCCGGAAGAGGCGCAGGTGCTCGAGGTGCGCCGACTGCGCCTGCTCGTCGTGCTCGAGCGGTTCGCCCCCGCCGCCGAGCTGGGCCTGACCCTGCTCGAGGCCCTGACCGATCGCCGCGAGCGCCACGAGGCGGCGATCCTCACCGGCCGGGCGCTGACCCTCGTCGGCCGGCTGGACGACGCGCTGACCGTGCTCGAGCCCGAGGGCGACTCGGCCTACCTCGCCCACGCCCTGGCCCTCGCCGAGCGCTACCGCGAGGCGCTGAGGGTGGCGCGGGTCGTGCTCGACGACGCCTGGACCGCCGACCACGCGACCTCCGTCGCGGCCACGGCGGTGTGGCGCGCGGGGCGCGAGGGCGGACCCGCAGCCCTCGCCACGGCGCGAGAGGCCTTCTCGCGCTACCAGGCCCTCGAGCACCCGCACCCCGCGGTGTGGGCCTGGGCGGCGCAGCTCGCCTGGCAAGCCGAGGACCTGCCCGCCGCGGCGGAGGCGCTGCGCGCAGCCCGCCGGATCGGGCTCGCTCCGCCCCTGGGCCTCGCCGAGCGCGTGGCGACCGGCGATCCCGAGGCCGGCGCCGAGCTCACGGCCTGGGCGGAGGCGCAGGCGCTCCCCCTGGACTAGCGGCCCGTCAGGGCTGATTCCACCGGCGCTCGCTCGCCCTCGTCGCCCCTGGCGTCGTTGCTCGTCGGTCACAGTGGGCCCCTCGCGGTTCAACCGTCGCGCAAACCACCCACCCCGACTGCCGGGCTGGACAGGGGACGGGCCCAACCTCAAGCGACTCCGCGGGCACGGGCCTTGCCCAGGGAGGGGCGTCGGAGTCGCCCATGCCCCCCCACTCACTGTTTGGTCCGTTTTTTCTCCTTTCCTTCTCTCTTCTCCTGAACGCCGCCTCCGCCGGGACACCCGGCGGAGGCGGCGTTCGGCCGCTGGCCAAACACCCGTCCCAGCCGCTGGTGCTCCTCCCCGTGTTACGCGAGCACGGCGGCGGGACGGTCCACGACTTCTTCCGCGGCGTCGCCGCGGCCGAGCGCTTCCGCGCGGAGCCCAAGGAGATCCGCGCCAGCTTGGAGCGCGCCCCCGAGTGCGCGGCCAGCGTGCGCGGGTTCCTGGAGACGGTGTCCCTGCTGGAGGTCGACGCGCGAGGGATCGTGACCCTGGTGCGCCCGCGAGCCTTCCGCATGCGTCGCCCCGACGGGACCTCGATCCTGTTCGGCGCGAGCTCGCGCTTTCGCTTCGGCGCGGGCCTGCTGGAGCCGGTGAGCCGCGTGCGCTACGAGGTCCCGGAGCCCCAGCCCGAGCCCGTGCGCGCCCGGGTCGGGCTGCGCGCGGGGGGCGTGGGCCTCCGCGGCGCGCTCCTGGGCGAGACCGGGAGCGCAGCCCGCCTCGGGCTCTCGGTCGAGGGTCTGCGCGAGATCATGCCCAGCCTGTCGGTGAGCGACGCGCGGCGCTTCCTCCCGCACCTGACCCAGGCCATGCAGGACGCCGCGATCGACACCCCGCTGCGGCAGGCCGCGTTCCTGGCCCACGTGGCCCACGAGAGCAACGAGCTCACGGACTGGGTCGAGCGCGGGCCGCGCCGCTACTTCAACCGCTACGAGCCCGGGACGCGGCCTGGGCGGCGGCTGGGGAACACGCGCCGCGGCGACGGCTTCCGCTTCCGCGGGCGCGGGCCGCTGCAGCTCACGGGTCGCGACAACTACGCCCGCGCCGGGCGCAGCCTGGGGCTGGACCTGGTGGGCAACCCCGACCTGGTCAGCCAGCCAGGGGCAGGGTTCGCGACCGCGGCCTGGTTCTGGAACCAGAACCGCCTCAACCGCTTCGCGGACCGAGAGGACTTCGTGACGCTCACCGAGCGGATCAACGGCGGTCAGACCCACCTCGCCGAGCGCGAGGCCTACTACCGGCGCGCGCGGGAGGCGCTGGGCCTCGGCGCGCCCTGAGCGCTAGTCGTCGTCCTCGTCCTCGATACCCCAGCTCGCCTGGGCGCGCACCGGGTCGGCGCTGCCGGTGCCGAACACCTCGAAGGCCTCGTCCTGGAGCTCGAACCCGGCGGGGCGCATGTAGCTGTCGGGGACGACCGGCGGCAGCCACTCGTCGCGGCGCGCGTCGACGTGCACGACCTGGCGCAGGGTGTCCGCGAGCCGGGTCTCGGCGGTGAAGCCGGCCTCGCTGAAGATCGTGGGCCGAATGAAGATGTAGAGCTTGGACTTGTTCGCGTTGCGCGACCAGGTCTTGAACAGGTGACCGAGGATCGGAATGTCGCCGAGGAAGGGCACCTTCTGCTCGGAGATGTTCTCGTTCTCGCGCTCGAGGCCGCCGAACACCATGTAGCGGTTGTTGGGCATGGTGACCTCGCCCTCGTAGGTGCGCGAGTTGGTCCCCGGCGGCAGGCCGCCCACGGCGTCGCCGAAGGAGGTCAGCTCGAGGGTCACCTTGAGCGTGAGGTTGTCGGCGGAGTTGACCTGGGGCTCGATGTTCAGCTGGCTGCGCGCCTCGACGAACTCGACGCCGGTGGTCGTGTTCACGTTGTTGAACGACTGGGTCTGGTAGGGCACGCGGTCGACGATCGAGAACGTGGCCGGGGTGTTGTCGTTGGTGATCGTGAACGGGCGCGTGATCAGGCGGGTCTCGGAGTGGGTCGCCAGCGCGCTGGCGATGATCGGCAGGCGATCGAACGTGTCCTTGGGGTGCACCGCGAGCACGCCGAAGGCCTGACCGCCGCCGGAGGCGACCTGGTTCGGGACCCGCGAGCGAGATCGGTGTCGCCGTTGGCGTTGGTGACCGGCTGGAAGGACGAGCCGCCGAACCCGGAGGCGGCCGAGGGGCGGATCGAGCCGTCGTGGGCGTTGGTGAGGGTCGCCAGCTCGAAGCCGATCGAGAGGCTGTCGGGCTCCGAGACCTCCCAGATCTGCGCCTCGATCAGCACGCGCCGGCGCTTCTTGTCGAGCTGGGCCAGCACCTCGAGGATCTCCTCGTAGGCGCGCTCCTCGGCCTGGATCAAGAGCGAGTTGGTGCGCTCGTCGGCCACGATCCGGGTGTCGACGTCGCCGATCCCCGTGCCCTCGGAGAGGGTCGCCACGCCGGCGCCGCCGACGCTGCCCGAGACGCTGCTGTTTCCCGAGCGCACGGTGCCGCTGGCGCCGCCCCCCGAGGTGGAGGTCGGCGCGGCCTGGCCGGTGAACAGCTCCTGGATCTTGCCCGCGAGGTATTCGGCGTCGGCGTCCTTGCACTTGTAGACGTGGAAGCGCCCGCTGGGCGGGGCCACGCGCACGTCGAGCTCCTGCTTGACCAGCTCTACCAGGCGCAGGTCGTCGGGGAACGCGGCCACGATCAGGCGGTTCGAGCGCGGGTCGGAGATCACCGTCGGCGCGCCGGCCGCGGCGCCCGCCCCCTGGGGCTGGATCTGGACGCCGGCCTGGCCGCCGCCCGCGCCGCTGCCCGCCAGCGCCTGGAGCACGGCGGTCAGGATCTGCGCCAGCTCCTCCACCGGCGCGTGCTGGATCTGATAGATCCGCATTTCCTTCCGCGGACCCTGGACGTCGAGGGCCTCGATCACCCGGGCGTAGTAGCGCACGCGGCTGGCGAGGTCCGAAATGATGATCACCTCCGGCCCGGGCACGTAGAGGCTGTTGCTCACGCGGCTGGTGTCGCGGGTGGCCAGGCCACGGATCGTGGCGAAGATCGCGTTGCCCGCGCCGTACTTGATCTTGAACACCGCGGTCACGATCTCGTCGTGGTCGGGGATCTCGTTCTCGTCGGCGTCGACGTAGCGCCAGGGCGGCGGCTCCTTCTGCCCAATGTTGCGCTTGGAGTGCGCGCGGATCACCCACGGCCCGTTGGCGGTGGGTTGGTCCTCGACGACCATGACCTCGTAGAAGTCGAGGATCTTCTTGGTCGCGCCCCAGCTCAGCTCGGTCTGCACGCCGGTCACGAACTTGATCCGCGCCTGCCCGACCTGCTGATCCTCGATCACGAGGGCGTTGAAGGTCTTGCCCCACGCGGCCAGGAGCTCGCTGGCGCTGATCTCGCTGTCCGGGTTGAAGAAGAACTTGCGGGTGGCGTCGTCGCGCGGCTTGTCCTGGGCCCAGACGGGCCCGGCGACGGCCAGGAGGACGGCCGCCGCGGTCAGGGCGGGGTTCAGTCTCACAGGTCGAATCTCCCCAACGAGTTAAGGCGAGGCGGCGCGCATTCTACCCATCGAACGGGTGGGACGACACCAAACCCTGGAGGTTCAGTGCGGATTTCCCCCAACCCGGTGGCGTAGGCGAATCCAAAAAGCATGTGCCTGTTATGGAACGACTTAGGCACGATCTCGAAAGTTTTCCCCAAAATCCTCAAGGTCCGCTGGGCGGGGTGCCGAAAGGAGGTGCGGGAAGACCTGAGTGTCGGGAGTAACCAAGCTGTCCTACGTGCAACGCGGCTGGCTCCCAGGTGACACCGAGTCCCCCCTGCAAAGGCGCAGGGTCAACACTCGAGAGGAATGAAATGTCCAACATCAGCGAAGGTTTCAACGGTTCCGACAGCGGTCTCTTCCTCCTCGATCCCGAGGAGCGGGCTCTCCTGCGCGCCTGCGCAGATCAAGCCCAACGTCGTGAGGAGGAGGACGAAGCGCACCGGCGATTCTTGAAGCTCGCTCGCGAGCTCCCCGCCGTCCGGCTCGAAAAGGTCCTGCGGATTCGCCGCATGATCGCGGATGGCACCTACGTGACGTCTGAGAGACTCAATCAAGCCGCAGCGCGTCTCACCGAGGCATTGGCTCAGTAGCCAGCCCCTCGAGAGACATACGCCCTGCGCGAATCAACCCAAGCGGGCGGAAGGCTTAGAGCCTGCCGCCCGCTTGGCTTGATTCGCGCCCTTTTGTTTTGGTTCCCGGCCCGGACACGCCCAGCCGCGGGGTCGCCTTCCGCAGGCGCGCGGTGCCGCGGCGATCCGAGGGCGGGTGGATGCTCTTGAACCGCCGAGGCGCAGAGGGCGCAGAGGGTACGCAGAGGCGCGACCTCGAAGGGTTCGGCCCGGACCCAGGAGCTTGGGTAGCTCCGCCCGACCCATGCGTCTACTGAAGCGCTCCCACGTGAGCGGAGCCCCCGAACACCCGAACTCCCCCAACCGAACCCCGAACACCCGCCCGAACCCGGGCGTGGTCCTTGACAAACAAACCCCTAACGCGCTGCGGCTGTGTTCATTACGCCAACTGTGCGTGGAGCGTGATCGGGTTTCGTTCGCGACCTGTCCCTGGGCTTTGTTAGGTTAGGCGGAAGTTCGGAGGAAGCGATGCACCACCCCCCCACTCCCCGCAGCAAGCACCACCTCGGCGTCCGTGACGAGGGCGAGATCGGCCCCCCGGCCGACCAGCGCAACGCCGACGGCTCGGCCTGCCCCGTGCGCTGGGAGCGCGTGCGCCAGGCCCGGCGCAAGGTCCAGAGCGGCGACTACAGCGACCCGCGCCTGCTCCAGCTGGCCCTCGAGCGCATGATCGAGAGCCTGGGAGCCTAAGCATGATCGAGGCCCTGGTCATAGACGACTTCGCGGCGCTGCGTCACCTGGAGCTCGGGTTCGGGCCCGGGCTCAACGTGCTGTCCGGTGCCTCGGGCCAAGGCAAGTCCACGGTCCTCGAGGCCTTGCGCTTCGTGTCCGGGCTCGGCCGCGGCAAGGGGCTCGGGCGCCTGGTGCGTCGAGGCTCCAAGGCCGCCCGCGTCTCCCTGACCTTTCGGATCGACCCCACGCGGCTCCACGACATGGGCAAGCCGTGGGTCGAACGCGCCAAGGCCGGGTCGCTGACGGTGACCCGCAGCGTCGACACCCGGGGCCGCTCCCGCGCCGAGGTCCGGGTGAACGGGGGCGATCCCGAGCCCCTGGCCGCGGGCGAGCTGCGCGAGGTCGGTCAGCGGCTGAGCGAGATCTACGGCCAGGGCAGCGCCCCACGGCTGGTCGACGAGGCGGTGCAGCGCGACTTGCTCGACCAGGCCGGGCGCTCGCTGGGCAAGCGCGAGGCCTACGCCGCCCAGCGCCAGGGCCTCTACGCGCTGGCGGCCGAGCGCGACGCGCTCGAGGCCCAGCTCGCGGCCCGGGTCGCCGACGAGGAGTCCGAGCTCGACGTGCGCGCGACCCTGGAGGGGCTGGACCCGGAGCCGCGGGAATACGAGGAGCTGGTCGAGCGCGAGGAGGGCCTGAGCGAGGTCTCCACCTGGCTCGAAGGGCTGGGCGAGCTGGGCACCCTGTTCAACGGCCCCGGCGCGGCGTGGGTCCAGCGCCTGGAGCGGATCGCCAACCGCCTGGAGGCCGACCCCGACGACCCCGTCCTCGCCCCCCTGACCGAGGGCCTGAACCTGCTCGAGCTCAGCCGCGGCGCCCTCGACGAGCGCCTGGAGGCGCTCGAGGACCAGCGCGCCGAGCTGGAGGAGATCCGCGAGCGCCTGCGCGCCTTCCGCGCCGCCGCCCGCAGCGTGCGCGCGGCCCCCGAGCAGCTCGCCGCGCGCTGGGCCGCGCTCAACGACGCCCCGAGCGTCGCCGAGCTCGGGGTGCGCCTGCGCAAGCACGACAAGGCCCTGGCCGAGGCCTGGCAGCGCGCGGTCGCCGCGGGGACCGCGCTCAGCGCCGCCCGCGCCCAGGCCGCGACCCAGCTCGAGCGCGCGATCGCCCCCCGCCTGCAGGACCTCGGCCTCGGTCGCGGCCGCGTGCGGATCCGCGTCGAACCCACCACGGCCGAGGCCCCGGCCTGGACCCAGTTTTCCCCCCCGTCCGTGCACCCCGCAGGGTCGCCATCCCCTGGGGGGGCGGTGGCGGAGGCAGAGCAGCACCTCCCCACCGCGCACGGACTGGACTTCGTAGCCTTCGAGTTCTCCCCTGACTCGGCGGTAGAGCTCGCCCCCCTGGCGCAAGCCTCGGGGGGCGAGCTCTCCCGGCTGTTCCTCGCCCTCGGCGAGCGCGCGGCCGGGGACGCGCCGGTCCTGGTCTTCGACGAGATCGACCAGAACCTGGGCGCGCGGCTGGGGAGCAGCGTCGGGGCGTGCCTGGCCGACCTCGGCCAGGGCCGGCAGGTGCTCGTGGTCACCCACCTGGCCCCGGTGGCGGCGCGGGCGGCCCTGCACCAGAGCATTCAGCGCCGAGAGGGCGAGGTCGTGGCCACCGTGCTCGAGGGCGCCGCGCGGGTCGAGGAGCTGGCGCTCATGATCCGCGGCGACCCGGTGACCCCCGCCGCCCGCGAGCAGGCGGAGGAGCTCCTGCGCGAAGCCCCCCGGGGCCCGGTGGCCCAGCCCAAGCGAGGCCGCAAGCGGCGCCGCATGCAGTCCGCCTGAGCCCGGGATCGCCCGACCGAGCGCCGGCCCCGCCGAGGGTCCGCCGGGGCGCCCCGCCCCAAGTGGGGAGCTTCGCTACGGTGGTGCGTGGGTCCTCCAGGGTTCCGGGTTATGCTGGGCGAGCGATCTGCTGGAGGCTCCATGAGCGCCAAGCGCGCCCCGTTTCAAATCGCGGTGTCGGGCAAAGCGGTCTACGTTCGGGTTCAAGGCTTGGGCAGCATGCACACGGCGCCCACGCTCGAGGGCTTCGCCAAGCGCGTGATCAAGGGCGGCGCCCGCCAGTTCGTGTTCGACCTGGCCCAGTGCACGGGGGTGGACAGCACCTTCATGGGCATGCTCCTCGGGCTGTCCAAGCGGCTCACCCAGCCCGACGACGGCAAGTCGCGAGGCTGCGTGCTGATCAACGTCGACGACCACGCCAACAAGCAGTTGAGCTCGGTCGGCGTCGACGCCTTCGTCACGATCAAGCCCGAGAAGACCGCGCTCCCCAAGGGGCTCAAGCTCACCAACCTGGACGTGGTCGAGGCCTCGGACGAGGAGCGTATGAAGCTCATGGTCCGCGCCCACAAGGACCTGATCTCGGCCAACGAGAGCAACCGGGCCAAGTTCGGCCCCTTCCTCAAGGCGATCGTCGCCGAGCTGTCGTGAGCCTCGCGCCGTTCCGCACCGCCCCGCGCTACGTGCAGAAGCCCTGGGGCGGCGGCCCGGGCCTCGCCGCGAGCCTGGGTCGGGAGGTGCCGCCGGAGACCGGCGAGGCCTGGTTGATCTCGGACGTGCCCGGGAGCGAGAGCGAGGTCCTGGACGGCCCCTACGCCGGTCACTCGCTGCGCGAAGTGATCGAGCAGCAGGCGGGCCCGCTCCTCGGGCAGGGCCACCGCTTCCCGCTCCTGATCAAGCTGCTCGAGATCCGCGGGCGACTCTCGGTGCAGGTGCACCCCGACGCCGCGGTGGCCCAGGCCCTGGGCGACGGCGAGCGCGGCAAGAGCGAGGCCTGGTACCTGGTCGACGTGGGGGAGCAGGGCCGGGTGTGGCAAGGCTTCGAGCGCCCCGTCGACCCCAGCGAGCTCGGGCCCCTGAGCGTGAGCGGGGCGATCGCCGAGCGCCTGCGGAGCTTCGTGCCCGAGGCCGGCGAGGCGGTCGAGATCCTGCCCGGGACCTTCCACACCGCCGAGGACGTGCTCGTGCTCGAGGTCCAGGAGACGAGCGACGTCACCTACCGCGTGTACGACTGGGGGCGCACCGACCGCACCCTGCACCTGGAGCAGGCGGCCACGTGCCTGGACCAGCTCCCGGCGAACGACGCCGTGCGGCGCGTGCACCAGGGCGAGCCCACCTGGCCCGTGGCCCCGCGCTCGCCGTTCACCTTCGAGGTGTGGCAGCTCGGTCCGGACGAGGAGCGCGCGCTCCCCGCGCCGCGCTGCGCGGGGGCGCTGGTCGTGCTCTCGGGCGCGCTGACCCTGCGCGGGGGCGGGCCCGCGAGCCTGGCCCAGGGCGACGCGCTGGTGATCCCGGCGGCGTCCAGCGGGCTCACGCTCCACAGCCGGGGGTCGGCGCGCGTGGTCTACGCCAACGCGCTGCCCGCGGGCAGCAGGGGGCCGGAGTAAGCGTGGAGCTCCTGGTCGGGCTGCTCGTGCTCGACGACGCCGGCTACGCCGCCTACCGCGCGGCCATGGCCCCGATCCTCATGCGCTACGACGGCGGCTTCCGCTACGACTTCCGCGTCGCGGAGGTCCTGGCCAGCGCCACGCCGGAGCCGATCAACCGCGTGTTCACGATCGGCTTCCCCAGCGAGGCCCAGCTCGAGGGCTTCTTCGCCGACCCCGAATACCTCGCGGTCAAGGAGCAGCACTTCGCGGGCTCGGTGGGCGCGACCACGATCCTCGCGCGCTACCCGCGCCCCTAAACGGGAGTGCGCGATTCTGAGTCGCCGAACACTGCCGGCACGTGCTGACCTATCCCCGAATCGCGCCTTCCGTTTAGTAGCTAGAGGCTCCGCAAGGGGCATGCGTTCGGGGTACCGGGCTCGGCACTGGAAGACAGCCCTGCGACCAAGCGAAGCCTCTACTTAGAACCAGAGTCACGATCCTGAGCGGGCGAGCGAGCGCTCGATCGTTGACTCCATGCGAACCACTCTCGCCCGCTCAGAATCGTGAACTCTGGTTCAGATCCGGGTCTGGCTGGGCGCGCGCCCGGAGATCGAGCTCCCCGAGAGGAACGGACTCGAGGCCCAGGGATCCAGCGGCTCCTCGACCTCGGCCACCAGCGGCAGCTCGATCACGAAGTGCGCGCCGCGGCGCCGCCGACGGGCCTCGATCGTGCCCCCGTGCTTCTCCACGATCCCCAGGCAGATCGCGAGGCCGAGCCCCGTGCCCTGGCCCTGCTCCTTGGTCGTGAAGAACGGCTCGAACACCTTGCTCAGGTGCTCCTTGGGGATCCCGGGGCCGTTGTCCTCGTAGCCGATCTGCACGCGGTCCTCGCCCTTGAGCCGCTTGACCTGGATCTTGACCTTGCCCGTGGCGCCCGGCGCCAGGGCCTGGCCGCTGTTGGTCAGGAGGTTCACGAACACCTGGGCCAGGAGGCTGGGGAACGCCTTGAGCTCGACGGCCTCGGCGTCGCCGACGAAGTCGAGGGTCACCTCCAGGCGCTCGCCCGGGCGCTCGCGCTCGTGGGTCTCGACCGCCTCCTCCAGCAGCCGGCGCAGGTCGACCTCCACCAGGTCGGCGGTGCCCAGCTTCGAGAACGCGCCGAGGTCGTGGACGATATTGATCGCGCGCGCGACCGAGCGGGAGATCACCTCCACCGCCGCCTCGAGGTCCGCGAGGTCTTCCTCGAGCTGCGGGTCGAGGGGCACGGGCTCCGGCGCCTCGGGGCGGAGCGCGTCGAGGGCCGCGCTCGAGCCGGGGCTGGCCGCGGGCTCGGCGGCGGGCGCCGGCTCCTCGGCGGGGCAGCGGCTCCGCGGGCTCCGCCGGGGCGAGGCCTTCGGGGGCCTCGGGGATCACCGCGTGCAGCCCCGACTGCGAGGCCGAGGACCCCGACTGCAAGAGCGCCGCGCTGTGCTCGAGGGCCTCGTCCTCGTCCCCAGGCGGAGGCGGCGGCACGAGGTGCGCGCGCAGGCTCTCGAGGGCCGCGCCCAGGGGCGGGATCATGTTCTGCGCCGCCGAGAGCGGGTTGTTGAGCTCGTGGTTCAGGCCGTGCACGAGGCGCCCGATCGAGGCGTGCTTCTCGGTGACGATCAGCTGCTCCTGCGCCTGCTTGAGCTGCTGGTGGGCGTCGTGCAGGCGGTTGTGCGCCTCGGCCAGGCGGTTGGCTTCCTCCAGGCGCTTCTGCAGCGAGTCGCGCTCGACGAGGACCGCGATCAGGTCGTTGAAGCTGTTGGTGAGGGTCGCGAGCTCGTCCTGGGTCGGGGTCGCGACCCGGGCGGTGAGGTCGCCCTTGCGCACCCGGGCAATGCCCTGGGAGAGCTCCACGATCGGCGTGAGGATCTGCCCGCTGAGCATTTTGTAGAGCAGGAACCACAGCCCGGCCACGATCACCAGCGAGAGCAGGATCAGGAGCGTAATGCTGCGCACGAAGCTCAGCACCGGCGGGCGGCGGACCAGGGAGAGCAACAGCGCGCCCTTGAGCTCGCCCTCGCTGGTGTGGATCGGGGCGGCGAACTCGAGCAGGTCCTCGCCGTTGGGGCCGGTGCGCCCGAGCTCCTCGCCGCTGAGGGTCAGGACCGCGGGCGGGCGCTCCTCCCCCGGCTCCTGCGCCAGGACCTCGTTCAGGAGCGCGGTCTCGGCGTCGTTGCTGGCCTCGCGAGAGGTCGCGCCGATCCGCTCGATCACGTGCCCGTCGGCGTCGTAGACCACGGCGCTGACCACGCGGTCCTCCTCGTGGGAGCGCAGGAGGTAGCCGAGCTCCTCCGTGGTCCCGCGGGTCTCCCACTCGGCGAAGGCCAGCCCGCAGCCGCGGGAGAGGTTCAGGGCCATGCTCTGCCCGAGGGACTCGACCTCCTGGTTGTGGACCCGGCGCAGCTCCCACCAGCCCACGACGCCCACGATCAAGAACGAGAGCGCAGCGCAGGTGCCGATCGTCGCGTGGAGCTGGGTCTTGAGGCGCACGGGCAAGTCCTGGGGCTACTCTACCTCGCGCCCCCGGCGGCGCCTCGCGGGAATCCCTGCGCCCGCGCCGTAGACTGGACGCATGCCCGACCTGGAGCCCTCCCGCTGACCGCCGAACGCAGCGCCCCGATCTCGGTGCAGCGCCCGCGCTGTCCGTTCTGCACGACCGACGTCGCCGCCGACGAGCGCAAGACCGCCTGCGACCGCTGCATGAGCTGGCACCACTCGGAGTGCTGGAGCGAGCACGGTAAGTGCGCGGCCTGCGGCCACGAAGCGACCAGCGAGGCCCTGCGCGCGCCGCCCGCCCCTCGAGCCGCCGCCGCCCCGCGGAACGCCGCCGCCCGGTCCGGCCGCGGCCTCGCCTACGGCCTAGGTATGCTCGTGGGCCTGGCCTTTCGCTACCGGGTCGTGGTGATCCTTGTGGTGGGGCTCCTGGTCGTGCTCTACGGCATCTTGGGCATCTTGCCGCCCCCATGAACCCGACCTCGCCCCGCCTGCGCTACCGCCGCCTGAGCGCCGAGACCCTGGACGCGTTCTGGGCCCTGGCGACCGACGCCCACGTGCGCCGCTGGCTCCTCGACGGCGAGCGCGTGGACCGCGCCTGGTGCGCCCACACCCTCGCCGCGAGCGACCGCCTGTTCGCGACCCTCGGCCTCGGCCTGTGGCTGGTCCACCTCCCCGACGGAGCCCCGATCGGCTTCGCCGGGTTCCACGTGTTCGCGGAGTGCGGCCCCGAGCCCCAGCTGCTCTACGCCCTGCTCGAAGCCCACACCGGCCAGGGCCTGGCGACGGAGATCGGTCGCGCCGTGCTGGATCGCGCCGCCGAGCTGGGGATCCGCCGCGTGGCCTCGACCGTGGACGCCCCCAACGTCGCGTCGCTGCGGGTGCTCGAGAAGCTCGGCTTCCGCCCCACCGGCGAGCTCCCCGGCGCCTTCGGCGTCATGCACACCCTCGAGCTCGCCCTCGACCCCCCGGACTGATCAGCCGAGGAGCGAGGGCGCGACCTCGGCCACGACCGCGTCCCGCAGCGCGTCGAGCACCGCGTCCAGCCGCGGGTCCCAGCCGAGCGCGGATCGGCGACCTCGGCTGCCGAGGCCTGCCCTGCGCGCACGGCCTCGGCCCACAGCCCGAGGCGGATCGAGTTCACGGCGGCGGCCCGGGCTTGGTCCCACCGAGACAGCGGGTCGACCCCGTCCGCGGGGAGCAAGGATTCCACCCGGTGATCGTGCCCCTCCACCAGAGCCAGCGCGCGCGACGCCGCCCACTCGGCCATGGCCTCGGCGTCGTCGAACGTGGGTTGCTGGGCGCGGACCGCGGGACGTCGGGGGCGCAGCCAACGCGTGGCCTCCCGCGCCTGAGCGCGAAGAAGGGCGTCGCAGCGGCCCTCGTCGCTCACCAACACGTCAACAGCGTCGGCCAACCGCGCGTGAGCAGGCGGAACAGGGATCGACCCGCCCTCGTCCACGGCCTGCGACTCCGGCAGGTGCCGCGCGAGATCCGCGAGCAAACCCGTCGCGCCGGAGCGTCCCCCCCACCCGCGCCGCAGCACCGCCAGCGCGACACGCGGCTGGACGGACGCGTCAAGTCCTCGGGCCCACTCCCGCGCGCTGGGCATGGGCTCCCGGCCCAGCGCACGGAGGCTGCCGCGGTGACCCAGCGTTGCCGCGGCCTCCAGGTCGAAGCGATCGAGGCGCCCCTGCCGCAGCCGGGCGTCGAGGAGCACGGCCTCCGACTCCACCGTCGGCTCTTGCTCCCAAGCAGCCTGCACTGCGGCCAGATCCGCCGAGGCCGCCTCGTGGCGCTTGGCCGCCGGATCGCCCTCGTCGAGGAGCCACCGGCCGACCTCGTCCACGACCGCTGCGCGCACGAGGTCCAAGCTCGTGCCGGCGATCAGCCGGGGCAAGAACTCGCGCCACAACACCGACTCGGGATGCCGCGTGAGCATGCAAGCGGCGGCGAGGGACTGGAACACCCAGAACGCGGGGGTGTTCGCGTAGCCACCCTCGTGCGCGTTCATGGTCAGGAGCCCGTAGATCTCCACCTCGTGTGCGGACTCCTCCACGCACCACCCGTCGAGCAAGCACAGCGCCGCCTCGAGGTCGGGGTGGTCGACGGGCCCGACCTCGACCGCCGCGCGGCGCGCGGCCGCCACCGCGGCGCGCACGAGGCCCTCGGCGCTGAGCTCCTCGAGCAGCGCGACCCAGCCGTCGACGTCGTCGGGCACCTCGACTGGCGCGTCGCACGCGGCCCGGGCGTCCTCGTCCCCCAGCGCGGCGACGAAGGCGAGCAGCTCCGCCTCCAGCTCGCCGCAGCGCACCCGCTCGCGCAAGCGGCGCACCCGCGCCTCGCGCGCGTCCTGGCGGTGCAGGCGTTGGAGCTCTTCGTCCGGCATGGAGCCACCCTAGCCGCCGTCGCCGCGGGGGGCAGGCCCGGGGCGACATGACACAATGCGCTCGTGGGTCGGTGACCCGCGGGAGCGTAGCCCAACGGCAGAGGCAGGGGACTTAAAATCCCCCAAGTGCGGGTTCGAATCCCGCCGCTCCTATCCGCCGCTCAGCGACGAACGGCGTCCTCGATCCCGTCGGCGGGCGCCTCCTCGGGCGCGCGCTCGAAGCTCACCACGGCGAGCCAGGGCTCGAGGAAGGCGCGCTCGCGCTGGATCGCGACCAGGCGCACCCGGGGGCTCTCCCCCGCGGGACCGGTCAGCGCGCGCAGGGCGTCGAGCTCGGCGTCCGGGTGGCCGGGGCCGGCCTTGGCCTGGAGCAGGACCCGGTCCGGGCCGAAGCGGTAGCTGCCGTCGGGCTGGCGGTAGACCCGGCCCTCGACGGTCGCGGGCGCCTCCAGCAGCAGGTAGCTCTTGTGCACGTAGCCGATCCGGCCGTCGCCCAGGCGCACGGTGTGGAACAGGTCGTAGCCCTGGGCGCGCTCGATCACGCCGACCACCGCGCCGTGGGGCAAGCGCGCGAAGGCCTGGCCGTGGCCCTCCGGATCCTCGCCCCGCACGAGGAGCGGGTTGCCGAGGGTCACCACCCGCCCGGTCTCGTGGCGCTCGAGGGCCCCGAGCAGCGCGGCCTCGAGGACCGAGGCCTCGGACATGCGCACTTGGCTGCTGGCGAAGTCGATCGCCTGGAACAGCGGGTCGAGGCGCCGCGCGCTGCCGAGCACGTCGCGCGCGCCGTCGGCCAGGTTCGGGAGCCCCAGCTCCTCCAGCGCCCGGATCTGCTGGTCGGGCCCGCTCAGCCACTGCCAGGCGCCAGGGTGCGCGCCCAGGGCGCGGCGCTCCTCGACGCTGAGCCCGCTGAACGCGGCCAGCGCGTCCTCGTGCAGCACGTCGACGTAGGCGCGGATCGGATCGATCGCCTCGGGGTGCGCCTCGGGCTCGCCGAGGGACAGGCTCACGGTCTTGCGCTGGGCCTTGGCGAACAGCTCACCGTCGAGGAGCCCCGCGAGCTCGGCGTAGGGGAGCACGACCGTCGGCGGGCCCATGGCGTAGGGCGCCCCCAGGCCGTAGCTGCTCCACACGAAGGCGACGCCCTCGGCGGTGGGGAGCACCGCGCCCAGGTTTTCGGGGGTCGCGGCCTCGAGCAGGTAGTCGCCGTCCAGGGTGTACTCCGCGCGCAGGGCCGCGTTGACCTTGTCCGCGACCTGCTGCAGCACGCCGTCGCCAGCGGCGAAGAGCTGGCGCGGCGCGAGGCGCGCGCCGGTGGTCAGGTCGAACACCACCGCCGAGATCGCGGTGTTCGGGTGCGCGGCCCCCGACCAGTAGCTGGACTCCGAGACCTCGACGGCGAGCAGCCGCCCGTTGAACAGCCCCGGCGACTGGGTCACCCACAGCCCGTTGGGGCGGTCGGGGTCGCTGAACTCGGCGCCTTCGCCGGCCAAGGACGCGCGCATGCCCTCCAGGGGGTCGAAGCCCAGGGCCTCGAGGGGCCCGTTGATCGCGCTCGCGAGCGCGGGCTCGAGGCCCCGGACCTCGAGCCAGCGGACCTCGTACTCGAGGAGGTGCGCGGCGTCGTGGCCGCCGTCCTCACGGGTCACCAGGGTGGGGTCGGCCAGCGCCTGGCCCATGCAGCACGCGGCCAGCGCCGCCCAGCAGATCGTCCTCTTCAACGCACTCCTCGCTCTCTCTCGAGGAGGCGTCCCGCAAGCTCGGTACCGACTGAGGCGACAGGAGTTAGGGCACCAACCGCACGCGGGCGGACGGTTTTCCCGGCCCCGAGCCCTGGGCGCCCCGACGTTCGTCCCAGCTCACTCCGGGACGGGACGCATTCACTCCGGGAGCGTGAGCTCGGTGGCCCCCTCGGGGGCCTGGAACGCGTCCGCCGCGGGCTGCACGAACTCGACCCGGTCGAGCAGGACCTCGCCGATCGGATCGTCGAACACGCCCTTGTCCTGGGTCCAGAGGCGGAACTCCCAGCGCCGGGGCACGGGCACGCCCTCGACCGGCTGGTGGTCGCGGTAGAGCACGGCGTGGGGCTCGGCGCTCGCCGGGTCCTTGCCGCCGTAGGTCACGATATAGCCCAGCCCGCTGAGGCGACCCTCGCCGTCGCGGTAGACCACGTACCAGTCGTCGGGGGAGTCGCCCACGCCGGCCTCGTAGGTGAGCTTGGCCGCCGCCAGCGGCGGGCCCTCGGGCTCGAGGGTCAGCTCGCCCAGGGGCGCGAGGGACGTGCCCGCGTCCTGGAGCTTGTAGGGCGCGGCCAGGAAGAACGGCCAGGTCAGCACGTGGAACCGCGCGCGGGGGAACTCGGCGTCGCCCGGCGCCAGCCAGGCGGTCTCCCCGTCGAAGACCACCGTGGGCCCCTCGTCGAGCTCGAGCCGCGCGTGAGCGACCTGGGGGTCCAGGAGCAGCGTCCCCGTGAACTGCTGCTTACCGCCGAAGGTCAGGCTCATGTGCGCGCGGATCGCGCCCTGGGCGCGCCAGGTCTCGGCGTGGTGCGCGGCCTCGATCGCCTGCGCGAACTCGGCGCCAGGGCCAGCCGCGGCGGTCGGCTGGGACGTCGGCCGCGAGGTCGGCGCCTCGCCCACGGCCCCGTCGGGGGTCGCCGCTGGCGGCGGGCAGCCGCACAGCGCGAGGAGCAGGGACGGGACGACGAGGCGAGCGAGCGACATGCGGGACTCCTAGACGGGCAGCGTCTCGCCTAACGCGCAAGAGGCCAGCGAAACGTCCCGAAATCCTCCGGCGCCAGCGGGGGTGTCCCCCGAGCCGACAGGAGGCATGCTGGGGCGGGCCCCCGGGAGAAGGAAGGTCGACCATGCGATCCTGCGGCGAGTGCACGGCCTGCTGCGGCCCCTCTTCCATGGCGTCGCCCATGTTCGCCGCGGGCAAGCGCTGCCAGCACGCGACCTCGGCGGGGTGCGGGATCTACGACGAGCGCCCCGAGGGCTGCCGCACGTTCCGCTGCACCTGGCTCGACACCCCCGAGCTGGACGAGGGCATGCGCCCCGACCGCTGCGGGTTCATTCTGCGCCCGCTGCACCAGCTCGAGGCGGGCACCTGGGGCTTCGAGTTCACCGAGCTCCCCCGGGGCGCCGACTCCCTGCAGCTGCGCCTCGCCGTGGCGGGGCTGATCGGGACCTTCCTCGACCACCGCGCGGACGCGCGCCTGCACCTCCAGCTCGCGCCCTGGGCCCAGGCGACGAGCGGGCGCGGCGGCCAGGTGATCTCGCGCTCCCGCGCCGAGTGGCAGGCGACGGTGGCCGAGCTCGAGGAGCCGAACCCCCTGACGGTGTGGGGCGTGCTCGCGAACACGGTCGTGGACGCCTGGGGCCCGGCGCTCGCGCCCCGCCGCAAGGCGCCGGTGAAGCCGCCGCGCACGAAGGCCAAGAAGCGCCGGCGCTGAGCTCAGGTCAGGACGACGAGCAGCACCAGCAACAGCAGGAACGCGCCGATCACCGCCGCCGAGCCGACCCAGGGCAGGCGCGCGCTGAGGGTCGTGCCCCCGAAGCCGCGCGCCACCGGCGCCGCGCCGTGCAGGAAGCGGTCGAGGTCGTCGGCGAGCTCCGCCGGGGTCTCGTAGCGCTGCCCGCGGGCGAAGGCCAGGGCCTTGAGGCAGATCGCCTCCAGGTCCGGCACGACCTCGCGCCCCAGGGCCGAGGGCGAGGCGATCCCGCCGCCTTCGACGGAGGTCGGCGGCTCGCCGGTCAGGCACTGGTAGAGCAGGATCCCCAGCGCGTAGACGTCGGCGCTGGGCTGGGCGACCTGCAGCTCGCCGCTGCGGCTCTCCGGCGGGAGGTAGCGCCCGCTGGCCCCTTGCTGCGCGCGGTCGGGCAGGCGCCGCGCCGCGACCTGGCGCATGCAGGCCAGCCCGAAGTCCACGACCACGCCCTGCCCGCGCTCGTCGATCCACACGCTCCCGGGGCGGATCCAGCCGTGGCCCACGCCCTGGCGCTGCGCGTAGGACAGCGCGCGCGCGGCGTCGCGGATCACCCGCGCCGCGTCGCCGTCCTCCAGCGGGCGGCTGTCGCCGACCTGAGCGAACAGCGTGCGCAGGCTCGCGCCCTCGATGTACTCGCTGACCAGGTAGAGCTGACCCTCGTGGACCCCGCAGTCGAACAGGGGCGAGAGGTGCGGGTGCCCCAGCTCAGCGACCTGCCCCAGGGCCTGGGTGTAGGCCGGGCTCAGGGACTTGACCCCGCGCATGAGGTGGATCGCCACGAGCTGCTCGCGGCGCGGGCACCAGCCGCGGTAGACCACGCTCTTGCTGCGCTCCTCGAGCACGCTCAGGAGCAGGTAGTCGGCGACTCGCCGGCTGGAGTCCTCCTCGGCCCGGGCCACCTCGTCGTCGAGGGCGTCCTCCTCCGCCTCGAGCTGCTGCGGAGGGGCGGCCTCCTCGCGCACCTCGGGCTCCGCCCTCCGCCGCCGCCGGCGCGAGGTCGGGCGCGGCCGGGAGCCGGTCCCGGACTCGCTCCCGCCGCCCAGGCAGCGCGGCACCGGGCAGCCCAGGGCCAGCGGCGCCTCCCCGGCCTCGAGCCGCGCCAGGTCCTCGAGCAGCGCCTCGGCGCTCGGGTAGCGCTCGCGCCGGTCCCAGGCCAGCATGCGCGCGAGCACGGCGTGGGTCCCGGCGTCCACCGCCGGGTTCAGCTCGGCGACCGGCCGCAGCTTGGCCTTGCCGAAGATCACGTGGTGGATCGGGTAGCCCTCGAAGGGCGGGCGGCCGGTGAGCAGCGCGTAGAGCGTGAGCCCCAGGCTGTAGACGTCGGCGCGCCCGTCGATCGTCTCGGTGCGCCCGATCTCGGGGGCCATGTAGAGCGGGGTCCCGACCATGGCGCCCGGCGCGGTGAGGTTGAGCTGGTTCTGCAGGTCCTTCGCCAGGCCGAAGTCGATCAGGCGCACCTGATCGGTGGGGGTGATCACCACGTTCTCCGGCTTCACGTCGCGGTGGATCACGCCGACGGCGTGCATGGCGGCCATGGCCTCGGCCACCGCGCGCACCACCTCCAGCGCGCGCTTGGGCACGAAGCGCCCGCGGCGCATGATCCGCTCGAAGAGGTTCTCCCCCTCGAGGTACTGCATGAGCATGAAGTGCAGGCCGTTTTGGTTCGTGCCCACGTCCTGGATCGCGATCACGTTCGGGTGCTCGACCCGCGCCGCGGCCCGCGCCTCCTGGAAGAAGCGCTTCACCCGGCGCTCGCTCTGGGCGTAGGCCGGCTTGAGGACCTTGACCACCATGTCCTTGTGCAGCACGGGGTGGTGCGCGAGGTAGACCGCGCCCATGCCGCCCTCGCCCAGCTTGGTGTGGATCTGGCAGGGGCCCACGACCTGCCCGATCACCGGGTCGTCGGGGTCGAGGGGCACGCCGTCGGTGGAGCCCCAGGGCTCGACCGCGAGGTCCGAGCCCAGGCGCACCTGCATGGGCGGGGGCGGCGAATCCTCCGGGTCCGGCGGCGGGCTGAACACGTCGTCGGCCAGGACCCGCGAGAACGCCAGGTCCGCGAGCTCCGCCTCCGCCGGGCCGCGGGCCGGGAGCCCGCCGAGGCGCGTGCGCTGCGGCTGCGGCTCGGCGTCGAGCGAGAGCTGCGGCTCGCCCGGGACCTCGAGCTCTTCGACCACGGTCAGCTGCGGCTGGGGCAGCCAGCGCTCGGACTGCGGGCGCGTGACCACGGCGAGCTCGGTCAGCCGCCGCAGGCTGCTCATGATCCCCCGGCCGCCCACGTCGCCCTGGAGGTGCCGGTCCGCCGCGGCCTCGGGCAGGACCCGGCGCGCGACCTCCAGCGGCAGGATCGGCGCCTCGACCGCGCGACACCAGAGCACGACCACCGGCACCTCGCCCCGACGGCGCCCGAGGGCGTCGTGCAGCCGCTCCCAGGCGGCGCGGGTGCGGGCGTGCCCGCTGGAGGCGGGCTCGCCGACGAACAACACGCCGTGGGCGTCCCGGGCGACCTCGGCGGCCGCGCTCGGGAGCTGCGCGCGATCGGGGAGCGCCCAGAGTTGGAGCGCCGTGGGCTTGCCCGCGACGCGGCCCAGCTCCAGGGACAGCCCGCGCCCCCCGCCTTCGAGCAGCGGAAGGTGGGTCCAGCGGTCCTCGGGGGTCTTGCTCGTGATCACGTCCATGAGCGTCGAGCGCACGACCGCCTGCGGGCCCCAAAGGACGATCGTCCTCGTCCTGCACTCGGTGGAAGTCTGTGGCATTGCGGTGGCCTCTGTGGAGCCTGAAGCCGTGCAAAGACCACGCCGGCCGCTAAACCCCGCCCGGATCCATCACGGTCGGGCAGAATTGCCGACGCGGGCCCTCCACCCTCGCCCGAGTCGTAAAGCCAACCACGTAGTGCAACGCTAGACGAGGCAGTGGCTCGACCCCGCGCAGAGGCCGGTACGACCGGGTATCGTGCCGAATCCATGACGCGCCCCCGCGCGTTACCCGACCTCGTGAGCCCCGCGCGGCTCCTCCCCCTACCGGAAGGAATTCAATGCACTCCATGAGGATCGCCGGCGTCGTCGCCGGCCTGCTGCTCGCCCTGGGAACCACCGCCGTCGCCGAGCCCGGCTGGGACAAGCTGGGCGAGCGCGCCGTGGACTTCGGCGCCGACCGCGACGTGATCCCGGTCACCGCCGCCGAGGGCCGCTTCACCAAGATCCGCCTGCACGTCAAGGACCGCGCGATCGTGATCGCCGACCTCAAGGTCCACTTCGGCAACGGCGAGACCCAGGACGTGAACGTGCGCGCCACGCTCCAGAAGGGGGACAGCACCCGCGCGATCGACCTCACCGGCGGCGCCCGCGTGATCAAGAAGGTCACCGTGGTCTACAGCACCGCCGGCGCGCCCCGCCCCGGCCGACGCCGCGGCCGCGGCAACCCGGGCCCCGACCGCGCGCACGTCGCGCTGTGGGGCTTCCGCGCGGGGGTGGACCCGACCCCCGACGCCCCCGACGCCCCCGCCCAGCCCGCCCAACCCGCCCAGCCCGCTCAACCGGCCCAGCCGGCGCAACCCGCCCAGCCGGTCATGGAGTGGACCCAGCTCGGCGAGCGCCAGGTCAACTTCGCCACCGACCGCGACCACGTGCTCGTCACCGCCGCGGAGGGCCGCTTCAACCGGATCCGCGTGCACGTCGGCGGCAACGACGTGATCTTCGACTGGATCAAGGTCACCTTCGGCAACGGCGAGACCTACGAGATCAACCCCCAGGCGCCCGTGCACGTGAAGCAGGGCACGAACTCCCAGGCCTTCGACCTCCCCGGCGCCCTGCGCGTGATCCAGCGGATCGACCTCAAGTACCGCACCCCGCTCAAGAAGCTGCTGGACGGCCGAGCCACCGTGCGCGTGTTCGGCAAGCGCTTCGAGGCCGCCGCCCAGCCGGCGCAGCCCGCTCAGCCGGCGCAGCCCGCGCAGCCGGCGCAGCCCGCCCAGCCCGACAGCGACCGCGGCTGGACCCGGCTCGGCTCGCGCACCGTGGCCTTCACCGCCGATCGCGACCACGTGGTCGTGACCGCCGCCGAGGGCCGCTTCACCCGCCTGCGCTTCCACGTCGGCGGGAACAAGCTGATCCTGGACTGGGTCAAGGTCACCTTCGGCAACGGCGAGACCTACGAGTACGACCCCAAGGGCCCCGTCGAGATCAACCAGGGCGCGAACTCGCTGCCGATCGACCTCCCCGGCGCCGCGCGGGTGATCCAGCGGATCGACTTCAAGTACCGCACGCCGATCCGCAAGGCGCTGCGCGGCAAGGCCGAGGTCACCGTGTGGGGCTTCCGCGCGGGCAACGACCCGACCCCCAACAATGGGCGGTGATTCCTAGGGGGCCCCTCGGCTTCCAGACCGAGTCCTGTCGACGGGCGGTCCTCGTGGCCGCCCGTCGCCGTTGGTTCAGACCCGCGTCCGGGTCGGCGCCAGCGCCGGAGCGCTGCACCCGGGTGTCGGGCAGCGCCCGAGCTCGCGGCGGCACTCGGCGTGGAGCAGGGTCCCGCACCCGCCGCAGCGCGCGGCGGCCTGTTCGAAGCCGTCGTGGCAGTAGGCGCAGCGCACGCCGTCGCTGGCCGCGACCTCGCGGTCGCCGCGCACGACGCGGCCCAGGGACTCGAGGAGCGCCGCGGCCTCGGGCGAGGGCTGGCGCTCGGCGAAGAGCGCCTGGAGCTCGGCGTCGAGGACGCGGCGCTCGGCGCGCCGGCGCCCCACCCGCAGCCGACCCTCCGCGGCGTCGCGCTCGAGGGCCCGGGCCGCGCTGTCGCTCAGCGCCAGCCGCCGCCGCGCGCGCACCAGGCGCATGCGCTCCGCTGGCGCCAGGGGCCCGTCCGCCAACGCCAACCGCGCGAGCACGCGGTAGACGCGGCCGCGGCGGCGGGACCCAGCGACGGCTGCGCGCCCTCGTCCAGCGCGCGGGAGCACGAACCCCACGGCGAGCGCCGGCGTCGAGAAGCACACCAGCCCCGCCACCCACGGCGCGAGGGCGTAGAACCCGAGGGACTCGCACACCGCCGAGGCCCCCGCCGATCAGCATGCCCCCGAACAGGCACGGCACCGCCACCGCGGCGAGCAGCAGCCCGCGCCAGAGGTCGGTCCAGTCGGTCGGTTGAGCGTTGGCCGGGGTCTTCAGGCGTCCTCCGCCCCACCCCCAGCAGCTCGAGAGCCAGCCCCTGCGGCGGAGCTCAAAGGACTTGAGGTGAACCGGACGCCCTTGCGGCTCACCCGCCGGTCCAGTCCGTCAACCCGGGAGACACCCCCGCTCAGGCGCGCTCGCGCGGCCCCTCGCGCGTCGGCGGACGGCAGCTCGGGGTCGGGCAGCCGCCGGCCTCCTCCCAGCACTCGGCGTGCAGGAGCGCGCCGCACCCGACGCAGCGCCGCGCGCCCTGGGCGAAGCCGTCGTGGCAGTAGACGCAGCGCAGGTTCGTGCCCTGCCCGGCGACGTCGACCTCGCCGTCCGGGTCGAGGGCGTGCTCCAGCCGCGCCAGGTACGTCGTCTCCGCAGGGGACAGGCTCCCGCGCCCGCGGACCAAGCGCTCGAGGGCTTCCCGCAACGCGGCGCGCTCGGCGGCGCCGGGTCCGACGGAGGGCACGCCCTGCCGAGCCTGGCGCTCGAGGGCCTCGATCGCGGGAGCGCCGAGGCCGTGTCGGATCCCGAAGGTCGTCAGGCGCTGACGCTCGTCGACCTCGATCTGGCCGTCGGCGAGGGCGAACCCGGCCAGCGCGCGGTAGACCCGCGCGACCTCCTCGGGCCCTAGCCCGTCCTTCGGCTGCGGCTGCGAGAAGCCGGGCACGACCCAGGAAGCGACGACGAGGAGCAGGACCAGCGCGAAGAACGCGCCGACCAGGACCAGCAGGGGCTCCACGAGCCCGCCGCGCCTAGCCGGCGAACTCGTCCATGAACGCGACCAGGGCGTCGACGCCTTCGTCGGGCATGGCGTTGTAGATCGAGGCGCGCATGCCGCCCACGCTGCGGTGGCCCTTGAGCCCGAGCAGCCCGCGCTCGGCGGCCTGGGCCAGGAAGTCGGCCTCGCGCTCGGGCTCGGCCAGCTTGAAGGTCACGTTCATGTGGGAGCGGCTGTCCGGCTGCGCGTGGCCGCGATACAGGTCGTGGCGGTCGATACAGCCGTAGAGCTTGTCGGCCTGGGCATGGTTGCGCGCGGCCATGGCCGTGAGCCCGCCCTGGGCCTCGAGCCACTTGGCCACCAGCCCGACGATATAGATCGGGAAGGTCGGCGGGGTGTTGAAGGCCGAGTCCTTCTTAACGTGGGTGCGGTAGTCGAGCATGGTCGGGAGCGTCTTGGGCGCGCGGTCGAGCAGCGCCTTGCGCACCAGGACCAGGGTCACACCGGCGGGGCCGAGGTTCTTCTGCGCGCCGGCGTAGATCAGGCCGTAGCGCTCGAGCTTCAGCGGGCGCGAGAGAATGTCCGAGCTCGCGTCGCACACGAGCGGCGCCTCGACCTCCGGCGCCTCACGGAACTGGGTCCCGTAGATCGTGTTGTTGGACGTCATGTGCACGTAGGAGGCGCCGGCGGAGAGCTCGAGCTCGCGCGGGATCCGGTCGAAGCCGGTGTCCTCGCTCGACGCGGCGACCTTGGCCTCGCCCAGCTTGTTGGCCTCAACCACGGCCTTCTGGCTCCAGGTGCCGGTGACAATGTAGTCCGCGGGCTTGGCGCCGAGGTTCATGGGGACCATGAAGAACTGGGTCGAGGCGCCGCCGGTGAGCCACACCAGCTCCCAGTCGTCGTCGGCGCCGAGCAGGCGCCGGATCGAGGCGCCCGCCTGCTCCTGGATCTCCATGTAGTGCTTGCCGCGGTGGCTCATTTCCATGACGCCGAGCCCGCTCGAGCCGTACTCCAGCAGGTTGTCCCGCGCCTCTTCGACCACCTCGACGGGGAGCACGGCGGGACCGGCTCCGAAGTTGAACTTGCGCGCCATGGGACGACCTCCAGGTCAGCGATTGTGCCTGGCGCCCGCCCGGGATCAAGGAGGGGGCGCGGCGCTCACTCGAGCCAGAGCTGACCCGACTCCGGCTCGTAGAGCAGCGCGCTGCGCGGGGACTCCTGCCCGATCGCCAGGTTCCCCGGCGCGGCGCGGCGCTCGCCGGTCGTGGGGTTCAGCAGCGCCGCGGCCCGCCCGTGGGGATCGACCAGGCTCACCTCACCCTGCGCGCTGACGCCGAACACCGCCCAGGTCTCCGAGGAGACCAGCGCCCGCAGCTCGGCGCCCGTCGCGTCGAAGCGCAGCACGCTCGCCGGCCACACGCCGGGGCCGCTGCGCGCGGTGAACACGACGGCCTCGGAGTCGGCCGTCCAGAACAGGCGCGGACGCCCCAGGTGGTCGATCACGCGCACGACGCCCGAGGTCACGTGGACCCCGCTCGTGAGGTCGAGGATCGCGACGCGCCGCCCCTGCTTGGTGCCGAGGAAGAACGCCAGGCGCGCGCCGTCGGGCGACGGCTCGAGCGCGGTGACCAACGCTTGCTGGACCTCGAACACCGGCTCGCCGCGCTCCCCGTCGGCGTCGAAGGTGTGGATCGTCGACTTGGGGGCGATCCCGGCGGAGCGCCCCTCCACGTACCAGCCGCCGCCGCCCTCCGGCGCGAAGCACAGCGAGTGGGTCTCGACGGCGGCCCGGGGCTCGGTGTCGTCGAAGAGCTCGGTCGTGCCGTCGAGCTGGGCGATCCCCGCGCGCAGCACGCCGCGCTCCACGGTGGCGAAGCCGAAGCGCGAGCTGTCCGGCGCCCACTGCCGCAGCCCGCCGTTCAGCACGTGCTCGAGCTGGCCGGGGCTGCGCGCGTCGACGCGGACCACCTCTTGCGGCGCGATCCCCTGGGTGTCGCTGAAGAAGAACCGGTAGCGGCCCTCGTGGCGCTCGAACCACAGCACGCGGTTGCCCTTGGGCGCGAGGGCCACGCCCCGCTGGCTGCCCTCGAGCTTCAGGCGCGGGGCGGGCGCCGCGCTCGCTGCGGCGTCGTCGGCGAGCGCCGGGCCCGCGCACGCGAGCAGGATCAGGAGGGTCGACAGCGAGCGGTGGGTCATGCGCACCTCGGCGAGTGGACCTGCAGTGTGTCCGGCGCTCGCTGACTCGCCAAGAGCAGCTCTGAGGTGTGCCCCTAGCGCACGCCGCGCACGCGGATCGCGACCTCGCTCGAGCCCGGGCCGTGGAGCCCGAGCAAGAGCGCGCCGTTCTGCCGCGGGATCAGGCTGTGGACCCCGAGCGAGCCGGGCGCGGGGTCCTCGCCCCACTCCAGCTCGTCCATGCGCGGCGCGTCGCGGTCGCCGTCCGGGCGCAGGTAGAGCAGGCGCCCTTGCTGGGTGCCCACGTAGAGCGTGGCCTCGTGGAACGCGAGGCTCAGGGGCGCGTCCCCCGGCGGCAGGCGCTCGCCCAGGCGCTCGAGCTCCAGCCGCCCGCCGTCGAGGGCCCCGGCCAGGAGCTCGCCGCCCTCGGGCCGCCCGCTGCGCGGGTCGCGGTAGACCACCGACGCGAACAGGTTCCCGCGCAGCGGGAGCAGGGCCGTGACCTCGGCGGCCTGACGCCCGCGGGAGGACCCGCTGCGCCCGAGCTCGACCCGGCGCCAGGTGTTGCCCCCGCCGGCGTAGAGCGCGAGCGCGTCGGCGCTCTCGCTGGCGCAGGCCACCCACAGCGCGCTCCCGCTCGAGGCCACGCGGGTCGGGCGCTCGAGGCCCAGGCGCCCGACCGCGACCCAGGTCGCCTGCCCGCGGCCGCGCTCGCGGCGCAGGACCCGCGCCCCGGCCGCGGCGCTCCACTCGACCGCGTAGAGCTCGCCCTGGAGGCTCGCGCACAGCGCGAGCTCGCCCTGGCCGTCGTAGCTCAGGTCCCAGCGCCCGTCGACGCTGCGTCGATACACGTCGCCGGCGTCAGCGCCCCGAGTCCCGACGAAGGCCTCGCCGCGCACGACCGCGACGCTCGCCACCTCCGCGGGGAGCACCGCGTCGCGCCGCACCTCGTCGGCGAGCAGCCAGTCGACCTGGGCGCCCTGGGCCGCGAACACCAGCGGGTCGAAGGCCACGAGCAGCGCGCTCGGGCTGCGCCCGAGGGTCTGGCTCAAGGGCACGCTGCGGTAGTCGCTCCCGCGGCCGTCGAGGGTCAGGAGCTCGGCGTAGGGCGCCGCCGCCGCGGGGAGGGGCTCGCGGTAGCTGGCCAGGGCCAGGGACACCGCGTCCGCGACCGGCTCCGGCTCGACGAAGGACGGGAGCCCCGGGGAGACCAGCGCCGGCGCGGGCTCCGGCGCGAAGGGCCGGGGCGCGGCGCGGCGCGCGCTGACCTCGGGGGCGATCGACGCCTGCGGGGGCTCGGGGCCCAGCGCGATCAGGGGCGTGACCTCGAGGGCGGACCCCGCGCCGGACTCGAGCTCGGCGTAGACCGCGGGCCCGGGCAGCGCCACGGCGCCGGGCGCGTCGGCGGCCGCCGGGCCGCGGTTCGCCGCGGGCGCGTCGGCGGTCTCCCTGGACGGGACCTCGACCTCGCTCCGCGAGCCGGTCTCGCGCAAGGGCTCGACCTCGGGCTCGGACGCGGGCTCGACGCCCGTGGGCGCGAGCTCCTCCTCCGCGGCCAGGGTGGCGAGCACGACGTGGCCCTCCTCCAGCCGCTCGAGCCGGGGCTCGCGCCGCGGGCCACGCGCTCGCTCGCGCCCTCCTTGGCCGCGACGGCGCCGCGTCGCCCGTCGCCGCTCAGGAGCAGCCCCGCCAGGGGCAGCACGGCGCAGGCGGCGACCAGCGAGGCCGCCATGGGCAGCAGGCTCCGCCGGCGCAGGAGCCGGGTCCCGGGCGGGGTCTCCTCGGGCGCGCGCCCGTAGAAGAAGGTCGCCGCCGCGGGGAGGGCGAAGGTCGAGCCGAACACCCGCAGGCTGAGCGCGGGGGCGCGGCAGGCGGCGAGGGCCTCGGCCACCGCCTCGGCGGTCGGGTAGCGCTGCGCGGGGTCCTTGGCCATGCAGCGCCGGCTGATCGCGGCCAGGCGCGGGTCGACCTCGACCACGTCGCTGGGGCAGGGCACCGGCGCGTTGACCACCGCGTCGAGGACCTCGAGCAGCGCGCCGTCGTAGGGGTGCCGCCCGGTGAGCGTGCGGTAGAGCGTGGCCCCCAGGCCGTAGACGTCGGTGCGCGAGTCGAGGGGCGCGCCCACGACCTGCTCCGGCGCCATGTAGGGCGGGGTGCCCAGGAGCTCGCCGTGCTGGGTCAGGGGGTTCGAGGCCGTGAGGTCCTTGGCCAGGCCGAAGTCGACGAGCTGGGGCCCGCCGAGCCGGGGCAGGAGCACGTTCGCCGGCTTGAGGTCGCGGTGCACGACGCCGCGACAGTGGGCGTAGTGCGCGGCGCGCGCGATCGGCTCGAGCACGTCGATCGCCTCCAGCCCCGAGAGCGTGCCGCCCACGCGCTCCAGGCGCTGCGCCAGGGACTCGCCGTCGACGTAGTCGAGCACGAGGTAGGAGCGCCCGCAGTCGCGGCCCAGGGCGTAGACGCGGACCACGTTCGGGTGGCGCAGGCGCGCGATCACCTGGGCCTCGCGGCGGAAGCGCGTCTCGTCGTCCGCCGCGCTCCAGGGGTGGAGCAGCTTGAGGGCCACGCGCTGGCGCAGGTCCGGGTCGTAGGCTTCGAACACGATCCCCATGCCGCCGCGGGCGATCTCGCGCCGCAGCTCGAAGCGTCCGATCCGCTGCGCCGCAGGGGCCTCGAACGCCCCGGACGCGCTCGCACCCAGGGTTCGGCTGTCGAGGAACTCGGCCATTGGGAGGACCTCCTGCCTCCTCACTCCGCCCTTGTCTCCCCCTGCGTAGTGCAAGTCCTGTTCCTGCGTCACAGAAGCGTCAGACGCCCTACGAACACGACGTTTACGGCGATCCCCCGCGCGGGGCTGCGTGCCAGGACTGCACGGCGTTCGCGGTTGGACGCGAACGAAGTTCCCGAATTGCACCCCCGGGCGATATCGCCCAACCGGAAGTCATGCCGGGCTTTACAGGTCCCGAGCGCCTGCGCTGGAGGTCGTACGGCAGCTCGGGTGTCCCGGGACCGGTGGGCTCGAGGTCGACCGCCGCGTTACGTGTCCCGGCGGTGTGCTCGAGGTCGTACGCCGCGTTACGTGTCCCGGAACCGGTGTGCCCGAGGTCGACCGCCGCGTTACCTGTCCCGGAACCGGTGGGCTCGAGGTCGACCGCCGCGTTACCTGTCCTGGGACCGGTGTGCCCGAGGTCGTACGGCAGCTCGGCTGTCCAGGGACCTAGCGGGTCGAGGCCGGGTAGATGCGCTTGAACCGCAAAGGACGCAAAGGACGCAAAGGGACGCAAAGGTCGGCTGGGACAGGAGTTCCCGCGCAGCACCAGCTCCGCCGGGTCCGGATCGGGCGGAGCTACCTCGAACCTCGTCACGAGCAGGGTCCGCGGCTTCCTCGCAGCGTTCGGAGTCGCCAGCCTTTGCGTCCCTTTGCGTCCTTTGCGTCCTTTGCGGTCAAAGGCATCTGCCCGCCTTGGATCGCCGCGTCCCCAGTACCCCAGCCGCTGCGCCATACACAGAAAGCCGGGCACTCCCTCCCTATGGCAAGGACACCCGACGAGTGAGTCGACTCACTCCTTACATGCACCCAGGACACCCGACGCGTTAGTCGACTCACTCCGTACCTGCACCAAGGACACCCGACGAGTTAGTCGACTAACTCCTTACACGCACCCAGGACACCCGACGAGTTAGTCGACTCACTCCGTACCTGTCCCAGGGGCACCCGACGAGTGAGTCGACTCACTCCGTACATGCACCCAGGACACCCGACGAGTGAGTCGACGAGCTCGGGCACGCCATGGATCGAGGCGCGTTAGCGCGGGCGGTGCTGGGTACCCACACCGGCGGTTATGAACACCGCGGTCGCCGGCGCGCTGGCGTCGGCGGTGTGCCAGGTGCCCGGCGGGTTGATCGCGTACTGCCCCGCGGAGAGCTCGATCCGCTGCTCCACGCCGTCCTGCTCCTGGATCAGGGTCAGCCTCCCCGCGGTCACGAGCACCAGCTCCGCCCCCCGCGGGTGCATTTCCCACATGCCCCAGGGCTCGGAGAACGTGTGCAGGCTCACGAGCCGCGCCTCGGCGCCGTCGCTCGCGTGGCGCTCGCCGTAGCCCTGGTACCAGGCCATGCCGTCGAAGGCGGGCTCGGGGACGGCGGTCGCGCCCACGCCCAGGTGGGCGAAGTTCGTGCTGAGGTCGAAGGGTCCGTTGCCGGTGGGTGCGTCGCTCATGCGCCCACCCTGCCAGATCGACGCCAGGGACGCGACCGCGGCGACCTCAGCGCACGTAGCGCCGAGGCACCTGCACCTGCGCCTGCAGCGCGCGCATGAGCGCGGCCGCGCGCTCGCGGCTCGCGTGGCGCGTCGCGCGAGTCCAGGCGGCGTAGGCGTGCTGGTAGGCCTCGATCGGGCGCCCGGCGCGGGCGAGGGCGTAGCCCAGGCCCAAGAGCGCGTCCCCTTCGCGGGCGGGCCCCGCCGCCTGCAGGTAGCGCTGCCAGAGTCGGACCGCGTCCAGCGGGTGCGCCAGCGCGTCGGCGCGGCGCGCGACCTCGAGCGGCGCGAGCGCGCTGAGGTCGACCGCGTCTCCGGGCCCGGGCGCCGCCCCGCGCAGGAGCCAGGCCCCGGCGACGCCGGCCACGAACCCGCCCAGGTGCGCGCCGTAGGACACGCCGCCCTCTCCGGTCGTGATCAGCGCCGGGAGCAGGTTCTGCACGATCACGTAGAAGCCGAGCACGACCCGCGCGCGCAGCTCCCACACGTCGAGCAGGAACGGGAACAGGAACACCGCGACCCGGACCACGTTGCCCGGGAACAGGAGGTAGTAGGCGCCGAGCACGCCGCTGATCGCCCCCGAGGCCCCGACGGCCGGGAGCGGCGAGCCCCAGCGCAGGCAGGCGTCGCCGAGGCCGGCCAGGGCGCCGGTCGCCAGGTAGCCGAACAGATACAGCCCAGGTCCCGCGCGGACCTCGACGTTGTTGCCGAAGATCCAGAGGAACAGCAGGTTCCCCACGAGGTGCAGGAGCCCTCCGTGCAGGAACAGCGAGCTGAACAGGTCGCGCAGCTCGGGGTCCCGCGGCTTGAACCCGTGCTCGAACACGAGCAGGTCGTATTCGCTCAGGTCCCGCACCGCGGCCTGCGCGGTGGGCTCGCCGTAGACCTCGACCAGGGTCCGGTAGTAGCGGGCGACCCGCGGGTCATGGGGCCGCGGGCGCTCGCGGGTCGTGGGCCAGAGCAGGAGGAACACGGCCACGTTCAGCGCGATCAACCCGTAGGTCACCCACGGCGTCTCGCGCGGGTTCGGGGCGTCTCCGACGGGCAGGAACATGCGGCTCGACCGCGGGGGCTCAGCCCTGGAGCAGGCGCAGCAGGTGCCGGCCGTACTCGTTCTTGGCCAGGGCCTGGCCCTGCTCCTCGAGCTCGGCGTCGGTGATCCAGCGGTTGCGCCAGGCGATCTCCTCGGGGCAGCTGATCAGCAGCCCTTGGCGCTTCTGGATCGCGGCCACGAAGCTCGAGGCCTCGAGCAGGCTGTCGTGGGTCCCGGTGTCGAGCCAGGCGGTGCCGCGGCCGAGGGTCAGCACGTTCAGCGCGCCGCGCTCGAGGTAGTGCCGGTTGACGTCGGTGATCTCGTACTCGCCGCGGGCCGACGGCTTCAGCGCCTTGGCGATCTCGACCACCTCGGCGTCGTAGAAGTAGAGCCCGGGGACCGCGTAGCGGCTCTTGGGCTTCTGGGGCTTCTCCTCCAGCGAGAGCACCTTGCCCGTGTCGTCGAACTCGACCACGCCGTAGCGCGCGGGGTCGTGCACCGGGTAGGCGAACACCAGCGCGCCCTGCTCGAGGGCCGCCGCCTGCTTGAGGGTCCCCCCCAGCCCGTGGCCGTAGAACACGTTGTCGCCGAGCACGAGGCACGAGGGGCCGTCGCCCACGAAGTCCGCGCCGAGCACGAAGGCCTGGGCCAGCCCGTCGGGGCTCGGCTGCACCTTGTAGGAGAAGTCCATGCCCCACTGCGAGCCGTCGCCCAAGAGGTCGCGGAAGCGCGGCAGGTCGGTGGGGGTGCTGATCACGAGCACCTCGCGGATCCCCGCCAGCATGAGCACCGACAGGGGGTAATAGATCATGGGCTTGTCGTAGATCGGCATGAGCTGCTTGCTGACGGCCAGCGTCAACGGGTGCAGCCGGGTGCCGGAGCCCCCCGCCAAGATAATGCCCTTCATGTCACCCACCTGTTCTTCGTCGAGGACCCGCTAGAAGCCCTTCTCGAAGTGCTTGTGATCGCGCTGCTGCTCGCGGGGCACCCAGTAGCTCTCGCCCTTGGGCAGGGCGACCCGCCGCAGGCGGTCCTTGCCGAAGATCTTGACCAGGAGCGCCATGGGGGTCAGCACCAGGAAGAACACCACGCCCAGGATCAGCCGCGTGTTCACGAAGCCCAGGGGCGCCGTGACGTACTTCATCCACACGATATAGAACGGCACGAGCACGACCGGGACGAGCAGGCCCAGGAGCCCCATGCCCAGGCCGAAGAAGATCACGTAGCGCGTGGGCACCAGGCGCAAGAGCTTGGCCTCCTCCCAGGCGTAGCGCGTGCCCGGGCGCACCTGGCCCGCGTCCGCGACCTCGCCGGGCAGGTCCCGCTGGATCGTGGAGGCGAGGACCACCGCCTTGGGGGTCGCGCCCTGGCGCGTCGGCGCCACCAGCGAGCCCGCCCAGTGCGCGTTCACCGCGACGTGGACCCAGGTCTCGCCCTCCTTGGGCTCCCGCGCCTCCTGCCCCTCGGCCGGCTCCTGCTGCACGACCTCGACCGCGGTGCGCTCGCCGTCGCTCCACTCGAGCAGGAAGCTCGAGGCCGGGCCCAGCCGCGCGGGCTGGTCCTCGACGATCGCCTCGCCGTCGGCGTCCTGCTCGGGGTAGAGCGCGCTCTCGACGGGCTGCTCCAGCCCGTTCCAGCCGGTGGCGTGGGGGTAGAGCGCGCCGTTCAGCCACAGGCTGATCCCGCCCAGGATCCCGCTGAAGAACACCATGAACCCCAGGCCCAGGACCCGCGCCTGGCCGGCGTCGGCCTTGCGCTTGGCCTTGGGGTCCTTGGGCACGCGGTAGAGGTCCTTGTGCTGCGCGGCCCCGGTGACCGTGTTGGGGGTCCCGGGCAGCCCCGAGCCGGGGACGTAGGGAGAGGTCGCCTCCGCGGCGGCCGTGTCTTGCTCGGCGGTGCTCATTAGTCCAACTCGAATTCGTCGCGCCAGTTGCCCTCGTCCTTGAACTCGGGCTGGGCTTTCTTGTCCAGGATCAGGTTCTCGACCACGAGGTAGTCCATTTCGGTGCGCATGAAGCAGCGATAGGAGTCCTCGGCGGTGGCCACGATCGGCTCACCGCGCACGTTGAAGGAGGTGTTCACGATCACCGGGCAGCCGGTGAGCTCCTTGAACGCGCTAATGATCGCGTGGTAGGTGGGGTTCGTGTCCTTGTGCACCGTCTGGATCCGCGCCGAGTAGTCGACGTGGGTCACCGCCGGGATCGACGAGCGCGGCACGTTGAGCTTCTCGATCCCGAACAGCTTCTTCTGCTCCTCGGTCATGGGGATCCGGTGCTGATCGCGCACGTCGGCCACGAGCAGCATGTAGGGCGAGGGGCCCTCCTGCTCGAACCACTCGTTCACGTCCTCCGAGAGCACCGAGGGCGCGAAGGGGCGGAACGACTCGCGATACTTGATCTTGAGGTTCATGGTCTTCTGCATGCTCTGCGAGCGCGCGTCGCCCATGATCGAGCGCCCGCCCAGCGCCCGCGGCCCGAACTCCATGCGGCCCTGGCACAGCCCGACCACGTTCTCGGAGGCCAGGATCTTGGCCACCTCGCCGGGCAGCTCCTCGGGGGTCACCTCGCGGTAGGGCGCGTTCATCTTCGCGAAGTAGGCCTTGGCCAGCTCCACGTCGGGGCGCGGCCCGAGGTAGCTCCCCTTCTGCAGGTCGGTCCCGTCGCCGGGGACCTTGCGCGGCTGCTTGAGGTAGCCGTGCCACACCGCGAGGGCCACGCCCAGGGCCCCGCCGGCGTCGCCCGCCGCGGGCTGGATCCAAATGTCGTCGAAGACCTTCTCGCGCAGGAGCTTCCCGTTGGAGACGCAGTTCAGCGCCACGCCGCCGGCGAGGCACAGGTTCTTCTTGCCGGTCTTCTCGCGCACGAACTTCGCCATGCGGCTCATGGCCATTTCGGTCACGACCTGCACCGACGCCGCGAGGTCCATTTCGCGCTGGGTGAGCGTGGCCTCGGGGGTGCGCGGCGGCCCGCCGAACACCTGGTCGAAGCGCTTGGAGGTCATGCGCAGTCCGTGCAGGAAGTCGAAGTGCTCCATCTTGAGCTGGAACGACCCGTCCTCGCGCAGCTCGCAGACGTGCTCGAGGATCGCGTCCACGTACTTCGGCTCGCCGTAGGGCGCGAGGCCCATGACCTTGTACTCGCCGGAGTTGACCTTGAACCCGGTGTAGTAGGTGAAGGCGCTGTAGAGCATGCCGATCGAGTGCGGGAAGTCGATCGAGCCGAGCAGCTTGAGCTCGTTGCCCTCGCCCACGCCGTAGGTCGTGGTCGCCCACTCGCCCACGCCGTCGATCGTGAGCACCGCCGCCTCGTCGTAGGGCGAGGGGTAGAACGCCGACGCGGCGTGGGACTCGTGGTGCTCGCCGAACAGGATCTTGCGCGTGTAGCCGGGGAACTCCTTCTTGATCATGGAGCCCGTGTCGAGCTTCTCGCGCAGCCACACCGGCATGGCCTTCACGAACTGCCCGATCCCCTTGGGCGCGACCCCGAGGTAGGTCTGCAGGATCCGCTCGAACTTGAGGATCGGCTTGTCGTAGAACGCGACCGCGCCCAGCTCCTTGGGCGTGATCCCGGCCTCGCGCAGGCAGTAGTCGACGGCGTTGCGCGGGAAGCGCGCGTCGTGCTTCTTGCGGGTGAAGCGCTCCTCCTGCGCGGCGGCGAGGATCTCGCCGTCGCGCAGCAGGGCGGCCGCGCTGTCGTGGTAGTACGCGCTGACACCGAGCACGTAGGTGGGCTTGCTCACGTTCGAGACGCCTTCTATGCCAGGGGGTGAGGGGGGTCGAGGGGCCGGCTCATTGGGGACGCCAGATCGCCCACAGCCGGGGCCCGACGCGGGCCTCGGACAGCAGGGGCACGAGCCCCTGGCGCTGAGCGGGGACCACGTCGCTCTCGGCGTTGCCGGAGAGCACGTCGGCCAGGGTCGGGGGGCCCTTGTAGCTCACGAGCTTGGGGTCGGTGACCCCGCTCAGGCTGGCCAGGAGCGCGACCGCGTCCTCGCGGTAGCCGATCTGGTCCACGAGCCCCAGCTCCTTGGCGCGGTCCGGGGTGTAGATCCGCCCGTCGGCGAAGCCGCGCACGTCCTCGACCGCGAGCCCGCGGCCGTCGGCCACGATCTGGGTGAAGCGCGCGTAGGCGTCGTCCACCGTCTCCTGCAGGATCTCGAGGTGGCTGGCCTGGACCTCGCCGGTCGAGCTCAGGAGCGCCTTGTTCGGGCCCGAGGTGATCGAGACGTCCTTGACGCCGTGCTCCTCGAGCAGCCCGTGGAAGTTCAGCCCGCCCAGGATCACGCCAATGCTGCCGGTGATCGTGGTCGGCTCGCACAGGATCTTGTCCCCGGAGGCGGCAATGTAGTAGCCGCCGGACGCGCACAGGGCGCCCATGTGGATCACGACCTTCTTGCCAGTGTCGGCCTTGAAGCGCTCGACGGCGCGCCAGATCCGGTCGCTGGCGGTCACGGTCCCGCCGGGGCTGTCGATCGCGAGCAGCACGCCCTTGACCTTGGCGTCGTCGGCGGCCTGGTCGAGCTGGCGCTGGATCCCCTCGACCATGTCCGTCGAGCTCGCGCTGAACAGCCCGCCCGAGGTCACCGTTTGCTGGATCACCCCGTTGATCTCGATCAGCACCAGGGTGTCGCCCTGACCCTCGTTCAGCGCCTTCTCGTGCAGGCGCCCGCCCGCCTGCCCGCCGCCGGCGGCGGCGGCCATGAGCATGAACAGGAAGCAGCCGCCGCAGCCCAGGGCCAGGAGCCCGACCAAGAGCCACACCCACAGCAGCGAGCGCCGGGGACGCGGCGGATAGCTCGGGCGCGGAGGCGGTCCGTAGCGGGGATCGGGCTGGGGCCGACGCGGCGGCGTCGGACCCTCGGAGGCGGGCTCGACGCCCGACGGCTCAGGGGTTTCAGGGGTCTCGGCGTTCATGCGACCTCAGCGAAGCGCAGAGGCTAACACGCCCCTCAACCCCGGTCACGCGTTGTCCTTAGCTCCTCAGACGGCTTGACGAAGCTTGACGACGCGCGCCCCGAACGCCCGGCTGCGACGTGGGGAGGGGTGATCCCAGGGGTGTTCGGCACGCAGCGTGCGCCAGGCGCGTGGCGCAATGGCCAGCGCGGAGCACTTCTGCGGAGGCGTTGCCCTCACACAACGTAGGGGCGGGGCTTGTCCCCGCCCGGGTAGTGTCCCTCCACCCTTCGGAGTGGAGGGGCCTACCCGCGGCGCCTGCTCAGAGCTCCGCCGCCACGGAGGCTCGTGGGACGCACACACCCGGGCGGGGACAAGCCCCAATGCCAGGCGACGAGCCACGGAAGTCGCTGAGCGGATGAGAGTTGCGGTCCGGAAGGAGGACGGTCCGACCCCTTAGGCAATCTGGAGTCACCACAACAACCAAAGAACGCCTGAGGTATCGGACCGCGAGAAGTTTAGCGCTCGTGTCTGTCAGGCAGGAGCGCTCGTGGCTGCCCAGATCCTTTGCCTACTGCCCCCTGAGGAGTTGCTAGATCACGTTCTTACCGCCTTCGGGAAACGTGATCGCTTCGGCGGGAAGCTGCCGTTCAAGCTGACCGCGCAATTGACCGTCACCATGGCCTTGTCGCCTGAGGAGAGCGTCGAGAGTGTTCTGGAGGCTCTCGTCGCGCTCGTCGGCGTACCCACGTTCTGGCGTGGGAAGCCTCCTCAGGCGTCGTCTATCACGGCTGCAAGAGATCGCTTGTCCTGGGAAGTCAGTCGTGAACTCTTCCGAAGCCACGCCAAGCAGGTTCAGTCGCCGGGGGATCCCCGCTGGAAGGGGTTTCGTGGTTGCCGCGGACGGCACTACCTTCGGGCTCCCGATACGGCAGCCAATGAGGCCGCATTTGGCAAACCGAACGGGTCGAAACAGGGACCTTTCCGGTGCTGCGCTGTCTCGCGATCGCTGACGTGAACACCCACAAGATCGTGGCCGCAACGCTGGCGCCGTACGCCGGCGCTGGCAACGGCGAGGTCTCCCTGTTGAAGGGACTGGTCGGGGAGCTGGATCAAGACGTGCTCACGCTTATGGATCGCGGCTTCTGCGGGTTCGACTTGCTCCGCACCTTCGTGCAGGCGGACCGTAAGTTCGTCGTGCGAATGCCCAAGGGAGGCTGCACGATCAAGCTGGTTCGCACCAAGGTGCTTCAACCGGACGGCGACTATCTCGTCACCTACCCGGTGCCAAAGTCGTTCAAGCCAAAGAAGGGCGCAAAGCCGCTCTCGTCCCTCCGCGAGATTCGATACACGTTCCCCAAGAAGCGCTGCAAGAGGTCCAAGACGAAGGCCAAGCGGAAGCGCCAACGGGCCACGAACGTGAAGCCACAAGGCAGCGGCAAGAGGCGCCGAACGCCACGGCACCTCTTCCTCCTAACGAACCTCGTCGACCCGAAGGAGTTTCCTGCCGATCAAATCGCCGAGCTCTACCTCAAGCGCTGGGAGATCGAGTTCGTGTTCCGAGAGATCAAGAGCACGCTCACTCGCAGGAAGGTCCATTTTCGCAGCAAGAAGCCGCGCCGCGTATTGCAGGAGGTCTACGCGACACTCACGGCATACAACCTGATCAGAGACCGGATCAGCGCGGTCGCACGCGAACTGAAGCAAGAACCCACGAGGTTGGGGTACGCGAAATCGCTACAAAGGCTCAAGAGAGCTCATTGGGGTCGGGAACCCTGGAGCCAAGTGGTCCCCTCGTTCAGCGGCTATCAGATCACCCGACGGCCTCCTCGCTCATACCCGCGTGCAGTAAGACCAGGTGGCGCTCGATATCCAGCCAAGAAACACCGGAACGCCGCATGAGGAATGGACTTGGGGCGTTCATCATCTGGCATTGGGACAAGCCCCGCCCCTACCCTTTACGGAAGCGGGCCGACGCCCGCGGGCGGGGGCCATGCCGAACACATGTGGGATAAACCCCGCCCCTAACCCACTTCAAAGCGATCCGGCGATTCATGGGCCACGCGCAGGACTCGAGAGCTCCGCCAACCCGAGGCCTCGGGGGCGAGCCTCGCGCCCAGCCCGTACACGCGACGAGCCGGGCTCAAAGGCCCGGCTCGCGCGACTGAAGACGAAGTCTAGAGAGTCGGTAAGCGGGTGCTTACTTACCCTCCTCCTTCATCTCCTCCTTGCCACCGTCCCACTTGAGCATGGTCTCGGCGTCGCCGCCCACGGCCTTGAGCTCCATGGAGACCTTGCCCTGGTACATCGACTTCAGCAGGAAGCTGGTGCCCTTGACGGTCCAGGTCTTGGACTCGCCGCTCTCGACCCAGTGCGCGTCCCAGGTCTTGCCGGCCATCTTGACCTGCTCGTCACCCTCGGTGTAGTCGACCTCCTGGCCGC
This sequence comes from Planctomycetota bacterium, assembly GCA_041402045.1. Classification (GTDB taxonomy): domain Bacteria; phylum Planctomycetota; class J058; order J058; family J058; genus JAGQRJ01. The sequence continues at coordinate 96,706 of JAWKSZ010000014.1, read as the reverse complement.
CCTCGGTCTTCTTGTAGACGGGAGCGTCCATGACCTTGCGCTCGTGGGCCTCCTTGCCCTTGATCCCAACCCACGCCTTGGTGACGTTGGCCGGCATCTTCTCGCCCTCGGCGGGCATGGCCATGGTGTCCACGGAGGGGTCGACCAGCCAGGCGTTGACGAGCATGGTGCCGCCGAAGTCCTGCTCCTGCTCGACGACGAGCTTGTCGTCCTGAGCCTTGGTGATCGCGTACTTCATGGAGGTGCCCGAGGCGGTGTGCTCCCACCACATCCCGACCTTGGGGTTCGGGGGCAGCTGCATGATGTACTGGGTCGGCTGACCCTTGGCGCTGTCGAGCATCATCTGCGAGGTGTCGGAGCCACCGCCACCGCCGCCGTTGTTGTCGCCGCCGTTGTCGGTGCTGCCGCCGCCGAGCATTCCGCAGCCGGCGAAGAGGCCAAAGGTGGTGGCGACGAGCGCCGAACGGAGAAGCATGTTCATTGGATTCCTCATTTGGTCTCGGGCTCGGGATCCTTCCCCAAAACCCCGTGTCTCGGCTCCTCGACGAGTGCGAATCAGGGTGTCCTTGTCTCTCCCTGCCTCGCGCCGACCCACGTCGGCTGAGGACCGAAGTGCGGAACCATACGACAGCCCCGAGCAGACTGCCACCGGTAGCCGGGCATGTTTTTTACCGACTTTCAACGCCCTCCAGGCGCTCCTGAACCCAGCTCAGGACCCCCTGCAGCCGGGCCGGAAACAGCTCCCGCGCCTCGGCGAAACCGAGCCAGCGACCCTCGTGGTGCTCGGGGTGCCCGAGCTCCGGATTCACCGGGAGCTCGATCGCCTCGCGCGCCGTCTCGGCCAGGAAGTAGGTGGCCACCTTGCCCCGGCTGTACACGGGCGTGTCCACCGTGGCCTCGCCCCAGCGGAAGGCCAGGTCGTCGAGCGCCGCCTCCTCCCGGGCCTCGCGCAGGGCGGTCTCCCGCAGCGACTCCCCCGGCTCCACGACCCCCTTGGGGAAGTCCCAGTTCCTGTAGCAGCGCAGCCCGAGCACCCGCCACCCCGCGGCGGTGCGCCGCACCGGGACGACCCCCGCCGCGCGGACCTTGACCGCGCTCACCGCTCGAGGACCTCGACCGTCAGCGTGGAGTCGATCGTCATGTGGGCCACCTCGCCCAGGAGCGTCTGCTCGACCTAGACCAGCAGGCGCTGGGTCTCGCAGGCGAGCACGCCCCCGTCGCCCAGGTCGACCCACAGCGCGTAGGGCTCGCCGGCCCCGGAGAGCTTGCTGACCCCGTTCGGCCCAGGGTTGGGGTAGTCCTGGGCGCGGAACACGAAGCGCGCGGCGAGCTTCGCGCACTTGCGCCCCTGGTGCTCGGCGATCCCCAGATAGACGTAGGTCGCCGCGCCCTCCAGCGACTCGCCAGCGGCGACCTCGACGGTCCGCCCCACCGCCCAGCGCTGGCCGGGCTTGAGCTCCTCCTCCTCGGGGAACTCCACGAACAAGGGCTGCAGCTCGCGGGCCGTGCGCACGGGGTCGAGGGTCGTCTCCAGGTTCAGGTCCTCGAAGCCGCCCTGGGTCTTCTCCCGCAGCCGGCGGTAGAGGTCGTCGGCGTCCTGGATCCGCAGCACCTGACCCCGCGGCTCGAGGCGCAGGAGGTAGGGCTCGCCCACCAGCTCGCCGAACAGGTCGAGGCCCGGGTTCCCCGAGCGCAGCCCCTGCTCGGTGTCGAGGTGCTGCTCGGGGCCCAGCCCGCCGATCGAGATCGCCAGCTTCCCGGTCGTGCAGCGCACGTCCACGTGCTCGGAGCCCACCGCCGCCACCTCGAGGGTCAGCTCCTGCGTGTTCTCGATCAGGATCGGCGGCGCCGGGGCCTCGCCCTCGTGGGCGTGCTCGGAGGTCTGGGTGAGCACGAGCTGCGAGCCCGCGCGCACCCGGCGCGTGGCGCCGACCTCCGGGCGCCAGGCGAGCCGCGCGCTCTCGCGCTGCACGCCCTTGAGCGCCTCCCGGGGGACCTCGAACGCGTCGGGCTCCTGAGCGCACACGGCGCTCAGGGCCAGCAGGCACAGGATCGTGAGCCGCATGGGGGGCCTCCGTCGGCCATGCTACTCGGGGCCCGGGCGCTCCGTGCCTCGAGGTCTCGGCGTCAGACCTTGCGCGCCGCGGCCAGGAGCGACGAGCCCACCGGAGCCCGCTGCAGCAGCCGGGTCTCCAGGCGCATGACGCCGCGCAGCAGCGCCTGCGCCGCGCGCCCGGGGACGCGAAAGCCGCGGCGGATCACCTGCTCCGGGGCGCCTCCGCTGCGGGTCAGCAGCTTGCGCACCGCGAGGGCGGGCAGCAGGGAGAGCCCCCAGTAGCGCTGATCGACCAGCTCCAGCGGCAGGCCCGCGAGCTCGCGCTTCAGCAGCCGCTTGCCGTAGCGACGGTGGTGACCCGCGGCCACGTCGTATTCGCTCCACAGCGCCGCGCAGGCCGGGACGTTGATCAGCAGCCAGCCGCCCGGGCGCAGGTGGAAGATCGCCGAGGCGAGGAAGCCGTGGGCGTCCTCGACGTGCTCGATCACGTCGAACGCCACCACCACGTCGTAGCGCCCGGCGAGCTCGGGGAGCCGATCGTGGACGTCGTAGAGCAAGAGCTCGCCTCGCCCAGGCTCCTGGCCGCGCAGCGCCTGCTCGTTGAGGTCGGCCCCGTCCACGCTCCAGGCGCTCACGTCCTCCAGCTGCCGCCGCAGCGCCCCCTGCCCGCAGCCGACCTCCAGCGCCCTGAGCGGCGCGTCGAGCGGGACCCCCAGCTCCCGGAGCTGGTTCGCGAGCGCGCGCAGGCGCCACTGCAGCCACACGTGCTCGGGGTCGGCGAGCTCGTACCAGGCGTCGGGGAAGCGGACCTCGACCCGCTGCGAGAGGACGCGGAAGCCCACTCAGCCCACCCCCTCGTCGCTGCGGAGCACGCGCTCGACGACGTAGAGCGGGCGCCGCTTGACCTCCTCGTAGATCCGCCCGATGTACTCCCCCAGCAAGCTGAGGAAGAGCATTTGCAGCCCCGCGAGGAACACGACCACCAGAATGATCGCCGTGAAGCCCTGGGGCGAGACCTCGGTCGCCAGCTTCACGTAGAGCGCGTAGGCGGCGTAGCCGACGCAGGCGAGCACGGCCAGGGCGCCGGTCAGCCCCGCCAGGCGCAGCGGCACCACCGAGAAGGAGAAGATCCCGTCGAGCATGAGCCCGGTCAGGGAGAACAGGGTGTACTTCGGGCGGCCGGCTCGACGTGAGGCGCGCTCCACGTCGATCCCGATCTGGCGGAACCCGACCCAGGCGCGCAGGCCGCGCAGGTAGCGCTTGTGCTCCGGGTTGCGCTTCAGCTCGTCGACCACCCGGCGCGAGAGCAGCGCGAAGTCGCCGGCGTCGAGGGGGAGCCGCACCTCGGAGAGCCGGTTGATCAGGCGATACGCGAGGCTGTAGCTGCAGCGGAGGAGCCAGGACTCCTTGCGCTTGACCCGGCGGGCGTAGACCACGTCGTAGCCCTGGGCGAAGCGCTCGAGGAAGCTGGGGATCGCCTCGGGCTCGTCCTGCAGGTCGGCGTCCATGACCACGACCGCGTCGCCGCGCGCGTGGTCCAGGGCCGCGGTGATCGCCGCCTGCTGGCCGAAGTTGCGCGAGAGCTGCACCACCGTGACCCGCGGATCGGCCGCGGCGGCGCGCTCCAGCAGCTCGGGGGTGCGGTCGGTGCTCCCGTCGTCGACGAGCAGGATCTCGTGGGGCCCCCCGGGCAGCCCGTCCAGCACCGCCCCCAGCCGCTGGAGCAGCTCGGGGAGCACGGCGTCCTCGTTCCACACCGGTATCGCGCAGGAGAGTCTGGGGGGCATAGCGGGCCTGGAGCAGGAGGAGTCTACCACCCGTCCCAGCCCGCTCGGCGGCGCGCCTCCGCGCCTCCCGCTGGCCTGGAGTCGCAGCCGCTGCGACGACTTGCTACCGTCCGCCCATGCCGCCTCCGCCCCCTCCCCGCTGGCTGCTGCCTGCCCTGGTTGGCCTGGCGCTGGTGCTCAGGCTGGCCAACGTGCTGCTGCTGGACGACCCCTTCCAGGGGACGCTGATCCGCGACGCCGCCGCCTACGACGCGTGGGCTCGGCGGATCCTGGCCGGAGAAGCCAAGCCCGGCGTGTTCTACGTCGACCCGCTGTATGCGTATTTCCTGGCCGGGATCTACGGGCTGGTCGGCACCAAGACCGTCGCCGTGCTCCTGGTGCAGGCCGTGCTCGACGCGCTGCGGGTGGTGCTCGCCCACCGGATCACGAACCGGCTGTTCGGCCCCCGCGCGGCCCTGTTCGCGGCGCTCCTGGTCGCGCTCTACGAGCCCTACGTGTTCTCGACCGGCGCCGTGCTCAAGACCAGCCTCTCCCTGCTCCTGTTCGACCTGAGCCTGTGGGTCGGGCTGGTGGCCCTCGAGCGACGCCGCCCGCTCACGAGCGTGTGCTTCGGCCTCGCCCTGGGCCTGGCCTGCCTGACCCGGCCCAACCTGCTGCTGACGTTGCCCGCCTTCTGGTATGGCCTGCGCTGCTGCACGCCCGCCCCCCCGCCCTGGAAGCGCTGGGCGCTCCACGTGGGGCTCAGCGGCCTGGGCGTGCTGCTGGCGATCTCGCCGGCCACGATCCACAACGCGCGGCGGGGTGAGCTGGTCCTGATCTCGGCCGGCTACGGCACCGTGTTCTACGTGGGCAACAACCCCAGCAACCCGCACTCGGGCCTGCACCTGAGCCCCCCGGAGATCCAGGGCTCGGTGGAGCACGAGGAGGAGCAGTGGACCCAGGAGGCCGAGCGCCGCACGGGCCACAGCCTGACAGCCAAGGAGCGCGAGCAGTTCTGGCTCGAGGAGGGGCTGCGCTTCATTCGCGCCGACCCGGCGGCCTTCGTCCAGCGCACCCTGCACAAGCTGCTGCTGGTCTGCAACGTCTACGAGGTCCCCGACAACCGGAACCTCTACTGGTACCGCGAGCACGTGCCGCCGGCCCTGCGCGGCCCGCTCCCGCTGATCGGCTTCGGGCTGCTCGCCCCCCTGGGGCTGTGGGGGATCTGGCGCCTGCGCCGACAGCGAGGCCCTGCGCGCTACCTGGTCCTGGTCGCCGCCTGCTACGCCGGCTCGCTGCTCCCGTTCGTGGTCAGCAGCCGCTACCGCCTCTCCCTCGTCAGCTGCCTGATCCCGTTCGCGGCCTGGTGCCTGGCCGACCTCGAGCGTCGCCTGCACCTCGCCCGCAGCCGAGGGACCCCCGCGCCAGGCGGCGGCCGGCTCCCGCTGTCCTTGCTCGTGTTCACCGCCCTGGTCCACGCCCCGATCATGGGCGTCGGCTTGCCCGAGGGAGGGCTCGGCTTCCAGGCCGCCCAGCGAGTGGCCAACTCCTACGTCGCCCGGGACTGCTACGACGTCGCCGTGCTGCGCAATCGGCAAGGCCAGCACGAGGAGGCCCTCGAGCTGCTCGCCGAAGCCGCCGAGCTCGACCCCGACCTGACCCAGGCCCACCTCGAGGCCGGGATCGCCCACCGCCGCCTGGGAATGAACCAGGAGGCGCTCGACGACTACTCCCGGGCCACCCAGGGTCGCGACGACGTCGCCGGCCTGGCCTACTTCAACATGGGCTTCCTCTACCTGCAGTACGGGCAGCGCGAGGACGCGCGCCGCGCGCTGCGGGAGTCCGTTCCGCGCCTGGTGTGGAACCCCGACGCCCAGGCCCGGGCCCAGGAGGCGCTCAGGCAGCTAGGCGGAGAGTAGGGGCTCGCGGGGCCACCCCTCCGCGGCTCAGTGGTTCCAGGCGAACTCGGTCGTGTTGACCAGGACCCAGGCCGCGTCGGCGAGGACCTGCGCCTGCTCGCGGTTCGAGCCCGCGGCCTCGAGCTCGGGGCGGAACAGCGCGCGCTCGGCCTCGCTGGGTCGCCGGGTGAGGGTCATGAGGAACAGCGCCTCGAGGGCCTCGTCGGCGCCGGCGGCCAGCGCCGGGATCCGGGTCACCACGGTGAACGGGCTGTCGGTCTTGGTCGCCTCGTGGAACGGGCGCCCGTTGAGCAGGTTCAGGCGCTGGAGCAGGTTCTCCTCCTCCACGGCCTCGGTGTCCTTGCCCTCGCCGTGGGCCTGGAGGAAGTCGTTGAGCTGGCCCCAGCGCGCCAGGCGCAGGAGCTGCGCGCGGTCGCGGTCGTGGGTCCAGAACGACGTGGCCTGGAGCAGGCTCGCCCCCAGCGCCCGCGGGCGCAGCTGCTTGAGCGGGTAGGTCGCCCACACCGCGGCCTGGGTCGCCTCGTCGCCGCCCTCGGGCAGCGCCGAGCCCACGCGGTAGACCTCGGCGGAGACGATCGCGCGCACCAGGCGCTTGAGGGAGTAGCCGTGGGCCACGAAGTCCTCGACCAGCGCGTCGAGCAAGGGCGCGTCCAGCGGGTGCGGCGCGGTGAGGTCCAGCTCGTCCACCGGCTCCACGAACCCGCGGCCCAGGAGCCAGCTCCACAGCCGGTTCACGATCGCCTTGGCGAAGTAGGGGTTCTGGGGGTGGGTCAGCCAGGCGGCGTAGGCCTGGCGCCGGCCCTTGCCCTCGGGCAGGTAGCCCGAACCGTAGGGCACCGAGGCCACCACCACCCGGGCCTCCTCCGCCGAGGCCGGCTCCTGCCCCGGCGGGAGGGGCACCCCGTGCTCGTCGACGTAGAGCTCGCCCGCCGGCAGATCCCGGACCAGGGGCGGGGTCGGCTGGACCTGGGCCCAGAACGCGGCGAGCCCCTGGAACTGATCCTGGGTCCAGTCGGTGAACGGGTGGTCGTGGCACTGGGCGCAGTCAATGCGCACCCCGAGGAAGGCGCGGGTGCTGCGCGCGGCCAGGCGCAGCGGGTCGCGCTCCTGGCTGACCACGAAGTTCGTGGCCGGGGTGTCGGTGCTCAGGCCCTCGGCCTGGATCAGCTCGCGGACCACCGCGTCCCAGGGCCGGTTCTTTACGAGCTGCAGCCCCAGCCAGTCGACCAGGCGCCGCCGGCGATAGAGCAGGTCGTCCTCGCGGCGGTCCTCGCCGACCACGATCCGCGCCAGGCGCTCGGCGAGGTGGCTGGCGAAGCGCGGGTCGGTCAGCGCGCGCTCGATCGCCCAGCCGCGGCGCTCGGCCTCGGGCAGCGCCTCGAGCGCGCGGACCTCCTCCAGGCTGGGCACGGTGCCCAGGAGGTCGAGCCACAGCCGCCGCGTGAAGCCCAGGGCGTCCACGCGGGGGCTGGGGGTCACCCCGGCCGCCTCCCAGCGCTGGGCGAAGTGCGCGTCGATCCGCGCGCTGAGCGCCTCGCTCTCGCGGGCCTCCGGAGGCAGGGGGTTCGTGCGCGGCGCGTCACGCCCCACGGCCATGAGCGCGAGCCCCAGGGGCACCGCCGCGATCAGCCAGCCACGCATGGTCTACCTGCCTTCCGCCCACTCTACCGGCGAGGGCCGGCGCTGGTTTCAGCGCCCACGGAGTCGCTCTAGACCGGCACACGTCGACGGAGGCGAGGGCGGGTAGATGCTCTTCACCGCAAAGGGCGCAAAGGACGCAAAGGGACGCAAAGGCTTGCTAGACCATGGGCTCTCCGTGGGAGCACAAACGAATGGCGTCGGCGGAGCACCCTCCAAACGGTCAAGAGAGGGGTCCGACATGCCGTAGGGGCGCTCGGCTGTGCAACCGGGCGGCACCGGCAGCCTCCTGCCAATGCCTATCAACCGAGGACGTCAGGCATGTGCCCGATCAGTTCTGTCAGACATGTACCCGGTCTGTACCGGCGCGGTCCCGCGATCGGAGCTTTGCGTCCCTTTGCGTCCTTTGCGTCCTTTGCGGTCCTAAGGCATCTGCCCGCCTACGCCTCGCCGCGTCAGCGCCCGCCCACGCCTCGCCGCGTCAGCGCACGCCCACGCCTCGCCGCGTCAGCGCCACCCCACCCCTCGCCGCGTCAGCCCGCTGAAACCCGACCGGGGGCTCCTCGGTAGGCTGGACCATGAGCCACGCCGTGACGACCGCCGACGAGACCTCCCCCACGCCTCCGCCCCCCGAGCCCGAGGCGGCTCCGGCCGCGGAGGCTCCGGCCGCCGAGGCTCCGCCCGCCGAGGCGCCCTTCGCGCCGTTCCCCGAGGCCCCGGCTGCCCCCCGCGGGCTGTGGGCGCGCGTCACCTGGCTGAGCGAGGGCGCCTTCGGGCTCGGCGCGCTGTGGGTCGCGCTCGCGATCGCGGCCATGATCCCGGTGCTCCAGTTCGTGACCCTGGGCTACCTGCTCGAGGCCGAGGGCCGGGTGGCGCGGGAGGGCTCGCTGCGCGCGGGCTTCCCCGGGGTGCGGCGCCTGGCGCGGATCGGCTCCGCGGTCCTGGGCACGCTCCTGATCTCGATCCCCTGGCTGGTCGTGCGCGGCTACGCTCAGGACGCGGCGCTGTTCCCGGCCTCGAGCGCCGCGGCGACGCTGCGCGGCTGGACGACGGGGCTGTTCCTGTTGACCGCGCTCCAGGCCGGGCTGGCGATCGCCCGCGGCGGGCGGCTGCGCTACTTCTTCAGCCCGCTCAACGCGCTGTGGCTGGTCAAGCACGGGGTCGCCCCCGCCGCCGCCTGGGCGCGCTGCCGCGCCTTCGTCGCCGAGCTGGCCCTGGGGCACCTGCTCGAGCTGGGGGTCAAGGGCTTCGTGGCCGCGCTCCTGTGGCTCCTGCTCCCGAGCCTGCTCCTGGCCGCGGGCAGCCGCGCGCCGGCGGCGAGCGTGCTCGGCGGGCTCCTGCTGACGGTGATCCTGCCCTGGCTGGTCATGGGCCAGGCGCGCCTGGCCCGCGAGAACCGCTTCGGCGCGGCCTTCGAGCTGCGCGCGATCCGCCGCGAGCTGGCCCGCGCGCCGCTGAGCGCGCTGGTGGCCCTGGTGCTGACCCTGGGCCTCGCGCTCCCGCTCTACCTCTGGAAGATCGAGCCGCTGGACCGCGACGCGCGCTGGCTCCCGGCGCTGTTCTTCCTGGCCGCGCTGTTCCCCGGCCGCCTGGCCGCGGGCTGGGCCGCCTGGCGCGCCCGGCGCGAGGGCCGCGCGCGCTGGTTCGTGCGCTGGCCCCTGGCCTGGCTCATGCTCCCGGCGTCCGGGTTCTACGTGTTCGCGGTGTTCTTCAGCCAGTACTTCGACTGGAACGGCGCGCTCGGCGCCTTCACCCACCACGCGTTCCTGCTGCCCGTCGCCTTCTACTGAGGGTCGCTGAGGCCCAGCGCGAAGCGACGGTCGGCCTCGCGCAGCGCCTCGCGCAGCATGCCCGCGACCATGAGGTCGTGCTCGCGGGCCCAGGTCCCGGGGGCCTCGAACGGGCTCAGGAGCAGGTTGCAGGGCGCGAGCACGAGCCAGGCCGCCAGCGTCTTGCGCCGCTGCACCTCGACCGTCCCCAGCTCGCGGTGCTCGCGGTCGAGGACCGTGCAGGCCAGGGAGAAGTCGGTGTGCCCGACCAGGGGCAGCCCCGGGATCAGGCCCAGGTAGCTGTACCACTCGACCGCGACCTCGCTGCCGTAGCGCAGGTCCAGGGTGTAGTCGGTGGTCTGGGCGTAGTCGGCGAAGCCGAGCTGGTAGCCGACCTGCGAGAACGCGCGGGACCCTTCGGCCACCCCCTCGATCCCGTCCAGGTCGTAGAGCGGACCGGTGTAGCGCAGGTCGCTGGGCCAGCTCGCCTGGCGGATCAGGAGCGTGGGCTCCTGCCCGCTGGGAGCGGCGACCAGGGGCCAGCGCCCGTCGTCGTCGCCGAGCGGGGTGTGGAGCACGCAGCCCTGGGCGGCGAGCAAGAGCGAAGCGCAGAGCGCGAGTCGAAGCATGGACATGTGATCTCCTCGCCGCAGAGCACGGCAAGCGGAAGGGAAGGAACGAGGGAAGGGGAGGGAGCGGCTACTCGACCGAGAGCTCGACCTCGAGGGGCGCGCCGGCGACGAGCTCCACGGTCCGCCGCGTCAGCTCGTGGCCGCGCTTGTCGCTCTTGACCACGAGGGTCCAGGTCCCCGGCGGGAGGGGGCCGAGGTCGAAGCCGCCCGCGGGGTTCACCTGCACGCCATAGGAGTGCTTACCGCCGAGGCGGCTCCAGTCGCGGCCCTCGGCGTCGAGGAGCGAGACCCGCTCCTCGCCGCTGAGCTCCGGCCGGACGACCCGGCCCGCGAGCCGCACCCCCGGGCGCAGCACGAGCTCGAGCTCGCTGACCGCGGCGTCCTCCTCGACCTGCACGACCACCGGCGCGCTGAGGCCCAGGTCGCCGCGGTAGGCGCGGACCACGACCTCGCCGGCCTCGCACTTCGGCAGGAAGAACCCGCCGTCGGCGCGGGAGCGCTCGCGGCGTCCGGCGCCGTAGCCGCTGGGCCCGATCGCCTGGAACGCGACCCCGACCAGGGGCGCGCCCTGGGCGTCGACGACCCGCCCGCTGAGGGAGGCCTGGGCGCGCGGCCCGAGCAGCGGGAGCTGCGGGCCCTCCGGCTCGGGCGCGAGCACCAGGCGCAAGGTCGGCGCGTCGGGGCTCAGCGTCCCCGCGGCGCGGCGGTAGCCGCGGGCGGTGGCGACCACCGGCAGCGACCGTTCGATCACCCCCTGGAGCGCGAGCCGCCCGTCGGCGTCGGTGGCGTAGCTCCCGCTGTCGCCGGTCCAGGTCTGCCAGGCGCCGAGGCCGTCGCAGGTCAGCGCCGCCCCGGCGATCGGCGCCCCGGCCGGGTCCACGACCTGGACCTCGTAGCTCCCCCCCGCGGGGAGCGTGACCTGCGCGTCCGCGGCGGGCTCGATCCCGTCGACGCGGGTCGGCAGGGTGCCCGGGCCCCACGCCACGATCCCGTAGGGTCGCGCGGGGTGCACGTCGAGGGTGAAGCGCCCGGGCTGGCGGTCGGTGAGGCCCACCCGCTGGTCGGGAGCGACCGGCGGGACCCACGCCACCGAGCCGCGGAAGGGCGCGCCGTCGGGGTCGAGCACCTGCAGCGTGGCCTCGAGGGCCTCGACCTCGAAGTGCAGCTCGAGGTCGACGAGCTGGCCGCGCCGGATCTCGACCCGCCCGGTGTGGGCCGCGTAGGTCGTCCCGGCGGCGCTCCCCCAGAAGCTGACCTGGAGCGGACCCGGGGGCAGGTCGTAGACGTGCACGGTGTGGGTGCCGTCGTCCTCGGCGCGGAAGGAGCCGCCGTAGCGCTGGACCGCGGCGCCCTGGAGCGCGTAGTTGAAGCTCACCTCCTGCGGGTCGCCGCGCACCAGGGGACGGTCGCGACCCTCCCCGGCGTAGAGGTGCACCGCGAGGTGACCGCCCTCGAGCGGCTCGTCGAGGGTCAGCGTGACCTCGGCGGGCGCGCTGGGGTCGTCGAGGGCCACCGTCTGGCTGCGCCCGCCCCAGGTCTCGTGGCGCGCGACGGCCAGGGCGGCCGCATACCAGGTCGCGTCGAGCTCGGAGAACTCGGCCACGCCGTCGGGACCGCTGAACACCGTGCCTTCGCGGGCGGGGAGGCGCAGCACGTCCTGGATCGCCGCGCCGAAGGACTCGGGCACCGCCGGCGCCACCGCCACCGCGGCGCCCGAGACGGGGTTCCCCACGCGGTCGAGCACCCGCACCCGCAGCCCGCGCTGGGCGTCCTGGAAGGACAGGCGCACGCGCTGCGCGCTGCCCGGAGCGAGCTCGAGGGAGGCGGCGGAGGTGCGCCCGGCCTCGGGGTCGGTGGCGTAGAGGGTGCTCGCGCCGGCGGGGACGTCCAGGCGCGCGACCCCCTGAGCGTCGGTTCGCAGGATCGTGGCGCGCACCGCCTGCCCTGGGCGGGCGAGGCTGAAGCTCAGCTCGCGCTCGAGCAAGAGTTGACCGTGGACGTCGGCGACCTCGACCTCGAGCTGGGCCACCCCCACGTAGGGCAGGCTTACCGTCACCGTCTGCTCGCCGGGCGTGACGCGCAGGGGCTGGACCGCGGTCCCGTGGCCCGCGGCCCCGGCCACCAGCCAGTAGCTGCCGGGCGCGAGCTCGAAGGCGAACCCCTCGGGGCCCGGAGCGCTCGCCGCCCCCGCGCCGCCGCGGCGCCCGATCCCGCGCAGCACGTCCTGCAGCAGGGGCTCGAGCTCGGCCTCGACCTCGGGCTGCGGGAGAGGGAGCACCCAGGGCTGGTTCAGCTCGCCCTGGCCCTGGAGCCGGACCTGAACCCGGGCGACGGCGACGTCCGCGCCGGGGGGCGCCGCCTCCCGCGGCGGGTCCCCGACCTGCTGCGCCGGCGCGGTGGCGGTGGGGGCCGCGGGTGCTCCGTCGCCCGGCGCGCCCTCGTCGGCCTCGCTGGCGACGGAGGCCACGTCGCCGGGAGCCGGGGCCTCGGGGCCGGCCGGGGCCCGAGCCGGCCAGAGCGCCACGCCCAGCGCGCCGGCCACCACGAGCAGCGCGAGCCCGCCGAGGAGCGGCGCGCCCAGGACGGGCCGCGCCGGCGGCCGACGGCGCAGGACGCTCACCCCTGGCGCGGGGGGCACCTCGACCTCGAGGGTCGCCTGCAGCCAGCCCAGGGCCGCGGTCACGCTGCTCACGGAGTAGCCCGCCTCCTGCAGCCGAGCCTTGAGCTGCTGCTTGCCCGAGCGGATCCGCGAGGCGGCGGTGCCTTCGCTGACGCCGGTCTCGACGGCCACCTCGCGGTAGGTCAGCCCGCCGTAGTAGTGCAGGACCACCGGCTCGCGCACCTCCTCGGGCAGCGCGAGCACCGCGGCGCGCACCTCGTCCAGCTCCAGGCGGTCGGCGCCCTGCTCGAGGAAGCCCGCCGGGCGCGCGGCGCGCTCTTCGCGGCGCTGGCGTCGGCCCTGAGAGCGGGCGTGCTCGCGGGCCACGTTGGCGGCCAACGCGGCGACCCAGGGCTCGAAGCGGCGGTCGGCCTCGAAGCGGTCGGCGAGCTCGAGCAGGCGGATCACCGCCTCCTGGGCGGCGTCCTCGGCGCGCTGGGCGTCGCCCAGCGCCTTGCGGCACACCCGATACGCCAGGGGCCAGGCGTCCGAGACCAGGGCCTCGGCCAGCTCGGGGTCCTGGGTCTGGGCGTAGCGGGCGAGCAGGCTCCGGTGGGTCTCGGACATGAGCATGATTCTCTCCTGAAGGGGTTTCAGGAGGGATTGGCCGCCGCCCGCGATCTGCATCGAGCGGGGTCAGGGTTTTCCGAGAAAGCTCCTATTGGCCTGTGGTGTCTGTGGTTACTGAGCCTGCTCGGCCTGGGCTGGCGCTCGAGACGCGATCAGGGTGGCGGTCATGGTCGCGACCAAGGAGTCCTCGCTCCGCTCTCGACGTTCGACCCTAAACCACAGCGGGGCCGCCCCAAAGGGCGGCCCCGGCGCGTCGAAAGGGGCGTACCTACCGCGTGCGCCAGTAGTTGTCGCGGTTGTGCAGCCAGTAGAAGTCGTAGGGGCCGAGCCGGGGGAGGTAGCGGAAGGGCTTGCCCTCGGCGTCGACCTCGACCTCGCCGAACAGGGTGAAGTACCAGGGGCGCGGCGGCGCGCCGTCGGGGCGCTCGACGATCCCGGCCTCGCGGATCTCGTTGCAAATGTTCCCCACCCACTTGAGCTGCTGGGCTTCGGTGGCGAACTCGGCCCAGTCGCCGGTCGAGTTCTTGGCGTACATCTGCTTGACCCACTCCTCGGGGGCCACGCCGATCTTCTTGCACACCGGACCCATGAGCCGCTTGGCCCACTCCTGGGCCTCCTCGTACTGCTCGCGGATCTGGGTCATGTTGCCGTTGGCGCCGGTGCTCATTTGGTGGTGCAGGATCACGGCGTTGGGGTAGGCGTAGGACTTGTCCGCGAGCGTGGTAATGATCGCCGCCATGCTCGCGGCGAAGGACTTGACCACCACGTGGATCGGGGCCTTGCTCGCCTGCATGGCCTTGACGATCCGGTAGCCCTCCATGACCGAGCCGCCGGGGCAGGAGTCGATCACGATGAAGATCGGCGCGGCGGACTGGTTGTTGAAGAAGTGGATCCGCTCGCAGACGTAGTCCGCGGTGCCGGTAATGATCGGCTCGTTGAGCGAGATCCGGCGGTCGGTGATCGTGAGCACGCCGTCGGCGAAGGGCGCCTCGGCGTAGGCGACCTCCTGGGCGACCACGTCCTTGAGCCGCTCCTGGGCGCGGCGCAGCTCGATCGCGTGCTCGAGCTCCTGGAGCTTGGCGCGCTGCATGGCCTGCTGGCTGTCGAGCTGCAGGCGGCTGAAGTTCAGACGGTTGCTCTCGGCGTTGATCCGGATCCGCTCGGCGGCGGACTCGAGCTCGAGCTTGCGCAGCTCGGCGCTCAGGCGCTCGTTCTCGGCGTCGATCCGCTCCTTCTGGGCCATGGCGTCGGCGAGCTCACGCTGGAGCTTCACCCGGTCGACCTCGGCTTCGAGCTCCATGCGCTCCTTCTTGGCCTTGAGCTCGCCCAGCTCCTCGAACTCGCGCAGCTTCTCCCGGTCGTCGAGGGTCTCGAGCTTGGCGCGGCGGGCGTCGCGGTCTTGCTCGAGCTTGGCCTTGGCCAGCGAGGTCGCGGCCTCGAGGCGCTGCAGCTCCGCGCGCTGCGCGGCGAGCTCGGCGTCGAGCTTCTGCTCCTCGAGCTTGGCCTTGGCGGCGAGGTGCTCGGACTCGGCCTCGAGCTTGGCGACTTCGCGCTGGTGGGCGTTGCGCAGGGCCTCGAGCTCGGCCTCGAGCTTGGCCTTCTCCGTGCGCAGTTGCTCGACCTGCTCGGCGGTGGGCGCGTCCTGCGCGTAGAGCGCGGGCGCGACGAGCGCCACGCACAGCGCGAGGCGGGGGAGGGTCTTCATGCGGTCTCCGATCGGCTGGGGGTGAGGCGGCATTATCCCCATGCGGTGCGCGCGCGTGAGGGGTTCGCTGCAGCAAGCTATGTGCGAACGGAGATCCCGCCTGAGACGCATACGGGCTCGTGAACAGGAGCGGACGCGCTAAGTCCTTACGAGGCGAGGCGCGGGAGGCAGGACTGGCGTTTGCACTGCATTCGGCTGATGGGTGGTTGCGACCGGGAGCCGACGTGGGTTTGAGCGACAGCGTAGAAGGCCTCTTCAACTGGATGGACGACGCTGAGCGCGAGGTCGTCCCCGGCAGGCACGAGGTAGGACCCGACCGCAGCTTTCGCGCTCCCACCGAGGAGTCGATCGAGTGCGTCCTCTCGTGGATGGACCAGCTCGCCTCGGAGCGCGTGGTCCAGGCGCCCCGCCCTAAGCGGAAGGCCAAGCTCGACCCCAAGCCGAAGCCGAGGAAGGCGAAGCCCGCGGCCGCGAGCCAGCCGGCGATCCGCCCCGAGAAGAGGACGACCCGACGCCTGCCCAAGCCCAAGCACGCGTCCCGCCGGCACCCCGCCGTGCGTCCCCTGGGACCGCCCCCCGCGCAGGAGGCGGTGGTCAGCGGCGGCCGCCCGACCCCCCTCGGCAGCGGCGCGCTGAGCGCCTCGGAGGTGTGGTTGCTCGGCTCCGCGCCGGAGGTCGCCCTCGGCAGCGACGCCGGCCGCACGCGGAGCGAGGTCCAGCCCGTCCAGCGTCCGGCGCAGCAGCCGCCGGCGCACGAGCGCCCCACGCAGCCCCTGCAGCGCCCGGCTCAGCCCGCGCAGCAGCGCCCGGTTCACCAGCGCCCGACGCAGGCCCTGCCGCGTCCCACGCCGACTCAGCCCGCGCGGCAGGCGCAGCCCGTTCACCCGCAGCAGCCCGCCCAGCCCCTGCAGCCGCCGCCCGCCCAGGCCGACGCGCGCTACCGCAAGGTGCTCTCGGCGGAGGAGCGTCAGCGCACGATCGCGCGGGCGAACGGCCTGGTGGACTGGATGGCCGACCTGCTCCGCCGCTGGGAGGAGTCCTCCGAGGGCCCCTGCCTCGGCGAGCAGCCGCCGCTGCCGCCCCCGCCGCCGCCCCTGCCCCGGCTCGACGCCCCCAGCGGCCGCCTCCGGCGCGATCAGGTGGACGCCGTGTTCCAGCGCGCCGACGAGGTCAGCCGCCGCGCCGCCGCCTTCGAGTCCCAGCTCTCGCAGCTCGAGGGCCCCGAGTCCGGGCTCGGGCTCCTGGGCGGGAACCCGGCCTTCGAGACCGAGGTGTGCGAGGTCGACAGGACCCCGCCCCCGCGCCGCCAGGCCTCGCGGCCGCCGCGCGTGCAGTCGCGGGACTTCGACCCCCGCGACCCCTTCGACCCCCTGGCGCGCGACCCCTTCGCCTACGCGGTGTTCGATCCCTTCACGCCTCCCGAGGAGCGCCGGGCGAGCTAAGCGCGCGTCCGGCTTCGCCGTTATCCTCTCTCGACCCAGAGAGGAGCGTCCCGTGTCCGACCAGCCGCCGCCCCCGCCGCCGCCCGGCAGCCCGCCCCCGCCCCGTTTGGCGGACCGCAGCCGGCGCCCGCGCCCGCGCCGGGTCCTGCCCCGGCGCCTGCGCCTGCGCCTGCCCCCGCGCCCGGCCCGGCGCCCGCGCCCCGCCCGGCCCCCGCTCCGGCGCCTGCCCCTTCAGCGGGCGCGACCGCGCAGCAGACGGCGCAGAACGCGGCGGCCAGCGTGCAGGCGGCCCTCGCGGGGTTGCCGGTCTCCGCCACCGACCTGCAGAAGCTCCTGGGCACGAGCGGGAGCCCGCTCTCGACCGCGGGCAAGGCGCTGTTCTTGCTCGGGTTCCTGGTGTTCGGCACCTGCACCTTCCTCCAGAACTGGACCCGGACCAAGGCCGCGAGCCTGCGCGCGTCGGCGGAGTCGGTGGAGAACTTCCACTGGGGCTTCCCCACCAAGGAGCCCAACGCCCCGCGCTGGCCGCCGAATCCGGACTCCACCGACCACAACTGGGCCTTCTGGAAGGTCGAGGACGGCAAGGGCACCGTCGACGTGCCCGCCTCCGAGATCAAGCAGTACGAGGACTGGCGGGACAAGGCCAAGGAGAAGGGCGAGGAGTGGAAGGCCGAGGAGCGCCGCGACTACTACCAGCGCCGCTACCAGTGGTGGATCTCCAACTACGACGACTGGCACGAGGAGGTCACCCAGGCCCAGCTCGACCGCGAGCAGGCCGAGGCCCTGAGCAACGCCGCGGTCATGGGCGTGTTCGGCTACTTCGTGCGCTGGTTCGGGATCGGCTGCATGGTGATCGGCATGGGGCTGCTCCTGCTCAAGGGCGAACGCAACGAGCAGCTCGTCGCGGTCCTGGTGCTGGGGGTCGGGTTGTTGCGGCTCATTTCCTGAGCCGAGCCCCGCGAAGGCCGTCCGGGGGCCGTCGATCGGACCCCGGACGCCCCCTAAGCCCTGCGCTCGCAGGCGGTTCGTCTCGCTCCCCGGGCGCTCCGTCGCAGCCGCCCCGCGAGCGTTGCAGGAGCGGCCCGCGCCGCCCATAAGTCCTGCTGCCTTCGTTGGCCCGCCCCGTGCGCTGGGTGGCCTGGAGAGGGAGCGGAGGCGTGACGAGGCTGAGTGCGGTGTGGCTGCTGCTGACGGCAGTGGCCTTCGGTGGCGAGATCGAGGTGCGTGGATCCCTGGAGGGCGAGCCGGTGCAAGGCACCGTGCGTCGGATCTTCCACCCCGACGGCAGCAAGGGGATCGAGGTCGTCCTGAAGAACGGCCTGCGCGGCGAGGCGACCAAGCTCGGCGCCGGCCTCTACCGCTTCGAGCTCGCGGGCTCGGCTCCGGCCAAGCCCTCCGTGGGTCTGCGCGGCGCGCTCCTGGGCGAGGAGGCGTCGGCCTCGACGTCCGGCGACGCGCCCCGCCTGAGCCTGCTCCTGACCAACGACGGCCGCGAGCTGACCGGCGTGCTCTACCGCGACGGCCAGCCGGTGGGCAACCTCGGCGCCCAGCGCCGCGAGCAGGCGCCCGAGGCCGTCCAGACCCGGCGCGGCACCCGCTACCGCCACCCCAGCCAGGACGAGCTCGGCGAGCCCGTGCGTCGCGAGCAATCCTTGACCCGCAACGCCCCGGTCCTGCGTCAGGCCACCGCGACCTGGGGCACCACCCGCGCGGTGTGGGACCTGGTCAAGCCCGGCTCCCGCGGCCTCGAGGAGCTCCGCGGCGCGACCACCGTCGAGGACACCCGCCGCATGCGCGAGCGCATGAACCAGGTGCCCGCCCCCTGGACCCCCGCGCAGGTGTTCCGCGTGGCCCGCGGCCTGGAGCCCACCGACCGCGCCGCCCTCGAGCTCAGCTTCGCGTTCATGGTCGACCAGCGCGACGTCCCCCTGCGCCAGCTCCCGGGGATCGACTCCCCCGACGTGCACGACAAGTTCGAGCACTTCTTCGCCAGCGCGATCCTCGCCCACCGCAGTAACGCCAGCGGCAGCTTCGCCGTGGGCTGGATCAAGGAGGTCGTGGACGAGGTCAACCTGCAGCTGGGCAACGGCACCGGCTACAGCGAGGACGACCTGATCGCCGACGCCCTCGGCGCCGAGTTCGGCCAGGGCCTGCTCGAGGGCAAGCTGATCGACTAGGCGCCGCCGGATTCGCCGCGAGGGACCGCGTCGTCGAGGGTCCGCCAGGCGTCCTCGACCGGCGGATCCCGCAGGTCGAGCAGCCACGGCAGCAGGTAGCGCCGTCCCGCGGCGACCAGGGGGTCCGCCTGGAGACCCGCCTCGAGGGCCTCACCCAGGAGCGCATGGAGCCGAGCGCCCCCGTGAGACCAGCCCCGGTCGAAGAACACCTCGGCTCCCCAGCCCGCGCAGCGAAGGGCCCCCAGCGCCGCGCGGTGCTCGGGCGCGAACAGCGGATCCTCGGGGTCGCGGCATAGGTCGATCCGCGCGCGCAAGTCGGAGTGGCACCCGAGCGCCGACTCGAGCTGGCCTGGATCCGCCAACCATAGGCGGTGTTCGCAGACCTCGACCAGCGCGTCGAGCACCCGCGCCCCGAGGTCGAAGAGAGCGCTCCAGCGCGGGGGCAGCGCGTTGAGCGCGAGCGCCCCCACCAGGAGCCCGAGCCGCGCGCCCGCCGCGCGATCCTGCTGAAACACCCCCCACCCCAGCTCAGCGGCCTCGGAGGTCGCGAGGTGACGCGCGCCGAACTGGGGCGGCGCGGCGTCGCCCAGGGCTTTGCTCAGCGGTGGGTAGCCGAAGCTCGCGGCCACCACCACGCGCTCCCAGCGTGGGGATCGCGGGCCCTCGAGCCGCGCCCACGCCACCCGCGCCCTGAGCCAAGCGGCCTCGTCCGCGGCGCTGCCGCTGGCCTGGTAGCGAGCCAGGGCCTCGGCCAGCCGCCCAGCGGCGGTGTCCTCTTCAGCCTGGGAGACCACGAAGGGCGCCTGGGAGTCCCGCTCGGGCGCGGGGTAGTAGCGGCGCGGAGGGTGCGCGACCTCACCGCGGGTCGCGCGCAGCGCCCACGCGGCCAGGGCCGCTCGCGACCGGGCTCGCAGGTCGTCCATGACCTCGTCGCCACACCGCGAACGCACCAGGGAGTTCACCACCTCCTCCAGGCCTTCAGCGCGAATCGCGGCAATGAAGCTGCCTTCGGCGCGCAGCACCCCCGACTCCCGCCGCTCGATCTGCCTCGTCGCGGTCTCTTCCGGCGCTTTGAGCCACCCCCCCTCGCGTCCAGCTCCGAAGGCGAGAGCGCCCGCTTGCTCCCCCGCAGCGCGCGCGTCGGCGGCGGCCTGCTCCGCGGCCTCCGCGGCCTCCTCCGTCGCACGCGCCTGGAGTTCCGCGGCTTCGAGCTCGCCTCCCCGCGCCCCAGCCGCGCGCAGTGCAAACAGGTGACGCGCACACCGTTCCGCGTTGTTCCGGAGCCGGGAGGCGTCCTGCGCCGCGAGATACGCTTTGGCCTGCAACGGCTGGGTCCACTCGCCCTCACTCCCGTCGAGGCCCAGGGCGTCCCGGGCGAGGCCGGCCAGGATCGTGGCGAAGCGCCCGACCGCCTCGGCGTGAAAGCGCTGGAGCCCTCGCGTCCACTCCGCGGGCTCAGGGGCGTCTTCGCCCAGGAGCCGGCGGGCGGCGACGTCCCCGCAGTAGGCGGCGAGCTCGAGGGACTCGCGGGAGACGTCGCCCGTGCGCTCGCGCTCCCGCAGCCACGCCGCGCCGTCTTCGGCCGCGCCGGTCTCGCGGTAGCGTCGTTCGAGTTCGAGGGTCCGGCGGTCGCTCACCCGTCGAGCATAGCCACCCCGCGCTGCCGGGTCTCAGCGCGCGCCCGGGACCGCGCGCACGCTGCGCGCGACCCACACCCCGAACAGCGCGCCGCTGGCGACGAGCCACACCGCGCCGTGGAGCGGCGAGGCGCTGCTCGCGAAGCCGACCCCCACGTAGGTCGTGAGCGGGACCGCGCACGCGTTGGCGAGCCGGCGCCGGAGGCCGGCGTCGAGCCAGACCCCGAGGGCGACGGTGACGATCAGGGCCGTGACGCTCGCGGCCACGACGTCCGAGGGGGTCGGGGTGTGCCGGGTGAGCAGCAGCCCCTGGACCGTGGCCAGCGCCCACGCGCACGCCGCCGCGAGGGCGACCGCCTTGGCGCCGTGCAGGAACGACACGTCCGGCGGGTCGGCCCGCCGCGCCCCGCGGCAGCCCAGGGTCGCGCACCCGCCGAGCTCGCGCTGACAGCCCGCGTGGAGCCGGGTCGCGCACGCGGGGCAGGTCAGCATGAGCCCCTCCTGCCGGCCGTGGCAGTAGGCGCAGCGGAGGTCGGCCTGCTCCGCGCGCTCCTGCAGCCTCAGCGCCTGCGCTCACTCTCGTGGCCGGGGTCGGCGAGGTCGACGCCCAGGGTGTCCAGCCAGTGGGCGACGAAGAACGTGGGCTCGTTGGCCACCCCCGGCTGGGCCTTGCCCAGCAGGGGGCGCAGCGCGGTCGTGGTCTGGAACAGGGTGACCAGGAACACGCCGATCCACAGCCCGAGGTAGCGCGGGGCCGTGGCCTGGAAGCGCGTCAGCCCGCGCGGCAGGGGCCGCAAGCCGAAGTAGAGCGCGATCCCCCAGAACAGCACGTGGATCGACGCCATGAACCCCGGCGAGCTGACCGAGGTGGTGAACACCCAGGCCACCGGGGCGAAGCCTACGAGCAGGAGCGCCGAGAGCGCGTTGGTCAGGACCAGGAGGCCCACGGCTTGACCGAGGCGCACGCGTCCGCCGCTGAGCGAGGCGAACACGAGCAAGCTCGGCAGGCAGATCGCGGCGCAGAACAGCGCGCCCCCGGCGAGCTTGAGCGGCACCCAGTAGACCTGCGCGCCCCCCGAGAACAGCCCGACCAGCACGCCGTAGCCCGCGTAGATCGCGAGGGTCACCGCCGCGAGCAGGCCCACCGCCCGGGGCGACCCACCGTCTCGCAGCCACTCGAACACCGCGCTCGGGTCGCGCAGCAGCGCGTCGATCAGGTCGGTGAGCCGGGGGGCCACGTCGAGGCGGGGCTCGGACGCTTCAGCGGGCGGAGGGAGGACGGGCTGGATCGCGTCGGTCATGGAGGGATCTCGCGTTCAGGTGCCGAGCACCAGGGAGCGGAAGGAGGCGTAGACGGCTTCGTAGAAGGTGCCGTCGAAGGGGTCGTCGCGCAGGAACTGCTCGCGCATGTGGGGCGAGCCGAAGAACGGCCGCAGGTTCCAGGAGAGCTGGGCGCCGACGAACAGGTTCACCGCCAACCAACTGGCGAGGGTCCGCCGCGCCTGGCCGCGCGCGACCTCGAACCGCCGGAGCAAGGCGTAGAGGCGCACGTTGGCCAGGACCCCCGCGCAGCCGATCAGACCCACGCCGCCGAGCAGGATCGTGCGGTGCGCGCTGCGTGCGCCCGTCGACTCCGGCCCGGGCAGGCTCCCTACCAGCAGCAGCAGCGGGGGCGCGAGGGAGCCGAGCACGAGCCCCACCAGGGCGAAGCTCGAGAGCACCGAGAGCACGCTCTGGGCGAGGGTCAGCGGCACGCCGTAGAGCTTGGCCAACATGCCGTTCAACGCCCCGGTGCAGGCGGCGGTGAGCACGAACAGGAGCGGGAGCTTGGTCGCGGCGAACGCGGCCTGGAGCGGAGAGCGCCATGCGCCGAGCGCGCCGCCGAAGACGGCGCCGCCGAGCGCCAGCGCGAGCAGGCACAGCCCGTAGGCCGGCACACTCGGACGCGCCACCCACGGCTCGAGGGCGGCCACGTCGCCCCGGCAGAGCGCTCCGCTCAGCCCCTGGAGGCCGGTCCGCGCTGGCGTCCCTACGCTCATGTCGATCCCCGTGAAGCCCCGTCGCGGTCGCGCGCGAGCGCTCGCCCCTATCACCCGCTGGGTCGCGACGAGCCGCGCGGAAAATCGGGAGGACGCCGCGCCTCGGGACGCCGCGAGTCAGAGCACGCGGGTGCGGGTGGTTTCACTCGTCGGCAAGGGACGAATCGGCCTGGCAAATCGGCGCAGCCCCCCTACCGTTGGGGCGTGCCGTGGTCCGCCTTCGCCCTCTGTCTGTTCCTCGTCGCGAGCCTCGCAGCCGCGCAGGATCCCAGCGTGGCCGAGCTCACCTCGGCCCTCGGCTCCCCGAACCCAGCCCGCCAACGGAGCGCAGCCCTCGGCCTGGCAGAGCGAGGCCCGGAGGCGGCCGCCGCGCTCCCCGTGCTGCTCGACGCGCTCGCGCGGACGACGCAGGCGGACGAGCTGCGGTCGCCCCTGCTCGCCGCGCTCCAGTCGATCGGTCCAGGAGACGGATCTGCGGTGTTCGAGCACGTAGAGGACGAACACCTCGCGGACCTGTCCGAGGTGCTCGAGCTGTGGTTGGCCTCCGACCTCGACCTGAGCCCCCTCGCCCCGACCCTCCTCGAAGTCATGGCCTACCATTGGGAGCTGAAGAAGCTCGGCCTCAACGGCATGAGGGCCTTCGAAGAGTCCCTGCGCCGCGCAGGTGAGGGACACCGCCAAGCCGCCGAGCGAGCGCTGCGGGATCCGCGTCCGCCAATGCGCCAGGCGGGGTGCACCCTGGTGCTCACGGTGGGTCCACCCGAGCGGGCGGTAGCGCTCATTGGGGAAGCCTTCGAAGCCGAGCAGGACCTCTCCGTAGCGCGACGCATGGCCACCTCCCTGATCTTCGCGAGCCACCGGTTCGACCCGGGGCGGCGAGCTGCGCTGCACGCGCGCATTCTCGGTGATCCACGGGTGGAGATTCGGATCGCTTGCGCGGAGGGCTTGGCGATTCGCTTCGCGTGGAGCGAACCGCTCCCGGGCGACCTCGAGGTGTTCGACGCCCTGCTCGACGACCCAGAGGTCCGCCGGGCCCTGGCCCGCGAGCCCGGGTTCATTCTCAAGCACCTGGACTACGCGCGGATCCTGATCCCGAGCCTCCGCGAAGGGAACTCCCTTGCCAGCACCTCGGCCAAGAGGCTGGGAGAGGAGCTCGTGGAGGACGGGGGCTTCCCGGGGTGGTTCGTGGCCCGGGTCTACGCGCTCGAGCTCTCCTTGGCGCTGGCCCTCACCGTCGTCTGGGTCGGCGCTGCCTCGCTGGTCTCGCGCCGTGGGTGGCCCGGGTCCCGCCTGCGGTGGGCGCTGCTCGCTGGTCTCCCGCCAGGGTTGGTCCTTGGAGCGACGGTCTACTACGTGCTCGCCCGCCCGTGGGCAACGAGCTTCTTCCCGGCGGCGCCTACCTCGGTCCCTCTGAAGGTCACCGGAGGCCTCAGCACCCTCGGGTGCGTCTTGCTCCTGGCCCTCGGCGCCGTACGCGGAAGTGCTGCCGAGCACGAACCGAGGCCTGAGACGAGCCAGCTCCCCCAGTGAATCGAGTGACGGGGCAGGGACGGAGGCCCCTCCGTACACGCAAAGGGCCGGGAGCTAGCCCCGGCCCTGCTTCATACACCCGAGAGGATTCGAACCTCCAACCTCTGCCTCCGGAGGGCAGCGCTCTATCCAATTGAGCTACGGGTGCCCGCGTCGTGGACGCTGGGCAGGACTATACCAGACCGAGTTTCCCTGGATACGGGTAAGCGAACCTCAGCTCGCGCGGCGGTCGAGGGCCCAGCCGCCGCCGAGGCAGAGCGCGCTCATGGCGGCGAGGCACACGATCAGGGCGTTCAGGCCCCCGCCTGCGTGGAGGTTGGTCGAGAGGCACCACAGCGCGCCGAGGCCGAGCATGAGCCCCAGCCACAGGAGGTCGTTGGTCAGGTGCTTGCGCTCGGTGACGTCGCGGAGGCTGGGCGAGAGCCAGGTGACCCAGCGCCACACCGCCCCCTCCGACGGGGGCGGAACCGCAGGACGGGGAGCGATCGGGGCCAGGGTGCCGGAGGTGGTTCGCCACGAAGGGGGCTGATTCATGCCCTGCTGAGAGCAAGCCTCATGCCCGCGTAAGCCCTTGCTTTGCGTGAAAGAGGACTGCAGCGTCATCTGCATCCGAACCCGAGGGAGGACCGAGGGTTGGGCTCCTGGGAACCCAGCTTCCCAGGTCTGGGCGTGACGCCCAACTGAGCCCGTCCCCTGCGCTCTGCAACCGCTGCCCCTAACCCCTTGTGTCACATGCCTCGCGCGCGAGACCCATGTGAGCCGCAGCCCCGCACCCTGGACCCAGCCCGTGGGCCAGCGCAGTCCCCGCAGCGCCAGCCGTGGCCCACACGCAAACGCGACGCGACCCCGAGGGGGCGCGTCGCGCGGTCGATCGGACGCTGGGGCCGAGACGCCTAGAGCGTGCGCTTGGGTTCGTCGTCGTCGTCGTCCCGCTTCGGCTCGTCGTCGTCGCCCTCGCGCTCCTTCGCGTCGCCGTCCCGCTTGCGCTCGTCGTCGTCGCCGTCGCGCTTCTTGGCCTCGTCGCCGTCGCGCTTCTTGGCCTCGCCGTCGCGCTTGCGCTCGTCGTCGTCGCCGTCGCGCTTCTTGGCCTCGTCGCCGTCGCGCTTCTTGGCCTCGCCGTCGCGCTTGCGCTCGTCGCCGTCGCGCTTCTTGGCCTCGCCCTCGCGCTTCTTGGCGTCGCCCTCGCGCTTCTTGGCGTCGCCCTCGCGCTTCTTGGCGTCGCCCTCGCGCTTCTCGCGCTTCTCGCGGGCCTCGTGCTCCTCCTCGCGCTCGCGGCGCTTGCGCGCCTCCTCGGCGTTGGCCCGGCGCGCCTCGTCGCGGTCGAGCTTGCCGTCGCCGTCGGTGTCGTAGCGCGCGATCAGCTCCTCGCGCTCGCGGCGCTCGACGCGGCGCTTCTCCTCGCGCAGGTGGTCGCGCAGGTGGCGCAGCTCGCCGCGGCTGAGCTTGCCGTTGCCGTTGGCGTCGAAGCGATCGAGGTGGTCCTGGAGCAGCTCCTCGAGCTCGTGCTCGTTGAGCTGGCCGTCGTGGTCGAAGTCGTAGCGCTCGAACAGCGTACGCTCGGGCTCTTGCTTCGGCGCGTCCTCGGCGCTCGCGACGCCGATCACCCCCACCACCCCGAACAAGATCCCAGACAACCGCAGATCGATCATGACGACGCTCCCTCTCGAGCAGGGCCAGACCATGCACAGCCCCGCGTGCGTTCGTCTTCAAGTCGCCCGAGGGCGCGAGACGTCACGGCGAATTCGAGAAAGTTCCCGCGGCGCGTCCTAAGCCACGCTCAGCGCGGGGGAAAGAACGGCTCGATCGTGAGCCAGCTCTCGCGCAGCCAGCGACGGCCCTTGGTGTGGGGGTCGCGGGTCGGGAGCAGGAGCGTCGCCAGCGGGTTGAAGCTGGGCGTGGTCAGCGGGCTGTCGTAGAGCAGCTCGCCGTGGGGCGAGTAGATCGCGCAGTGAATCGAGAGGTAGCTGGTGCCGAGGCCGACCAGGTGCGGGGTCTCGACGAAGGTCAAGTGGATCGCCCCGGTGCCCGGGCGGTGGTGGTTGAGCACCAGCAGCCGCTCCTGCAACGACTCGGTGGTGGCCGGGTCGTAGGTCGTGCCGGAGACGTCGTAGCCCTGGAGGATCAACGCCTCGAGCAGGGCGCCGCTCGCGCCCTCGACGAAGGGGTCCTCGGAGCCCTCGGCCCGCAGCGGACGGGTCACGAACACGTGGGCCGCCGCCGTGGCCGGGGTCGGCCCGCTCGGGGGCGCGAGGTCGGGGCCGCCGCACCAGGAGGAGGCGACCAGGCCCAGCGCGACGCAGCTCGGGCGGACGGCGGTTTCATTCGCCCAGAAGTAGGTCTCCAGCGGGTTGCCCTCATACTTCACGGAGAAGATCAAGGGCAGGAGCGCGCACAGGAGCGAGACCCCGAGGGGGCCCCAGAACATGGCGTCGTCCTTGTAGTTCGCCGGGTCGAACATGAGCACGGTCCACGCGAAGAACGCGACCAGGCCCACGATCAGCAGGAGGAAGTTGAGCAGGAAGCCCGACTTCTCCGCGCGGGTCTTGTCCGAGGCGTGGCTCAGGGCGCCGTCCTCGGGGCGCGAGGCGACGTGGCCGCAGCTCGCACTCGATCGACTCAGCGGCGAGCCCGGGGTCGAACTCGTACCTGAGAAGCACTGCTGCACATGACCGGAAAGGGCGAGGGGCCTCGCCGCGCCGGGCGGGCTTGGCCGCCTTGACCTTGCCCGTCGCGGACTTCCGCTTCCCGGAGGCCGACTTCTGCTCTGCCGCTGATCGACTTGGCCTGCCCGGTGGAGCGGCCCGCAACCTCGCTCTTCATTCCGCCGGAGTCTTGCTGACCGACCGCGACTTCCGCTCTTCCTCGCCATGTCGGCTCACCTGTATTACGCCCTGACGCGCACGCGCCTCCTACCGTAAGGCCCCAGGCCGCGCTTTGCGAGCGCAGGCACGAGCCCAGGGTAGGTGGCCCCGCAACCGACCCCGCCCCCTGACCCTGCCCCTGGACCCCCACCGGCGCGACGCTCGCCCTGGCCGCGGCCACGGCCTGCGCCGGCGCCGCCGCCGCGGTGCTGGGGGTCGGCGCCACCGCGGTGTGGGGCACCCCCCTGACCCTCGAGGGCGGCGGGGCGAGCTGGAAGGCCCTGGGCAGCCTGGAGCGCTTCCCCGAAGGCGTCCCGGTCAAGGTCCCCGTGGTCGGCGTGCGCCAGGACGCCTGGGCCCGGAGCGAGGCCGAGACCCTCGGCAACGTGATCGTGCGCCGCGAGGGCGAGGCCGTGCACGTGCTCTCGGCGACCTGCCCTCACAACGGCTGCGACGTGTTCTGCCGCGCCGCGGACTCGCTGTTCTGCCCCTGCCACGACAGCGACTTCGCCCCCGACGGGAGTGTGCGCACCGGCCCCAGCCCCCGGGGCCTCGACCCCCTCGAGGCCAAGGTCGAGGACGGCGAGGTCCACGTGCGCTTCGTGCGCTTCGAGGTCGGCACGGACGAGCGACGCCCCCTGTGAGCGCCCGCCTCCGCGCCTGGCTCGACGCGCGCCTCGGCCTGGGCGCGCTCCTC
This sequence comes from Planctomycetota bacterium, assembly GCA_041402045.1. Classification (GTDB taxonomy): domain Bacteria; phylum Planctomycetota; class J058; order J058; family J058; genus JAGQRJ01. The sequence continues at coordinate 69,609 of JAWKSZ010000014.1, read as the reverse complement.
GACGCGCTGAACCCGGCCCTCCCCGGCGGCCCCGCCTGGACCCGGGTCACCGGCGGCGTGCTCGTCGCGGCGCTCCTGCTGCAGGTGACCACCGGGGTGTGCCTGGCCCACTTCTACGCCCCGAGCACGACCAGCGCCTGGGGCAGCGTGTGGTTCGTCGAGCACCGCGTGCTCGGCGGCTGGCTCCTGCGCGGGCTCCACGCCTACGGCGCGAGCGCGGTGATCGTGTGCCTGGGCGTGCACCTGGTGCGCCTGGGCCTGGCCGCCGCCTACCGCGCGCCCCGCGAGCTGGTGTGGATCCTGAGCCTGGCCCTGGTCCCGGTGATCGTGGGCTTCGGGCTGACCGGCTACCTGCTGCCCTGGGACCAGCGCGGCTACTGGGCGACCCACGTCGCCACCGGGATCGCGGCCAGCACCCCGGTCGTGGGCGAGACCGCGGCCACGCTCCTGCGCGGCGGCCCCGAGCTCTCGACCCTGACCCTCTCGCGCTTCTTCGCGCTGCACACCCTCGTGCTCCCGGGCTGCCTGGGCCTGGTCCTGCTCCTCGGCTGGCGCGCCCGCGCCCGCGTCCCCGCCCCCGACGCCCCGCGCTACTGGCCGACCCAGGGCGCGCGGACCCTGCTCGCGGTGGCCCTGGGCGTCGCGGCGCTGTTCGCCCTCGCGCTCCTGCGCCGGGTGGGGCTCGAGGCCCCCGCCGACCCCGGGGGGACCTACGTCCCGCGCCCGGAGTGGTACTTCGCCCCGCTGCGCCAGCTGCTCAAGACCGTGCCCGAGCCCTGGGGGAGCGTGGTGCTCCCCGGCCTCGTGGGCGCGGCCTGGCTGGCCCTGCCCTGGCTCGACCCCGAGCCGCGCCCGCGGCGGCGCCTGGCCCAGGCCCTGATCCTGCTCCCGGTCCTCGGCTACGGGGTCCTGGGCGCGCTCGCGTTCAGCGCCGACCTCGCCGACGGCGACTACCAGGACGCCCGCGCCGCCGCCGACGAGGACGCCGAGCTCGCGCTGCGCCTGGCGGAGGACGGGATCCCCGCCGCCGGCGCGCACCTGCTGCTCAGCCGCTACCCCCCGCGCTGGGGCGCGCGCCTGTTCGAGGCCCACTGCCAGCGCTGCCACCGGGTCAACGGCCGCGGCGGCGAGGACGGCCCCGACCTCACCGGCTACCTCGGCCGCGCCTGGCTCCAGGGCGTGATCAAGGACCCCAACGACCCGCGCTACTTCGGGCACACCAAGCTGCGCGGCATGGACCCGCTGCCCCCCGAGCACCACGACCAGCTCCCGGCGCTGACCGAGTTCCTCCGCGCGCAGTCGGGGCTGGGGACGACCGACGCCGCCCTGGTGCAGCAGGGCGAGGACGCGTTCTACGAGCTCGAGTGCAACGCCTGCCACGGGATCGAGCCGGGGGAGGCGATCCTCGGCCCGAACCTCCACGGCTACGGCAGCGCCGCCTGGCTCACGGGCTTCCTGCGCGACCCCGCGGGCGAGCTCTACTACTTCGAGGACAACGAAATGCCCGACTCGGCCGACCTCTCGGACGCCGAGCTCGAGGCGCTGGTCACCTACCTCCACGGGCTCGCGCCCCGGTGACCGCGCCGCGGGTCGCCGCGCTGCACTGGACCTTCGACCCCGCGGACCCCGCCGCCTCCCGCCGCGGGCTCCTGGACCACGCCCGCCGCGCCTTCGCGCACGCCGACCTCGTGGTGCTCCCCGAGCTGCCCTGGGGCCCCTTCGTCCCCGACCCGACGAGCTTCGCGGGGTTGCTCGAGGCCCCCGACGGCCCCACGGTGCGCGCCCTGGGCGAGGTCGCCCGCGATCGCGGCGTGCTCGTGGCCGGCCTCGCGCTGCGCGAGGCCGGAGGGCTGTTCAACGCCCAGGTCGTGCTCGACGCCGACGGGTCCTTGGTCGGCGTCTACCGCAAGCACCACCTGTGGGGGCCCGACGCGTGGTGGGCGCTGCCCGGGCCGACCCCGGGCGCCGTGGTCGAGACCTCCCTCGGCCCGCTGGGCCTCTTGATCTGCCACGACGTGGTCTACCCCGAGACCGTGGCCGCCGTCGCCGCGCGCCGCCCGTTCGCGCTGGCCTTCTCCACCGCCTGGGTCGGCGACGGCGCGGGCGTGCCCGACTCCTGGGCCGCCGCCGCCCACGCCCTCGACGGCGCCCCCTTCGTCGCCGCCAACCGCGGCGGCGCGGAGGGGCCCTTCGAGTTCGCCGACCCCAGCGCCGTGCTGCGCGCGGTCGACGGCGAGCTCGTGGCCCAGGTCGGCCCGCGCACGACCGCGCCCTACACCGTGACCCTCACCGGGGTGCTCCGCTGAAGCGCGATCGTCCGGCGGAATGAGGAAGGCATTCACCGCAGAGTCGCAGAGGACGCGGAGGACGCGCAGAGGGCGGCGCCCACGTGCGTGAGCGGGTCGCCCGCGGGAGCCCGACCGATCCGCTTCGCTGAGGGGCGACCGTCCGGACGAAAGTTAAGAGGGGCGCTCCGCTAACCGACAGCGTCGCGAGTGTGCGGGGCGTGGCAGACACGGCTTCGAAGGGGCGGAGCTACCCACCAACTCCTTCTTCGTTTGCACGATCGCGCCCAGCGAAGCGGATCGGTCGGGCTCCCGCGGGCGACCCGGTTGCGCACCTGGGCACCGCCCTCAGCGCTCCCTCCGCGTCCTCTGCGACTCTGCGGTGAATGTCTTTCTTCTTATTCGGCGCGGTCACCCCTCGCGGAGCCTCAGCTACTCCCCGCTGACGGCGCGGATCTCGACCCCGCGCGAGGCGCGCCAGGTCCAGGCCAGGGACAGGCGCTCGCCGTCGTCCCCGCGCGCGTTCTTGACCCACAGGTCGAGGAGCTGGACCAGGCACAGGTCGCAGGTCGCGAGGTCCAGGCGCGCGTCCTTGGGCACCGAGCGGTGAACCGTGACCCCGACCCCGGTCGCGCCGGCGAGGGCCTCGGCCAGGGCGCGCAGGTCGCCCTGATACTCGGCGCCCTCGACCTTCTGGCCCAGCGCGGGGTAGCGGTCGGTGTTGGGGATCCGCTCCTTGACCAGGGCCTCGAGCTCCTCGAGCCGGGCCTCGCGCTCCTCGAGCCGCTCCTTGCGCGCGTCGTCGCGCTGGGCGGTGCGCCCCAGCGAGCGCTGGAGGTCGGCGAGCTGCTTCTGCAGCGAGCGCACCTGGTTCTTGAGCTGGCTGGCCTCGGCCCGGAGCTTGTCCAGCTCGGCGTCGTCGGCCCGCGCGGGGAACGCGAGCAGGAGCAACAGGAGCCAGGGGATCGTGCGGCGCATGGGCGCTCCTCGCGTCAGCGCGCGACGGCGAGTCGCGCGGGGTAGAGCTGCTCGTGCAACCAGGCCGTGCACTCGTCGAAGGCGGCGCAGGCGGCGCGGAGCAGGGTCAGGTTCATGAACCCGTGGATCAGGCTCCCGAAGCAGCGGTCGACGACCTCGGCGCCCTGGGCGCGGGCCGCGAGCGCGAACTTGCGCGCCTCGTCCCGCAGCGGGTCGAAGCCCGCGGTGGCCACGTACGTCGGCGGGAGCTTGTGCAGGTCGGTGGCCCGCAGCGGGGAGAGCCGCGGGTCGTGCTTCTCGGTGTCCGGCGCCATGTACTGCGCGAGGTACCACTCGAGGGAGGCCCGGGTGACCATGAACCCGTCGGCGAAGGTCACGACCGAGGGGTGGGTCTCCACGCTGTCCGTGCCGGCGTAGAGCGCCATGAGCGCGCAGGGCGGGGGGTCGGCGTAGCGGGCCACGCCGATCGCGAGGTTGCCCCCGGCGCTGTCGCCGGCGACCGCGATCCGCCGGCGGTCGACCCCCAGCGCGCGGGCCTGGGCCACGAGCCAGGCCCAGCCCGCGAGCGAGTCCTCCAGCGCCGCCGGGAAGCGGTGCTCGGGGGCGAGGCGGTAGTCGACGGACACCACCAGGCACGAGAGCTCGGCGCAGAGTCGGCGGCACACCGGGTCGTGGCTGGTCAGGCTGCCCACGGTGAACCCGCCGCCGTGGAGGTAGAGCACGGCGGGTAGCGCGCCGCGCTTGGGGCCGGTGGGGGGCCAGTAGAGCCGCAAGGGGACCGGGACCTCCCCCGGGGCGCTGGCGTGGGTGACCCCGCCCACCTCCCGGGGGACCCCGGCGAACAGGAGCGCGCCGGCGTCGAAGCCGCGGCGCGCCTCGTCCAACGACACCGCGTAGCTCGGGCGGGGCCTGGGCGAGCTGCTCCAGGCGCAGCAGGAGCTGCATTTGGGGGTCGAGGGCGAAGCCGTCCGCCGCGCAGGGCCGCCCCGCCAGCCGGGCCATGCAGCGGGCGGGGGAGGGTGAACACGTTGCGGGCCAAGGTCTCCAGCACGTCGACAGCGTAGCAACCCCGGCAGCGCCGGGCTCGACGACGAGCCCTGGCGGTGACGTCCCCGCGAGGTAGGCTCGGGTCGTGAGGGGCCTGGCGCCTCTCGCGCGCACCCAAAGGCCCGCTTCGCAGTCTGCCCCCATTCGGTGAAGCGACGCCCGACGGCCGCGCGCGAGAGGCTCCAGGCCCCTCACGCGTCGGATGGGTCGTAGGCGGTCACGTGCCCTGTGGCAGGTCGCCGCAGGGGCCAAAGGCGCGGGCGTTCAAGAACTTACCTGGGCGCCACGCCGCTTGCTCCACCCCTGGAGCACCGTATAATCCGCGCCGACACGTCAAGGGGTCCCCATGTCTACTGCCCTCTCGGGCGGTATCTGTGCGCTGCACCTGGGCACATTTACCGCATACCTCCCCCTCGTCTTCATGGCCGGGATCGGGATCACCATCGGCGCGGTGGTGCTCTTGCTCTCGAAGTTCCTCGGCCCGCGGCGCCCGGACGAGACCAAGTCGCTGCCCTACGAGTGCGGCATGGAGCCGCTGCAGGACGGCGCCCGCGAGCGCTACTCGATCCACTTCTACCTGGTCGCGATCCTGTTCATTCTGTTCGACCTCGAGACCGTGTTCTTGTTCCCCTGGGCGACGTCGTTTCGGCAGCCCGGGGTCGACGCCGCGGTCAAGCTCGTGCTCCTGGTCGAGGTGCTCCTGTTCGTGGGGGTGCTCGGCGTCGGGCTCTATTACGTCTGGAAGCGAAGGGGTCTCGAATGGGACTAGAGGACTGGCTCGGCAACGACTTCATTTCGACCCGGATCAAGGACCTCCTGGCCTGGGGCCGCAAGAACAGCCTGTGGCCGATGCCCTTCGGCACCGCCTGCTGCGCGATCGAGCTCATGGCGACCATGAGCTCCCGCTACGACATGGCGCGCTTCGGCGCCGAGGTCGTGCGCTTCTCGCCGCGGCAGAGTGACCTGCTGATCGTCGGCGGGCGCGTGACGCTCAAGATGATGCCCGTGCTCCAGCGGATCTGGCAGCAAATGCCCGAGCCCAAGTGGGCGATCAGCATGGGCGCCTGCGCGTCCTGCGGCGGGGTGTTCGACACCTACACCATGATCCAGGGCGTCGATCAGTTCATTCCGATCGACGTCTACATTCCGGGCTGCCCCCCGCGCCCCGAGAACCTGATCGACGCGGTGCGCCTGATCCAGGACAAGGTCGGCAAGACCGAGATCCAGCGCCTGATCGACGAGCGCACCGGGGTCGACCACCTCGCGCGGCTCGAGGCCATGGACCGCCGCCGCACGCAGGAGGCGACCTCGTGACCCAGCTCCCCCTCGCCGACATGGGCAAGATCTTCCAGGAGCGCCGCGAGCGCGCCGCCGAGTCCAAGGCCCGGCGCGTCGAGCGCGAGCGGCGCCTGGCCGACGCGGTGTGCGCCTGGCTGGGCAAGGACCTGGTCAAGCGCGCGGCCTTCCGCGACCAGCAGACGATCTACGTGCCCGCGGCCCGCGCCCACGAGACCCTGGCCCACTGCAAGAACGCCCTGGGCTTCGATCAGCTCACCGACTGCACGGCCTACGACACCCTCAAGCTCGAGGGCGAGCACCCCGAGCGCTTCGTGGTGGTGTGGACCCTGACCAACCTCGGGCAGGAGGCCATGCTGCGGATCAAGGCCTACCTCAACGAGGACGAGCCCGTGCTCCCCACCGCCACCGACCTTTGGGTGGGCGCGGACTTCCCCGAGCGCGAGGTCTACGACATGTTCGGGATCGAGTTCGAGGGGCACTACAACCTCAAGCGACTGCTGATGCCCGAGAGCTACGTCGGCTACCCGCTGCGCAAGGACTACCCCCTGCGCGGGCGCGGCGAGCGCGACAACTTCCCGGTGGTCCCCCGTACGCGAAAGGCTTCCTATGAGTAGCCCCACCCCGCAAGCCACCTCGCTGTCCTCGGACCCGATCCCGAGCAAGCCCTTCGGCGACGCCGCGATCTCCGTCGAGCCCGGGCTCGGCGAGAAGGACATGGTGATCAACTTCGGCCCGCAGCACCCGGCCATGCACGGCACGCTGCGCCTGATCCTGCGGCTCAACGGCGAGAAGGTCTCGGGCGCCGAGCCCGACATGGGCTTCCTGCACACCGGCTTCGAGAAGCTGGGCGAGTACCGCACCTACAACCAGTACATCGTGGTCACCGACCGCATGAACTACTTCAGCGCCATGGCGAACAACACCGGGTTCGCCTGCGCGGTGGAGGAGATGCTCGGGATCGAGTGCCCGCCCCGCGCCGCGGCGATCCGCGTGCTCATGTGCGAGCTGAGCCGGATCAGCGACCACATCCTGGGGATCGGGCTCCAGGGCATGGACATGGGCGCCTTCACCCCCATGCTGTGGTCGTTCATCGAGCGCGAGAAGATCTACGACGTGTTCGAGCTCACCTCGGGCGGCCGCCTGACCACGAGCTACACCCGCGTCGGCGGCCTGGCCTTCGACCTCCCCGACGGGGTCGAGTACCGCGTGCGGACCTTCCTCGACCGCCTGGACGACACCGTGCGCGACATGGAGGGCATGCTCGCCCGCAACCGGATCTTCATGGACCGCACCGTGGGCGTGGGCGTCCTGACCCGCGACGAGGCGATCGCCTACGGCATGTCGGGCCCGCTGGCCCGGGCCTCCGGCGTCGACCGCGACCTGCGCCGCGACCGGCCCTACCTGGGCTACGAGCAGTACGACTTCGACGTCCCGGTGTTCACCGACGGCTGCGTCTACTCGCGCTACCAGCAGCGCCTGGCCGAGATCCGCGAGTCCGCCAAGATCTGCCGCCAGGTGCTCGACAGCATGCCCTCGGGCCCGATCAACGCGCTGGGCGCCAAGGCGACCCTGCCCAGCAAGGACGACGTCTACACCAAGATGGAGTCCTTGATCCAGCACTTCATGCTGACCATGCCCGGGCACGGGATCAAGACGCCGGAGTCCGGCGAGATCTACCACGCCACCGAGTCGCCCAACGGCGAGCTGGGCTGGTACCTGATCAGCGACGGGACCGCGGTGCCCTACCGGGTGCGCGTGCGCCCGCCGAGCCTGTTCGCCTTCCAGTCGATCCTGCCCATGATCAAGGGCCGGCTGGTCTCGGACGTGGTCGCGACCATGAGCTCTTTGAACGTGATTGCAGGGGAGTTGGACCGCTAATGGCTACCGCACTGCCTACCGCCGACGCCGAGGTGATCGAGCGTCAGTTCACAGACGAGGTCGTCGAGGAGCTGGAGCGGATCTGCAAGCGCTACCCCGAGCGCCGTGCCGCGCTGCTGCCCGCTCTGCGCCTGGCGGAGCGGGAGTTCGGCGTGGTCGACCTGGGGGGCATGCACCTCGTCGCCAAGCACCTCGGGCTCGCGCCCTCCTACGTGCTGGGCACGGTGACCTTCTACACCCACTTCCGCCGCGAGACCGACGGGACCTACATCATCGAGCTCTGCCGCACGCTGCCCTGCGCGCTGCGCGGGGCCGACGAGCTGGCCAAGCACATCGAGCAGAAGCTCGGCGTGAAGCCGGGGGAGACGACCCCCGACGGGCTGTTCAGCTACAAGAGCGCCGAGTGCATGGCCGCCTGCGACAAGGCGCCCCTGATCCAGCTCAACGGCTACAACCACGAGCTCTTGACCCCCGAGCTGTTCGACCAGATCGTGGACACCCTGCGCGACGACCCCGAGGCCTTCGACCTCAAGGGCGGGCGCAAGACCCCCATGGCCTGGCACGCGCCGGCGGACAAGAACGCGACCCGGACCCTCCCCGAGGGCGAGCGCGACTTCGAGCACGAGGCCCTGACCCACGAGCCCACGCTCCTGCGCCGCTGCCTCAAGGGCGAGCCCACGGGCTACGACGACTACGTCAAGGACGGCGGCTACAAGGGCGTGAAGAAGGCCCTGGCCATGTCGCCCGCCGACGTGATCCAGTTCGTCAAGGACAGCCGCCTGCGCGGGCGCGGCGGCGCGGGCTTCTCCTGCGGCATGAAGTGGGGCTTCGTGCCCTCCGTCGACAAGAAGCCCGGCCCCCGCTACCTGGTCGTCAACGCCGACGAGAGCGAGCCCGGGACCTTCAAGGACGGGAAGCTCATGGAGGGCGACCCGCACCTGCTGTTCGAGGGGATCGTGATCGCGGCCCACGCGATCGGGGCCAACGACGCCTACATCTACATTCGCGGCGAGATGGTCTACGGCGCCGAGGTGCTCGAGCGCGCCCTGGCCGAGGCCTACCAGAACGGGGTGTTCGGCCCCAACGCCATGGGCTTCGGCAAGCGCCTGGACTGCTCGGTGCACCGCGGCGCGGGCGCCTACATCTGCGGCGAGGAGACCGCGCTCCTGAGCTCGCTGGAGGGCGGGCGCGGCTACCCCCGGCTCAAGCCGCCCTACCCCGCGGTGGAGGGCGCCTGGCGTCAGCCCACGATCGTCAACAACGTGGAGACGATCTGCGCGCTGCCGCTGATGTTCGACCGCGGCCTGGACTGGTTCAACTCGCTGGGGACCCCCGCGCTCTCCGCCGAGGAGGCCCCGCCCCGCGGGCGCCTGGGCAGCTCCGGCCCCAAGATCTGGTGCGTGAGCGGCCACGTCGTGCGCCCCGGGCTCTACGACGTGCCCTTCGGGATCACGATCCGCCAGCTGATCATGGACGAGCGCTTCTGCGGCGGGATCCGCGACGGGCGCAAGGTCAAGGCCGTCGTCCCCGGCGGCTCCTCCATGAAGATCCTGACCGCCGACGAGCTGGACGTGCCGCTGTGCTTCGACGCCGTGCAGGACGCCGGCTCGAGCATCGGCAGCGCGGGGATCATCGTCATGGACGACAGCACCTGCATGGTCAACGCCCTGCTGAACGTGCTGCGCTTCTACGACCACGAGTCCTGCGGGCAGTGCACGCCCTGCCGCGAGGGCTCGGGCTGGATGACCCGCGTGGTGTGGCGGATCGCCCACGGGCTGGGGACGTCCGAGGACCTGGACACCGTGCTGCGGATCGCGGACCAGGCCTGCGGGCGCACGATCTGTGTGTTCGCCGAGGCCTTCAGCTGGCCCGCCCAGAGTTACATCGCCAAGTTCCGCCACGAGTTCGAAGCCCTGATCAAGGAGCAGCGCTCCTCCCCCGGGGTGTGCGCCCCCATGCTGGGCGGGAAGTAGGTAAGCCGTGAGCGACGCCCCGGTCGAAGAGAAGACCACCGTCTCGATCGTGATCGACGGCGACCCCGTCGAGGCCGAGCCCGGAGACAACGTGCTCCAGGCCGCGATCAAGGCGGGGAAGATGATCCCCCACTACTGCTGGCACCCGGGCCTCAAGGTCGCCGGTAACTGCCGCATGTGCCTGGTCTACGCGACCAAGGCCGGCCCGCCCAACAAGCCCGTGATCGCCTGCAACACCGCGGTGGTCGAGGGCATGGAGGTCGAGACCAAGACCGACCGGGTCAAGGAGCTGCAGGAGGGGGTCATGGAGTTCCTCCTGATCAACCACCCGCTCGACTGCCCGGTGTGCGACCAGGCCGGCGAGTGCGACCTGCAGCAGTACTCCTTCGACTACGGGCGCGAGTCGAGCCCCTTCGTCGAGGAGAAGACCCAGCGCCCGCGCAAGGACCTGGGCCCCCTGGTCCGCTTCTCGGGCAACCGCTGCATCGTGTGCACCCGCTGCGTGCGCTTCTGCGACGAGGTCGCGGGCACCGGCGAGCTGTCGGTGGTCAACCGCGGCGAGATGAGCTGGATCGACACCTTCCCCGGCGTCGAGCTCGACAACCCGATCAGCGCCTGCACCGTGGACCTCTGCCCGGTCGGCGCGCTGCTCGACCGCGACTCGATCCACACCACGCGCCCCTGGCTCCTGCGCGGGACCAAGAGCGTGTGCGGCGGCTGCTCGACCGGCTGCAACATCGAGGTCGACACCTACCAGGACGAGGTCAAGCGGATCACCCCCCGCGAGAACCAGGCCGTCAACAAGTGGTGGATGTGCGACGCCGGCCGGCTGATGCACCACGAGGCCCAGGACCCCCGCGCGGCCTGCGCCGTGGACGGCCAGGAGGCTCACGCCACCGCGGCGGTCGAGCGCGCCAAGTCGATCGTGGCCTCGCTGGGCGGCGGCGCGAGCTGCGCGGTCCTGACCACGGGCTTCGCCACCAACGAGGAGCTGTTCGTGCTCCAGCAGCTCGCGGGCAACGGCCCCGTGGGCGTGGCCTACCGCCCCGAGGGCTTCACCTGGGAGAGCCAGGACGGGTTCGTGATCGAGGCCGACAAGAACCCCAACCGCGAGGGCGTGCGCCGGGTCCACGGGACCTCGGACCTGAACCCCGACGGGGTCCAGAGCGAGCTGACCGCGGGCACGGTGGACCTGCTCCTGATCCACGACCCGACCCCGGGCGGCAGCGCCTGGGCGCCGGAGCTGGTCGAGGCCGCGGCCAAGGCCAAGCACCGGATCGTGATCAGCCTGGCCCCCAGCCCGTTCGCGGCTGGGGCCGACGTGGTCCTCCCCGGCCTGCACTGGCTGGAGAAGGACGGGACCTACGTCACCGGCCGCGGGCGCCTGCAGCGCCTGCGCGCGGCGGCGACCGAGTCCGGCGCGCGGCGCCCCGACCTGGAGCTGCTCCAGGAGCTGGCTCAGAGCCGCGGGCTCCAGCCGCGCGTGCTCTCGGCGGCGGGTGTGTTCCGCAAGCTGACCGGGGTGCACCCGGCGACCTTCGGCGACGCGACCTACCAGACCGCCGGCGACGCCGGCGTGCCGCTCCCCGGGGCCGAGGACACCGTCCCGCCCGCGGAGGCCCAGACCTACTACCCCGCGGGCCCCAAGTCCCGCGGGCACAACCGCGCCAACGACGAGCAAGTCCGGATCCCCGTCCACCGCAAGTTCGCGGCGGGCTACGGGACGACTCGGGGGGACGTCTAAGTGGATAGCGTGCTCAAGTTCCTGCTCACCGACCCCGTGATCGGGCTGGTCAAGGGCCTCTTGGTGATCGGCGTGGTGCTCCAGATCGTGCCGCTCCTGATCTACCTGGAGCGCAAGCTCTCGGCCTACATGCAGGGCCGGCTGGGCCCGAACCGGGTGAACCTGGTGATCCCCTACGCCGTGCCCGGCGTGGGCGGGCTGCGCCTGATCCCAGGCTCGCTGCAGCCGCTGGCCGACGCGGTGAAGCTCGCGTTCAAGGAGGAGATCATCCCCAAGGACGCGGACAAGCTCCTGTGGTATCTGGGGCCGTTCCTCGCGTTCTTCCCCGTGGCCACCGCGCTCGCGTTCATTCCCTTCGGCACCCCGCATTGGGACGCCTTCGGCAGCGGGATCCTCGTCGACCTGCGGGTGTGCACCGTGGACATCTCGGTGCTGCTCCTGTTCGCGATCAGCTCGCTGGGCGTCTACGGGATCGCCGCGGGCGGCTGGGGCTCGGGCTCGAAGTATCCGCTGATGGCCGCGGTGCGCGCCTCGGCGCAAATGATCAGCTACGAGGTCTCCATGGGCCTCGCGGTGCTGGCCGCGATCGCGACCGTGGGCAGCGTCGACCTGCAGCAGTTCGTCATGCACCAGGCGACCCAGCAGTTCGCCGACCTGGGGCTGTTCAGCGTGCCCAACTGGCTCGTGTTCAGCCAGCCCCTGGCCGCGCTGATCTTCCTGATCGCCATGTTCGCCGAGAACAACCGCCTGCCCTTCGACATGCCGGAGTGCGAGCCAGAGCTCGTCGGCGGCTTCCACACCGAGTACTCCGGCCTCAAGTTCGCCCTGTTCTTCCTCGGCGAATACGCGGCCATGATCCTCATGTGCGGGCTGTTCACCACGATCTTCCTCGGCGGCTGGAGCGGGCCCGGCGTGGACCCCTACGCCACCGACGGGATCAACGCGCTCCTCAGCCACGTCTGGTTCATGGCCAAGGTCATGTTCCTGCTCGTGTTCCAGATCTGGATCCGCTGGACCCTGCCCCGCTTCCGCTACGACCAGCTCATGAACCTGGGCTGGAAGGTGCTCGTGCCCCTGGCGCTGGGCAACCTCGTGCTCACGGCGGTCGCGGGCTACTTCCTCAACCCGATCGGAGTGGGCCAATGAGCGCGCACACCTCTGACCACGACGACGCGCCGGCCTTCGAGGGCGACCACCCGCCCATGACGGCGAGCGAGAAGTCCTACATCCCCTCGATCGTCAAGGGGATCGGGATCACGCTCCAGCGCTTCTTCAAGCCGAACTTCACCGTGCAGTACCCCGAGCAGGCGCCCTACGACTACGCCTCTCAGGACCGCGCGATCGGCGAGGTCAACCCCCGCCACCGCGGCGAGCACATCCTGGTCAAGGACGAGCAGGGCCGCGAGAAGTGCGTGGCCTGCCTGCTGTGCATGGCCGCCTGCCCCGCGCTGTGCATTCACATCGAGCCCGAGCCCGCGCCCTGGGACGACCGTGAGCGCCGGCCGAAGGTGTTCGAGATCGACATGCTGCGCTGCATTTACTGCGGCTACTGCGAGGAGGCGTGCCCCTGCGACGCGATCCGCCTCACCCCCAAGCTCTACACGCCGACGACCTCGCGCACCGAGCGGGTCTACGACAAGGAGCGCCTGCTCGAGAACAACCCCGAGGCCCAGGTTCCCCAGCGCCCGCGCAAGTAGAACCAGGCCCTCGCCAGCCGTAGAATACGCCCCCTTCAACTCGCGGAACCCCCGGTCCAGACCGAGGTTCCGCCCACCACCAGGACCCCTGCCGTGTCAACCCTCCTCATCATCCTCGCGGGTGTCGTGATCCTGGGAGCTGCGCTCCTGACCGTCACCCGCCGGAATCCGGTGCGGGCCGCGCTGTGCATGCTCCTGGCCCTCGCCGGGGTCGGGGCGCTCATGCTGGGTCTGCGCTCCCCGTTCCTCGCGGCCATGCAGGTGCTGCTCTACGGCGGCGCGATCATGGTCCTGTTCACCTTCGTGATCATGCTGCTCACCCTGCGCGAGGAGGAGATGGGCCCCGAGCCCAGCGACGGCTCCAAGCTCGGCGCGGCCTGCATGAGCCTGCTCACGCTCTCGGTGCTGTGGTTCGGGATCAGCCGGCGCGGCGGCGCGAGCTACGAGGCCCCGCGCCTCGGCGAGGACTTCGGCTCGGCCAAGCACTTCGCGACCTTCCTCTACACCGACTACGTGGTGGCCTTCGAGCTGGTGACCGTGCTCGTGCTCGCGGCGGTGGCGGGCGTGATCGTGCTCGCCCGCGCCCCGCACCGCACCTCCCTCGAGCGCACCAAGCTCACCGCCGAGCACCCCGAGGAGCACGCATGAACGGCCTCACGACCCCGGACCTGGTGCAAATGCTCGCCGCGGGCTTGTTCTCGATCGGCGTGTTCGGCGTGCTCTCGCGCCGCAACCTGCTGATCGTGCTCATGTCCGTCGAGATCATGCTCAACGCGGTGAACGTGTCCCTCGTGGGCTTCAGCCGCGAAATGGCCCACCTGCCCCAGGGCGCCGCCGAGGGCGGCCAGGTGCTGGTGCTCATGACCATGGCCGTCGCCGCCTGCGAGGTGGCGCTCGGGCTCTCGATCTTGATCGCGTTGTTCCGGCACGTGCGCAGCGTCGATATCGACACCCCCCGCGCCACGCTGCTCAGGAATTGAGGATCCGAGACCGCACATGACTACCTCTACGATCCCGCTCCTGATCCTCGTGCCCTTCCTGGGGGCGATGCTCAACGCGTTCTTCGGCCGGCGCTTCGGCAAGTCCTTCGTGACCTGCATCGGCGTCAGCGCGCCCTTGATCGCGTTCGTCATGGGCGCCGCGCTGTTCGGCGACCTCCGTCAGCGCGACGGCATGACGATCGTGCAGCTCGACGCCGACCTGCAGCGCCAGGTCGCCGAACAGTTCGGCGCCAGCGCGCGCTACGAGCTGGTCACCGTCCACGGCGCCCACGGCTCGTCCGAGCGCCAGGTCCTGCGCGTGGAGGAGCCCTACGAGGGCTTCGTGTCCTACGCCCTGGCCAACCGCCTGATCACCGAGGGCGAGCTCGAGACCGAGCACGGCGCCGACGCGGTGATCGCCCGCGCGGGGGACGTCGACCCCGCCGCGCTGACCTTCGAGCTGGGCAACTGGTTCCGAGTCGGCGGGTTCGAGGTGAACTTCGCGTTCCTCCTCGACCGGATCTCGATCCTGCTGGTGCTGGTGATCACCGGGATCGGCTCCCTGATCCATATCTACTCGACGGGCTACATGGGTGACCGGCCGGCGGGGACCTTCGCCCGCTTCTTCACCTACCTGAACCTGTTCGTCGCGGCCATGCTCGTGCTCGTGCTCGGCAAGGACCTCTTGCTCATGTTCGTGGGCTGGGAGGGCGTGGGCATGTGCTCCTACCTCCTGATCGGCTTCGACTACGGCGACAAGGGCAACGCCGCCTGCGGGACCAAGGCCTTCGTGGTCAACCGCATCGGCGACCTGGGCTTCGTGCTCGGCATGCTGTGCCTGGTGGTCCTCGGGCGTCAGGCCGCGCTGAGCGGGGTCGGGGGCGACGTGTTCAGCCTCGACGTCGAGTTCCTGCGCACCCTGGTCGGCCACGGAGCCGAGCACGGCGCCGCGGCGGCCCACGGCGCCCACGGCGGCGGCACGAGCATGATCGGGGTGGCCTGCCTGCTCCTGTTCATCGGCGCCACCGGCAAGAGCGCGCAGATCCCGCTGCACATTTGGCTCCCGGACGCCATGGCCGGTCCGACCCCGGTCTCGGCCCTGATCCACGCCGCGACCATGGTCACGGCCGGGATCTACATGATCACCCGCCTGAGCTTCCTGTTCGAGCACGCCGAGGTCTTCGGCGTGCCGGTGCTGGGGATCGTGGCGGTGATCGGCGGGCTGACCGCGTTCTGCGCGGGCGCCGCGGCGATCGCCCAGGACGACATCAAGCGCGTGCTGGCCTACTCCACGGTCAGCCAGCTGGGCTACATGTTCCTCGGCGTGGGCGCGGCCGCTTACGGCGCGGCGGTGTTCCACCTGGTGACCCACGCCTTCTTCAAGGCGCTCCTGTTCCTCGGCGCCGGCTCGGTGATCCACGCCTGCCACAGCCAGAGCATGAGCAAGATGGGCGGGCTGCGCGAGTACATGCCCTGGACCCACAAGACCATGATGATCGGCGGGTTCGCGCTGGCGGGCTTCCCCCTGCTCAGCGGGTTCTTCTCCAAGGACCTGATCCTGTTCCACGTGCTCGCGCGCTCCAACATGGAGGGCGCCCACTGGCTGTGGCCCCTGCTCTACGGCATGGGCGTGTTCACCGCGGCCCTGACCGCGCTCTACTCCATGCGCCTGCTGCGCCTGACCTTCTACGGCAGCTACCGCGGCAGCGGGCACCCGCACGAGTCGCCCTGGGTCATGACCGTCCCGCTCCAGATCCTGGCGCTGGGCGCGATCCTGGCCTCGCTCCTGGGCTGGCCCAAGCTGTTCATGTGGTCCGGGATCGAGGGCTACGCCGAGCTCCTGCCCCACTCGCTGCACGCGGTGGTCGCCGGCAGCCCGGTGGACCGCATGCTCGAGGAGCCGAAGCACTGGCTGGAGATCCTGGGCCTCGGGATCGGGACCCTGGTCGCCGTCGGCTTCTGCGTGCTCGGGTTCTTCGTGCTCTGGAACCTGCCCCCGAGCGAGATCGCCTGGGAGCGCCCCGTGGGCTGGATGCGCCGGCTGCGGGAGTTCCTGTTCCGGGCTTGGATGTACGACGAGGTCGTGAACAAGCAGGGCGCGCAGCCCGCGGTCAAGCAGCTCTCCTACTCGCTCTGGCGCTGGTTCGACGACAAGACCCTGGATCAGGGCCTCGTCGACGGCATGGGCCGGGTCGGGGTCGAACTCTCCCACATGACGCGCGCAGCCCAGAGCGGGCGCGTCTCTTCCTACCTGCGCTGGTTCGCCATGGGGGCGGTCGTCCTGCCGCTGCTCGCGATCTTGGCCTCACCCCTGTTCAGCCTCTTGACCGCCTGGTTCGCCGGCGGCGGGACGCACTGAGGACGCCATGGTTGAAGGCATTCCTCTCCTCGAGATCACGATCTTGATCCCCCTCCTGGGGGTCTTGTTCCTCGCGTGGATCCCGGAGGACGACCCCGAGGCCACGCGCTCGGCGACCCTCGCCCTGAGCCTGATCACGTTCCTCGCGAGCCTGCCGCTGTACTTCATGTACGACGTGGAGGCCGGCGGCTACCAGTTCGCCCGGGTCTACGACTGGCTGGGTCCGATCGGGGCCCAGTTCAGCCTGGGGGTCGACGGGATCTCGGTGCTCCTGATCGTGCTCACCACGTTCCTGGTGCCGATCGCCGTGCTCGCCTCCTGGAAGGGGATCGACAAGCGGGTCAAGAGCTTCCACGCGGCGCTGCTGCTCATGGAGGCGACCATGATCGGCGTGTTCGCCGCGCGGGACCTGCTCCTGTTCTTCCTGTTCTTCGAGGTCCAGCTCGTGCCCATGTTCCTGTTCATTGGGGTGTGGGGCGGCGAGGACCGGGTGCGGGCCGCGGTCAAGTTCTTCCTCTACACCGCGGTGGGCAGCCTGCTCATGCTCGCGGGGATCGCCTACCTCTACGTGAAGGCCGGCCACACCTTCGACATGACCGCGATCTCGGCGGCCATGCCCGGCGCGCTCAGCACCAGCGAGCAGTTCTGGGTGTGCCTGGCGTTCCTGATCGCGTTCGGGATCAAGGTCCCGGTGTTCCCGGTGCACACCTGGCTGCCCCACGCCCACGTGCAGGCGCCGACGGCGGGCTCGGTGATCCTGGCCGCGGTCATGCTGAAGATGGGCGGCTACGGCTTCGTGCGCTTCTGCCTGCCCTGGTTCCCCGACGGGCTCGTGGTCGAGATGGGCGGCATGTTCAGCCTGGCGACCCTCATGACCTGGCTCGGCGTGGGCGGGGTGGTCTACGGCGCGCTGATGGCGATCGCCCAGACCGACCTCAAGAAGCTGATCGCCTACTCCTCGGTCAGCCACCTGGGCCTGGTGGTCGCGGCGCTGTTCGCGGGCTTCACCGCGGGCCCGGGCTTCGTCGAGGGCGGCCACGCCCGCGCGATCACCGGCTCGGTCTACCAAATGGTCGGCCACGGCCTCTCGACCGGCGCGCTGTTCTTCCTGGTCGGCTGCATCTACGACCGTCGGCACACCAAGAAGATCGCCGAGCTCAGCGGGCTCGCGAAGCCGGCGCCCAAGCTCGCGACCTGCTTCGTGATCGCGAGCCTGGCCTCGGTGGCGCTCCCGGGCACCGCCGGGTTCGTGGGCGAGATCCTCATGCTCCTGGGCATGTTCGAGAACAACGTCGCCGCCGCGGCGGTGGGCGCCACGGGCATGGTCCTGGGCGCGGTCTACATGCTGTGGGCCGTGCAGCGCGTGATCTTCGGCCCCACCGAGGGCGCCAACAAAGAGGTCCAGGACCTCGAGCCGGTGGAGCTGTGGGGCCTCGTGCCCTTGCTCGCGGCAATCTTCGTGCTCGGGCTCGTCCCGGGACCGTTCCTCTCGCGCATGGAGCCGGCGATCAACCAACTCGCCGGGCTCTACGGGGGTTAAAGGCCAGCCATGGACTCTCTGGACCCGATCCATATCGCGTCGAAGGACTTCCGCTACCTCCTCCCGGTGGTGCTCCCGGCCCTGTTCGGGCTGGTCGCCCTGGTGGCGGACCTGTTCTCCAAGAGCGAGCGCAGCAAGCTCCCCCTGTGCATGATCAGCCTCAGCGGCGTGTGCCTGGCGGGGTTCTCGGCGATCGCGTTCTGGTCGGGGGGTGAGTTCAGCTCGCACCTCTCTGGGACGCTGGCGACCTCGGCCTTCTCGACCTCGGCCGCCATGCCCGTGCTCCTGGCCACGTTCCTGATCTCGCTCGCCGCCTCGCACCACGGCATGCCCTCGAACCCCGAGGAGACCGGCTGGCTGCAGCGCAGCCTGGCCCACGGCGAGTTCTACGGCCTGATCCTGTTCGCGACCTCGGGCATGCTCGGGCTGATCGTGGCCAACGACCTCGTGACCTTCTTCGTCGCGCTGGAGACGCTCTCGATCGCGGTCTACGCGCTGACCGGCCTCGACCGCAAGCGCACGCGCTCGGCCGAGGGCGCCATGAAGTACTTCCTCCTGGGCGCGTTCTCCTCGGGCTTCCTGCTCTACGGCATGGCCCTGATCTACGGCGCGACCCACAGCGTGCACTTCGACCAGATCGCGGCCGCGAACCTGCAGCCGGGCCCCTCGAGCATGGCGCTCGTGGGTGCGGTGCTGTTCGTGATCGGCGTGCTGTTCAAGATCGGCGCCGTGCCCTTCCACTCCTGGGCCCCCGACGCCTACGAGGGCGCGACCACCGCGGTCACCGGCTTCATGTCGGTGGGCGTCAAGGTCGCGGCCTTCGCCGGCGGCGTGCGCGTGCTGGTCGCCCTGGGCGCCGGCGGCGCGCTGAACCCGGCGGTGGGCTGGCTCCTGTGGCTGGTCGCCTTCGTGACCGTGGTCATGGGCAACGCCGGCGCGCTGACCCAGCGCAACCCGCGGCGCCTGCTGGCCTACTCGGGGATCGCCCACACCGGCTACCTGCTGGTCGGCCTGGTCGCGATCTCGCGGGTGTTCGACACGAGCCACGCCGGCTACGTGGCGGGCACGGGCCCCAACGCGACCCTGGTCGCCGTGGGCGTCGACGCCGTGGGCGGCGTGCTGTTCTACCTCCTGGGCTACGCCGCGGCGAACCTGGGGGCGATCGCCGTGCTCTGCCACCTGGAGCGCGACGGCGAGGAGATCGAGGACATTTCGCAGCTCTCGGGCCTGGCACGCACCCAGCCCAAGAGCGCGTTCGCCATGACCGTGGCCATGGTCAGCCTGGCCGGGATCCCCTGCACCGCGGGCTTCGTGGGCAAGCTGTGGGTGTTCCGCGCAGGCGTGGCCGCGGGCGACGTGACCCTCGTGGTCCTGGCCCTGATCATGAGCGTGCTCTCGCTGTTCTATTACCTGCGGATCGTGGTCGTGATGTACATGAACGAGCCCGGTCGCGGCGTCGACGGCGAGGCCACCCCGGTGGTCCAGATCGACCCCCGGCGCTGGGCCTCGGGCCTGGCCGTGGGGATCGCGACCGTGCTGACCCTCGTGTTCGGCATGTATCCGACCTCGGGGATCCTGCGCCTGATCAAGGCCGGCGCGAGCAGCGTCCTCGCCGACTTCTAGTCGCCGAGGGCGACCTCAGGGGCCCGGGGCCGCGCACGCGGTCACGGGCCCGCGCTGTGTACGGCGGCCTCTGCCCCTGCCCCTCCCGCCAGTCCCTCGCGTCCCTCCCGCCCGTCAAGTCCCTCGCGTGCCGACGTCCCAGGGAGAGGAACACGGAAGACACGGAAAGCACGGAAGTCCCGCGGTGGGCTGGCTTGGCGCGAGCGCGCAACCAGACACGGAAGCTCCGCCATGACCTGCCTCACCGCAGGGAAGAAGAAGAAGAAGAAGAAGAGCGGCCGAGCGGAGCTTCCGTGTCGGTCGCCCAACGCGGGTGGGCACGGGAGATCGCTCGCTACATGGACCCTGTTAGCAACCGCTCGAGGTCGTTCCAGGTCTTCCGCGACGCGGTTGTTGCCCTCGCTAACGCTCCTTAGCCTGCCCTAGCCTAGATTGTCGCGTTCGTTGCCCCTACTTCCCAATGCAGAACTGGCCAAAGATCCGGTCCAGCACGTCGTCGGTGGTGACCTCGCCCACCAGCGCCCCCAGGGCTTCGAGGGCGGCCTGGACCTCGAAGGCGGCGAGCTCGGTGCGCGCGGGGTCGTCGCCTGCGACCAGGGCCGCGGCGGCGTGGGTCGCCTGGAGCGCGTCCCGCAGGTGGCCGCGTTGGCGGTCGCTCATGTAGACGTCGGCGCCGACAGCGGCGCGGGGTGCGAGCGCAGCCTCGACCGCGGCGGCGAGCTCGGGGAGCCCGTCGCCGCGGGTCGCCGAGCACAGGAGGCCCTCCGCGGGCGTCGGCGCCGGGAGGTCGGCCTTGGTCCACACCAGGAGCCGGGGCTCGGGCAGCGCGGCGAAGCGCGCGCGCCAAGGGCCTGGGTCCTGGCGGTCGACGGCGAACAGGCGCAGGTCGGCGCCCGCGAGCGCCTCCTGGGTCAGGGCCTGGGCGGCGGCGTCCACCGCGCCCCGGGGGGCGTCGTCCTGGCCGGCGGTGTCCAGGAGCAGGACCTCGCGGCCGCCGGGCAGGGTCCAGCTCCCTTCGAGCACGTCCCGGGTCGTGCCCACCTCGGGGCTCACCAGCGCGGCGCCGCGGGTGAGCGCGTTCCAGAGGGTGGACTTGCCCGCGTTGGGCGCGCCGCTGAGCGCGACGTGGGGCAGGGAGCGCGGCGCGTGGCTCACGAGCCGGGCCTCGAGGACGCCGAGCTCGCGGGCGGTGGCGTCCAAGCTCCGGCCCAGCTCCGGGCTCGGGGTCAGGGGCACGTCCTCGTCGTCGAAGTCGACGGCGGCCTCGAGCAGCGCGCGCACGTCGGTCAGCGCGTCCCGGGCGGCCTGGATCCGGACGCCGACGCCGCCGGCCAGGCTGCGGGCGGCGGCGGCGGCGAGGTCGCCGTCCTCGGCCGAGGTCAGGGCCAAGACCGCCTCGGCCTGGGTCAGGTCCAGGCGGCCGTGGAGGAACGCGCGGCGGGTGAACTCGCCCGGGCGCGCGCGCTCGGCGCCAGCGGCGACGAGGGCGTCGAGGGTGGCCGAGAGCAGGGGCGGCGCGCCCGGGAGCCAGAGCTCGACCGCGTCCTCGCCGGTGTAGGAGCGCGGGGCGTCGAAGCGCAGCGCCGCGGCGGGGACCGGGGGCCAGCCCGGGAGCTCGAGGGCGCCGTCGACCCGCGAGAACCCGCGCGCGCCGAGGGTCGGGAACAGCGTCTGGGCCAGGGCGTGGCTCCGGGGGCCGGAGAGGCGGATCACCCCGCGGGGCGCGGGCCCCGGCGGCGAGCCGACGGCGGCGATCGTGGTCGCGCTCAGCCGCTCAGCTCTCGGCCAGGCCGGGGAAGCTGCTCTTGTTCGGCGTGTGCTTGCCTTCCTCCGCCTGCTGGATCCACTTCTTGACCGTCTTCATTTCGGCGATCGTCCACAGCGAGCTGGTCACGAAGTAGAGCAGGAGCCCGCTGGGCATGGTGTAGAAGAACAGCGCGAACACCGGCATGATGAACTTCATCATCTTCTGCTGCTCGGCCGCCCGCTCGTCGGTGGCCTTGGGCTGCACACTCTGCTGCAGCATGTAGATCCCCACCATGAGCAGGGGCAGCAGCGACAGCGCGTTGGTGCCCAGCAAGGGCAGCGTGAAGGGCAGACGCGCAATGATGTCCGGCTGGCTGAGGTCCTGGATCCAGAGCATGAAGCTCGTGTCGCGCACCTCGAACCCGTAGTTCAGCGCGTTGTAGAGCCCAATGAAGATCGGCATTTGCAGCAGGATCGGGCCGAAGCAGCCCACCGGGTTCACGCCGTTCTTGCGGAACAGCTCCATTTGCGCCGCGGAGAACGCGCGCTGCTGCTCGGGGGTCATGGACCCGTCGGCCTTGCTGTACTTCTCCTTCAGCTTCTGGATCTCGGGGGTGATCGTCTGCATGCGCAGCATGTTCTTCTGCTGCCAGATCCCGGCGGGGAGCATGAGCCCGCGCACGAGGAAGGTCAGCAGAATGATCGAGAGGCCCCAGTTGCCGCAGATCGCGTGCAGGCCGAAGAGCACCGCGAGCAGCACCCGCGAGAAGGACTGCACCCAGCCGTAGTCCACCAGCTCGTCCAGCCCGTAGCCGTAGTAGGGGCCCTGCTCGTCGCTGAACAGCTCCAGGCGCCGCGGGCCGACGTAGACCAGGTACTCGTCCTCGAAGCTCGCCCCGGGGGCCAGCTCGCGGCGGGCGGTCTCGGCCCAGGTGAAGGCCTGGTTCCCGACCTCGTTGGGGTCGTCCTGCTCGTCCTTGGTGGGCTCGCGGCCCAGTGAGGCGAGCAGGCCCTCGCCGTAGACGCGCTCGAAGGTCGTGCCGCTCGTGGGGACCACGGCGGCCGCGAAGTAGTGGCTGCCTACCCCGAAGAAGCTCAGCGGCGCCTGCTCCTCGCGCTCGAAGTCGAAGGGCTCCTTGGGGTCGGTCAGGCTGTGCCCGCGCTCCCAGGTGTAGTCCACGTCGTCGTCGACCTTGAACCCGGCGAGCACGTGGCTGCCCCAGGCGCGGCCCGAGGTGTTGTCGTTGCGGATCCCGACCGGCCCGTTGAGCCGGTAGCCCACGTTCTTGGTCTCGCCGCTCTGGTTGGTGACCCGCACCTGGAGGGTGAAGTGGAAGCTGGGGCGCTCCTCGCCGTCGCCGCTGGTCCAGGGCTCGGGGGGCAGGAAGCGCTTCTCGACCTGGACCCCGCTGGGGAGCGTGATCCAGAAGCGGTGCCCGCCGCTCTCCAGGGCCTCGTGGTGCCACACACCCTGGCTCGCGTCGAGGTCCGTCTCGTCGCCGGTCAGGGGCGCCAGGGCGAAGGAGCGGCGGCGCCGATCCCAGGTCTCGAGCACGTGGAACGGGGTCCGCGGGCGCTCGTCGGCTTCGCTGGTTTGGACCATGGCGTAGGTCGAGCCGAGCACGTTGCGCAAGGTCAGGTCGTCGAGGGTCGCGCCCTCGCTGTCGAGGACCATGTCGTGCTCGGGGGTGACGAAGCTGAAGGTCTCCGCCGGGCCGACGGGGTCCTGCTCCTCGGGCTGCTCCTCGGGCGGGGGGGCGGTGTCGGAGCCGACCGAGGCCGGATCGCCCGGGGTCTGCTCGCCCTGCTCGCGCTTCAGGCGGTCGGCCTCGTCCTTGGCCTTCTGCTCCTGCTCGGCCTGCCAGGCCCGGTAGCGGGGCATATAATAGAACTGCTGGTAGCCGAAGAAGCCCAGCATGATCAGGGCCAGCCAGAACAGCGCGGTCTTGTCGAGGAGCGGAGCCGGCTTGGTCGGCTGGGCGAGCGGATCTTGCATGGGCGGCATTCTACGGGGTGACCGCCGCGCCTGACGCGTTCCAACGTACGCGCAGGGTGTGGAACGGCGCGCGGGCCCGGGGCGGGAGGGAGGCTAGCGGCCTTCCTTCAAGCGGTGGGCGAGGTAGTCGGGCAGGCGATCGATCTTGTCCATGAGTCGGATCGTGGCCTCGATGTCGTACTCCACCCGGCGGAAGATCACCTTGTTCTCGGAGTCGTCGAACAGGGCGTAGCTGCTCTTGTTGTTGCCGTCGCGGGGTTGGCCGACCGAGCCCACGTTGACGATCACCTTCTCCTCGTCGAGGACGTACTCGTTCTCCTCGTCCTGGGGCAGCTTGAACAGGCCGCTCTCGGTCATGACCCCGGGGGCGTGGGTGTGGCCGTTGAAGGCCACGCGCTCCACGTGCTCGAAGATCCCGAAGATCTTCTCGGGGTTGAGGACGTCGGTGGGGAACACGTACTCGCGGGTGGGGTCCCGGGGTGACCCGTGGACGAACGCCACACCGCTCTCGTCGCCGGGCTCGACCGAGATCGGCATGTCGCCCAGGAACTGCCAGCGGGCGTTGCGGGCGTCCTCGTCCTCGGAGTCGAGGTGGAACTGCTCGCGGGTCCAGTCGATCGCGGCCTTGGCCTTGGGGTTGAAGCCCACGGCGCCGTAGAGCACGGCCTCCTCGTGGTTGCCGAGGATCGTGAACTCGAAGGTCTCGCGGGCGAGGTCGACGCACTCGAGCGGCTGGGGCCCGTAGCCGATCACGTCGCCCAGGCACACGATCCGGTCCGCGCCCATGGACTCGATGTCCTTGAGCACGGCCGTCAACGCGGTGACGTTCGAATGGATGTCGCTCACGATCGCGGTCAGCACCGGCGCCTCTCGGTCTGGGCGGAGGATAGCGCAGGCACGTAACTACAGGCAAGCCGGACGCGGGCCTTATTTCGCGACGGCCGCGACCGCGGAAGACCGCGAGCGGGCGGCTCGAGGCCTGGGCTGCGGGTCGGCGTCGGCGTCGCGAGCTAACCCCTTGGCTCTACTGCACTCGGCTGGGAGGCCAGAGCCGGCAGAGCACGGTCCCCACGACCAGGGACGCGTCCACGGTGCCCAGGCGCCGTGAGTCGAGGGACGTGGCCTGGTTGTCGCCGAGGACGAACACGTGCCCGGGCTCGACCTTCCGCGCAGGCAGCTCGTCGAAGAACGTCGTGGGCAAGGGCGCGGGCACGCCGTCCACCACGAGCTTCCCCTGGCTGAGGGCCACGGTCTGACCCCCGAGCGCGTGCACACGCTTGATCAGGAGCTCGCGGGGGTCGAGGGGGTTCCTGAACACGATCAGGTCGCCGCGGGCCACGCTCCCGTAGCGGAAGGCCACCACCTGCTCCCCCGGGTGGAGGGCGGGGCTCATGCTCTGACCCTCGACGCGATACACCACGCAGGTCGCGGCGAAGAGCATCCACGCCAGGAGCAGCCCGGCCCCGACGGCGACCCAGCGGGCGCGGCGGGATCGGGCGGCGGGGCTGGGCTCGGGGGCAGGGGCGGTCATGCACGCTCGCTGGCGAGGGTTCCTCGCTGCCGCCATGGTAGCGGGCCCGGCCGCGGCGCGGAGCGCGCATGACAGCGGCAGGCCCTGGCGGGGTCTCAGCGGGCAGGAGAGCTCCCGTGACTCGCGTGATCGATCAACCCGTACTCGTCCTGAACCGCGGCTGGGAGCCGGTCGGCGTGTTCGACGTGGCCACGGCGATCACGACCGTGATCCGCGACATGGCGTGGGTGCTGCACCAGGAGACCTACGAGCTCCTCGAGTTCTCCGCCTGGTGCGACTCGCCCACCGCCGACGCGCCGGTGATCCGCACGCCCTCGGGCGGGGTCCCCGCGCCCGAGATCATCGTGCTCCGCGAGTACTCGGTGATCCCGAAGCGCTCGACGGCGTTCAGCCGACGCGGCCTCTACCGTCGCGACGACTACCGCTGCCAGTTCTGCGGGGTCGAGGTCCCGGTCGGCGAGCGCACGATCGACCACGTCCTCCCGCGCTCGCGCGGGGGCCCGACGTCGTGGGAGAACTGCGTGCTGTCCTGCGCCGAGTGCAACTCGCGCAAGGCGGACCGCCTCCCCCACGAGGCGGGCATGCGGCTCCTGGCCCGGCCCGTGCGACCGAGCTGGGCGCCGAGCCTGCGGGTCAAGCGCAACAAGGTCCTCCCCAGCTGGAAGACCTTCCTCAAGGGCGGCCACGTCGAGGTCGCCGAGTAGCGCAGCGGACACCGCGCAGGAGGCACGACGCGAGGGCGTCGGGCCTCCTGCCCTTGGTTCGCCGTGCGGCGAGCGAACGGCGCCAGGACTGCAAAATGCAACCCTCGCGTATTTGAGCTTATGAGACTTATGCCGCGTGCGACAAGATCGCTCGGTTGGTGTATCTCCCTGGAGGCACTCCACCAGGTTCTTTACCGTGGCGCGGGACTTGGGGCCTGGCACCGACCTTGCAGTTGGTGTCGGCGAAGGAGTTGGTCTTGAAGAAGAAACTGCTGAGTTGCGTGCTGGCTGCTGGGCTCCTCGCGGGGCCTGCGGCGGACGCCTGCGGTGGCATGAACCTGTTCGGGTTCGGCGGATTCCCGGGTGGGTTCACGCTCCCGGTGTTCCCTTTGCCCGTGTTCGCACCGCCGCCTCCGCCGCCGCCGCCGCCGCTGGTGTTCCCGATCCCCATTCCCTGGTTCCCGCCGGCCCCCGCGCCGCTGCCGCCCAAGCCGGCGCCGCTGCCGCCGCCGCCGCCCCCGGCGCCTCCGCCGCCTCCGCCGGCCCCGGCGCCTCCGCCGCCCCCGCCGGTCGCGCTGCCCCCCGTGCTGCCCCCGGCTCCGGCGCCTGCGCCCGTCACTCCGGCCCCCGCGCCGGTTCCCGCTCCGGCGCCTGCGCCGGCGCCCGTGACCCCGGCTCCGGCCCCGCTGCCGGCTCCGGCCCCCGCGCCCACTCCGGCTCCGCCGGTGGCGACCCCGGTCACCCTCCGGTGACCCCGGCTCCACTCCCATGCCTGCGCCGCCCCCGCCGCCTCCCCCGCCGCCGCCCCTCCGCCCCCGCCGCCGCCCCCCGCCGGTGTTCATGCCGGCCGATCCCCAGGGCTTCGTGCTGTGGGACGCTCGGGAGCACGTGGCGACCCCGGAGCAAGCTGCGCCGATCGTCATGGAAGAGACCGTGATCATTAGCTAGGTCCGCCCTGGCAACCGACCGAACCGTAGGAGCGCCGGCCGCGAGGCCGGCGCTCTTCGTTGGTTTCGGGCGGAGCGGGTAAGCTCTCTGCCGTGAGCCCCCGCGTCAGCGCGCTGATCCCCTCCTACAACCACGCGCGCTACGTGCGCGCGGCGGTCGAGAGCGCGCTCGCCCAGGAGGGCCTGGGCCCGGACGAGCTCGAGGTCGTGATCGTCGACGACGGCTCGAGCGACGGCTCGGCCGAGCTCTTGCGCGAGCTCGCCCGGGACCCCCGGGTCCGGCTCGAGGTCCGCGAGAACCAGGGGATCTCGCCCACCTTCCAGCGCCTGCTCGAGCTGGCGCGGGGTGAGTTCGTCGCCTACTGCTGCAGCGACGACCGCTGGCACCCGGGTCACCTCGCGGGGGCCCTGGCCGCGTTCGAGGCCGAGCCCGACGCCGCGGTGTGCTTCGGGCGCGCGCGGATCGTGGACGAGGCCGGCCAGGAGCACGCGGACAGCCTGTTCGCGCCGCTGCGCGACCCGAGTCGGCCCCTGGCCTCGCTCCTCCGCGACGGCAACAGCCTGTGCTTCGTGGCCGCGGTGATCCGGCGTGAGGCGGCGCTGGCGGCGGGGGGCTTCGACTTCGCCCTGCGCGTGCTCCAGGACTACGACCTCTGGATCAAGCTCACCGCCGCTGGGGGGGCGCTGTTTCGCGAGGCCCCCAGCGTCGACTTCCGCTGGGACGGCAACAACGCCTCGGGCCCCGCGGCCTCGCTGCGCAAGCGCCAGGACCTGATCCACGTGCTCAGCGGCGCGCTGGAGCGGCTGCCGCTGCTCGAGCAGGACCCCGAGCTGCGCGCGTCGGTCGTGGCCCGGATCCGCCGCTCGCACCTGCGGGTCGCGCGCCGGGTCGGCGACCGCGCCGCCAAGCGCGCCCACCTCCGCGCGGCGCGGGCCCTGGGCGCCCCCTGGTGGAAGACGATCGTCTAGCCCGGGGAGCCGATCGGGAGGGGGCGGCCGTTGCGCGCGCGGCGGCGCTTCTGGCCCGGGGTCAGGCGGCAGGCGTCCTGGGCCGCGCACAGCGCGCACTCCTTGACCTCCCGCGGGCGCGCGGCGACCCAGCCCTCGCCCACCCCGCGCACGGTGCGGCGGATATGGGCCTCGGTGCGCTCCAGCGCTCGGGCCAAGGGGACCGGATACAGCGAGAAGCGCTCCTCCGGCAGGTCGGTGGCCAGGGAGGTGTGCTGCGGGTCGATCACCCCGGTGCGCCGACGCACCCCCAGGGCTGCGAAGGCCGCGCCCAGGGGCTCGAGGCCGAACACGCGCTGGATCGCCAGCAGGTAGAGCGGGAGCTGCACGCGGTCGCCCTGGTGCATGGCGTTCAGATACTCGGTGTCGACCTCCCGCGCGCCGAGCTTGTAGTCGGTGACGAAGGCGCCGAGCCGCGGGGCCGGGCCCTCCCCTGGGAGCTCGGCCACGTCCACGCGGTCGATCGCGCCGCGGACCACCGCGGTGCCGCCCAGCTCGGGGACCTCGATCTCGAGGGGGCCGGCGGGGGTCCCCGGGCCAAAGGCGCGCTCGAAGCCCCAGGGCTCGAGCTCGGTCGCAGCGAGGAACGCGGGGTCGTCGTCGCGCACGAAGTGCAGCACCGCCTCGCTGGCCCGGCGGAAGAACGTGTCCTCGTCGAGGCCGATCTCGAGCTCCCGCGCGCCGCTGGCGAAGGCCTGGCGCAGGGCCTCCTGCGGCTCGAGCCCCGCGGCGTAGACCCGCTGCAGCGCCTCGTGCACTACCGTGCCCTGACGTCGGGCGTCGAGGCCGGAGCTCGCGAGGTCGTCGCTGGGGCGGGCCTGCAGCCGGTAGAGCACGAAGTGCCGGAAGGGGCAGGCGGCGAAGGCCTCGAGCTCGGACGCGGAGTAGACCCGCTCGAGGGCCAGGCGCGGATCCAGGCCCTGCAGGCGGTCCTGTCCGACCCAGCTCAGCGCGCGGACCGCGGCCTCGAGCTCGGGAGGCTCGGTCAACAGCCGGCGCAGGAGCGCGCGGGCCAGGGCCGCCCGCGCGGCGCTCTCGCCCGTGGGCTGCGCCGCCGAGGCCACGTGCCGATAGGCGAAGCGCCGGAGCGACCCGCGGGTGCTGCCCGGGACGCCGCCGATCGCGTCCGGTGCGCGGCGGGCCGTGCGCACGGCGGCCCAGGCCTCGGGGGTGAAGCACGCGGCGGCGTCCAGCAGGAAGCGCGAGGGCTCGGGGGTCCCGCCGCTGCTCGAGGTCCCGGGATAGAGCAGCCATAGCGCGCGGCGGGCCCGGGTCGCGGCGGCGTAGAACAGGAAGCGCTCGGCGCCCAGGCGGTCCTCGGCGGTGGCCAGGTGCAGCGAGCTCCGCCCGCGGCGCGAGCCCGCGAGGTTCTTGCGCGCGCCCTCGGGGAGGTAGAGGTCGTCGCCCCCGGCCCGCGGGAACTGGCGCTCGAGCAGGCCCAAGACGAGCACGAGCTCCGCCTCCCACGCGCTGGCCTCCAGCGGGTCGACCACGTGCAGCACGTCGCGCCGCGGGTCCCGCGGGCGGAGCGCGGTGGCGCGCACCTCCTCCTCCAGGCGGGTAAGCAGCGCCAGCCCCAGGTCCGGCCCCGGCGGGAGGGGGACGTCGAGCCGGGCCAGGTCGCCGATCAGGGTCAGGAGCTCGCGCCGCGCGGCGACCTCCTCCCGGGCCGCGCGCAGCTCGCGGCTGGCGCCGCTCCCCAGCCGCGCGAGGGTCGGCGCGCGCAGCAGGCGCTCCCAGGCGCGGAGCACGAGCCGGCTGCCCTGGCGCGAGGAGGGCGCGTCGAGGGCGGCGAAGCCGCGCACGAGGAACAGCGCCTCGCGCACCAGGAGCGCCGCGGCCCCGCCGACCTCGTCGGCCAGGGCTTCCCAGGTCGCCTCGTGGTCCAGTGTGGGCAGGCCCTGGGCGCGGGCCAAGGACGCCAGGCGGTCGGCCTCGGCCGGGGTCAGCCCCAGGGCCGGGCAGGCGGCGGCGCTGAGCAGCGGGCGCACCTCGCAGCTCGCCGCCGCCCGGACCAGGGCCAGCGCGCCCTGGGCCAGGGGCGTGTCGGTCAACGCCAGCCCGCCGCGCACGCGGACCGGGACGCCGAGCGCCGCGCCGCGGCGCTCGAGGGCCGCGCGATACGTGCGCGGGGTGGAGGCGATCACCAGGACCTGGGTCCAGCGCCGCCCCGGCTCCGCCTGCACGAACTCCCGCGCCGCGCGCAGGGCGAGCTCGACCTCGTCGTCCCGCGACGCCGCCTCGATCACTCGCAGACCCTCGGCGTCGGCGGCGGGCTCGGCGCCCGGGGCGAACAGGCCCGCGGTCAGCGCGCGCAGCCCCGGCGGCCGCGGGTCGGGGAGGGTCTCCCCGGGGCGGGGCGCCTCGTTGAAGCCCAGGTCGCGCAGCTGCTCCCGTACACGAGCGGCGGCGCCGAAGGCCTCGCTCGCGGCCTCGCCCTGGGCGCAGGGCCACACCACCACGGTCTCCTCGAGCGTGAGCGCGAGGGCGCCGATCAGGTCGAGCTGGCGCGGGGTGAAATCGGTGAACCCGTCGAACACGATCCGCTCGGGGAGCCCCGCGGCCTGACCGCTGGACACGGCCTCCTTCGCCTGACGGTAGGCGTCGGCCTCGCTCAGCCAGCGTTGGCGGCGCAGGTGCTGGCGGTAGCCCTCGAAGGTCCGGGTCAGGCGTTCGACGTGCGGCTCGGGGATCCGTCCGCGGCGGAGCACGCCGGCGAGGGTCCCCGGCGAGAGCCCGTTGTGCTCGACCTCGTGGAACACGCGCAGGAGGCCCTGGCGGAAGCCGCGGAAGGTCAGGGCCAGCTCGTGGTCGGGGATCTCGAGCTCGAGCAGCGCTCGGGCCAGCGCGGCGTCGCGCTCGCGGCCGCTGGCCACCCGCAGCCCGCGCCGGCGGACCAGGGCCTTGGCCAGTCCGGGGAGGGTGGTCACGGAGCGGGGGTCGCAGCTCCCCCAGCGCCGAGCCAGCTCGTTGCGCGCGTGGTCGCGAGCCGGGCGCGAGGGCAGGACCAGGACGCAGCGCGGGCCCGCTCGATCCGGCGCTCCCGCGAGGTCGAGGGCGCTGAAGGTCGAACCTGGCCCCAGCGGGCTCAGCAGGAGCGTGCGCTTGCCCATCGCCCGTCGACTCTACGCCAGAGGTCGGACGGGAGGGGGCTGACGGTCCCGGCGAGTACACTCTCGGGCTCCAAGGAGCGCCTACGAGCCCGCCGCCTGCCGACGCCGACGCCTCGCCCCCCGCCCGCCGCGGGTCGCGCTCGACGTCTGGGCGCGCAGCCAAGAAGAAGGCCAAGAAGAAGGCAGCCAAGAAGAAGGCCAAGAAGAAGAAGGCAGCCAAGAAGAAGGCGACCAAGAAACGGGCGGCCAAGAGGAAGGCGACCAAGGCGGCGAAGGCGCCGGCCGCTCCGACGCGCGGCGTCGACGCGCTGACCGGGCTCCCCGCGGGCGAGGCGGCGCGCGCCGCCTGGGAGGGCGCGCTGCAGGAGGCCCGCGGGCGGGGGACCCCGGCCAGCCTCGTGCTGTTCGACCTCGACGGCTTCGACGCGCAGGTCCAGGCCCTGGGCCTCGAGCGCGCCGACCAGGCGCTGAAGGAGGTCGCCAAGCGGCTGCGCGGGGCCTTGAGCGACGCCTCGTTCCTGGGGCGCCTCGGCGGCGACTGCTTCGGGGTGGTGCTCCCCGGGGTCCCCGTGGAGGCCGCGCTGGGGCTCAGCGAAGCGGCGCGGACCGCGGTGGCGCGTCGTCCGGTGCGCGTGGGGCGCGGGCCGACCCGGCGGGACGTGGAGGCGGTCCTCAGCGCGGGGATCGTGGGCCTCGACCGCGACGGCGGGACCCTCGACGAGCTCCTGGTCCAGGCCCACGCCGCCCTGTGGCGGGCCAAGACCCTGGGGGGCAACCGCAGCGGGCTGCCGGTGGTCGAGCGCAAGCAGCTCAAGACCAGCTACTACGAGCAGAGCCAGGCCGAGCGCCTCAAGCGCCTGGCGGCGCGGGTCGGGATCAAGGAGTCCGTGCTCCTGCGCGAGGCGCTGGAGGACCTCCTGCTCAAGCACAAGAGCCGGCGGGAGCTCGCTCCCTGACGCTGTCAGGATCCTCACGAAGGCTCTTGCGCGGCAGGCTCGCTCCTCTACAATTCGGAGCACCCAGGGGATGTAGCTCAGTTGGGAGAGCGATACGTTCGCAACGTATAGGTCAGGGGTTCAAGTCCCCTCATCTCCAACTCGAGGCCGCCACGCACCACCGTGGCGGCCTCGTTGTGTTACCGGCCGAAGGGAAGGGACCGTGAGCAACACCAAGTGGATCGGCGGGGGCCTCCTGGGCGCCGCCGTGGTGGTCGGGGTCGCGAGCTGGGGCCTCCTGTCGTATCGCCTGCAGCGGCTCGCCAGCGAGGAGCAGGCGATCCTCGAGGGGCTGGAGCGGGACGGCTTCTCGCTGGACCCCAGCGTCTTGCACCCGCAGCCGAGCGGCGAGAACGGCGCCCCCGAGTTCGAGGCGCTGGTCGCCGAGCTGGAGCCCTTGGACGACGCGTTCCACGCGGTGCGCGCGCTGAGCAAGCGCTTTACGCGGCCCGTGAAGTTCGCGGCCGAGCACTCCGAGGCGCAGCGCGCCGAGCTCGTGGCCGGCGCCGAGCGCTTCTCGAGCGTGCCCGCCGACTTCGAGGCGCGCCTCGACGTCGCCCTCGCCAAGCCCTGGACGTTCCCGCCGGACTACACGCTCCCCTACCTCCGCGGGGTCATGGACCTGGGGGCGCTGGCGCTGGTGCGCGTGGGCACACACCTGGACCGCGGCGACTCCCAGGCGACCTGGGACGCGATCGAGCGCGCGCTGCGGTTCACCGCGACCTTGCCTCAGGACTACAACACCCCCTACCTCGTCCGCGGCGAGCTGTTCCGCGGCGTGGTCGAGGCCATGAGCGCGGCCCTGGGCCAGGGGCTCATGCCGACCCCCGAGCGGGTCGAGCGCCTGCGGGCCGCGTTCAAGGGCTTCGTCGATCCTGCCGGCGTGACCCGCGCCCTGCGCGGCGACCTCACCTGGGTCCTGGACCTCTTGCCCCAGGACGCGGAGGGCCTGCAGCGCTACCGGGCGGAGGTGGACCCCAAGGCGCCCGGGCTGCAGACCCTCGTGCCCGCGCGGGCGCGCGTCGTGCGACTCATGGATCGCGCGATCCGCGCCTCGACCCTCCCGCCGCTCGAAGCCCTCGCCGCGCTGCGGGCGATCGACGCCGAGAAGCAGCCTGCCGACGACCAGCGCCGGGAGGACGTGGTCGGCGTCCTGGTCTCGCCGGGGACCGACCTCTACGAGACGCACCTGGCGCAAGTGGCCCGGGTGCACCTGATCGAGGCGGCCTTCAGCCTCGCGGCCCAGGGGGGCGAGCTCCCGGAGACCCTCGAGCTCCCTGCGGACCCCTTCGCCGCTGACGCCCCCCTCCGCTGGCGACGCGACGCTCCGCGGCGCGGCGTGCTGTGGAGCGTGGGCCCCGACGGCGAGGACGATCAGGCCGCCCGCCCCGACGTGGGCGCCCAGCCCGATCCCGCGCTGGACGACCTGATCGTCGACGTCCGGCTGCCCGAGTAGTTCGCGGAGCGACCCATGACCCCGCCCCTTCGTCGCGCCTGGATCGTCGCCGCGCCTGCGCGCTGCCCTCCGGACGCGGGCCTTCGCCTTCGGGGAGCGGGTGCGCGACGGCGAGCGCAAGCTGCTGGTCGACGAGGGGGGGCGCCCCGCGCCGTGCACGGTGTAGATCGACGTCTCCTCCAAGCTCCCCACCAAGCGCACCTACACCCAGGGCGGCGTCACCGTCACGGAGACCTACAGCGAGCTCGAGCTCGAGCCGAAGCTGCCCGACGCCACCTTCGAGATCGAGCCCGCGGACCCCTCGCGCTGGTAGCCGGTCGGGCGCGTCGCGGGTTCGTCCGCCACGGCGCGCAGCGCTAGAGTCGGGTGTGGTCGAACTCCCTCCGCAGGTCGTGAAGGCGCTGCTCGACGTCGGCGTGTCCCGCGCCGAGGTCGAGGCGGCCTGGGCGTCGCTGAGCCCAGGCAGCCGCCACGGGCTCGGCCTCGCGCGCCGGCTGCTCGAGCGCGGGGCGGCCCAGCCCGCGCAGCTCGAGCGCGCCCTCGGCGGGAGCCGCCCTGCCGCGCCGCCCCAGCCCCAGCTCGCGGGCTACACCCTCGTGCGTCCCCTGGGGCGCGGCGGCATGGGGGAGGTGTTCCTGGCCCGCGACGCCCAGGGCCGCGAGTTCGCGCTGAAGCGGGTGAGCGAGGTCCAGGACACGGTCCTCGTCGCGCGCTTCATGCGCGAGATCCGCGCGCTGTGCGCCCTCGAGCACCCGCACCTGGCGCGGATCCACGACGCGG
Source organism: Planctomycetota bacterium (assembly GCA_041402045.1). Taxonomy (GTDB): domain Bacteria; phylum Planctomycetota; class J058; order J058; family J058; genus JAGQRJ01. Next base: position 35,930 of record JAWKSZ010000014.1, on the reverse strand, counting down.
GCGTCGTGGGGCAGACCCCCTACTACGTGCTCGACCTCTACCCCGGCGGGTCCCTGGCGGAGCGGATCGCGGGCGGGCCCCTCGACCCCGAGGAGGCGCGCGGGGTCGCGCTCAAGCTGGCCGCGGCCCTGGACGTCGTGCACGCCCAGGGCCTCGTGCACCGCGACGTGAAGCCTGAGAACGTGCTGTTCGACGCCGAGGGCGAGCCGCGGCTGGCGGACTTCGGGCTCGCGACGGCGGGGGAGCGCTCCCTGGCCGGCGGCCGCCTGACGCTGACCGCCGAGGTGCTCGGGACCCCGGCCTACATGGCCCCCGAGCAAGCGCTGGACGCGTCCCAGGTCGGCCCCGCCGCCGACGTCTACGCCCTGGGCGCCGTGCTCTACGCCATGCTCTGCGGGCGACCGCCGTTCACCGGAGACAGCCTGCTCGAGGTGCTCAGCGCGCTGCTCGACCGCGCGCCGACGCCGCCGCACAAGCTCGCGCCTCGGGTGCCGCTGGCCCTGAGCGAGGTGTGCCTGCGCGCGTTGGCCAAGGAGCCCGAGGGCCGCTACCCCGACGTTCGCGCCTTCGCCCTGGCGCTGGGCGACGCCCGCGCCAGGACCGGTGCGCCCCGGCGGGCGCTCGCGCTCCTGGGCCTGAGCGCGATCGCCGCCGCCGTGGCGGGGGTCGCGGCGTGGCAGGCGTGGCGTGCGGGACCTCGCCCCGGCGTAGCGCCGCGCGCCGGCCAGCGCTCCCTGGCCCGACGTCGAGGGTTGGCGCGCGGGGCTCCCCGAGGCCGCCTGGGCGCGTTGGTGCTTGGAGCCGCCGGGGGCCGAGTGGGTGCGGCGGGGTGAAGCGCTCCTGGTGCGCGGGCTCGAACCGAGCCCTGAGGCGCTCTTGGCCCTCGACCTGCCGCGCGAGCGCCGCGAGCACTGGGAGGCCTGGCTGACCGCTCGCGGCATGCTCTCCCGCCGACGCGTCGGCTCCCGCGAGGGGGCCAGCGGCGAGCGGCTGCGCGCGGCGGTGATCGCGGGGCAGCGCCTGCGCCTGGCCTCCAGCGCGCTGCGCGACTCGTTCGCGACCCCTGGCGGCGACCCGCGGGGCATCGCGGAGCGGATCCAGGCCGACGCGGCCGAGGTCTACACCTACGTCGCGCGCTGGAGCGGCGAGCTCGACCCCGAGTCCCCGGTCGACGCCGCGCTGCTCGGGTATCTGGCCGAGCGCCTGGCCGAGTATGCGATCTACGGCGAGCGCCGGCTGTTCGACGGCGAGGCGCGGGTCCCGTTCGAGGAGCACCTCCCGGTGGACTCGATCCTCGCCCTCGGCGAAGCCCTGCCGTCGGGGCACGGGCGGCGCGCCCTGGAGTTTGCGCGGGCCGTGGTGACCCTCGATCGCGACTGGACCCGCGAGCACGACGTCCGCGGGCGCACGAACGCGTGCGCAGCCTTCGCCAGCGCCGTGACCCCCGAGAGCCTGGCGCCCTTCGCGGTCCAGCTGCGGGTGTGGGGTGTGTGGTGGTTGCTCGAGTGCGAGTTCTACCGCGCGCCGGTCGACGGACCGGCGCTGGTGGCGGAGCTGGAGCGGGTGCTGGCGGACATGGAGGCCACCGCTTGGGCGCTGACCAGCTTCGACGGGCGGCGCTTCCTGGACGAGGACGAGCTCTACCGGCTGGGGGCGAAGCGCCTGGCTGAGGCCCGCTACCCGCGCGAGCCGCCGCCCCCCGGCGAGTGGCCCGACGTCGAGGACCTGGCCCAGCTCGTCACCCGCGCCATGGGCTCCAAGCGCGGGGTGATCGACGTGTGCAACCTGGCGAACGTCCTGCTCGCCGGGGGTCGGGGGGAGGAGGCCTCGGTCCAGGTCGAGGGCCTGAAGCGCGAGAAGGAGGTCTACCTCACCCTGGCGGCCCTCGACCTCGCCCGCGCCCGGCGCGCGGACAGCGAGATCGAGCGCGCTGCGCACCTCCAGCGCGCCGCGGACCACCTGGCAGGCCGCCAGCGGGAGGACTGGCCGCGCCCGTTCTGGGCGGCGTGGATCCACCTCCTGGCCCTGCGCGGCGACGTGCCCGCGGAAGAGCTCGCTGCGGCGGAGGAGGCCTGGGCGGACGCCGAGCCCATGCAGTTCGCCCCCGCCCCCTACCGCCTGTTCGACCCCGCGCGGCTGCACGTCCTGCCCCGGCCCGGGGCGCGCGTCCTCCCCTTCCCGCCGTGATCTCGCGCGCGTCGACCGCAGGCGCCCGCCGGGTGAAGACCTACTTCTTGGCGGGTGTCTTCTGGAGCTCGGTCAACACGCTGCGCGAGACGAGGGCCCCGTCGCGCACGGTCTCGAAGCGCACCGGGGCTCCGGGCTTCTCCTTGGCGAACCAGAAGCGGCGCACGGTGGTCACGCCGTCGGCCTCGACCGTCAGGGTGTAGAGCCAGCACTCGAAGGCCCCGGCGGGGACCTCGATCGTCGCGTCCTGGATCGTGGTCAGGGCGGCCGGGAACTGGGCGTGGTCGCGGAGCTCGGTCCAGGCCGAGCGCCGGACCTCGGGCTCGCCGACCTCGGTCCCAGCGGCGTCGAGGGTGCGGAACTCGATCGAGGCGCCGTCGACGTCGCTCGCCAGCACCGTCCACACGCTCTTGACCACGTCCTCGCCCTCGGTGGTCACGTAGACGCAGCGAAACCCGCGGGGCATGGCCCCGCGGATCTGGTTGGCGGTGTAGGGCAGGGGCGCGAACTCGGGGGCCGCCTCGTCCTCGGCCGTGGCGGCTCCCAGGGCGCAGGCCCAGAGCAGAGCCGCGGCGATCGTGGTGCGCATGGTCCAACCTCCGGCGAGGGAGTCTACGGCCTGGGGTCGGGTTCCGCGATCCAGCTCAGGAGCCCTCGAGCAGGCCTGGAACGCGGGGTCCGTGCGCAGGGTTGCGGCTGCGCCGTCCTGGGGTCGTTCTGCTCCACCGCCGCCGAGCTCGCGCGGGCCCTCCCGGCCTTCGGAGGAGATTCGCCCGAGCCCGCCTCGGCCGGGAGGTCCTTGCGCAAGTCGCCGTGTGACAAGGCTTCGGCCCCGGTCCCCACCGCCGTCGAGCGCGCGCCGGACCGTCGGCGGACGCCTCGCAGGGCGCTGGAGCGTAGCCCCCCGCGCTCCAGGTGCTCCGCGTTTCGCCTTGAGCGCCTACCCGCAGTCGGTAGGATCCGCCCCACGGAGAGTTTATGGCCCTACCTGGAACCCGCCTCGCCCCCCGTCGTCGCCCCACCCGCGAGGTGTGGATCGGCGACGTCGCGATCGGGGCCGAGCACCCGATCCGGGTGCAGTCCATGACCACCACCTTCACCTACGACGTGGAGGGGACCCTGGGCCAGATCGAGCGCCTGATCGCCGCCGGCTGCGAGATCGTGCGCGTGACCGTGCCCTCGCTCAAGGACGCCCAGGCCCTGCCCGAGCTGCGCGCGCGCATGGCCGAGCGCGGGCTCTCGGTGCCCCTCGTGGCCGACATTCACTTCTCGCCGAAGCTGGCCATGCTCGCCGTCGAGCACGTGGACAAGGTGCGGGTCAACCCCGGCAACTTCACCGACACCAAGCGCTTCGCCCAGCGCAGCTACACCGACGAGGAATACGCCCAGGAGCTCGCGCGGATCGAGGAGAAGTTCACGCCGCTGGTCCTGCGCGCCAAGGAGCGCGGGATCGCCATGCGGATCGGGACGAACCACGGCTCGCTCTCGGACCGGATCGTGAACCGCTACGGCGACAGCCCCCAGGGCATGGTCGAGAGCGCGCTCGAGTTCGTGCGGATCTGCCGCAAGCACGACTACCACGCCCTCGTGATCTCCATGAAGGCCTCGAACACGCGGATCATGACCGAGGCCTACCGCCTGCTCGCGCAGCAAATGGACCTCGAGGGCATGGACTACCCGTTCCACCTCGGCGTGACCGAGGCCGGCGACGGCGACCCCGCGCGGATCAAGTCCGCGATCGGGATCGGCGGGCTGCTGCAAGACGGGATCGGCGACACGATCCGGGTCAGCCTGACCGAGGACCCGGCGGCGGAGGTCCCCGTGGGCTTCGCGATCGCGCAGCGCGCGGGCGCCGAGCTCCGGGCCCCGGAGCTCCCGGGCAATGACCCCACGGACCCCTTGACCTTCTCCCGCCGCGCCACGCGTCGGATCGAGCAAGGCCGCGCCGCGGCCGCCATGGGCGCCAGCCAGGACGTGCGCGTCGAGGCCCACCTCGGCCGCGCGAGCCACGTCGATCCCGCGCTGTTCGCCGCCCACGCCGGCGCCGCCGCCGGCGAGCGCCGGCTGGAGCTGGCCCGGCTCGAGGTCAGCGACGCCGCCGACGTGGACGCGTTCGTCGCCCTGCGCGAGGCCGCCGACGCCGTGGACCTGGCGCTGGACGCCTGGGCCGCCCCCGCGGTGTGGATCAACGAGGAGCTCCTCAGTCGGCTGCTCCCCGCCGCCGATCGCCTGACCCCGAGAGAGGCCGCGATCGCCGACGCCGAGATCCTGGCCCGGGCCGTGGCCCAGCACGAGGACACGGCGCTCCTGCTCGAGGGGCACTATCCGCAGGCCCTGGCCGACCAGGCTCAGGCCGCGGTCAAGGAGCTGGCCCACGTGGCCCTGAGCGTGCTCCCGGGCGAGGCGGCGCTGACCCACCCCGCCTGGACCCGGGCGCTCGTGGGCGAGCTCGCCGAGCGCGAGCTCGACCTCCCGATCGTGGTCGTCGCGAACTACCACGACGTCGAGGCCGACCAGGCCCTGGTCGACGCCGCGACGTCGGCCGGCGGGCTGCTGATCGACGGGATCGGCGACGCGCTGCGGATCGAGGGCACCGACGTGGGCCGGGTGCGCGACGTGGCCTACGGCGTGCTCCAGGGCGCGCGGCGCCGGACGACCGAGACCGAATACATCTCCTGCCCCGGCTGCGGGCGGACCCTGTTCGAGCTCGAGCCCGTGACCCAGCAGATCAAGGAGCGCACCGCGCACCTCAAGGGCGTGAAGATCGCGGTCATGGGCTGCATCGTGAACGGCCCCGGCGAAATGGCCGACGCCGACTTCGGCTACGTGGGCTGGAAGCCGGGCAAGGTCAACCTCTACGTGGGCAAGGAGTGCGTCGTGCGCGAGGTGCCCGAGGACGAGGCCCCGGATCGCCTGGTGCAGCTGATCAAGGACCAGGGCCGCTGGGTCGAGCCCTCCGTCGCGCTCCCGGTCGTCTAGTGCAGCTCCTGGCCCAGATCCTGGTGGGCCTGGTCGCGGCGCTGCACGTGGGCTTCGCCGCCCTCGAGTCGCTCCTGTTCACGACCCCCACCGGGCTCAAGGTGTTCAAGCTCAGCGCCGAGGACGCCGAGACCTGCAAGGTCTTCGCCCAGAACCAGGGGCTCTACAACCTGTTCCTCGCCGCAGGGCTGATCTGGTCGCTCCTGGCCGAGCCCGGGGTCGCGTTCCAGCTCCAGGCGTTCTTCCTCGGCTGTGTGATCGTCGCCGGCGTCGTCGGCGCGCTGACCGCCTCCGCCGGGATCTTGTTCGTGCAAGCGCTCCCGGCCGCCCTCGCCCTCGGCGCTGTGCTCGCCGTCCGGGCCAGCGGCTGATCTCAGGGGGTCTCTCCACACCCGTTCGGGCGGCGGACGCCGGCCTCACGGCGTGTTCCCATCGGCCGCCTCGCCTCGGTGAGATCGCACCCTGTGACTCGCTCGGTCGCGTAGGGCACACGCCCACAGGTGTTCGGCACGGCCTTCGTCCCCGGGTGCGCGTCGCGGAGCCTTTCCAATCAGGCGCATGTGCCCACTTTGGGGTAGGGCTTATTCCGATCCCCGCCCGGGGTTGTCCGTCCGTCCACGTCTCGGCCCAGAGGGACCGGCAGCCAACGCTGATCGCTCCGCCGCTCGGGGGCACACGCTCAGAGCCCGCTCCCCTGCGGAAGCGGCACGACACCTGGGCGGGGATAAACCCCGCCCCTACCCCAAAATGGGCACACGCGCCTGATTGGAGAGGCTCCCCCCTGCGGAAGCGGCCCGACACCCGCGGGCGGGGATAAACCCCGCCCCTACCCCAAAAAGTGGGCACACGCGCCTGATTGGAGAGGCTCCGCCCTGCGGAAGCGGCCCGACACCCGCGGGCGGGGATAAACCGGATAAACCCCGCCCCTACACCACTTCAGAGCGATCCGGCGATTCAAGGCCCCGCCGCCGCTGCGCTGCGCGCGAACCGGTAATCGCTAGCGCACGACCTGGCTCACGACCACGATCGCGAGCAGGACCAAGGCCACGACCCCGACCACGACCTCCGCGTCCCAGGGGTCCTTGGCCGCCCGCGCCCGCTTGCGGCCCTTGCCCCGGTCTCTCTGCGGCAGCTTCCGCTGCCGCGCCGCCTTCGGCGGCGTAAGAATCGGTCGGACGGGGGCGCGTTGGCTTGCGTGAACGCCCTACCCTCCACCCCGTCCAACCGATTTTGCGCCCAGCGCGTGGCCTCGATCCGCTCCAGCCGCTCCCGGGCCTGGGCCTGCCAGGCCGAGAGCCGCTCCTGCGCGGCGACGCCGCCGCGCACGCCGCGCTCGCAGCCGTGAGGGCAGCCGCCGAACTCGTCGCGGCAGGCGGTGTGGGCGCGGACCTGGCACGTGGGGCAGGTCTCGAACGCGAGCTGCTCCAGGCCCTCGAAGCACAGGGGGCAGCGCAGGGTCTGCTGCTCCCGGGCCCGCGCGGTCAGCCGCCGGCGCGACTCCACCTCAGAGCGCCAGGGCGAGGAGCAGGACGAACGCCACGAAGCCGGCGCTGACGCTGAAGCCGAACACGAGCAGGTCCTCGGTGGCGCGCACCAGCGGCGACGGCCGTGGGCGTCGCAGACGCAGCGGCGGCGCCGGGCTCCGGCGCAGCGGCTCGCGGCAGCAGGGGCAGCTCGCGCCGAACTCGGTGAGGCAGGCCGCGTGCAGGCGCGCGCCGCAGCGGCGACAGGGCGGGGCCTCGGCGTCGACCGCGGCGCGGCAGCGGGGGCAGATCTGGGCCGGGGTGCGGGGGGCGAGCTGGATCATGGGCCCCGACGCGGGAGGACACCGTGGACCGCCGGAAGCCCTGCGATCCTGGACCGAGGTTGCCAACGCCGGCGTCAGGTGCGCTCCGGGTGGGTCTCGCCCGCGCGACGCCAGAGCGGACCGCCGAGCTCGAACAGCCCCTTGCCCATGAAGGCCAGCGGGAGCAGGAGCAGCCCACCGTAGAGCGCGAGGTCCCAGGTGAAGCGCCCGACCCGCGCCGCCGCGATCCCCGGGAGCACGACCCGCAGCAGCTCGTAGCCGAGGTAGGCCCCGAGCCCCAGGTTCAGGAGCGCGAACACCCGCGCCGTGCGCGCGCGATCTCGCGCTCGCTCGTTGGGCGGATCCTGCAGCTCAGACCGGGGGGTCGCGTAGGGGTCGCCGGGCATTGCATTTAGCCTAGCGAGGGGCGCTCGGGGGCGGGAGGCCGAGGCTCGAGCCCGCGCGGAAGTCGTTGTGGGGTCGGCCTCCGAGCAGGTCGACCGACGTGGAGTCCGTTGGGTGAACGGGTTCCATGCGGGTCGACCGACGTGGAGGCCGTTGGGTGAACGGGCTCCATGCGGGTCGACCGACGTGGAAGCCGTTGGGAACGGGCTCATGCGGGTCGACGGAAGCTGTTGCGAACGGGCTCCATGCGGGTCGACCGACGTGGAAGCCGTTGGGTGAACGGGTCCCGAGCAGGTCGACCGACGTGGAGGCCGTTGGGTGAACGGGCTCCGAGCGGGTCGACCTGCGTCGGCGCGCGGGGCTCCTAAATCACGTTGCCTTCGTGGACGAGCTCGGTGCCGTCCTTGAAGCGCTCGATCGAGAGCGAGGACACGTCGATCGTGTGCGCCTTGCCGTCGACGACCCACTCGGCCATGAGCAGGCCGGTGGAGGGCGCGTGCATGAAGCCGTGGCCCGAGAAGCCGCCGGCGGAGAGGAAGCCCTCGACCCCGGGCACCGGGCCGAGCACGGGCAGGTGGTCGGGGGTCACGCTGTAGTGGCCGGCCCAGCCGCGGTTGATCTCGGCCTGCTCCAGGCAGGGAATCCGCTTGACCGCGGCCTCGATCACCTCGGGGAGCCAGTCGTCGTCGAGGATGTCGTTGAACCCGGGGGGCTCGTTGACGTTCGCCAGCCCGAGCATGAGCCCGCCGCTCTCGCTGCGGGTGTAGAACCCGGTCTCCATGTCGATCGTGAGCGGGATCTTGCCCTGGATCTCGGCGAAGGGCTCGGTGTTCCACAGGCAGCGGCGCACGGGCTGGGCGGGGATCTCGATCCCGGCCAGGAGCCCGACCTCGCGCAGCCAGGGGCCGGCGCAGTCGATCACCCACTGGCAGGCGATCTGGCTCCCGGAGCCCAGGGTCACGCTCTGCACGCGGCCCTGGCTGACCTCGATCCCGGTCACCGGCGAGGCGAAGCGGTAGCTCACGTTGGGGTCGCGCTTCACCGCCTGGTAGAAGCCCATGGTGGCCTCGTAAGGGTCGGCGTAGCCGTCGGTCTGGCAGAAGGTGCCGAGCACCAGGTCGCCGGTCTCGAGGAACGGCCAGCGCTTGCGGATCTCCGCGGGCTCGAGCACCTCGACCGGGACGTCCAGCGACGTCTGCAGCGCCACGTTCTCCTTGACCCGCTCCGCCGTCTCGCCCTCGGCGGTGAGGAACAGGTAGCCCTCCTGCTCGAAGTCGAACACGCACTCGAGCTCCTGGGCCATGCGCTCGTAGAAGTCGACGGCGTAGCGCGAGAGGCGCACGTTGACCTCGGTCGTGAACTGCTGGCGGATCCCTCCGGCGCTGAGCGGCGTCGAGCCCGTGCAGGGGGCCTTCTCCTTCTCGAGCACCAGGACCTTGAGCCCCGCGTTGCGCTGCGAGAGGTGATAGGCCACGGAGGTCCCGATCACCCCAGCTCCGATCACTACGACGTCCGCCGACTCCACGGGCACCTCCGCGGGGCGGATTCTATCCCCGCCGTGACAGCGGTGGGCGCCGAGCGCAGGGGAGGGCGAGCGAGGGGGGGGCCAGGAAACTCGGGCGAAGCCCGGACGACCAAGCATGAGCAGGCGGAGCGGGCGGAGCAGGCGGACCAGGCGGACCAGGCGGAGCATGAGCGGGCGGAGCATGAGCGGGCGGAGCAGGCGGAGCGGGCGGAGCAGGCGGAGCAGGCGGAGCGGGCGGAGCAGGCGGAGCGGGCGGAGCAGGCGGAGCGGGCGGAGGCAGGCGGAGCGGGCGGAGCAGGCGGAGCGGACGGAGCGAGCGGAGCGGGCGGAGCGAGCGGAGCAGGCGGAGCAGGCGGAGCGGGCGGAGCAGGCGGAGCGGCGGAGCAGGCGGAGCAGCGGAGCAGGCGGAGCGGGCGGAGCGGGCGGAGCAGGCGGAGCGGGGCGGAGCAGGCGGAGCGAGCGAGCGGGCGGAGCATGAGCGGGCGAAGCCCGCGAATGTCCCGCGCGAAGCGCGGGACGAGGCCTGTCCGCAGTGCCTGCCGAGCGGGCGTAGCTGCTCGGCCCCTGTGGGGTGAGGGCGAGGGGCTTTGCCCGAGCCCGAGGGGGCCTGGGACAGGCCCCCAGAAACACCGCAATTCCAGGCTCGAAGAGCCTGAAATTGGCGCTTGACGCTCTAGGGCCCCGACCGTATCCTTCGCAGAAGTCCGGCCCCATCGTCTAGTCAGGTCCAGGACGTAAGCCTCTCAAGCTTAAAACAGGGGTTCAAATCCCCTTGGGGTCAACCGAAGAAGGCAGCTCATTCGAGCTGCCTTCTTCCATGTCAGGAGGGTTCGTGGGCGTCCGGTCCCGAGAACGCCGCGCGCGCCGCGGCTGGATCGTGCCCTGGATCATGCCCGGGTTGCGCACGCTGACCCAGCGCGTGCAGCGGCAGTCCCTCCCGGACGCCTACCGCCTCGGCTGTCAGCTCGGGGCCTGGTTCGAGCGGCTCAAGCCCAACCGCGAGACCCTGCACCAGAACCTGCGGGTCGCCTGCGGCCGCGACTTGGACAAGGCCGAGCGGCGGGCGTTCGAGCACCGCTACTACCGGCACCTGGGGCTGAGCCTGGTCGAGTTGGCCAAGCTGCCCACCGTGACCCCCGCGCGCTTCAGCCGCTTCTTCGAGCCCGGCGACGACGCGCGGATCCGCGAGGTCTACGACGAAGGGCGCGGGCTGATCTGCGTCGTCGGCCACAGCGGGCAGTGGGAAATGGCTGGCCACCTCGCCGGCGTCCTGGGCATGCCGATCACGACCACCGCCAAGTTCTCGGGCTACCCCCAGCTCGACGAGTTCATGCTCGGCCTGCGCGCGAGCCTCGGCCAGCGCCTGATCCCGGCCAAGGGCAGCATGTGGGCCCAGAAGAAGGCCCTCGGCCGCGGCGAGGCGGTGGGGATCAACGCCGACCAGGAGGCCCGACAAAACCCAGTGTTCGCCCCGTTCTTCGGGGTGCCCGCGGCGACGGTCTCCAGCCCCGCCCAGCTCCACGTGCGCAGCAAGAGCCCGATCGTGGTCGTGGCCGTGCACCGCGTGGGGGCCTTCCGCTACCGCACCACGCTGTTCGACGTGATCCGCCACGAGCCCGCGGGCGACCGCGCGCAGGCGGTGCAGCAGATCACCGAGCGGGTGAACCTGGCGCTCGAGGCCTCGATCCGGCTCTACCCCGAGCAGTGGCTGTGGGGGCACCGCCGCTGGCGGCGCCGCCCCGAGGGCGAGGCCGAGCCCTTCGCCCGGATCACCGACGCCTTGCCCCTCGACCCTCGCGGCACGGCCCTCGCAAGCGAGCGCGTGCGGGTGACCCACACCCACGACGCCGTCCTCGAGAGCAGCGAGGGTCCGCGCCCCGAAGAGCTCAGCTCGCGCTAGGGGACCGCATGGCCACGCTCACGGCACTGGTCGTCCTGGCGGCCCTCGGGGCGGTGGGAGCCCTGCTCGCGGGCGCGGGGGAGGGTCCACGCGCCGACGCCGACCGCCGGCGCGCCGTCTGGACTCTGGCCGCCACCGGGCTGGGGCTGGCGCTGCTCCGCGCGCTGTTCGCCGCGTCGCGGCTGACCCGCAGCGTCGACGAGTACGGCTACCTGTCCATGGCCCGCCACGCGGACGCTCAGGGCCTGGGGCCCTTCGATCTGCCCTGGCTGCGTCTGCACCAGCTGCTCTACTCCCTGGACGGCGGGCGGAGCTTCTGGCTGGCGGACGTGCTGACCAGCGCCGCCGTGGGACTCAGCGGCGTGCTCCTGGGCTGGCTGGTGTGGCGCTGGACCCACGACCGGGGCGCGAGCGTCGCGACCGCGGCGCTCTACGTCCTGGGGCTCCTGCCCTTCCACGGCCTGAGCAGCAACGCCGAGCCCTGGGCGAACCTCGGGCTCGCGCTCTACCTCGTCGTGCGCCTGAACCCCACGGGCTCGCCGACCTCCGCCGTGCGCTGCCTGCGGGCGGGGGCCGCCCTGGGCCTCGCCGCGCTCGCCAAGGAGCAAGCGGCGGTGTTCGTGCTCGTGGAGCCCGTGGCCCTGGCCTTCCTCGCCCCCCGCGCAGGGGTCCGCGTCTTGGCCCGCGGGCTCGCCTGCGCGGCCGCGGGCTGGTGGATCGCGGTCGGCGCGTTTGGGCTCCTGTGGTGGGTCCTGGGCGACCCAGCGCCCTACCTCGAACGGCTGCACGGGTTCGCCCTCGGCGCCGGCGCGCCGGAGACCGGGGTGACCCAGGTCCAAGAGCTCGAGCGCTACACCACGCTCCCGCGCTATCTGCGCTACGGCGCGTTGGTCGTCGAGCGCCTGGGGATCCCGCTCCTGGCCAACGCCGTGCTCGTGCTCGCCGCTTGGGGGGCGCTCGCCCAGCGCCGCGCGGCGCCGCGGCTGGTGGCCGGGCTCGTGGCCCTCGCGGCGGTGGGTCTGCTCACGGCCTCGATCGGCCTGCGCTGGTCGCTGCACTACTTCATGCTCCTGCTCCCGGCGGCGGCCCCCCTCGCCGGGCTCGAGCTCCGCGCGCTCCTGGCCCGCGCGCGCGGCGGCCCGCGGCTGCGTCGCGTTGGGGCGACGGCCACCCTCGGTGCAGGGATCGCGCTGGCCCTGGGCACGGGCTGGCTGCTCGTGTCCGACCCCTCGCTCGCCACCGGCTCGGTCTCGGACCGCGCGACCCGCACCCAGCGCCGCGCCCTCGCCCACCGGCTGCAGGCGATCACCGCCCCCGACGCCCCCGTGTTCGTCGCCGGCTGGCGGCCCGAGCTCTACGTGCTCGCCGACCGCGCCCCGGCCAGCCCCGCGGTCAGCGGCGGGATCCTGGCCCTCGACGACGTGCTCGTCGACCTCGAGCGCACCCCGCCCGCCGCCGTGGTCCTCGTGGGCGGGATCGCGCTGCCGTCCTTTCGCTGCAGCGAGGGGCGGGTGTGGGAGGTGCACACCGCGAGCGACCTGCTCTCCCAGGACCCGGCCTTCCTGGCCTGGCTGGACGCGCAGGGCTACGCGCGCCACCGCGGACTGCCGATCCTGATCCGCGGCGAGCCGGAGAAGGCGGAATGACCGACCAGGACCCCTATCGAGCCCCGCAGATCGACGAACCGCCGCCCGACTTCCCCGCCACCGCCTGCCCCGCCTGCAAGGCAGAGATCACGTTGTGGGTGAGCATCCGCCAGTTCAACCCCTACCGCTTCCGGTGTCTCCGCTGCCGGGAGACCTTCGACGTCCATACCCCGCACCTGGCGGCGATCGTCGCGGTAGGCGTCGCGATCGGGGTGCTCCTGGTGGGCGGGAGCGCGGTCGTGCTCGACTGGCTGGGCCTCTCCGTGGCCTGGTCGCTGCTCGCGTTCCTCGCCTTCTGTGGGGTCCTCCTGCTCTGGAGCCACAGCTACGGGCAACAGCACTGCCGCCTCAGCCGGCTGCGCTGAGTTACGCCCCGTGGCGCAGGAGCGGCGGGACCCGGAGAGGTGGGCGAGGGGGCAGGAGCGGTGGCAGGGGCGCTGCGCAGCAGCGCCGCCGAGCGGTGCAGCCCGCTGGAGGTCCGGTCGGCGCAGCGGTGGGCGAAGCGTTGGAGCGGTGGACCCCGCAGGGGCGCTGCGCAGCAGCGCCGCCGAGCGGGCGCAGCCCGCGAGGCCCTTGGGGGTGAGGCCGAGGGGCTTTGCCCCGAGGCCGAGGGGGTCTGGGACAGACCCTGAATGGACCGGACGCAAGCGCTGGTGAATTGGCGCCTGCGGCAGCTAATTCACCAGCGCTTGCGTCGGAGGCGCGACGCGGCCGCCGCGGCGGAACAGGCGCTCGGCGGAGACCTGGCTCACCGGCATGACGCAGCCGGAGCCGAGGAGCCCGCCGAAGTGCACGGTGTCGCCGGCGGCCTTGCCCGGGGCGGGAATGATCCGCACCGCGGTGGTCTTGCCGTTCACGACGCCGATCGCCATGACGTCGCCAATGATCCCGGCCAGGGTCGTTGCCGGCGTGTCGCCGGGGACCACGACCATGTCGAGGCCGACCGAGCACACCGCGGTCATGGCCTCGAGCTTCTCGAGGGTCAGCTTGCCCTCGGCCGCCCGCTTGTCCATGAGCGAGTCCTCGGACACCGGAATGAACGCGCCCGAGAGCCCGCCCACCGCGGCGGTGGCCATGGCCCCGCCCTTCTTGACCGCGTCGGTCAGGAGCGAGAGCGCCAGCGTCGAGCCCGGCCCGCCGGCGGCGTCGACGCCGATCAGCTCCAGGATCTCGGCCACGCTGTCGCCGACCGCGGGGGTCGGGGCCAGCGAGAGGTCGACGATCCCAGCGGTGACGCCCATGCGCTGCGCGGCCTCGCGCGCGACCAGCGCGCCGACGCGGGTGATCTTGAACGCCGTGCGCTTGATCGACTCGCCCACCTGCAGCAGGTCCGCCGCGGGGCCGAGCTCCTTGAGCGCGGCGGCCACCGTGCCGGGGCCGGAGACGCCGACGTTGATCACGAGCTCGGCCTCGCCCAGGCCGTGGATCGCGCCGGCCATGAACGGGTTGTCCTCGGGAATGTTCGAGAACACCACGAGCTTGGCGCAGCCGATCCCGTCGCTGTCCGCGGTGTTCTGGGCGAGCTCCTTGATCACGTGGCCCATGCGCAGCACGGCGTCCACGTTGACCCCGGCCTGGCGCGAGGCCACGCTCACCGAGCCGCACACGCGCTCGGTCTGGGCCAGGGCGCGGGGCATGGAGTTCAGGAGCGCGCGGTCGGCGGGGGTGAACCCCTTGTGCACCAGCGCCGAGAACCCGCCGAGGAAGTCGACCCCGCACTGGCGCGCGGCCCGGTCGAGGGCCACCGCGATCGGCGTCAGGTCGGTGGTCTCGTCCTTCACGCACGAGCCGGCCAGGACCCCGATCGGGGTCACCGACATGCGCTTGTTGACGATCGGGATCCCCAGCTCGCGCTCGATCGCCTGGCAGGTGGGCACGAGCTGCTCGCCGACCCGGCAGAGCTTGGCGTAGACCTTGTCCGCCACGCTCTCGACGCTCGAGGCGGCGCAGTCGAGGAGCGACACGCCCAGGGTCACGCAGCGAATGTCGAGGTTCTCGAGCGCCACCATGCGCAGGGTCTCGAGGACCTCCTGGTCGCGGATCATAGGCGGTGCATGGCCTGGAAAATGCGCTCGTGCTGGACCACGACCTTGTAGTCGCCGGGGACCGAGAGCGCCTCGAGCCCGTGCTTGAGCGTGGCGAACTCGTCGACCTCGCTCAGGTCGACCATGAAGATCGCCGAGAAGTAGCCGGACACGATCCGCTGGCTAATGTCCTCGACGCTCCCGCCGAGGGCGGCGATCTGCGCGGTGAGCTCGGCCAGGATCCCGCGGCGGTTGCGGCCCACGGCGGAGACGACCGCGCGCTCGGGGGGCGGCGACCCGGCCAGGACCTCGCCCACGGTGGGGCGGTGCGCGCCCGCGGACTCGTCCACGCCCATGACCTGGATCGTGACGCCCCAGCGCGCCGCCAGCTCGCGGGCGGCCTCGGTCACGACGTCGTCGGGGCCGACGCCCAGCGGGCGCCCGGCGTCGCGGGCGACCTCGATATCCTCTCGGGTGACGATCCGCTTCACGCGCCCGGGCCTACTGGAACAGGTGCTCGAGCAGCTCCTGGCTCGCGCGCGGGATCACGACCTCGCGCAGCAGGTGCTCGCCGGCGTCCTCGACCGCGGCCGCGACCGCGCTCTCGACGTCGGCGAAGCTCCCGGCCAGGAGGAAGAACCCCTTGCCCCCCAGGTGCATGGCCAGCCGGACCTCGAGCAGCTCGACGTCCGAGGTCTTGGCCGCGCGGTCGGCGGCGTGGATCGCGCTGGCCACGGTGCGGGTCTCGACGATCCCCAGGGCCTCGTCCACGTCGATCGGGCGCGGGGCGCGGATCGCCGGGATCAGGTGCGGGTGCACGTTGGGGATCAACATGCTGCCCAGGCAGGTCTTGCCCGCGACCTCGACGCCGCGCTCGAAGGCGGCCTCGGTCTCCGGAACCTCGCCCGAGAACAGGGTCACGTGGTTGCCGGGGGACACCGTCCGCGCCCACAGCAGCCGCACCGGAGAGCGCTTGGCGACCGCGTCGGCCACCTCGTAACCCTTGGCAATGCTGCTGCATTCGATCAGGGCGATCGACGGCTCAGCGTCCTCGGTCTTGGTCTTGAGCCCCAGGCGTTCGGCGTGTTCCACCCGTTCCCCAACTCGGCGGGCGCCGGCGGGATCGCCGACGAGGGTCAGACTCTAAAGCAAGGAACTCCCCAACACCACCCGCGTGTGGAACGTGGAAGGAGCACCGCGAGCCTTACGCGTCCGCTCCCGCGTGACTACCCTGGAGCAGCGCGCGGCAGCGCCCGCGGGCAACCGGGCTTCGGCCCGAGACTTGCAACGGTTCGCGCGGACCCTGACAGGAAGGACCTCCCATGAAGGCGTGGCTCAAGGACGGCCGCTTCGAGACTGGCCTCGCGCTGGCGATCGTGATCGTGACCCTGGTGATCTTCTGGCGCTTCCAGGACGACGCGGAACTCCAGGTCTCCCCTCCGATTACGGCGCCCGTCAGCGGGCAGACCGCGGTCGAGACCCACTGATCCCCCGCGCCGCGGGGTGCGCCCGGCCCGGGCGCGGCTCGCGGCGCCCGACCTCGCTCCCGCCCCTCCGGCGCTGCCGGGTTTTGCACCAGGGGTGGACGTTTCCTGCGGCAACCCTGCCTCAGTCGCGTAGGCCGACCCGCTTCATGGCCGCCCGCAGCTCAGCGGCGCCGGGGGCGTCGGGGTAGCGTCCGAGCCAGGCCGCGGCCACGCGCAGCCCGCGCTCCGGCTCCGCCTCGAGCTGGTGCAGCGCGTAGCCGCGGAGCAGCTCGCGGAGCTGCGGGTCGTAGGCGTAGTTGCGACCCATGGCTGCGAACGTGGCCACGTCGACGCCGTCCAGGGCGGCCCACGCTTCCTCTCGCCGGTCCAGGCGCCACAGGGCCTCGGCCCAGATCGCGCGGTCCGGTCCGCTCAGCTTCCGGTTGGCCTCGACCCGCTGCGCCTGCGCCTCGAGCTGCGCGCGGCCCTGGGGCTCCTGGCCCAGGTCCAGGCGTAGCAGCCCTGGGAGGAAGCGCCCTTCGCCGCTCTCGGGCACGATCTCGCCCAACCGTTCGGCGTCTTCGAGCGCTCCCTCCAGGTCGCCGAGGGCGCGGCGGACCTGGAGCCGCCCCCAGTGGATCCCGCCGCGGTTGGTGTCGGGTGTCGCGCGGGCCAGGGCCTCGCTGTACGCGCGCTCGGCGTCGGCGTGGCGCGCCACGCCGCGGTAGGCGTTGGCGAGCTCGCTGAACACGTTCGGCGCGCTCCCGGTCCGCCGCGCCAGGGGCTCGAGGATCGCCACCGCGCGCTCGGGCTGGTTCAAGCGCCAGGCGGTCTTGCCCAGCTCGAGCTGGCGGGCCGGGGTTGGGTCGAGCTCGGCTGCTCGGGTGAGGTCGGCGAGCGCGCCCTGCGGGTCGCCGTCGCGGCGGAGCTGCGCGCGGATCGCGTAGGTGCGGGGGTCCTCCGCCAGCGCGAGCGACGCGTCGAGGTCGGCGCGGGCGCCGACCCGGTCGCCGGCGAGGTCGAAGGCGTTGCTGCGCGCGACCAGCACCTGCGCCCGCTCTCGCGGGGGCAGCTCGAGCGCCAGGAGCCGATCGCAGACCGCGATCGTCTCTGCGCTCTCGCGGCGGCTCAGGTGATACAGGAGCAGCAGGTTCAGGGCCCTGGGGGACTCTCCCAGGGTCAACAGCTCCCTGGCCAAGGCGGCGCCCCCCTCCGGGTCCTGGCGGAAGCGCACGTCCAGGAGCCGCTCGAGCTCCGTCACCCGCTGGGCCCGCGCCGCGCGCCAGGCGCTGCGCTCGCGTTTCAGCTCGGGGTCGTCGGGGACCTGGGCTTCGAGCCCGCGCAGCGTCTCGTCCGCGGCAGCGAAGTCGCCGCGCGCGCGCAGCTCGCGCGCGCCCGCGAGCAGCTCCGAGGTCAGCTGGGCCAGCTGGTCGCGCTGCTGGCGCAGGACGCCGTCGCGCGCGGCGGCCTGGCGCAGGAGCACCTGACGCAGGGCTTCGCTCTCGGGCTCCAGCTCCGCCGCGACCTCGCCCAGGAGCGCGTCGGCGTCGGCGAGGGCGCCCGCCTCGATCAGACGCTCGGCCCGGGCCAGCCGAGGGTCGACCTCGGCCGTCGCCGGGGCCGGCGCTGCAGAGCGGCGGGTGGCCGCCCAGCCCAGGCCCGCCAGTCCGGCCACGGCCAACCCGCCGGCCAGCCCCGCCCAGGGGGCCAGGGCACGACGCGGGCGGGTCGAGCTCGTCAGAGCCGGGCCACGGGCGACCTCGGTCAGGGCGCGGGCGAGCGCGGTCATGTCGGGGAAGCGCTCGCCGGGCTCCTTGGCCAGGCAGCGCCGGCAGATCGCGTCCAGGCGCGGGTCGGCGTCCGGGCGCAGGCTGCGCAGCCGCGGCGCCGGCTCGGGGTCCAGCGTGCGTAGGAGACCGTCCAAGGACGCCGGATACGGCGGGCGCCCGGTCAGGCAGGCGAAGAGCGTCGCTCCCAGGCCGTGGACGTCGGTCAGCGGGCCGGGGACCTCGCGGGTGTCGCCGCCGCACTGCTCGGGCGCCCAGTAGCCGGGGGTGCCCTGGAGGACGCCGGTCTGGGTCAGCCGCGAGCGCCCGAGGTCTTCGTCCAGGGCCAGGCTGAAGTCGGTGAGCCGCGCGCGCCCCAGGCGGTCGACGAGCACGTTGTCGGGCTTGACGTCACGGTGGCTGACCCCGCAGCCGTGGGCGTAGTCGAGGGCCAGGGCCAACTCGTGGCCGAGCCGGGCCGCCGTCGGCGCGCTCATGGGGCCTTCGCGCTCGATCCGCTCCTGGAGCGTGCCCCCCTCGACCAGGGGCATGACCAGGAACGGCTGGGGCTCCAGCGCCCAGGCGACCACGGGGACCAGGTGCGGGTGGCGCAGGCGGGTGAGCGCCCCGACCTCGACCTCGAACCGCCGCCGGGCGTGAGGGGTCACCTCGCGCAGGAGCTTCAACGCCCACGCGCCGCCTGCGCGGTCGCGCACGCGGTAGACCGTCGCGCTGCCGCCCCGGGCCAGCTCAACTTCGACGAGGTAGTCCCCGATCCGCATGCCCGACGGTAGTCCCTGCTGCCGGGCCGCGCCGCTGGAGCCCAGCCCGCCGCGATTGATATTGCCGGGGGATATGTTGGACTGCTACGCGAGTAGCAGAGTGCGTGACGCGCCGCGTCCGCTGGAGAGCGCATGAGTTCCCTGGTCCAGTCCGTCCTTCGCTTCTTCCGCTCGACCGTTGGCATGAAGGTGCTCATGGCCCTCACCGGGCTGGGTCTCGCGGGCTTCCTGGTCGTGCACATGGCGGGCAACCTGCAGATGCTCGCTGGCGACAAGGCCCCCGAGCTGATGAACGCCTACGCTGCGCAGCTCAAGGGCCTGGGGCCCCTGCTGTGGGTCGCGCGCCTGGGCCTGCTCGGCCTGTTCGTGCTGCACATCTTCCTCGCGATCCGGCTGACCGCGCTCAACAGCGCGGCGCGTCCGGTGCCCTACGCCTACGAGGACACCGTCCAGGCGAGCTGGGCTTCGCGGATCATGATCTACACCGGCGCGCTGGTGTTGATCTTCCTCCTGTTCCACCTGGCGCACTTCACCCTGGGTCTGGTGCAGCCCGAGCCCTTCGCGCTCGAGGACGCCCAGGGTCGCCACGACGTCTACAGCATGGTGGTGGCCGGGTTCCGCGTGCCGGCGCTCTCGATCGCCTACGGGCTGGCCATGTTCGTGGTCGGCCTGCACCTGTGCCACGGCCTGGGCAGCTTGGTGCGCTCCCTCGGCCTGAGCAACCCGCGCCTGCAGCTCCTCGTCCAACGGATCGGGATCGCGCTCGCGATCCTGATCGCCGTCGGCTTCGCCGCCGTCCCCAGCGCCGTGCTCGCGGGCTGGGCCCAGCCCACCCCTGCGGTGGAAGGAAGCAACAAGTGAGCGCCGTCGAGACCACGCTGGACGCCAAGATCCCGGCCGGACCGATCGCCGAGAAGTGGACGCGTTACCGCTTCGAGAACAAGCTGCTCGCGCCGAACAACAAGCGTGACTTCCACGTGATCGTGGTCGGCTCCGGCCTCGCCGGCGGCAGCGCCGCGGCGACCCTGGCCGAGCAGGGCTACAAGGTCACCTGCTTCTGCTTCCACGACAGCCCGCGCCGCGCCCACAGCGTGGCGGCTCAGGGCGGGATCAACGCCGCCAAGAACTACCAGAACGACGGCGACTCGGTCTACCGCCTGTTCTACGACACGGTCAAGGGCGGCGACTTCCGCTCGCGCGAGGCCAACGTCTACCGCCTGGCCGAGGTCAGCGCCCAGATCATCGATCAGTGCGCGGCCCAGGGCGTGCCCTTCTCCCGCGAGTATGGCGGCCTGCTCGCCAACCGCAGCTTCGGCGGCGCGCTGGTCTCGCGCACCTTCTACTGCCGCGGCCAGACCGGGCAGCAGCTGCTCCTCGGCTGCTACGCCGCGCTCAACCGCCAGATCAAGGACGGCGGCGTGACCATGGTCACCCGCCGAGAGCTCCTGGATATCGTCCAGGTCGACGGCCACGCGCGCGGGATCGTGACCCGCGACCTCAAGACCGGCGAGATCAGCTCCCACGCGGCCCACGCGGTGGTGCTCGCGACGGGCGGCTACTCCAACGTGTTCTACCTGTCCACCAACGCCATGGGCAGCAACGTCACCGCGACCTACCGCGCCTACCGCCGCGGCGCCTACTTCGCGAACCCCTGCTACACGCAGATCCACCCGACCTGCATTCCCCAGGCCGGCGACTACCAGTCGAAGCTCACGCTCATGAGCGAGTCGCTGCGCAACGACGGCCGGGTGTGGGCGCCGAAGAACAAGGGCGACACCCGCCCGCCGAACCAGATCCCCGAGGCCGAGCGCGACTACTACCTCGAGCGCAAGTACCCGAGCTTCGGCAACCTCGCCCCGCGGGACATCGCCTCGCGCGCGGCCAAGGAGGCCTGCGACGACGGGCGCGGCGTCGGCCCCGGCGGGCGCGGCGTCTACCTCGACTTCAAGGACGCGATCGCGCGCCTGGGCAAGGACGCCGTGGCCGAGCGCTACGGCAACCTGTTCGACATGTACAACCGGATCACCGGCGAGAACCCCTACGAGGTCCCGTTCCGGATCTACCCCGCGCCGCACTACACCATGGGCGGGCTGTGGGTCGACTACAACCTCATGAGCACGATCCCCGGGCTGTTCGTGATCGGCGAGGCGAACTTCTCCGACCACGGCGCGAACCGCCTGGGCGCGAGCGCGCTGATGCAGGGCCTGGCCGACGGCTACTTCGTGCTCCCGTCGACGCTCCCGCAATATCTGGCCAACTTCAAGGGGCTCAAGGTCGACACCAGCCCCGCGGCCTTCAAGGAGGTCGAGGGCGAGGTCAAGGCGCGCCTGCAGGGCCTGCTCGACACCAAGGGCACCAAGAGCTCGAGCAGCTTCCACCGCGAGCTGGGGCATATCCTCTGGAACAAGTGCGGCATGGCCCGCAGCGCCGAGGGGCTCCAGGAGGCGATCTCCCAGGTCCAGGAGCTGCGCGCGCGGTTCTACGAGGAGGTCAAGGTCCCGGGGCGGATCGACCAGCTCAACCCCGCGCTGGAGGAGGCCAACCGCGTGGCCGACTTCCTGCACATGGGCGAGCTCATGTGTCGGGACGCGCTCCAGCGCGACGAGTCCTGCGGCGGGCACTTCCGCGTCGAGCACCAGACGCCCGACGGCGAGGCCAAGCGCAACGACCAGGACTTCTGCTACGTCAGCGCCTGGGAATACACGGGAGAGGACTCGGCGCCCACGCTCCACAAGGAGGAGCTGGACTACGAGAACGTCAAGCTGGCCGTTAGGAGCTACAAGTAGCCATGGACCTCACGCTCAACGTCTGGCGTCAGCCCAGCCCTGACGCCCCCGGTCAGATCGTCAGCTACGACATGCCCGGCGTGGACGAGGAAATGTCCTTCCTCGAAATGATCGACGTGCTCAACGAGCGCCTGATCGAGAAGGGCGACGAGCCGATCGCCTTCGAGCACGACTGCCGCGAGGGGATCTGCGGCGCCTGCTCCATGGTGATCAACGGCGTGCCCCACGGCCCGCAGCCCGAGACCACGACCTGCCAGCTCTACATGCGGCACTTCAAGTCCGGCGACACGATCTACGTCGAGCCGTTCCGCGCCAAGGCGTTCCCCGTGCTCCGCGACCTGATCGTGGACCGCAGCTCCTTCGACCGGATCCAGCAGGCCGGTGGGTACATCTCGATCAACACCGGGAACGCCCCCGACGCCAACGCGACCCCGGTCAACAAGGACGCCAGCGAGGCCGCGATCGACGCCGCCCAGTGCATTGGCTGCGGCGCCTGCGTCGCCGCCTGCAAGAACGCCTCGGCCATGCTCTTCGTGGCGGCCAAGGTCAGCCACCTCTCGCTCCTGCCCCAGGGTCAGCCCGAGCGCGACCAGCGCGTGCTGAACATGGTCTCGGCCATGGACGACGAGGGCTTCGGCGCCTGCACCAACCAGTCCGAGTGCGAGGCCGTCTGTCCCAAGGCGATCAGCGTGAGCTACATCGCGCGCATGAACCGCGACTACATGAAGGCCAGCGTCAAGACGCCCGTTTGACGGGTCTGCCAGCCTCGGCCTCGCTCCGCAGCCCCGCGCCGCGCCCGCCGCGCCCGATCTCGTGGGGACGCAGGTTGCGAGCGCCCGCCCCACCCCCACGGCGAACCACCGTGCCCTCCGCCCCCGCCTCGACGGTCCAACCCTCGGGCGTGCGAAAGGTGCGGAGGAGGCGTACGGTCGAGCGGGTGGGGATCGGCATGTAGAGCGCAGAGTGGCCGGTGGGGGCCCCGCCTGTCCAGGCTGGGACGCCGCTTGTCCGGGCTCTGGGGGACATGCTAAAACCTTTGTTCGAGAGGGTTTTCGTGCGGTTGATCGAGATCATTAGCGAGAAGGGGGTGCTCCCCCGCTTGCGCGCGACCACTCGGGACGAGGCGCTGCTCGAGATCGTCGACCACATGGTCGAGTCCGGGCGCGTGCCCGGGGAGCAGCGCGAAGAGATCCTCATGGCCCTGCTCAAGCGCGAGGCGCTGGGGGCCACGAGCATTGGCAACGCGGTCGCCATTCCTCACGTGAAGACCGACCTCGTGAGCAACTTCGTCGGCGCGCTGGGGATCAGCCGCGACGGGATCGGCTTCGCGCCGGGCGAGCCCCTGGTGCATATCGTGATCCTGTTCCTCTCCCCCGAGCGCGCGGTGTCCGGCCACCTGCGCCTGCTGGCGCACATTGGCGGGATCCTCAACCACGACGGCTACGTGCGCCTCCTGCGCGACGCCGAAGGCCGCAGCGAGATCGTGGACCTGATCCGCGACGCCGAGCGCATGATCTTCGGCGAAGACCCGGGCGACCCCGACGACAAGGGCGACGACAGCCCCCAGCCCGTCCTGGCCTGATTTCAGGGGGTCTGTCCCAGACCCCCTCGGACTCGGGGCAAAGCCCCTCGCCCTCACCCCCAAGGGGCTCGCCGGCCGGCTACGCCGGCCGGCTGCGCGCTCGCGGCTTCGCCGCTCGCAGGGCGGGCCGCACGCGGCGGGGGCTGGCGTCTCGGGTGCCAAGGGGGTGACCGGCCCGCTACGCGCTCGCGGCGCGGCTCGCCTAGGCGCCTCGCGCGCGCCAGGCGGCGAGGGGGTCGAACCCCAGGCCGCGGAGCTTGGCGAACACCTCGCCCTCGAGGGCCGCGAAGAAGATCTGGGCCTGCTCCCGCGGGCTGAGCACGCCGAGGTTCGGCGGGCCGCGGCGCAGGCGGAGCGTCGTCCCCGCGAGGTCGGCGGCGCGAAAGCCGCACGCGGTGGTGGCTTCGAACCCCGCGAGCGCGCGGGGGAGGTCGTGCTGCTCGAGGCGCGCGCGGGCGTCGGGCTCGAGCCGAGGCAGGAGCCAGGCCAGCGCCTCCCAGCCGAAGGTCGCGTGGAGCTGCTCGTCGCGCAAGATCTGGCGCGCGATCGCCTCGGGGAGCGGGTCGGTGGCGACCACGACCACGCCCTCCAGCAGGGGGCGCGAGATCGTCTCGCCCAGACAGCAGGCGACGAGCACCGCGCGCGCGGCCCAGGCGAGGAGCTCGGGCGTCGGGCCCGCGAGGGGCGGGTCCTGCCAGGGGGCGCGGGGCGTCGGCCACTCGAGGGACTCGCCGGGGGCGCAGGCCGCGGCCATGCCCGCGCAGAGCTCGGCGTGGCGGACCTCGTCGGTGATCAAGCGCGCCACCGCGCCCTGGAGCTCGAGCGGGGCGCGGGCCACGGCGAAGGCCAGCGAGAGCTGACTGAACTGGTGCACCGAGCCGTGCTCGGCGCGGGCGCGCTCGGCCCAGTTGTCGCGCGCCTCGCGCAGGAGCTCCGGCGCGTAGGGCGCAGGGTCGAAGGCGTCGAACTCGGGCCAGGGCTCGCGGCGGACCTGACGGCGGTGCATGGCGCCCAGGGCCGCGCTGCACGGGCGCTGCATGCCCGCGAGGTCGGCGCCCGCCTCAGTCCTCGTCGAACGCGTCCAGGTCGAGGGGCCGGTTGGTGTTGATCCGCGGCGGCTCGCGCAGCTCGGGGTCCAGCTCCTCCGGCTCGAAGGGGAGGGGGCGGTTCGTGTTGACCCGCGGGGGCTCGAGGGCCTGCAGCACCTCCAGCTCTCCAGGCTCGGGTTCGGTCGGCGGCGTGTGCCGCGGGCGGTTGGTGTTGACCCGCGGCGGCCTCACCGGCCGCGGCGGAAGCTGCGGGCGGTTGGTGTTGACCGTCGCCGGGCGCTGTGGGGGCAGCGGAGGCGGCGGGGGGACGTCGTCGACCAGCTCGCTCCCGACGTGCACGTCGAGCTCGGGCGGATCCTGGGGGTCGGGGGTGCTCATGCCGCGAGTGTCACACCCGGCGCCGCAGCGGTCCACCCCACGGCCCGGAGCCCTCCCGGGGAATCCCCGCGCCTGCGCCTTACAATCGGGCGCCCGGAGGTCCGCATGTCGATCCGCTCTCTCGCCTGGCTGCTCGCGCTGGGCGCCTCCCTGGCCAGCGCCCAGGAGGCGCCGCCCCAGCAGCTCGACGCCGTGTGGACGCTGTGGCGCACGTCCCCCGACGGCGAGCCCGCCGCGATCGGGAGCGAGACCGTGACCACGCTGTTGAGTCCGGCCCAGCGCGAGCTGCGCTCGACGACCACGGCGGCCCTCGGACCTCAGACGCTGCGCATGACCCAACGCCTGGTCGTGGACCCCAGCGGCGCCTTCGTGCGCTACCGCCTGGAGGCCGAGACCCACCGCCTCGAGTGCGTGCGCGCGGGGGACGCGATCGAGCTCACGGGCACGGTCATGGGCGGGGAGCAGCAGCGCACGCTGAAGCCCGAGGGCCTGGTGATCTGCCTCGACAACCTGTGCTGGTCGCACTACGACGTGCTCGGGCTGCACGCGGCCAAGCGCGCCAAGCCCTTCGAGTTCACCGCCCTCGTGCCCCAGGCCCTGGTGGGGATCCCCGGACGCTTCTCCCCGGGCAAGGAGCTGCAGGTGCTCGGGCCCGACGGCGTCCAGCGCAACGCGCGCCGGGGCAAGCTCGTCGCGGCCAACCTGCTCGTGGAGTTCGTCTACGACGCCCAGAGCGGCGTCGCCTACCGGGTCGAGGTGCCTGCCCAGCGCCTGCTCGCGCGCCGCGAGGGCTGGCGCCTGGCCGACGAGGCGGCGCCGACCCCGGTCGCCGCGCCGCCCGCGGGGGTGCGCGAGCTCGAGCTGACCCTGCCCACCCCGGGCTACGAGCCGGGGCTCCCGGCCAAGCTGACCTTGCCCGCGGGGGACGGGCCGTTCCCCACCGCGGTCTTCCTCTCGGGCTCGGGACCCCACGACATGGACTCCACGATCGGGCCCAACGCGCCCCTGCGCGACCTGGCCTGGCAGCTCGCGAGCCGCGGTGTGGCCAGCTTCCGCTGGTCCAAGCGCACCTTCCACGCGCTCGAGCGGCTCAAGGCCACGAACGGCGAGGCGCAGCGCGCGCTGTCCCAGGAGCTCGCCGACATGGGCCTCGAGGAGGAATACCTCGCCGACGCGCGCGCCGCCTGCGCGTTCCTGCGCGCGCGCCCCGAGGTTCGCGGCGACGCGCTCGTCGTCGTCGGCCACAGCCTCGGCGCGCTCCTCGCGCCGGAGGTCGCCGAGGCCGGGCAGGCGCAGGCGGCGGTGCTCCTCGCCGGGCCCGGGCGGCCGGATCACGGCCCTGCTCCACGACCAGCTCCGGCGACCGGGAGCTGCGCCTGGGACGGAGCCCTGGAGGAGGCCGAGCAGCGCGCGCAGGCCGCCCTCGAGCCCCTGGCCGGGCTGGGCGAGGGCGAGGCGCCCGCCGGGCGCTTCCTCGGCGCGAGCCTGGCCTACTGGCAGGACGTCGAAGCGCGGGACCCCGTGGCCCTCGTGCGCGAGCTCGAGCTCCCGGTGTGCGTGGTGTGGGGTGAGCGCGACGCGCAGGTCACGCGCCCCGACTTCAGCGCGCTCGAGGCCGCCCTCGCCGCGCGCGCGCGCGACGACGACCGCGCGCTGAGCCTGCCTGGGCTGAACCACCTGTTCATGCCCTGCGAGGAGGGGAGCGGCGGGGAGGAATACGCCGTCGCCGGAGAGGTCGACCCCGCGCTGGGGGACGCCGTGGCGGCCTGGATCCTGCAGGTGACGGGGGGGGCCAAGTGATCCAGGTCACCGTCTACTCGCCCCAGGCCGGGATCAGCCGCACCGAGACCGTCGACGGCGCGCGGGCCGCCCTGGAGCAGCCAGACACCTTCCTGTGGGTGCACTTCGATCGGCGCAGCCCGACCTCCGACGCGATCCTGGGCGAGCTGTTCGGGTTCCACCCCCTGGCGATCGAGGACGTCTACAAGGGCGGGCACCGAGCGAAGGTCGAGGACTACCACGACTACGTCTACCTGATCGTGCACGCGCTGGCCGACGGCGGCGTCGACCCCGGCAACCCCGAAATGCGCGAGCTCGACCTGTTCCTCGGCAAGCGCTTCCTCGTGAGCCACTCCGACGGCTCGCCCGTGACCTTCGAGGCCGTCTCCCGCCGGCTGGAGCAGGACCCGAAGCCCTTGGCGCGAGGGCCGGCGTTCCTCGCCCACGCGATCCTGGATCAGGCGATCGACCGCTTTCGTCCGGTGGGCGACGCCTACACCTCGATCCTGGAGGTGCTCGAGGACCAGGTGCTCGCCAAGCACGAGGTGGTGGCGGGCGAGGACTCCATGGAGCGGATCCTCGAGGTCACCCGCGCGCTGGTCCGCCTGCGGCGACTGGCGATCCAGCAGCGGTCGGTGCTCAACCGGTTGGCCTCGGCCGAGTTCGACGAGATCCCTGCTGAGAGCCAGCCGTTCTTCCGCGACGTGGCCGAGCACTTCAGCGAGTTCCACGACGACGTGGAGATCAGCCTGGACGAGGCCCGCGCGCTGTTCGAGGCCTTCCACTCCCTGAGCAGCTACCGCATGAACGAGGTCATGCGCCTGCTGACGGTGATCAGCACGATCGTGCTGCCCTTGACCTTCGTCACCGGGCTCTACGGCATGAACTTCGACTACATGCCGGAGCTGCACTTCCCCTACGCCTACCCCCTCACCTGGGGGCTCATGCTCATGATCGCCCTGGGGCAGGTGATCTGGTTCCGGCGCAAGGGTTGGCTGTAGCGCAGTACGAGGGGAACCAACGAAGATAGCCGGCCCAAGGGCCGGCTAGATCGATCGGTCGTGTTCGAGGCCGCGAGGCGGCCTCGAACTACTTGGCGGCTTCTTCGGCCTGCTCGGTCGGCGGGACGACGACGGTCTGGTTGCGCTTGATCGCCTTGCGCACTTCCTTCCACGTCGTGAAGGCGGGGCGGTTGCCCATGCCCGGCTTGCGGCCGTGGCTGCCCTTCTTGTTCTTCCAACGCCTGAGCTTGGCCTTCTTGCCTGGGCGACTTCCGCGAGGCATGGCTGCCCTCCTTGCTGCGAGGGCCAGAAATTACCACGGGTTATCGCCATCCTCCAGCGTCAATCCGCGGATCCCGGGGCCTGGGGGGGCTGGGCGCGCAACCATCGTTCATGCCACGACTTGAGCGCCACGCGCGGCGAGACCCGGCGGGATGGCCTACAGCCGACGCAGGAGCTCGGCCAGCTCCGCCGAGCGCGCGGCCAGTGCGTGAGCGCGGCGAGCGTGCTCGCGCCCCGCGGCCCCCAGCGCGCGGCGCGCCGCGGGGTCCCGCAGGAGCTCGCCCAGGGCGTCGCCCCAGGCGTCGAGGGCGGCGACGCGGCCGGCCGGGGGCTCGCCCAGGACTTCGGCCCCGCCCCCTTGCGGCACGCTGAGCACCGCCAGGCCGTGGGCCAGGTAGCGCAGGACCTTGTAGGCGCACTTCCCGCGAGCCCAGGGCGTGTCGGGCAAGGGGTAGATCCCGAGCTGCGCCCCGCTCAGGACCTCGTCCTCGACCCGCGGACTCCAGCGGTGCGCGCGCAGGGTGACCCCAGGGAGGCTGGGGATCGCGTCGGCGATCACGTCCAGCGACCAGCCCGGGACGCGCCGCTGCAGCGCGCGCAGGAGCGGCGCGGTCTGCTCGAGGTAGGGGAGCGTCGCCGCGCTCCCGGTCCACACCACCCGCACCGGCTCCGCCTCCGGGGTCGCGGTCGCCGCGGGGAGTGCGACCCCGGGTCGCCACACCGCCACCCGCCGCCCTCCGCGCTCGCGGGCCGCGCGGGCGAGGTACTCGGACCCGGCGAGCACGAGGTCTACCTGGCTCAGGGTCCGGGCGAAGCGCCGGCGCTGTCGTCCGTCCGGTCGCCCGTGGGGGCGGGTGTAGAGCGCGTCGTCCAGGTCGTAGACCAGGCGCGGCGCGTGCCGACGCAGGGCGCCCAGGCTCACCCGGTCGAGGAGCTTCCGCTGCAGGACCACGACCTCCGCGTCGCGCAGTCGGCGCCAGGCCCGCAGCCGCGCGGGCACGCTGCGCGGGATCGTCCACACCGTGGGCTCGAGGCCCTGCTCGCGCAGCACGTCCAGGTGCTCGTGGATCCGCACCCGGGCGCTGGCCTCGGCGGGGTCCCCGCTCAGGAACACGACCTTCACGCCGGCTGGACCAGGGCCAGGAGCTCGCGGGCGACGTCGTCCCAGCCCCGGCGAAACCCGGCCGCAGCCTCCTGGGCCCGCGCCGCCTCGGCGGGGTCGCACAGCCGCGCGCACCCCGCCGCCAGCTCGGGGTCCTCCGCCGAGGCCGCGACCACGCCGCGCTCGGGGGTCACGAACGCGCTCGCGCCGTCGGCGCGAGTCGTCACGACCGCGAGCCCGGAGGCCAGGGCCTCGAGCACCACCAGCGAGCAGGGGTCGTAGCGCGAGGGGTGCAGGAGGAAGCGCGCGCCGTGATACAGCGCGGGCAGGTCGTCCACGAAGCCGAGGCCGTGGACCCGCGCGCCGAGCTCGCCCCCGACCCGCGGCCGGCTGCCCGCGACCACGAGCTGCAGCTCCGGCAGGCTGGCCAGGACCCCGAGCGCCGCGTCGAAGCCCTTGAGCCGAGGCGCGGTGGCGGCGAACAAGGCCAGCGGGGCGTCGGGGGGCGCGCCGACCCGGGCCGCGAGCGCCGCCTGCGCCGCGCGCCGCGCAGCGGCGGTGGGCGGGGCGAAGCGCGCGGCGTCGACCCCGTTGGGCACGACCGCCGACGGCTCCAGGCCGAGCGCCTCGCGCGCGTCCTGGGCCACGCGCTCCGAGAGCGCGACGTAGCGCGCGCCGCCTTCGTGGCATGCCCGCGCCTGCTCGCGCTCGATCCCGGCGAAGGTCCACTCCACCGGGCGCAGCCCGCGCACCGCCGCGGCGAGGCTGCCGTGGAGCGCGCTGCGCCCGGCGCGACTCTGGGCGTCGCGCGCCCGGGCGTGCACGCCCGCGTGCGACCAGATCAGGTCCGCGCCCAGGAGCTTGCCGCAGGCGATCAGGGTCCCCGGGCGCTCGCGCGCGCGCTCGGCGAGCGCATAGGCCAGCTTGCGCGCGCGGGTCGCCCGGGGGAGGGGGCCGGTTTCGAAGGCGCGCACCGTCACCCCGGGCAGCTCGGGGCCCGCGCGGTCGCGGGGGACGTGCAGCTCGACCTCGGCGCCGAGGGCGACCAGGGCCTGGGCGGTGGCGCGGATCGCGCGCTCGGCGCCGCCCCGGGCGGGGTCGGCGCTCTCGGCCAGGAGCGCGATCCGGCTCACGCCTGGACGCGCACCGGCTGACCGGGCTCGAGCTCGCCGCCCTCGAGGATCTGGCCGAACACGCCCCCGCGACAGGCCGGGCGCAGCGCGTCGTGCAGCCCCGGGGCCTGGTCGTCCATGAGCTGGCAGGGCTTGGTCTCGCCCACGACCTTGATCCGCACCGCGCCGACCGTGAGCTCCTTGCCGATCGCCGCGCCCAGGTCCACGCCCTGGACGACGAGGTTCGCCCGCCGCAGCCCAGGGTCGAGGGTCTGGCCGAGCTCGGCGCAGGCCGCGTCCCAGGCCTCCTGGCTGAGCAAGGTCACCTGCCGCTTGCCGCCGCCGGCGTGGTCCTCGACCAGGCCTTGGCCGGCCTCCGCCTGGGCGCGCTCGACGCGCTTGACCGGGGTTCGCGAAGAAGGGCGCACGTAGATCGCGCGCAGGCTGCCGGAGTCGCTCATGGCCGTCACGGTAGCGTGTTTCAGTCCGCGCGGGGGACGCGCAGCAGGCCGGAGGGCTGAGAGAGCCCCAAGAGCTCACCGCCGCAGTACCGTGAGGCGTAGAGCGTGCCTCGGGGGCCAGCGGCGAAGTCGGTGACCCAGCCCACGTCCGTCGGCCAGCTGGCGGCCTCCGGCGCCGGGGGCTCGGGGAGCGAGCTGCAGCCTGCGCCGGACGGCGAACAGAGCCAGGGCGAGGCGGGTCATGCCGGCCTCCAGGGCACGGGCAGACGCCCCGGGGTCGGGGCGCCGAGGAGCGCGGCGGCGGCCGCGCGCTGCTGCGCCGGCTCGTCGCCGTAGGCCAGGAGCACCCGCGCCTCGCCGGGGAGCAGCGCAGCCAAGGGGCCGGGGCCGCAGAGCCCGACCACCTGCGCGCCGGGGCAGCCGCGGACCAGCGCCTGCAGCGGCTCCGCCAGGCCGGGACGCCCCTTCCAGGCGCGCACGCGGCAGCCGACCACGAGCAACGTCGCGTCGAGGGCCCGCGCGCGCGCGAGCGCCGCGGCGTCGCTCTCGGGCTGCACCGTCGCCAGCTCGAGCTCGACCCCGGCCTCGGCCAGGCACGCGAGCAGCTCGTGGGCGAAGCCGGGGAGCGCGTCGTCGTCGAGGACCAGCGCCCGCGCGCGCTCGCCTCGAGAGAGCGGCGCCAGCGGCGCGAGGGGCACGGTCAGCGCCGCGCGGGCCACGTCCAGCTCGGCGAGCTCGCTGGGGGCCGGGGCCTGGCCCAGCCGGGCGCGGGCGGCCTCGAGTCGACCCACGGCGTCGTCGATCCGAGCGACCCGCGCCGGGTCCTCCGCAGCCCAGGCGGCGACGGCCTCGACCGTGGCCTCGGGGTCGGTCGGGTAGAGCAGCACGTCGCAGCCGGCTTCCAGGGCCGCGCAGGCGGCGCGGGCTTCCCCGCCCTCCGCCTGCACCCCGGCCATCATCAGCGCGTCGGTCACGACCAACCCCGCGAAGCCCCACGCGTCGCGCAAGAGCCCGGACACCAGCGCGCGCGAGCGCGTCGCCGGCCCCTCGACCCCGAACGCGGGGTAGGCCACGTGGGCGGTCATGAAGCTCGCCACGTCGGCGGCGACCGCCGCGCGGAAGGGGGCGAGGTCCCGCTCCTCGAGGCGCGCGCGGTCGTAGGTCACCCGCGGCAGGGTCGCGTGGGAGTCGTCCACGGTCCCGCCGTGCCCGGGGAAGTGCTTGCCGCAGGCCAGGGCGCCCGCGCGCTGGATCCCGCGCACGAAGGCCGCCCCCAGCGCCGCCACCCGCTCGGGGTCGGCGCCCAGGGCGCGGGCCCCCACGATCGGGTTCCGCGGCTCGTCGGCGAGGTCGAGCACCGGGCCGAAGATCCAGTCGATCCCCGCCGCGCGGGCGTCGCTGCCCAGGGCGTAGCCCGCGGCCTCGGCCAGCGCCGGGTCGTCGCTCGCCCCGAGCGCCATGGCCGGCGGCCAGTCTCGCGCGCCGAGGACTTGTTGGCCGACTCCGCGCTCGACGTCGGCGGCGATCAGGGGCGGGCCGTGGGGGCCCAGCGCCTTGAGCGCGGCGAGCCGCTCCGGCAGCTCGGGGAGGCTGCCCCCGAACAGGATCAACCCGCCGTAGCCGGCGCGGACCTGCGCCGCGGCCTGCTCCCAGGCCGCGGCCAGGTCCTGTCCCTCGCGGAGGTCGAACACGGGGACGATCAAACGGCGAATGCGCGGACGGAGGTCGCTCATGACCGGCGACTATACCGCCGGCCCGGACGCGCTCACTTGGACTGGAGGAAGTCCTCGAGCTTCTCCGCGGTCTGGCGCTTGAGCACGTCGAGCATGCCGGTCAGCAGCTTCTCGCCGAGCTCGCTGCGGGGGTCGAAGCTCACGCTGTCGCGAGGGGCGCGGGTGCCGTCGGGGGCCACCAGCTCCCCCGAGCGCTCGAGGCCGGTGAACAGACCGCTCCTGCTCCAGGCGCCCTGGGCGACCCAGGCCTCGTCGACCCCGTCGCGGCGGATCGTCGTCAGCGCGAGGGTGACCGGCTGCCCGTCCAGCGCCTCGAGCAGGCGACCGCGGCGCAGGGCCTCCGGGCGGCCCAAGGCCTCGGCCCCGGGGAGCGAGAGCGGCAGGCGCGTGCCGTCGTCGAGGACGAAGGTCGTCCCCTCGAGCCGCCCCTGGGCGCGCTCGGTGTGCAGCGAGGGGCTCGAGAGCAGCGTCGCCCGCCCCCTGGCGCCCGGGACGAGCTCGACCTCGACCTCGCGGCCCACGGCGGCGGCGAGCTCGCCGAGGCTCGTGCGCGGGTCCTGCAGCGCGCCGCTGAAGCTGAAGCGCTCGCCGTTCTCGGCGCGGAGGGTGAGCTCCGAGCCCAGCCGACGACCGCGGGTGAGGGTCCCCCGCACCCGGCGCGTCGGCGCCGCGTCGAACAGCGGCGCGCCGCGCAGCAGCGAGTCGAAGGCGGTTCGCCGCCGACCGACCACCGGCTCCTGCGGCGCGCGTTGGAAGCCCACGACGTCGTCGCCGTAGTGGGTGACCCACGCGCTGGGGGCGCCTACGGCGTCCTGCGCCTGCTGGCTGATCGCGACCCCCGAGACGAACACGCCCTCCAGGGCGGGGTCCAGCTCCAGGCCGAAGGGCGGGTCGCGGTAGTCGAAGCCGCGGATCGAGGTGGTCTCGCCGGCTTGCAGGCGCTCGAGGAGCGAGGTCACCGGGCCGCGCGCCGCGATCTGGCGCCCGTCGGCTCGTGCGCTGAGCCCGTCCCGCGTCGCGACCACCCCTTCGCTCAGCTTGCGCGGGAACAGCAGCCCGCGGGTGCGCTCCTTGCCCGCGGGCGGGGTCTTCGTGCCCAGCCGCTGCAGCGCGGTGGGGCGGGCCAGCCACACCGGCTGTCCGCGCAGCTCGGGGTGGCGCAGCAGGCCCGCGGCGTCGGGGCCCAGGACCTCGGTCGCGCCGACGAACACCCGCGGGCCGTCGGGGCCTTGGACCACCTCGACCTTGCCGGACACCGCGTGGGTGTAGGTGAGCGAGCCCTGCGCTTGGGTGGCGGCAGTGCAGACAGCGAGCAGGGCGGCGACGCGCGCCGCGGAGCAGGGGAGGTTCATGGGGGCGTTTCCTTCTCTCGCGCCACCCGCGCAAGCGCGAGACCGAACCGAACTCGCCTGGCCGCGTGGACCCCGACTCACCCGCGGTTCGTGCGCGACCCACCCTGCCACCGGCGGGTGGCACGTCGCTGCGATCCGACAGTGTCCGATCCAGGCGGGGCGGCGAGGGCCATCGCATGTGAAGCGCAAGCCCTATCTTCATGGCTACTTGCGAGAAAACCGAGGATCGTCATTGACAGTGTTATGTGACAGTGTCATGTTTGGGGCATGAGCGACGCGCCCTGGACCCTGGACGAGCTGAGTGAGCGGATCGACGCCGCGCTGCAGGTCGTCGACTACGTGCCCAGCGCCAGCGCGCGGGTGCGGGCGGTGCCCGACCGACGCACGATCCGCTACTACACGACCCTGGGGCTCCTCGATCGGCCCGCCGAGCTGCGCGGGCGGACCGCGCTCTACGCGCGGCGCCACCTCCTGCAGCTCGTCGCGATCAAGCGCCTGCAGGCCGAGGGCCTCTCCCTGAGCGAGGTGCAGACGCGCCTCGCCGGGCTGGACGACGCCGCGCTGGAGCGCCTGGCCCAGGTCCCGCGGGACCTGGAGGCCGTGGCGCCCGCGCCCGAGGCGCCCGCCGAGTCGGCGTTCTGGGAGGAGCTCCCGGCGCCGGCCGAGGGCCTTGCCCCGGCGCCCGCAGACATACACGCTGAGGTCGAGCCGCGCGTGCGGCGAGCGAGCCAGGGGTTGCCCGACCCCGGCTCGTGGACGGGCCTCACGCTCGCGGAGGAGGCGATCCTGCTCCTCCCGGGCGCCCGGGCGCTGAGCGCTGAAGACCAGCGCGCGCTCCGCCAGGCGGCGGAGCCGCTGCTGCGCCTCCTGCGCGACCGAGGGATCGCCTGAGCGAGGAGCCTGCCGCCGTGAAGTTGCCGCTGTTGACCGAAGACGAGATCGCCTCTTGTTGCCCCACGCGTGACCGCGACGAGCCCTACGGGTTCGGCGCGCTCCAGACCCCGCAGGGCAACCTGCCGCTCAAGCTCATGGACGTGGAGGTCGAGCTGACCGGGTTGCTCGCGCACACCCGGCTGCGCCAGACCTTCGTGAACACCCTCGGCGTGCCCCTCGAGGCCACGTACATCTTCCCGCTCCCCGACCGCGCGGCGGTCGGGCGCTTCCAGCTCGAGGTCGGCGAGCGCACCGTGGAGGGCGTGCTCAAGGAGCGCGGCCAGGCGCGGCGCGAGTATCAGCAGGCCGTCGACGCCGGGCACCGCGCGGCGATCGCCGAGGAGGACCGCAGCGGCGTGTTCACCCTGCGGGTCGGCAACATCCTCCCCGGCGAAGAGGCCACGGTGCACCTGACCCTCGACGGCCCCG
This sequence comes from Planctomycetota bacterium, assembly GCA_041402045.1. Classification (GTDB taxonomy): domain Bacteria; phylum Planctomycetota; class J058; order J058; family J058; genus JAGQRJ01. Next base: position 1,485 of record JAWKSZ010000014.1, on the reverse strand, counting down.
TGCACTACCAGGACGGCGAGGCGACCTTCCGCTTCCCGCTCGTGGTCGCCCCTCGCTACATTCCCGGCGCGGTGCGCGGCGGCCCCGCGGCGGGCAGCGGCACGGCCCTCGACACCGACAGCGTCCCCGACGCCTCGCGGATCACGCCCCCGGTCCTGCTCCCAGGCGTCCCGAACCCGGTGCGCCTGAGCCTCCGGGTCGACCTCGACCCCGCGGGGCTGCCCCTGGGCGAGGTGCGCTCGAGCCTGCACGCCACGCGCCGCACGGCCCAAGGCGCGCGGCAGACGATCACCCTGCACCCGGGCGAGCGCCTGAACCGCGACTTCGTGCTGCGCTACGGGATCGCCGCCGACGAGCGCGGCTCGAGCCTCAGCTTCCACCCGGACAGCGAGGGCGAGGGCACGTTCCAGTTGACCTTCGTCCCGTCCCGGGCCCACGCCCAGGTCGCGACGCCGCGGGACGTGGTGTTCCTCCTCGACCGCTCAGGGAGCATGGAGGGCTGGAAAATGGTCGCCGCGCGGCGCGCGACCGCGCGCATGATCGACTCCCTCACCGCCCACGACCGGTTCGCGGTCCTCGGCTTCGACCACACCGTCGAGCAGCCGCCGCAGCAGCCGGGGCTCGTCGCGGGCAGCGACCGCAACCGCTACCGCGCGGTGGAGTGGCTGGGCAAGCTCGACGCGGCCGGCGGCACCGAGCTGGCGCAGCCGCTGACCCGCGCCCTGGCGCTCCTCGGCGGCGACCCCACCCGCGACCGGGTGGTGGTGCTCGTCACCGACGGGCAGGTCGGCAACGAGGACCAGATCCTGCGCACCCTGGCTCCGCACCTCAGCGGGCTGCGGGTGTTCAGCCTGGGGATCGACCGCGCGGTCAACGCCGGGTTCCTGCGCCGCCTGGCCGGGATCAGCGGCGGCTACTGCGAGCTGGTCGAGAGCGAGGACCGCCTGGACGAGGTCATGGACAAGGTCCACCGCCGGATCGGGACCCCGCTGCTCACCGAGCTCAGCCTCGAGGGCGGGCGCGGGCTCGAGCTCGAGCTCGACGCCACGGTCCCCGCGCGGCTGCCGGACCTGTTCGCGGGCTCGCCGATCACGATCCTCGGCCGCTACCGCGGCGCGCCCGGCGAGGTCACCGTGCGCGGCGTCGACGCCTACGGCGGCGCCGTGGCCGAGCGCCTGCGCGGTGTGCGCTCCGAGAGCCCGGCCGCCCACAAGGTGTGGGCGCGGGGACGGGTGCGCGACCTCGAGGACCGCTACGTGACCACCTCGAACCGCGCCCTGGTCGGGGAGATCACCGCGCTCTCCCTGCGCCACGGCGTGCTCTGCCGCTTCACGAGCTTCGTCGCCGTCGACCACGCCGAGGTCGCGAACCCCGGCGGGCAGGTCCACAAGGTGACCCAGGCGGTCGAGCAACCGTCCGGCTGGCTGAAGGAGGAGGAGCCCGAGGAGGACGGCGGGCTCATGCGGAGCAAGAGCAGCGCCTTCT
>JAWKSZ010000013.1:0-141804 GCA_041402045.1 Planctomycetota bacterium | reverse complement strand
GCCGGATCGCCGGCTTCGCCGCTTCGCGCTCCGCCGGATCGCCGGCTCCGCCGGATCGCCGGCTCCGCCGCTCCGCCGAAGCGCGTTCGCATTCCGCCTGACTCCGTGCTTGCTCAGGCCGGCGTCTATCACGTAAACTCTGTGGAGCGCGGGGGCTAGCGCCCTTCGCGGGTCGCCGCGCACCGTCCACAGCGTCAATGAGCTATCGCCCGTTGGGGCAAGCCCTTGCAGCGCGCTGCGAGGGTTAGGGGGCTTCGGCCTCCGAAGAGTTTGAGTCTCGCGTCGGCGCTCGCCGCCCCCGCTGGCCCACGTCCTGGAGGACGTCGCGCCGTCCAGCCGGGTGTGGGCGAGCCCCCCGGATCTGGAGATTGCCCGTGGCCCGGAAGGCAGCGAAGAAAGTCGCGCTCCTCGTGGACGTCGAGAGCGTCCACCTCCACCTGCGTGCCCTGCACCACCGCACGGTGGACCCCGCGGTCCTGCTCGAGTGCGCGGCCCGCGGCGGCGAGGTCGTGGCCCGCCTGGCGGTCGCGGCCTGGGACGCCGTGCCCGAGGACGTCAAGCGCGACTTCGCCGAGGCCGAGTTCGAGCTGGTCGACGCCCCGCGCGCGACCCGGCGCACCAGCGGCGGGCGACGCCGCGACGCGAGCCACGACACGGTGGGCATCGAGCTCCTGGCGCGCATGATCGAGCTCCTGTTCCCCCTCGAGGGCGGGGACGAGATCGACCTGTTCGTGGTCGCCACCTGCGAGCCTGCCGCGGGGCGCGCGCTGGAGGTGATCCGTCAGCGCTTCGACAAGACCCTGGAGGTGATCACGGTCGAGGGGGTCGAGGCTCCCGAGCTGGCCGCGCACGCCGCCGAGGTCGTGCCCATGCCCATGCCCCGCTGCGAGCCCCGACACCCGGAGCTGCTCGAGCGCCTGGTGCCCCTGTTGGAGGACCTCGAGAGCCGCAAGCGCTACCTGAACTTCAAGTACATCCGCGAGGCGGTCGTGCGCAAGCTCGACGTGCCGAACCGCTCGTTCGAGCTCGCGGAGCGCCTGCTCTCCGACGCGATCGCGTGCGGGCTCCTGCTCAAGCGCAAGATCGAGGACAAGTACAACCCCGGCCAGCAGTTCACGGCCTACGCCATCGACCGGGAGAGCCCGCACTTCGAGCGCTGGGGCAGCGGCGAGCCCGCCCCCGAGCACCCCGAGCCCGAGCAGCAGCCCAAGGGCGGGAAGCGCGAGGGGAAGTCGCAGGACGGAGACCGGGGCGAGCGCCGCGAGCGTCGCGAGCGCGGCGGCGAGCGGGATCGTGGCGATCGCAGCGACCGTGGCGACCGCAGCGACCGTGGCGATCGCAGCGACCGTGGCGATCGCAGCGACCGGGGCGACCGCAGCGACCGCAGCGACCGCGGTGACCGCGAGGAGGGCGGGCGCAAGCGCCGCTCCGAGCGCGAGGCCGCCCAGGGCGACGACAGCAAGCGCAAGCGCCGGCGCCGCAAGCGGAGCAAGGGCGGAGGCAAGACCACCGAGCCCGCCCAGCTCACCTCGAACCGCCGCGGTCGCGGCTCGAATCACTCCCAGGACCGCGTGGGGCGGATCTACGAGGCGCCGTCGCGCTTCCTCAACAACGAGGAGGACGACCGGCCCATGGTCAGCGACGACGAGATCGATATCGAGGCGATCCTCCGCGCCCGCGGCGACGACTGAGGCGTTCCGTGACCGTTCGAAGCGTGCCGAGCGTGGCCATGACCCGTGAGCGCAGGTCTCCGCGTCGCGCGGCCCTGGTCGCCCTGGCGCTCTGCGCGAGCGGCTGCGCGCTGCTCCAGCCCAAGCCGAGACAGGAGCCGCCGCCGGCTCGCCCGCAGCCGGTCGAGGCCCTGTGCTACGCGCTGGAGTACGACGCCTCCGGGCAGGAGTCGGTCCGCCCGCGGCAGCGGGACCACGCGGGCGTGCGCTTCACGTACCTCACCCTCCAGAACCTCGAGGCCGAGCTCGCGCGCAAGCGCCCCCAGCGGATCTTCTTGATCGTCCACGGCTGGGACAACGACACCCGCTCGGCCCGCGACTTCAGCTCGCGCTTCGTGCTCCCCTTGACCGAGCGCGCCAAGGCCGCCGAGGCGGACGCGGTGTTCGTCGGCGTGCACTGGGACTCGGAGGAGATCAACTTCTACGGGTCGGCGGAGACCGCGGAGAAGATCGGGCGGCGTCGGGTCGCGACCCTGCTCACCGACCTCGGCCCGCTGGCGCGCAACGTGGTGATCGTGGCCCACAGCCTCGGCGGTCGCCTCGCGCTCAGCGCCCTCGAGGGTCGACCCGAGAGCGGTCAGCAGCCGGTCGCAGCGGCGGTCCTGCTCGAGGCCGCCGTCGCCAGCACCGCCTTCGTGCCCGGGAGCGAGCACGCCTTCCTCGGCGCCCCGAGCCGCGCGTCGCTCCTGATCAACGTGCACTCGGTGCACGACGACGTGCTCGGCTCGACCTACGCCACCGCCATGGGCGAGCCCGCCATGGGCTTCGCCGGCGCGCGCATGCAGGGCGGGGATCCGTTCCCCACGATCTCCGTCGGACCCCAGGGCCACGATCGGCACGTTCTGAGCGTGGCGATCGAGAACCAGGCCGGCGCACCCTACGGGGGCCCGGTGATCAACGTCGAGGCCAGCGAGCTCGTCGCCGACCACAGCGACTTGACGGACCCCCCGCTGCTCGATCTGATCTGGGAAGCGGCCTTCCCCCAGCGCTAGCGGCGCCGTTCGCCCGCCAGGACCAGGTACTCATGCAGTTGGATCAGTTCGAATCGCGCTTCAAGCGCGCCGCGAAGGCGCTGTTCGCCTACGCCCCGATCCCCTTCACCAAGGTGCTCCTCGTGAGCGACCAGGAGGGCGCCGACGCCGACGCCGAGCTCGCCCGCGCCAAGGCCTTCCTCGGTCCCCTGGGGGCGGCGGAGGGCGTGAGCTGGACGGTGGTCACCGGCGAGAGCTACCACACCTCCCACGAGCTGGTCGCCCGGGTCAGCCAGGAGCAGCCGGACCTCCTGATCGCCCAGCGCAGCCTCAAGGAGAGCGACAAGGACCCGATCTACAGCCTGGGCACCTACCTCGACGTCCTGACCCAGGTCGCCCCGGTCCCCGTGCTCGTGCTGCCCCAGGGCGGGCTGCCCTCGGACCTGAGCCAGGTCATGGTCGTGACCGACCACATGACCGGGGACAGCCGGCTGATCAACTACGGGGTCGCGCTCCTGGGCGCGGGGGGCAAGCTGTTCCTGACCCACGTCGAGGACGAGGGCACCTTCGAGCGCTACATGTCGGTGATCGCCAAGCTCCCGAGCCTCGACACCGAGACCGCGCGTCGGGACATCCGCGCCCAGCTGCTCAAGGAGCCGCTGGAGTTCATGCAGTCGGTGGACGCCGCGCTGCGCGAGCACGGCGTCTCGCACCTCGAGGTCGAGCCGATCGTGCGCTTGGGGCGGTCGGTGCGCGACTACCGCGAGCTGGTCGAGGCCCACCAGGTCGACGTGCTCGTGTTCAACACCAAGGACTCCATGCAGCTCGCCATGCACGGCATGGCCTACTCCCTCGCGGTCGAGCTCAAGCGGGTCCCCCTCCTCCTGCTGTAGTCCGGAGACGTCCCCATGTTGTTCCTGGCAGAGGCCGCCCACGCGGCCGAGCACGCTCCCCCCGGCTGGGTCACCGCGGTCTTCGGCGCGCTGTTGGTGTGCATGATCGTGGCCCTCGCCCTCGAGGAGAAGCTGCACGCCAAGAAGTCAGTGATCACCGGCGTCGCCGCGCTCGTGACCCTGCTCGTGGCGCAGGCCCTGGGGGTGCTCCCCGGCGGACCCCCGACCCTCGGCGGCCACGAGCTGCACCTCCCGATCTACGTAGCGGCGATCGACTGGGAGGTGATCGCGATCATCCTCGGCGCCAGCCTGTTCGTGGACGTGACGAGCAAGAGCGGGATCTTCACCTGGATCGCGGTCAAGCTCACCAAGCTCAGCCGCGGCGACCCCCGCCGCCTGCTGTGGTTCTACGGCGCGCTGACGGTCGTGTTCTCCGCGTTCTTGAACAACGTCACCGCCATGATCATCGTCGGCTCGCTGACCGCGGTCTCCCTCAACCGGCTCCAGCTCCAGGACAAGCTCCTGGGCTTCCTGTTCGTCGAGGGGCTGATGACCAACGTGGGCGGGCTCCTGACCCTGATCTCCTCGGTGCCGAACATCATCGTCGGCAACGCCGCGGGGATCTCCTTCGGGAAGTTCTTCCTGGTGGCCTCGCCCTACGTGCTCCTGGCGACCCTGGCCTCGATCTTCCTCGGCGAGAAGCTGTTCCGGATCAAGCCGCTCCGGGACGACGCCGCGCGGCGCGAGGCCGCGGCCCAGGTCGCGGCCTTCGACGAGAACGACGGGATCCGCTCCCGGGGGTTCTTCAACTTCGCCGCGGCGGCCTTCGTCGTGTTCATTCTGGCCCTGGCCCTGCAGTCCCAGCTGCCGCTGGTCGGGGGCGAGCACGGCCTGGGCATGGGCTTCGTGGCCCTGGCCTTCGCCGCGATCATGCTCCTGCGCTACAAGCACGAGGTCCACACGTTCTACTCCGCGGTGGACTGGGACCTGCTCGCGTTCTTCAGCAGCCTGTTCGTGGTGATCTACGTCATGGAGCACGCCGCGGTGCTCAGCACCATGGGGCAGGCCCTGGCCTGGCTCCTCGACCGCGGCGAGAACCTGGGGATCGGGCTCCTGCTGTGGGCGGCAGCCGGGCTGAGCTCGGTCACCGACAACATTCCCCTCGCCGCCATGCTGGCCAAGATCCTGCCGAAGGGCCGGGAGCTGACCGCGGACTCCATGGAGTGGTGGGCGGTGATCTTCGGGGCGAACCTGGGCGGGAACCTGACCCCGATCGGCTCGGCCTCGACCGTGGTCGCGGTCACGATCATGGCGAAGCAAGGGGTGCCCCTGAGCTTCCTGCGCTTCGTGCGCCTGGCGCTGCCCTTCGCCGTGCTGCAGCTCGTGCTCGCCACCGGCTACGTGCTCCTGGTCAAGGTGCTCTTCGGCTAGAGGACGGTGGCGCGCCGCACCGCCAGCTCCGCCGGGCGCCCGCGCTCCGACGAGCACGGCCGAGGGGTGCTCCGCCAGACGGAAGCGCCGCGGAGGGCTCCGCGGCCTGGAGGCGCCGCCCCGGCGGTCCTTGGTCGACCACCGAGCTCCGCCGCGCCCCAGCACACCGATGAAGACGACTGAGGAGCTCCGCCGACACGAGGGCGCGCGGCGTCGGCAGGGCCCAGCGCTCGGGCAAGGACTCTGGAAGGGTGCTTTGCCCTCGCGGGAGCGAAGAGTGGCCAGGCTCAGCCAAGACCCCGCGAGTGGGCAAGGATCCTTGGAGGTGGCTCCGCTCGTGGCGGGAGCGACTTGGGTGCTCCGCGCCGCGTCGCTCGAGGCGTGAGTTTAGCGCGGTCGAAGCCGCGAGCGAGCGGGCAGCGCCGAGCGGAGCCTCACGCCGAGCGCCCTGCGAGCGCGTGGGCGGAGCGGCCTGCGAGCGCGTGGGCGGAGCCTCACGCGGTGGCGCCCTGCGAGCGCGTGGGCGGAGCCTCACGCGGTGGCGCCCTGCGAGCGCGTGGGCGGAGCCTCACGCGGTGGCGGCCTGCGAGCGCGTGGGCGGAGCCTCACGCGGTGGCGGCCTGCGAGCGCGTGGGCGGAGCCTCACGCGGTGGCGCCCTGCGAGCGGGCGGAGCGCCCTGCGAGCGCGTGGGCGGAGCCTCACGCGGTGGCGCCCTGCGAGCGGGCGAAGCCCGCGAGCGCGCAGCCGCCGGCGAAGCCGGCGGCGAGCCCCTTGGGGGTGAGCCCGAGGGGCTTTGCCCCGAGGGCGAGGGGGTCTGGGACAGACCCCCTGAAACTAGCTCCTCGGTTCCCAGTGGAAGAGCACGCGCAGGAGCGCGGGGAGCATGAGCAGGTCCCCCACGAGCGCGGCCGCGATCGAGCTCCCCACGAGCAGCCCGAAGTGGCGCGTGGGGAGGAACTCCCCCAGGAGCAGGACCGCGAAGCCCGCGGTGAGCACCGCCGAGGTGGTCACGATCGGCGCGCCCTCGCGGGCCACGGTGTCCACGATCGCCTGGCCCGCAGGGCCCTGCTCGGCGAAGCGCTTGAAGCTCGCGAGCACGTGGATCGTGTCGTCCACCGCGATCCCCAGGGCCACGCTGATCACCATGGAGTTGAACGAGTTGAGCGGGATCCCGCCGTAGCCCATGACCGCGAGGATCGCCGCGATCGGGAGCAGGTTCGGCACCAGGGACAGCAGCCCGAGGAAGGCCGAGCGTAGCGCGCAGCAGAGCACGAGGGTGATCATGACGAACGCCCACAGGAAGCTCTCGACCTGCCCCCACAGGATCGTGTCCGCGGTTTGGCTGAACACGAAGGTCGCGCCGGTCGCCCGCAGCTCGAGCCCGTGCCCGGCGAGCTCGCCGCCCTGGAGGTGCTTCTGCGCCAGCTCGCGAATGTGCTCGCCCAGCTTGCCGTAGGCCGCCGAGCCCCCCGAGCGCGCCCGCGCCGTGATCCGCAGCCACTCCTCGCCGGGGTGCACGCCGCCCGGGAGCGAGCGCATGCGTTCGCTGGGGAGGTCGCCGCCGGAGAGCTTGGTCACGAGCTGCTCGAGCTCCTCCAGGTCGGCCCGGGTGCGGGGGACCTCCTCGCGCCCGGTGCGCCGCGCGTTGGCCGCCACCGCGAAGTCGGCGACCGAGATCGCGAGGTCGACCATGGGGTGCTGCTCGAGCTCGCGCTCGAAGGCGTAGACCCCGCGCAGCACCGCCGGGTCGTAGCAGAACTCGGGCGGCCCCACGACCACGAGCTCCGCGGGCCCCACGCCAATGAACGCCTCCTCGATCGCCTCCACGTCGCGCACGGCGTCGGAGTCGTCGGGGAAGAAGTGCAGGAAGTTGGTGTCGACCTGCACCCGGAACGCGCCGGCGGCGAGGCCCCCGGTCAGGAGCAGCCCGCCCAGGACCCACAGCCCGGGGGCGCGGGTGTGCAGCCGGCTGGTGCGCTCCAGCCGGAGCCCGGGCCCGACCTCGGCCTGGGGCGGCGGGAGCAGGGCCGCGGCCGCGGGGAGCAGGGCGAAGGAGACCATGAGCGCGGCGACGGCGCTGACCGCGGCGATCACGCCGAAGCCCTGGATCGGCGCGATCGGCGAGGTCACGAGCGAGCCGAACCCGAGCGCGGTGGTCACGGTGGTCAACAGGCACGGGCGCCACACGTGCTCGAGGGCGCGGCGCATGGTCTCGGCGCCGCTGCCTCCCCCGAGCCGCGCCTGCAGGCGCTGGTCCACGAGCACGTGGATCGAGTCGGCGACCCCGATCACCAGGATCAGGCTCGGCACGAGGGAGCTCATGGAGTCGATCGGGATCCCCAGCCAGCCCAGGGCGCCCATGACCCAGGCGTTGGTGATCCCGAGCACCCCCAGCACCAGACCCACCTGCAGCAGGCTGCGCAGCACGATCCAGGCGGCCAGCGCCGCGATCAGGGTCAGCGGCGCCCCGAAGCGGATCAGGTCGCCGCGCACGGTGTCCATGATCCGCGCCTTGAGCACCGGCGTCCCCGCGAGGTGGAACACCACGTCCGGGTGCGCCTGGCGCAGCGTGTTCAGGTCGCGCTGGACCTCGTGCACGAGGGCCTGGTTCTTCTCGGCGCCCTCGGCCCCGGGGGGCAGCTTCTCGGCCAGGGCGACGACCAGGGTCGCGCGCTGGTCCTTGCTCACCAGCAGCCGGTCGACCAAGGGCGTGTTCAGGGCCTGCGCCTTCCAGCTCGCGAGCTGGTTCGGCGTGGCCTGGGACACGTCCGGCGGGAGCCCCGGCAGGAGGGTCGGGGTCCGGGTCAGCGGGTTCAGCCCGAGCACGGGGACGTCGGCCAGGCTGAACGCGTTCCCCAGCCCGTCCACGTCGTGCAGCAGGCGCGCGACCTCCCGGGCCAGGGCCAGGCGCGGAGGCTGGAACACGTCGCCGTCGGGGAACTCGAGGGCCACGAACACCGACTCGTCGCTGCCGAAGGTCGCGCGGAAGTCCTCGTAGAACGCCACGTCCGGGTGTCCCTGGGGGAACACCTTCTCGGTGCTGGGGTCGAAGGCCGTGTTCGTGAGCCCGGCCCCCAGGAGCAGGGTCAGGAGCAGGAGCGCGGCGAGGGTCGCGCGGGGCGCGCGCAGGGGCACGTCGAGCAGGCGGGGCATGGGGCCCGATCCTACGTCAGGACCCGCCCGCCCTCGCGGGGGTCAGCGCGAGATCGGCCCGCCGAGCGGCTAGCGCGAGACCAGGACCTTGAGCAGGCGCCCGGCGGGGATCTGGGTGTCGACCTGGACGCCGTTGAGCAGGGCCAGGCGCTCGAGGTCGGCGTCGGCGCGGGGCGGGAGCGGGTAGTCGGCGACCTGGTCGCGAAAGGGCGCGGCCTGCGAGGTCTCCACGATCTTGAGCACCGTCGGCGTGACGTTGATCAGCGCGGCGTCGGTGAGCTGCGCGAAGCCGTCGGCCACGGACTCGAGGGTCGGACGGTAGGTCGCGAGCGCGCCCCACTCGCACAGCCCGTGGAAGGCGTAGACCTTGCCGCCGTAGGCGACGAAGGTCGAGACCACCGCGAGGGTCGAGCCGTCCTGCTGCTTGACCTGGGACAGCACGCGCACGCCGGGCCCGGCGGGGACGTTCACCTGCCCGCGCTCCTGCTCCACGATCGCCGCGTCCTTGGTGAAGGCGTCGGCGGCGGCCTGGGGCGAGGCCTCGTTCGTGATCTGCACGATCACCGCGGCGTCCTGCTGCTCGGTGGCCAGGGTCACCTGCGAGCGCCCGTTGGCCACGAGCCAGCCGCTGGGGATCGGGAAGCGGAAGCGCAGCTCGGGGTGGTTGAACTGCCCGCTCTGCACGTAGCCCTGGCGCGGGTCGGCGCCGTAGATCAAGCCCTCGAGCCGGCGCAGGTACGCGTCGCGGTTCGTGACGTAGCTCGGGCCTGGTTGCGGGGCCTCGGCGCTGAGCTGGTTGATCGTGGTGAAGCGCTCGCCGGGGTCGGGGTGGGTGCTGGTGAAGCTGGGGAGGAACCCGCCCTCGCCGCTCAGGCGCTGGAGGGTGTGGAAGAACTCCGCCATGTCGTGGGTGTCGTAGCCGAGGGCGGTCCCGTACTTCACGCCCAGGGAGTCCGACTGGCGCTCGTCGTCGCGAGAGTACTTGAGCAGGAGCAGGCTCAGCCCGGCCCCGGCCACGCTGGAGAGGGTCGCCGCGTCGTCGCCCAGCGAGCTCGCGATCCCGAGCACACCGCCCAGGAGCAGTTGGTTCGTCATGCGGTTCGCGCCGTGGCGCGCGGTGACGTGCCCGACCTCGTGGCCGAGGACGCCGACCATGGCCGCCTCGCTGTTCAGGTGCGCGAGGATCCCGCGGGTGAGGTAGCAGTAGCCGCCGGGGAGCGCGAAGGCGTTCACGATCGGATCGTCGAGCAGGCGGAAGGTGAACTGCTCGTTGGGGGTGTGGCTCACGCCCACGAGGCGCTGCCCGAGCTCGTTCACGTAGGCCGCGAGCGCCGGGTCGTCGACGAGCCCGTACTGAGCCACGATCTCCGGGTCCGCCTCGGCGCCGAGCTCCTTCTCCTGGGCCTTGCTGACCAGGGTGAACTCCTTCTCGCCGGTGACGGGGTTGGTCACGCAGCCTTGCAGCACGGCGAGCCAAGCGACCAGGGCGACGACCAGGATCCTGACGTTCACGACGACCTCCTCGGGGCGGCGCACACGATAGCAGCGCCTGCGCGGCCGAGGAGTGGGAGGTCAGCCCCCGAGGTTGGCCAGGGCGGGCAGCTCCGCCAGGCGCTCGGCGGCCAGCGCGTTGCCGTGCTGGTTCCAGTGCGAGTCGAAGGGCAGGTACTGCTCCTCCCCCGCGGCGGTGCGCGCGCGCAGCTCCTCGAGCAGGTCGAGGTGGGTGTAGCCCAGCTCCTCGGCCAGCGCGGCCAGCCGGCGCTGGGGCAGCTCCCAGTCGTAGTCCGCGAGGTTCAGGTCCCAGCGCGCGGCGACCGCCTCGCGCAGCGCGGGGTCGACCTGGAACTCGTCGGGGATCACGAGCAGCACGCAGGGCCGCGACCCGGCCAGGGCCTTGACCTTGGCCAGCGCCTCGCGGGTCGCGGTCCAGCCCGGCTCCCAGGCCTCGGCGTCGACGGTCGAGCACACCCCCATGCGCGTGCGCTCGATCCGGTGGTACCAGCGCGCCTGGTTGCTGTCGCCGGTGAACGCGTCGCCCACGTGGCTGGGGAGCTCCTTGAACAGGCGATACAGCCGGCTCTTGTTGCGGGTCACCCGCCACCAGGAGTGCTGCTTGGGCTCGCCCCGCTCGATCAGCTCGCCGTTCAAGACGTCCTTGGTCGCCGGGTGCTGGTTCTCCCACACGTCGTTGCCCACGAAGAACGCGACCACCAGCGCGTCGGGCTCCCAGGCCAGGCCGTCGCGCTCGAGCCAGGCCGCTTGCTGCACCGTGCCCCAGCCGGGGACGCCGGAGTTGATCGCCTGGACCTCGGGGCCGAGCCGGGCTTCGAGCCCGCGCACGAAGCCGTGGGCCGGGTCGAGGGGCCCCGAGCCGAAGGTGAAGGAGTCCCCGAGCACGAGCACCCGCTTCACCCCCGCGGGCTTCTCCTGCGGGCGCTCGGGGTCGCGCAGCCCGTGGCTGTTGATCGCCACGTCCCCGTGCTCGTGCCCGGGGAGCAGGCGGTAGGAGAGATCGGGGTCGGCGACGTACATCCCGTGCCCGGTGTAGGCCGACTCGGGGGCCAGCGCGCGCAGCAGCACCTCGCCCGCGATCGCCCCCAGCCCGAGCAGGAGCAGCGCCAGCGCACAGCCCATGCGGCGGCGGAGGGACTGGCGGCGGGCGCTCGGGGGCTTCGGGGGAGTGGTGTTCATGCGGCGCTGTGCAACGATACCAGCGCGCGGCGCCAGGCACGCCCACGGACGCCGCCCGGAGGCCCCATGCACACCCGTCCCCCCCGCCGCGCCTGGCCCTGGGCGCTCGCGGCCCTCGCCTCGTGCCTCGCGCTCAGCGTCTCGGGTCAGGACGCCGAGCCCGCGCCGCCGCCCGCCGCGGTGTGGGAGTACTCCCAGCTCGCCTGGACCCCCGAGGACACGACCTCGGTCCTGCGGGAGGTCACCGGCGCCGACCCGCTGGTCGACGCCAAGCAGCTCGCGGATCGCCTCAAGGCCGACCTGGGCGAGCTGCGCTTCGACCCGCGCCTGCGCCAGGCGATCGAGGCCCGGCTGCAGACCCGGCTGGCGGCGGTCGGCGCCGAGGGCTGGGAGGCCTACTGGGTGCGCGAGAGCGAGGAGCGCGTGGGCGCGGTCCTGCTCCAGACGCCCACGGTCCTGCTCAAGCGCCGCGCCCCGTGACCCTGCTCGGCTACTGCCTGAACGTGCACCCGGGCGAGCGCCTGTCCGAGCTGTGCGAGGTGCTCCGCGGCCCGGCGGCCCGGGTCCGCGCCGGGTGGCGCGGCGAGCAGCCCCTGCCCGTCGGGCTCTGGCTCCCGGCCGCGGCGGTCGCCGAGCTCCAGGCGCCGGGCGCGTTGACCCAGCTGCGCGAAGCCCTGGACGAGGCCCGGCTGGTCGCGTTCACGGTGAACGCCTTCCCCTACGGCAGGTTCCACGCCGCCCGGGTCAGCGCGCGGTCTACCGCCCCACCTGGCTGGAGCCGCGCGCCGCGAGCTGCACCGTCGCCGCGGCCCAGGTCCTGGCGGCGCTGCTCCCCGACAGCGACCGCGGCTCGCTCTCCACGGTCCCGGTGAGCTACTCGGCCTTCGGCGACGCGGACCTCTCCCCGCGGGGGCCCACCTGGCCAGAGCACGGCCCTCGAGCTCGAGCGCCTCCAGCCGCGGACCGACCACGACCTGGCTGGCCCTCGAGCCCGAGCCGCTGGCGACGCTGGAGACCAGCGCCGAGGCGATCGCGTTCCTCGAGGCCCACGTGTTCGCAGGCGCCAGGCGGGCCGCCGGGCGGCGGGGGTCGAGGACCCGAGGCGCTCCTGCGCCGGCGGGTGGGGGTGTGCTTCGACACCTGCCACGTGGCCTGCGTGTTCGAGGACCCGAAGGAAGGCCCTCGACGCCTACGCCCGGGCCGGCGTGCGGGTGGTCAAGGCCCAGCTCTCGGCGGCGTTGACCCTGGCCGAGCCTGGGGCGTCGCCCGCCGGGGTCGCGCGCCTGGCCGAGTTCCACGAGCCGCGCTACCTGCACCAGACCAACGCCTGGGTCGCCGGGCAGCGGGTGCAGCTCGAGGACCTGGACGAGCTCTTGGTCGACGGGCGGCTGAGCCCGCGGCTGGCGGAGGCCAGCCAGCTCCGCACGCACTTCCACGTGCCCCTGTGCTGGGAGGGGGACGCCCTGCTGGGGACCACCCGCCCCAGCCTGGAGGCGAGCCTGGGGGCCCTCGCCGCGGCGACCGATCACCTCGAGGTCGAGACCTACACCTTCGACGTGCTCCCCGCCGCCGACCGCGCGCGCTACCAGGACGACGTGGTGGTCATGCTGGTCGAGGAGCTGCGCTGGGCGGCGGAGGCCCTGCGCGGCCACGGGCGGACCCCGGCGTAGTGGGCGACGCGACCCTGCTGGTGTGGGAGCGCGCGGGGGAGGGCGCGCGGCGCAGGCCCTGCCGCTGGGGACGCGGCTCGACGTCAACGGCCCCGGCGCGGACTGGGTGCTCGACCCGGGGCTCACGGGCTACGTCGTGCTCCAGGCGCGGCTGGGGGGGTCGCGGTCGAGGGGGTCGAGGGCGCGCTCCTCGACGGCGCGCCGCTCCTGCCAGGGCGCGCTGCTCCCGCCGAGCGACCCTGGTCCTCGAGCCGCACCGCCTGCACCTGCGCGCGACCGGGGGCGCGCCCTTGCCCCAGATCCCAGGCTACCGCGTCGAGGGCTCCTGGGCCAGGGCAGCTCGGGCCACGTGTTCGCGGCGCGCGGCTCACCGGACAGGCTGCCGGTGGCGCTCGGAGTGCTCGCCGCCGACGCCGACCTTGCTGACCGCAGCGCTTCCGCCGCGAGCTGGCGCTCGTCGCCGAGGGCTGGCGCTGCCGAAGGTCGCGCGGGTGCACGGCCTGCTCCAGGTGCGCGGGCGCGCGGTGCTCGTGCGCGAGCTGATCGAGGCCCGACCTGGCCGAGCGCCTGCTCCACGGCCCGCTGCGGCGGGAGGAGGCCCTGGAACTCGGGTTCGCGGTGGCCCAGGCGCTGGGGGGCGTGCACCGCGCGGGGATCGTGCACCGCGACGTGAAGCCCGAGAACCTGGTGCTCGCCCCGCGGGGTCCGGTGCTGATCGACTTCGACCTGGCGACCCGCGCGGCGAGCCAGGCCCGGGCGAGCCTCACGCGCCTGACCCAGAGCGGCGCCGGGCTGGGGAGCCTGGCCTACCTCCCGCCGGAGCAGCTGCGCCAGGCGCGGGACGCGGACGCGCGGGCCGACGTCTACGGGCTGGGGGCGACGCTCCTGCACGCGCTGACGGGGCGCGCGCCCTTCGCCCAGGTCGCCCCCGAGGACTTCCTCGCCGCCCTGGAGCAGGGGCCGGCGGCCCTCGAGCCCGGCGCGTATCCCCCCGGCGTGAGCGCGGTCCTGGCCCGGGCTACGGCGCCGGACCCCGCCGCGCGCTTCGCCGACGGCGCGGCGTTGGCGCGGGCGCTGGAGGCGACCCGAGGCTGGACCCAGACCCCGGCGCAGTGGAGCTGGTCGCCCGCCGAGGCGCCCAGCGGTCCGCCGGCGGCCGAGGTGCTCGACGCGCTGCGCGCGCACCCGGGGCACCTGCGGGTCGAACTCGGCGGGCTGGGGGACCTCGACGGGCGAGAGGCTGCGGGGCTGATCGAGGCCCTGCGCGCGCTGAGCGAGGTCGCGCGCCCGCCGGTGATCCTGGTCGACGCGCCGCAGGCGACGGCCCACGTGCTCTACAAGGTGGGGCTCGCCCCGCGCTTCGCCCTGGACGGGGTCCAGAGCGATCAGGCCTACCCCGGCTAGCGGGGTTCAACGGGGTGCCTGAAGGCGCCTCGGGCCTAACTCGCAGCCCTCCCTGAGCCTGCGGACTGAATCCCGCGTCTGGGGCCACCGTCTGGCCCGGAAGCGAGGGAGCGGGGGAGGGTTCCGCTCGCTTGGCCCCCAGCCGGGTGCTATGGTCCCGCCTCCTCAGGAGTCAACTGAACCATGAAGAACCGTATCCTCACGCTGCTGGCCCTGTGCGCCGCAGTCCTCAGCACCACGGGGTGCTTCGATATCGAGCAGCTGATCAAGCTCAACGCCGACGCCTCGGGCGAGGCGCACGTGACCATGAAGGTCGACATGGAGTCGATGGTCAAGGTCATGGCGGGTCTGAAGAAGACCATGTCCGGCGAGGAGGGCGAGCCCACCGCCGAGGAGCTCGACGCCGTCCGGCAGGAAATGCTCGCCGAGCGTGAGCAGAAGGACATTCAGTCCGAGGTCGAGGGCGACAAGAAGCGCCTGCAGGAGAACCTGCCCAAGGGCGTCGAGCTCGCCGCCCTGGACGTCAAGGAGAACGGGCTGAACCTCGAGGTCCACATGGCCTTCAAGTTCGACCACGTCTCGAAGCTGCCCCAGATCGAGATCCCCGACGAGCCCGCGGAGGAGGACGACATGGGCATGGGCGGTCCGCCCGAGCCGAACCCGGTCAAGAAGCCCTTCGACGGGCTGGTCGTGACCGACCACGGCGACACCCTCGAGCTGACCTTCAAGCCCTCGAACCCCGCCGACGAGGCCATGCCCGAGGACGGCGAGGGTCCGCAAATGCCCGGCATGGAGGACATGATCAAGGAGGCCTTCTCGGGCCTGAAGATCAGTTGGAAGATCGAGTCGGCCATGCCGGTCGTCGAGCACAACGCCCCCAAGGCCGACGGCGGGAACCTGACCTGGAGCTACGACCTCAAGGGCATGGAGGAGCTCAAGAAGGCGGACGCCAAGGGCCCCCGCGCCGTGCTGAAGAACAGCGGCAAGTAAGCGCGACCCCGCGTCTCGCGACACCGCCCGCGGCTCCCGCCGCGGGCGGCGTCGTGTACGGGCGCCTCGACGCGGTGCCTCCAGCGGAGCGGGCCTCGACGCGGTAAGGTCTCCGCTCCTCAGGAGGTCCCATGCCGCGTCCCCTTGCCCTGGCGGTCCTCGCCGCCCTCGCCGTCAGCGCCCAGGCGGGCGAGCCCGTCCTCGACGTCAGCGAGCTCGGAAACGGCCTCGACCTGATCGTGGTCGAGAAGCACAACGCGCCCCTGGTCACGATCGAGATCGCGGTCAAGACCGGGTCCTTCACCGAGACCCCGGACACCAACGGGCTCTCGCACCTCTACGAGCACCTGTTCTTCAAGGGCAACGCCGCGCTCCCCACCCAGGACGCCTACATGCGCCGGGTGCGCGAGCTGGGGATCAGCTTCAACGGCACGACCTCGACCGAGCGGGTGAACTACTTCATTACGCTCCCCTCGCGGAACTTCGCCGCGGGCATGGAGTTCATGGCCGACGCGATCCTGCACCCGCTGTTCAACGAGGACGAGCTGGTCCAGGAGCGCAAGGTCGTGATCGGGGAGTACGACCGCAACGAGGCGACCCCCAGCCACTACCTGTTCAAGGCGACCCGCGAGGCGCTCTACGGCGAGCAGGCCTACCGCAAGAACCCCCTGGGTGAGCGGCACGTGATCCTCTCCGCGACCCAGGAGACGATGTACGACTTCCAGAGCACCTACTACCTGCCCAACAACGCCGCGCTGTTCGTCGTCGGCGACGTGAACCCGACCGAGGTCAAGGTGCTCACCGAGCGCCTGCTCGGCGCGCGGCGCTGGGCGTCGGGCCCCGACCCCCACGCGCTGCCCCGCGAGCCGCTCCCGCGCCTGGGTCAGAGCCAGGCGTTCTTCGTGGCCCACCCGGCCGCGCGCACGGTGACCCTGGCCGCCACCTGGCCCGGCCCCGACGTGGGCCGCGACGAGCGCGCGACCTTCGTGGCCGACGTGTGGGGCACCCTGTGCGGGCTGCCCAGCGCGCGGCTGCAGCGCGCGTTCCGCGACTCGGCCACGACCAACGGCGTGCGCCTGGGCTACTACACCCAGCGCGAGGGCGGCGAGGTCAGCGCCAACGCCCAGGTCCGCGACGGCAAGGTGCAGGAGGCGCGCGCGCTCCTGTTCCAGGAGCTGACCGCCATGGCCGAGCCCGGCTACTGGACCGAGCAGGAGCTGGCCCTCGCCAAGCGCGAGCTGCGGATCGACCGCGCCTACTCCGCCGAGGCCGGCGCGGACTTCTCGCACACCCTCAGCTTCTGGTGGGCCTCGAGCAGCCTCGACTACTACCGGCGCTACCTGGACGCCGTGGACGCGGTGACCCCCGACGAGCTCGCGGGCTTCGTGCGCAACTACGTGCTCGGGCGCCCGCACGTCGTGGGCGTGCTCGCGAACCAGGCGACGCTGGACGGCCTGGGCTTCCCCGCCGAGGCCTTGCTCCCCGCGGCCAGCGGGGACAGCGCCGCCGAGAGCGCGGTCAGCGAGTTCCAGGTGGGCGGGGTCCAGGTGCTCCTGCGCCAGGTGCCCGGGAGCGCCGTCAGCGCGCTCGACGTCTACCTCGACGCGGGCTGCTTCGACCTCGACCCGGCGCAGCAGGGCGTGGACAAGCTGCTCCTGGCCACGCTCATGGACGGCTCCGAGACCCTCAGCCGGGACGAGGTCGCCCAGCGCCTGAGCGGGCTCGGCGCGCGGGTGAGCCACAGCGTCAACTACGACCTGGGCCGGCTCTCGCTGATCGCGCCCCAGGCCGCCTTCGGCGGGGCGGTGGAGCTGGTCAGCGACTGCCTGCTGCACCCGCGCTTCGACCCCTCGGCGCTCGAGGAGCGCAAGGCGCAGCTCTTGAGCGCGCTGAACCAGGAGCGCAGCGACCCCGACCAGTTCGTGACCCGCCTGCTCAACGCGAGCTTCTTCCAGGGCCACCCCTACGTGCAGCGCCCGGACGGGACGCCCGAGACCCTGGCGACCCTCGACGCCGACGCGCTCCGCCAGCGGCTGGGCTCCCTCGACAGCGCGCGGATCAAGCTCGTGCTGGTGGGCGACCTGACCCAGGCCGAGGCCAAGCAGATCCTGGCGCCCTTCGCCGAGGTCCCCTCCCTGCGCCGGCTGTGGCAGCTCGCCGGGGGGACCGCGCACAAGGGCATGGCCGCGTTCACCCCGGGCTCCCTGGTCGAGTTCGAGCAGCGCGACATTCCCACGACCTACGTGATCGCCAAGGCCCCGGCCCCGCGCCCAGGTGAGGCCGGCTACCCCGCCGCGCGCCTGATGTACGCCGCGCTCCGCCAGCGCTTCTGGAACAGCCTGCGCACGACCCACGCCCTGACCTACGCCACCAGCGCCGGGGTCTCGACCTTCCGCGCCAACTACGGCTACCTCTACGTGACGAGCGAGTTCCCCGCCGCGGCGATCTCGCGGATGTACGACGAGATCGAGCGCCTCAAGCGCGACGGGGTGACCCCCGACGAGCTGGCCGGGCTCGTGGCCCAGGAGGAGACCCGGCTCCTGAGCGGGCTCGAGACCGCGGGCGGCCACGCCAACGCCCTGGGCGCGGCCTGGCTGGGCACCGGCGACTGGCACGACGCTTACCGCCTGGCCGCCGGCCTGCGCAAGGTGACCCCCGCCGCGGTCCAGGCCGCGGCCACGACCTACCTCCAGGACTTCCACTGGGGCCTGATCGGCCGCGAGGCGGTGGACGCGGACGTCCTCCGCGGCGAGCGCCGCGCCTACCGCTCCGGCTCGAAGTAGGCCGCGCTCACGCGCCCGCGGCGCGCGCCTGGGCGACGTCGAGCACGACGTAGATCCAGTCAGCGTCGGCCGACACCTCCCGGTAGCCCTTGCGCAGGTGCACCTCGAGCTTGGGGTGCGCCCGCGGCACGACTCCGAAGTCGCGTCGCGCTGTGCGCGCGCTCCTCGCCGAGCTGCGCACCGAGGACGGCGCCTACCTCGGGACTCCGCTCCTCGGCCCCTGCGTGGGCAGCGGCTTCGCGCTGCGGGTGGTCGCCGGCCTGCGCTGACGCGCCCACGACGCGCTCACTCGAGACCGCGCTTCGCCCAACGCGCGACGGCCATGAACGCCACGCCGAGGCACGCCCAGAGCAGCACGCTGAAGGTTGGGAAGCGAGCGCTCGCGGCCACGAGCAGGACGAGGCCTCCGAGCACGAGGGCGATCCGCCACGCGATCTGGCCGATCGGCGTCTCCTCCGGCAGCGGCGCGCGGTAGGGCCGGAACTCGCGCAGGGCAGCCTGCCCGCAGCTCGCGCACTTCCCCAGCTCCTGGAAACAGTCGGCGTGGTGTGGGGCGCGGCACTCGCCGCAGGTCGTGCTCGGCGCGCCCTCGACCAGGGCGTCGTGGCAGTAGGGGCAGCGCCCGGGGCCGCGGGGCAGGAGCCGAGCGGAGGGGCGCTCCACTCAGAGGCCGCGCGCCCACTCTGGGCGCAAGGCGACTCCGCCCGCCAGGGCCTGATCGAGCACGGCCACGATCCGCGCGCGATCCCGGGGCAGCCGCCCGGCGAGGGGCAGGTAGTTCGAGGCGTGGTTCGTGCGGAACACCGCGTCGGTCGGCGCGCAGCCGGCGACGAAGGCGCGCAGCTCGCCCAGGAGCCCGCGCACGTCCGGGAGCGTGAAGCGCCCGCTGGCCTCGAGCTTCGCCAAGGGTGTGCCGGGGACCACCGTCAGGGTCAGCGCCGCGAGGAACTCGGGGTCCATGGCGGTGGCCAGGGCGGCCGAGCCCTCGGCGTGCTCGACGCTGCGCTCGGTCCCGCCCGCGCCGAGGAGGAAGATCGCCGAGAGCTTCATGCCCGCGGCCTTCGCCTTCTGCGCGGCCTCGACGTGCTGCTCGAAGCTCGCGCCCTTGACCAGGCGCTTGAGGGTCTGGGGGTCCCCGCTCTCGGGGCCAATGTAGAGCTGGGTCAGCCCCAGCTCGCGCAGGCGCCGGAGCTCGTCGGGGGTCTTCTCCAGCAAGTTCAGCGCGGTGGCGTAGCAACTGATCCGCTTGAGCCGGGGGAAGGCGCGCCCCAGCGCCTCGAGCAGCGGCTCCCACTGCGCGAGGGGCATGACGAGCGCGTCGCCGTCGGCCACGAAGACCTTGGCCACGTCGGGCCCGTGGGTCGCCCGCGCGAGCTCGATCTCCGGGAGCAGCTCCGCGAGCGGCCGCACGCGGAACGGCTTCTCGCGGTACATCGCGCAGTAGGTGCAGAGGTTGTGCGAGCAGCCCAGGCTCGCCTGGAGAATGTAGCTGTCGCCCTCGGAGGGCGGCGGTAGACGGGGTCCACGTAGCGCTGCCCTCAGGCTACTCGACGGGCGTTGCCAGGGAAGGAGTTCTGCGACTCGAGTCGCAGGACAGGCTATGGGGGATAGGGCGTACTCTAGGTCGAGTCGCAGGACGCCCTATGGGGGATAGGGTGTGCTCCCACTCCAGTCGCAGGACGCCCTATGGGGGGATGGGGCGTCTCCTCCGAGTCGCAGGACGCCCCTATGGGGGATCGGAAGCGTCGCCCACTCCCGAGTCGCAGGACGCCCTATGGGGGATAGGGCGTACTCCCTCGAGTCGCAGGACGCCCTATGGGGGATAGGGCGTACTCCCACTCGAGTCGCAGGACGCCCTATGGGGGATAGGGCGTACTCCCACTCGAGTCGCATAACACCCTATCCCCTATAGGCTGCGCGCCCGGTCGAGCGGTCCCCTTCCCTGCGAAACCGGCCCGACGGCCGCGGGCGGGGATAAACCCCGCCCCTAGCGCGTGATCCAGGGGTCGGGCTGGGGCTCGGCGAGCTCGGCGCGCAGCGCCTCGTGCACCGCGCCGTTGCTCGCGATCACCGTCTGACCGTGGAGCCAGGACTCGCCGCCCCAGAAGTCGGTGACGCGCCCGCCGGCTTCGCGGATCAGGCACGCGCCGGCGGCGACGTCGTAGGGCTTGAGGTGCATCTCCCAGAAGGCGTCGAAGCGGCCGTCGGCGACGTAGGCCAGGTCGAGGGCCGCCGAGCCGATCCGGCGCACGCCGCGAGCGAGCATGGCCAGCCGCGCCCAGTTGTCGAGGTTCGTGTTCGGGCTCTCGTGGCGGACGTAGGCGAAGCCGGTGGCGAGCACGGCGTCGCCGACCTCCGACACGGCGCTCACGTGCATGCGCCGCGGCGCGCCGCCGTCGCGCTGGAACCAGGCGCCGCCGCCGCGACGCGCCCAGAACAGCTCGCGCAGGTAGGGCGCGTAGACCACGCCCAGGGCGATCCCCTCGGGGTCCTCGAGGCCCAGGGAGACCGCGAAGGAGGGCAGGCGCTGGGCGAAGTTCGTGGTCCCGTCGATCGGGTCCACGATCCAGCGCCAGGCGCCGGGGCGGTCGTGGCGCTCCTCGGCCAGGTAGCCGTGGTCGGGGTAGGCCGCGGCGATCCGCGCCACCACGTGCTCCTCGGTGGCCACGTCGATCGGGGTCACCAGCTCGCGCTTGCTCTTGAGGGTGATCGTGGGGGTGGCGCTCAGCCCCTGGAGCTGGATCTCGCCGGCCTCGAGGGCCAGCGCCTTGGCGAAGTCGAGGAGCGCGTCGAGGTCGGCCACGTCAGTCCGCCAGCGACTGGACGAAGTCCGCCCAGCCCTCGGGGTCGCCCTGGGCGTAGCGCCCGATCGCGTCCTCGTAGGCCTCGATCCGCCGCCGGTTCTCGCTGCCCTCGGCGTCGAGGAGCTTGTGCGCCCGCAGGACGCGGGTGCGCTCGGCGCCGCCTTGGTGCTCGGCGCGGTAGATCTCGAACAGCTGCTCCTTGCTGAACAGGCTGCCCTCCAGGGGGTCCGCGGGGGTCGCCGGCTCGGGGGTCGCGTCGCTCTCGACCGGCGCGGTGCCGTCGGGGCCCGGCTCGGGGTCGGGGCCTGGACAGCCCAGGAGGAACAGCAGGCCGGCTCCGGCCAGGAAGCGCGCGCGTCTCATGCCCGGATCCTACCGCGGGACGCGCGGGGTCGGGCCCGGCGTAGAATCCGCGGTATGCAGCGCAGCTACCCCGTGGGCGACGCGAGCCTCGAGATCCACCTGGGCGACATTACCCAGCTCGAGGTCGACGCGATCGTGAGCAGCGAGAACAGCGACCTGATCATGGACCGCCCCGACGGGGCGAGCGTGTCCGCGGCGATCCGGCGGCTCGAAGGCGACGCCATGGCCCACGAGCTCGAGCGCCTGGGGCCGCTGCCCCCGGGCCGCGCGGTGGCGCTCCCGGCCAAGGTCCTCCCCTGCCGCTGGGTGATCCACGCCGCGAGCGTGGAGCGCACCGAGGACGGCCACCGCTCGAGCGTGGAGTGGATCCGGGACTCGGTGCGCGCGGCGTGTCAGCTCGCCCAGGGCCTGGGCCTCGGGAGCCTGGCGTTCCCCGCGTTCGGGGTGCGCGCGGCCAACGTGGCGCCGGAGGTCGCGAGCGCGGCCATGGTCGAGGTCCTGGTCGAGGCCCTGAGCAGCGCCTCGAGCCTGGAGCGGGTGGTGATCGCGCTCCTCGACGCGGGGACCTTCCTCGCGTTCTTCGAGCAAGCGACCCAGCGCGCGACCCGGGCCCACGCGCCCCGGCGGCTGACCCTCACCCGCGACGGCGACGCGGTCGCCTGGTCGAGCAGCGGCGACGGCGCCCTCGAGCAGGTGTGGCGCGCCGACGGCCTGGCCGCGGTCACGGCGCAGGCGCGGGAGCGCCTGGACGCGCTCTCGACCCTGGCCAGCCGCCCGCTGGGGGACGCGACCCCGGCGCTCGCGGCCCTGGGGGAGGAGGTCGCGCGGCTGGTGCCGCCGCCGGTGCGTGAGCGCCTCGGCGCCGAGCGCTCGCCCTTGGTCCTGCACGTGGACGAGGCCCTGGTCGACGTGCCCTTCGAGCTCGCGAGCTGGGGCGGGCGCGCGCTGCTCGAGCGCGCGCCGGTCTCGCGACGGCTGCGCAGCGGAGGCGCGGCCCAGGCCAGCGACGGCGAGCCCCACGGCGCCGCGCTCTTGCCCGGGGATCCGGCGCGACTCCCCGCCGGCGCGCGGGAGGCGGCGCGGATCGCGGACCTGCTCTGGCGACGCGCGGGGGCGCGGCTCCCGGCCACGCTCTTGGGCGGCCCGCGGGGCAGCGCCGCCGCAGTTCAGGACGCGCTGCGCACGGCGAGCCTGATCCACTTCTGCGGGCACACCGAGCTCGACCCGCCGGGCTGGGAGCTCGGCGCCGGGACGCTGACCCCGGACGACGTCGCGGCGCGCCCGCTGGGCGCGCGGCTGGTGGTGGCCAACAGCTGCGTGAGCCACGGCTTCGCCCGGGCCTTCGTGCTGGCGGGCGCGCGCAACTACGTGGGCACCTGGTGGCGGGTGGCCGACGAGGCCGCGGCGAGCTTCGCGCTGGCGCTCTACGAGGAGCTGGCCCTGGGGCGCTCGCTGGGGCAGGCGTTGTTCAGCGCGCGCACGGCGCTGCGCGCCCGGGACCCGCTGCACTGGGCGGCCTACGTGCACTACGGCGACCCCGACACGCGCCTGGTCGCGCCGCAGGCCTTGGCGCCCATGGATGGACAGTAGCGTCCCGCTCCACTAGGCTTGGGGGAGCAGGAAGGGAGCCCGCGTGGACGACTTCGAAGCCTTCCGTCAACGCAAGCTCGCCGCGAAGCAGGCGGAGGCGCACAAGGACCCCGAGGCCGAGGCCAAGCTCGGCTGGATCGACGGGCTCGGGCCCAAGGGGCCCACCAACCCCAAGATCAAAGGGTTCATTCTGGGTCGCTATCAGCGCAAGAAGGTCGACCCCTCGACCCTCGAGCGCCCCAAGGGCTACGAGTCCACCGCCCTCGACCAGGGCGACCACCACACGCCCCCCGAGGAGCTCGAGAAGCGCGACGGCCCTGACGTCAAAGGGTTTCGGCGCTTTTGATCCCGACGGGACCCGCCCCGGTCCCGCCCAAACACCGACGTCTTCGTGACGTATATCCCACGTGCTGCCCCTCTGGGCGGCCAGGAGGAAGCATGCAGGTCGTCCGCTCGTTCGCGCTGGCCGCGCTCGTGTTCACCGCCCCGCTCCTGGCCCAGGACGACGTCCTGGCCCTGGAGGACACCCTGCGCGAGGTGGCGAAGGCCTCGATCCCGCGCACCGTGCTGATCCAGGCGATCGTCGACGCCGACCACGCCGGCAGCGGCAGCGGAGCGATCATTTCCGAGGACGGGTACATCCTCACCGCCACCCACGTGGTCGAGATCGGCAAGACGCTGCAGGTCGTGACCAGCGACGGGCGCTACTTCGACGCGAAGGTCGTGGGCCAGAACCGCCGCCAGGACTTCGCGCTGCTCAAGATCGACGCGACCGGCCTCGACGCCTTCCCCGTCGGCGACTCGGACACCGTCGCCGCCGGCGACTGGGTCCTGGCCCTCGGCCACCCCGGCGGGCCCTACCTCGACAAGCAGCCGGCGTTCACCGCCGGCGTGGTCCGGGCCCTCGACGCGCAAATGGTCGAGGCCATGCACGGCAAGTTCTACAACCACGCCTTCGTGGTCGACACGCCGATCTTCTCGGGCAACTCCGGCGGCCCGCTGGTCAACCTCAAGGGCGAGCTGATCGGGATCAACGCCGCGATCATTCAGATCAACGAGCTCGGGTTCAGCATTCCCACGAACCAGATCATGGCGCAGTACGAGCAGCTCGCGGGCGGCGCCAAGCTCGAGGGCGAGGCCGCCAGCGGCGACGCCATGCAGAACATGACCAAGTACGTGAGCCCCGAGGACATGGCCCGCATGCGGGAGAAGATGTTCGGGCGGCTGGGCAACCTGTTCGGCGAGGACTCCCCCTTGCGCTCGCTGTTCGGCAAGGACTCGCCCCTGGGTGAGCTGTTCGGCGGCGGGAACGGCCAGGACATGGACCTGGGCAAGCTCTTCGAGCAGCTGTTCGGCGACGGCCAGAACCCCTTCGGCGGCGGCCAGGGCGGACCCGACATGGGCAAGCTCTTCGAGGAGATGTTCGGCGAGAACGGCCCCTTCGGCGGCAACGGCCAGAACCCCTTCGGCGGCGGCCAGGGCGGCCCCGACATGGGCAAGCTGCTCGAGGACATGTTCGGTGAGAACGGCCCCTTCGGCGGCGGCCAGAACCCCTTCGGCGGGCGCCCCGAGCCCAAGCAGCCCGAGCGGCAGCAGCCGGCGACCCCCGCGCCCAACGCCTACCTCGGCCTGCGCGCGGCTCCCACGAGCGACCTCCCCGGGGTCCTGGTCGAGGACCTCGACCCGCAGGGCCCGGCGAGCGCCGCGGGCCTGCGCAAGGGCGACCTCGTGACCGCGATCGACGGCGTGAAGGTCGCCGACATGAACGCCCTCGGGCGCGTGCTCGGCGGCAAGCAAGCGGGCCAGCGGATCCAGGTCACGGTGCTGCGCGCCATGCTCCAGGACTCGGTGCCGGTGCAGCGCCGGGTGGTGATCGACGTAACCCTGGGCTCGCGCTAGCCCCGGAGAGAGGAGAGCTCCCATGACCCTGACCTCCACGCTGCGCCTGAGCCTGGCCGCCCTGCTGATCGCGGGCTCGGCCCTCGCTCAGGACGGCCTCGACCCCTCGGTCGAGGGCCGGAACGCGACCCTCAAGCGCGCCCTGACCCCGCTCAACGACACCGTCGCCGGGAGCGTGGTCGAGATCCGCCTCGGCCAGACCCTCAAGGGCTACGGGGTGATCGTGCGCGAGGGGATCGTGACCTCGGCCCAGGTCGTGACCGACGGGACCTACAGCCTGCGCAACCGCGACGGCAACGACTTCAGCGCCCGGGTGCGCGCGCGCAGCGCCAAGCACGACCTGGCGCTGCTCGAGCTCGTCCCCGGCGTGGGGGCGCCCCTGGCCCTGGGCGCGAGCGACGCGCTCGAGATCGGGACCTACGTGCTCTCCCCTGGCCCCAGCGGCCCGCTGGCGGTGGGCGTGCTCAGCGCCAAGAACCGCCGCGTGCAGCGCTCGCTCATGCAGAAGAACATTCTGCTCGGGCTGTTCCAGGACGGGAACGAGGGCCACACCCGCTCCTACGACCGCGTGCTGCAGCACGACGGCATGCTGGAGAAGGTGCACCTCGGCGGCCCGCTGGTCGACCGCAGCGGGAAGCTGATCGGGATCAACGTGGCGCTCCCCTTCCGCGGCAGCGCCCACGCGATCCCCGTCGAGGAGCTGAGGGCTCAGCTCGGGGTGTGGAGCCGGGACGCGGTGATCGAGGAGGGCCCGGCCGCCGAGGGGCCGGTCGAGCAAATGCAGCCCATGGTCGAGGAGCCCGAGGCCCAGGGCCCGCCCCCCGGCGGGATCTGGCTGGGGATCAACGCCGACGACGCGCCGCTGGCGCAGGTGCCGCCGACCCACAAGCACGGGATCGCCGTGCTCGGGGTCGACCCCGAGAGCCCCGCCGCCGCGGGCGGACTCCAGGCCGGCGACGTGATCCTCGAGCTCGACGGCAAGCGCCTCGAGTCCCTCGATCACCTCGGGCGCCTGCTCCGCGAGCGGACCGCGGGGGAGACCGTGACCTTCAAGCTCATGCGCGAGCAGCGCATGACCACGGTCGAGGTCACCCTCCAGACGCGCTGAGCTCGCTTCCGCGCCGTGACCCAGCCAGGCGGGGCCCTAAGCCCCGCCTGTTGCGTTGGTTAGCCCCCCGAGGGCCGCGGAGCGAACACAGGGCGAACGTATGAAGCTCAGTTGGGGAGGGGCCGCCTAAGCCCTTTGCGGCTGCAGACGGCCTGGGGCCGGGGTTTCGCCGCTCCACCCTCGCTGCTACAACGCCCCCTCGGAGGTCCTCTTCCATGCGCATTCCCTTGGGCCGCTTGTTGGGTGGCCGCAGCCCCCTGCCCCGCGCGGGGCGCCTCATGACGCGCGTCACCGAGTGCACCGACCGCGTGCCCGAGCTGATCGAGCGCTTGCTCGAGGGCGACCAGGAGAAGGTCGTGGCCCTCGCCAAGGAGATCAGCCGCCTCGAGGGCAAGGCCGACGAGACCAAGAACGACATTCGGGCGCACCTCCCGGCCAAGCTCTTCCTGCCGGTCGACCGCCGCGACGTGCTGCGCTTGATCGGGCAGATCGACGCGATCGCCGACTGCGCCGAGGACGTCGCGGTGCTCCTGACCTGGCGGCCCATGGAGACCCCGGAGCCCCTGCGCCCGCTGCTCCGGATCTACGTCGAGCGCGTGCTGGACACCGTCGCCACCGCCAAGGAGCTGGTCGACCTGCTCGACCCGCTGATGGAGGTCGGCTTCGGCGGCAAGGTCGTGGACCGGATCGGGCAGCAGATCGACGAGGTCGCGCGCAAGGAGCACGAGGCCGACAAGGTCCAGGACCAGATCTGCAAGACCTTGTTCTCCCTGGAGAACGAGCTCCCGCCGGTCGGCGTGTTCATGTGGACCAAGGTCCTGTTCGCGATCGGGGACATGGCCAACCACGCCGAGAACGTCGGCGACGCCGTCCGCCTGATCGTCGCCCGCTAGTCGCTCCCTCGCCGTCCCTCTCGCCCCTGCGAGCTATCCAAGCATGACCCTCGCCACCATCCTCTTGATCATGGCCGTCCTCACCGGGTTCTACATGTCGTGGAACATCGGCGCGAACGACGTGGCCAACGCCATGGGCACGTCGGTCGGTTCGGGCGCCCTGACCCTCAAGCGCGCGATCATCGTGGCCGCGATCTTCGAGTTCGCCGGCGCCATGCTCGTGGGCGGCACGGTCACCGAGACCGTGCGCAAGGGGATCGTGAACCCCGACCGCCTGGGGCTGACCGAGGAGGTGGCCGAGGTCGACAGCACCACCGCGCCGCCCCCGGTCGCGACCCCCGAGACGCCCCAAGACGGCACCGGGGGCCCGGTCGTGGTCGCCGCCGACGGCACGCACACGCCGTCCAAGGGCGCCATGCAGTTCGCCCTGGGCATGACTTGCTGCCTGCTCGCGGCCTCGGTGTGGCTGCACCTCGCGACCTACTTCGGCTGGCCCGTGTCGACCACCCACTCGATCGTGGGCTCGGTGGTCGGGTTCGGTGTGGTCGCCGGCGGCTGGGACGCGGTGGACTGGTTCAAGGTCGGTCAGATCGCGGGCTCCTGGGTCGTCTCGCCGATCATGGGCGCGGTGCTCGGCTACCTGCTGTTCCACGGGCTGCGCAAGATCGTGCTCCTCGCCGATCAACCGCACCTGGCGATCGCGAAGTGGGGCCCCTTGCTCATGGCACCGATCTTCTTCGTGCTCTCCATGGCCCTGATCTTCAAGGGGCTCAAGCCGCTGAAGCTCGACTTCTCGTTCCGCGACGGGATCTTCATTTCGATCGGGGTCGGCGTGTTCGCGCTCGTGGGCTCGATCCCGATCTTCCGGCGCACGGTCTGGGGGGTCGGCGAGCTGCCGCTGAACGAGGGGCTCAAGCGCACCGAGAAGGTGTTCCTGATCCTGCAGATCATGACCGCGTGCCTCGTGGCCTTCGCCCACGGGAGCAACGACGTGGCCAACGCCGTGGGCCCGCTGGCGGGGGTCGTGACCGCCGTCCAGCACGGCTTCAGCGCCAAGGCCCCCATGCCCATGTGGATCCTGCTCATGGGCGCGGTGGGGATCGTGATCGGGCTCGCGACCTACGGCTACAAGGTCATGGGCACCGTGGGCGAGAAGATCACCGAGCTGACCCCCAGCCGCGGCTTCACCGCCGAGTTCGCCGCCGCGACCACGATCGTGACCGCGAGCAAGCTCGGCCTGCCGGTGTCCACCACCCACACCCTCGTGGGCTCGGTGATCGGCGTCGGGATCGCCCGCGGGATCGGCGCGATCAACATTCAGGTGCTCAAGGGGATCGTGGCCAGCTGGTTCATTACCGTGCCCTTCACCGCGATCCTGGGCGGCGCCGTGTTCGCCATGGCGCGGATGGTCCTGCTGTAGGCGTGGAGCGGCTGGCCCCCGACGCGATCGCGGCCGCCCTCGAGGCGCTCCCCGGCTGGTCCCGGGTCGAGGACGAGCTGCGCTGGGAGCGCCGCTTCGCGGACTTCGTCGAGGCCTTCGGGTTCATGACCCGGGTGGCCCTCGTCGCCGAGCGCATGAACCACCACCCCGAGTGGACGAACGTCTACGCCGAGGTGCGGGTCGCGCTCACGACCCACGACGCCGGCGGGATCACCCAGCTCGACCTGGACCTGGCCCGCGCGATCTCCGCCGCCGCGGGCGCCTGATTGCGCCGCGAGCCTCGCGCGGTAGGCTCGGCCCCATGCAGATCGTGACCTGGAACGTGAACTCGCTGCGGGTGCGCCTGGAGCGCGTGTGCGCCTGGCTGGAGCGCCACCAGCCCGACGTGGTGTGCCTGCAAGAGACCAAGTGCCCCGACGACCAGTTCCCCGAAGCGGAGCTGCGAGCGCTGGGCTACGCCCTGGCCTACACCGGCGAGAAGGGGCTGAACGGCGTCGCGATCCTGAGCAAGCGCCCGCTCGAGGACGTGGCCCTGGCGCTCCCCGGCCGCGACGACGACGCCCAGCGCCGGTTCGTGGCCGCGACCGTCGACGGGGTGCGGGTGATCAACGTCTACGTGCCCAACGGCCAGGCCCTGGCCAGCGAGGCCTTCTTCTACAAGCTCGACTGGCTCGGGCGCCTGCAGCGCCTGCTGGTGAGCCAGCACGACCCTGGCCAGCCCCTGGTGCTCCTCGGCGACTTCAACATTGCCCCCGACGACCAGGACGTCCACGACCCCGTGGCCTGGAAGAACCGCCTGCACACCAGCCCCCACGAGCGCGCCGCGGTCGAGCGTCTGCGCGGCTGGGGGCTCCACGACCTCCTGCGCGAGCGGCACCCCGAGGGGGGGCTGTTCAGTTGGTTCGACTACCGCGACGGCAGCGGCGCGGAGGTCGTGGAGAAGAACCAGGGCCTGCGGATCGACTTGATCCTGGCCACTGCCCCGCTGCGCGAGCGCCTGGAGGCGGTGCGGATCGACCTCGAGGAGCGGCGCGGCGACAAGCCGTCGGACCACGCGCCGGTGGTGGCGACCTTCGGCGGGTAGGGCGGGCCGGCCGGCGAAGGCCGCAGGCGGGCGCGCGAGAGCCATTGAACCGCCAAGGCCGCCAAGGGCGCCAAGGCTCCGCCCTGAGACCTCGTTTCGGCGATCAGTGAGAAGGGACGGGTGGGAAGAGCGGACACGCCCCCCTCAATCCTTCTTCTCTCTGGACGGAGCCGACCCCGCGGAGCCTTGGCGCTCTTGGCGGTCTTGGCGGTTCATACCGTCGCCCCAGCCAGCTCGCGACCTCGCGGAGCTGGGGCAGAGGCAGGGGCTGGGGCAGGGGCAAGGGCAGGGGCCCCCGGATAACGCGGCGCGGCTAAAGCTTGCTCCCCGGGGCGCCGATAAGCCTCCCAGGGGAGGCTCCACATGCAGATTCTGTCCGTCGCCAACCAGAAGGGCGGCGTGGCCAAGACGACCACCGCGCTCTCGCTGGCGACCAGCCTGGCCCAGCAGGGCTTCCGCGTGCTCGCCGTGGACATGGACCCGCAGGAGAACCTCACCGCCGGGTTCGGCGTCGAGCTCGAGGCCGACGACCTGAGCCTGTTCGAGGTCCTGGCGCGGCGGGGGACCGTCGCCGACGCGGCGCTCCCGATCGAGCTGCCCGGGGTCGAGACCCTGCACCTGCTGCCCGCGGGGCCGCGCCTGGCCCAGGCCGAGGCCGAGCTCCTGGGGCAGGTCGGCTTCGACGAGCTGCTCAAATTCAAGCTGCGCGCGGTGCAGGAGGCCTACGACTACGTGGTGCTCGACTGCCCCCCCAGCCTGGGCGCGCTCACGATCAACGCGCTGGGCGCCTCGCAGCTCGTGGTCGTGCCCGTGCAGTGCGAGTTCTTCAGCGCGCGCGGGGTGGCCAAGCTCATGGAGGTCGTGGAGCTGGTGCAGGAGCGCCGCAACCCGACCCTCCAGGTGCGCCTGGTCCCCACCCTCTTCGACCAGCGCAACAAGATCAGCAAGGTCGTGCTGGCCGAGCTGGTCGAAGCCTTCGGCGAGCACGTGAGCCCGACCCGCGTCGGCGTCGACACCCGGGTGCGCGAGGCGCAGGTCCACGGGCTGCCGGTCTCGATCTACGCCCCGCGCTCGCGGGCGGCCCTGGCCTACGAGGCCCTCGCCTGCGAAGTCCACCGCGCGCTGCAGCCCCGGGAGGAGGTGGCCCATGGCCAAGCGGCTTGATCGCCAGGCCCTGAAGGGGGCCTTCGCCCGCGGCAAGGCGAAGCGGAACCTCGACTTCCTCGTGCCGAGCAAGGACCCCGAGGAGGCGACGCCCGCGCCCGAGGCCAAGGAGGCGCTGACCACCAGCGGTCCCCAGCGCCGCAAGCGGGCCGCCGCCGAGCGCACCCGCGCCAAGCGCAAGGCCGGCGCCCGCAAGACCACCGCCGGGCGCAAGCCGGCGAAGAAGCAGGCCGCGCCGGCGCAGGAGGCGACCGCCGCGCCCGAGCCCGCGCAGGCGGCGACGCCCGTCGTCCCCGACTCCGAGGCTCCGGCCCCCGCCGAGGCGGTGGCCGCGCCGGACGTGGCCGGAACCCGGGTGGTCCACGACGTGGAGGTCGCGCGGGACCTGGCCCAGGTCGAGGCCCAGCTCGCCGTGAGCGCGCTCTACGACGGCTGGGCCCCGAGCGCGCCGCCGGCGCCCCGACCCGGGGTCGCGCGCCGCCTGCGGGGGCGCGTGCGCCGAGCGTGCGAGGCGCTCCTGGGCGCAGCGGTGCGCGGCCTGCTCGGGCCGAGCTAGCCGGGGCTCGCCGCTCCTGGAACCAACGCCAAGGACGCCGCCCGAGAGGGCGGCGTCCTGCGTGTGGGTCGGATCACTCCCGACCTGGCGGAGCCTTAGGCTCGGAGTCGCGATCCCGAGCGGGCGAGGCCCCCTCAGGAACGTCGCGACCCCGCGCGGACCCTCGCCCGCTCGGGATCGCGAACTCCGCGCCTAGAAGGTGAAGGACAGGGTCAGGGTCGCCTTGAAGTCGTCGCGGCGGGCGGGGCTCCCGTTGGCGCGGCGGCCAGGGGTCTCCACGCGGTCGTAGATCCCGCCCAGGCCCAGGGCGAAGTTGCCGCTGATCTGGTAGCCGATGTTGAACGTGCCGCGGTGGAAGGTGTCCTTGAGGTCCTTGACCCCGATGTAGGACTCCCAGAACGCGTCCAGGGTCAGGCGGTCGTTGAGCTTCCAGTAGAAGTTGCTCGCGACGCGGGCCGAGACCGAGTAGATCGCCTGGTTGAAGGGCGGGGTCTCCTCGGGCGGGGTCTGGGTCGCGACGAGCAGGTTCGGCGACTCGCGGTAGACCCGGGTCTCGCTGTAGGACCCGCCGGCCTCGACGCGCCACTTGAGGTGCTCCTTGATGAAGATCTTGTAGCCGACCCCGGCGCCGATGCTGCCGCGGAGCTCGATGTTCGCGAACTTGTCGTAGAGCAGGTGGCCGACCACCGGGGTCACGTAGAAGCGCTCGGTGATGTTCACGTCGAACTGGAAGTCACCGCGGTGGCTCTTGGCGGTCTCGCCGGCGCCGTTCTTGCTCGCGTCGACGGCGTAGACGCCGGTGTAGGCCAGGCGGAAGTGGGTGTTCTCGTCCTCGCGGTCGACGCTCGCCAGGGCGAAGAAGGTCCGGGTGCGGGTGTTGCCGTAGGTGGCGCTGGCGCCCAGGGTCCCGGTGAAGGTCCAGTAGTCGAGCTCGGTCTTCTCCGGCGCCGGGTTGATCGCGGTCAGGTCCGCGAGGGCGAAGGTCACCGGCGCGCTGCCGTCCTCCGGCGTCACGATCACCTGCTCGCCGACGATCTGCACCTGGCCGCGCAGGGTGCCGCCGCCGGGCATGACGACCTCGTGCACCTTCTCGGTGTTGAGCGACTCGACCTGGGCCAGGGGCACCTTCTGCTCGCCCACCGACTCGCTGGTGTAGGTCACGGTCCCGTCGCTGACGCCGACCAGGCTCCCCCGCAGGGCCTCCCCGTTCTTGAGCACGAGCCCCGAGGGCAGGGTGCCGGGGGGAGAGAGCTCGCCGGCCTCGACCTCGGCCCCTTCGGGGGCGTCGACCTCGGGGACGTCGACGGGGGTCTCGCCGTCTTCGATCGGGTCGGTGGTGGGGTCGTCCTGGGCGTAGACGCCCCCGACGAGGCCCCACAGGAGGAGGCTGGATACGATCAACCGCTTCATGGAACTGGATCCTCTGTTGGGTGGGTGCCAAAGGCGCAGGGACGTTAGCAAGCGCCCCAGACAGCGCAAAGCGCGGCCGGGGAGGTTTCTATCGCCCTGTGCAAGGCTTGTTCAACGCTCGGCGAGCGGCGGTCAGACGTCGGCGGGCGGGAACGCTCCGTGGAGCGCCGTGCGCCAGGCCGCGTCCAGCCCGGCGAGGTCCTCGTCCAGGAGCAGGGTGGCCCCGTGCTGGATCCGCAGCCGCGGCGCGGCGGCGGTCGTCCCCACCTGGGCCGCGGGCACGCCGGCCAGCGCGCGCTGGACCTCGTCGAGCCGCCCGGGGTCGACCTCGAGCAGGAAGCGCGAGGGGCTCTCGGCGAACAGCCAGGCCCAGGCGGAGAGGTCCGGGGACCCCGGCGCCGGGGCGAGGTCGAGCTCGAGGCCCACGCCGCCCGCGAAGGCCATTTCCGCGGCGGCGACCGCGAGCCCGCCCTCGCTCAGGTCGTGGCAGGCGAGGACCGCGCCCGAGGCCAGGGCCGCGCCCACCGCGCGCAGGGTCGCCGGGGCCCGCTCCAGGTCCACCCGAGGCACGGCGCCGCCCTGGCGTCCGAGGGCGGCGTTCAAGAGCCCGCCCCCGAGCTCGTCCCGGGTCTCCCCGACCAGGAGCAGCGGGTGCCCCGGGCGCTTGAGGTCCATGCTCACGGCCTGCAGCACGTCGTCCATGACCCCGACCGCGGTGATCAGGAGCGTGCCCGGGATCGCCTGGCGCGTGCCGTCGGCGCGCACGAACTCGTTGTTGAGCGAGTCCTTGCCCGAGACGAAGGGCACCCGGTAGGCCAGGGCCGCGTCGCGGCAAGCCTCGGCGGCGCGCACCAGGGAGCCGAGCTGCTCCGGCCGCCGGCAGTCGCCCCAGGAGAAGTTGTCGAGGATCGCGCAGGTGTCGAGGTCGGCGCCGGCGGCGACCACGTTGCGCAGGGCCTCGTCGATCGACCAGGTCGCCATGGCGTAGGGGTCGAGGTCCGAGAGCCGCGGGTGCAGCCCCAGCCCCACGACCACCCCGCGCCGCGAGCCGCGGCGCGGCGCGATCACCACCCCGTCGCTGGGGCCGCCGCCGCCGACCCCGCACAGGGGCTTGATCGCGCTGGTGCCCTGCACCTCGTGGTCGTACTGGCGCACGATCGGGGCCTTGGAGCCCACGGTCGGGGTGGCCAGCACCCGGCGCAGGGCCTCGCCCGGGGCCACGCTGGGCGCCGACCAGGGCTGCGGGGCGCGCGCTTCCCAGCGCGCCTGCCGCGCCTGCTTGGGCAGGCCGTCGTGGAGGAAGTCCAGGTCGAGGTCCGCCACCTGCTGCTCGCCCCAGCGCAGCACCAGCCGCCCGCTGGCGCGGAAGCGGCCCAGGCGCACGGCCTCCACGTCCTCGGCGGCGAAGGCGGCGCACACCGCCTCGACCTCGGCGTCGGGCACCGCGAGCACCATGCGCTCTTGG
The DNA here is from genome assembly GCA_041402045.1 of Planctomycetota bacterium. Taxonomy (GTDB): domain Bacteria; phylum Planctomycetota; class J058; order J058; family J058; genus JAGQRJ01. The sequence continues at coordinate 108,310 of JAWKSZ010000013.1, read as the reverse complement.
GCCTCGGAGATCCACACCTCCCACGGCTCGAGCCCGGCGTACTTCAACGGGGCCAGGCTCAGGTCGACCTCGGCCCCCAGGCCTTCGGCCATTTCGCCGACCGCCGAGGAGAACCCGCCGGCGCCGCAGTCGGTCACCGCGTGCAGGCGCTCGCGCACCTCGAGCAGCACGTCGCCGAGCTTCTCCTGACCGCTCGATCGCACCGCGCCGCCGCTCGACCTCGCTCTGGCTGGTCAGGGCGTCCGAGGAGAAGGTCGCCCTGACGCCGTCGCGCCCTCGGTGCGCGGCCTCGCCCGGTCGGCCACGATCCAGTCGCCGTCTCGGGGCTGTTTGGCGACCAGTGCCGCTCGATCAGGCCCACGGTCCCGGCGTGGCCCACCAGGGGGCCGCCGAGGCGCGCGGCTCGGTCACCAGCGCCCCGCAGGCGGTGGGGATCCCCATGCGGCTGCCGTAGTCGCGGACCCCGGCCACGCATCCCGCGCAGCACTGCGCGGATGCAGGCGCCCTGGGGCAGCTCCTCGGCCTGCGCCTCGAGGTCGCCCACGCAGAACACGTCCACGTTCAGGAGGCTTGGCGCCGAGCCCGTGGTCCCCAAATGTCGCGGATCACCCTGCCGATCCCGGTCCCCGCGCCGCCGTAGGGCTCGATCGCCGAGGGTGGTTGTGGGGTTCCGACCTTGATCGCCACGCCGTAGTCGTCGTCGAAGCGGATCACCCCGCGTTGTCGACGGGGCCCATCGAGGAGGCAGCGCTCGAGGTCGAGGCCCGGGTCGCGGCGAACACGGTTCGCTGAGAAACCGGGCATCAGGTGACGGTGGCCCGTCGTCGCGGGTCGCGGTGAGGTGATCGGGCCGGTGAGGGTCTTGCGCTTGCAGTGCTCGGACCAGGCCCGTCAGGTTCGAGTCGACGTCGGTGGGCGCGCCCCAGCCTTCGGCGTAGTGCGGCCCGGACGCGCGCATTTCCACCGCGTCCAGGGCCAGGCTCGAGGCCCGCGAGAGCTACGCCGCTCAGCGCGGCGTCGTCGAGGCCGGGCCGTGGCCAGGTGCACGTCCGGGCCAGGCGCTGCGTGGCTGCTGCCCGGGCGCGGGGCTGGTCGTCGCCCTGCGCGCGGTCGACTTCATTGGTTGGGCCGATGGTGCACGACCAGGCGCTGGCGGCCTGGTCGCGGCGGGTCTCCGGCGAGGTGGGATCCGCTGGGCTGCGCGCACGCGTCGAGCTCGACCCCAGGGCGCGGCGGCCTCGAGGGTCGAGAGCTGCGCGACCGGGTCCATGACGCCGTCGCGGCGGAGCACGGTCGCGCGCTCCCCGGGGCGGCAGAGCCCGCCGACGGGCTGCACCGCAGCGCGTCCAGGACCGGGTTCGCGAGGAGCTCGCGCCCCAGGCGCTCGGCGGTGGCGGCGTCGACCGGCGCCAGCTCGAACACCTGGGCTGGGTGCGCACCCCGTCCACGGCGAAGCCAGCGGCGCGGAGTCGGTGCGGAGCGCGCCCTCGGGGCCGGTCGCGGGCTGGGGTCGCGGCGGACGGCTTCGACGCAGCGAGGTAGGCGGTGTCGCCTCATATGGCGGAGAGGTGGTGGCCTTCCGGCCGCAGGGCGCACCGGCGGCCGGGTCGCGGGCGCCGGCGATACGTGATTTCACCGCCGCCGCGGACGCCAAGGACGCCAAGGCCTGCGGTCGGCTCCGGGTCCCGAAGAAGAAGGATTGAGGGAAGTGCCAGGGCGTGTCAGCCTTCCTTCCATCCTTCTACCTGTCGAGACGACGTCGCGGGGCGGAGCCTTGGCGTCCTTGGCGTCCTTGGCGGTAAAATCGTCCTCCCAGCCAGCTCGCGACCTTGCGGAGCCGGGGCAGGGGCAGCCCGCGCCCTAGACCAGGAGCTCTTCCTGGCCCTCGGGGGCGTTGACCAGGAGCGTGGTCGGCAGCCCCTCGAGCAGCTTGCTGAACCCGCCGTGCCAGCGCTCCTCCGCGCCCGCGTCGGGGATCCCGAAGCCGAGGAACACGCAGGCGGCGTCCCCGGAGGTGGTGCGCAGGACCTCGGGGAACGGCCGCGCGTCGACCAGGGTCAGCGCGGTGGCGTCCACCCGGGAGTGATCGATCAACGCCTGCAGCGCCTGCATGGCGGGCTCGCGCCCGTTCTCGTGGGGCACGAGCCGCAGCACGCGGACCTCGCTCCCGGCCCACTCCCAGTTGCGGGTGAGCAGGTGCGCCAGGAGCAGCATGAGCGTCCCGTTGGCGCGACCGCGCCACCACACGTCGATCCGGCGGCGCGCGCGGCGTCCGCCGCGGTCGAGCTGGGCCAGGAGGTCCGGGTCGCGCTTGAGCAGGACCACGGCCTTGCCCAGCACGTTCGAGGTGCGAATGTGCTGACCGAGCCCGCCCATGCGCCCCGACTCCTCGGCCCAGCCGAACACGACGAGGTTCGGGTCGATCGGGCCCAGCCCCGCCGACTGCAGCATGGCGCTCACCCCGGCGGCGAGGTCCTCGGTGACCATGACCATGGGCAGGGCCTGCAGCGAGCGCTCGCGGCAGAAGGCCTGGAGCTGCTCCTTGGCCTTGGGCAGGTGGTGCGCGTTCTGCTCCAGCGGGCCCACGAGCAGGTTCGCCAGGATCACGATCCCGCGCCCGGCCTCGAGCCACACCCCGAAGCTCACCAGCTCCTCGCGGTTGCCCGGGTTGCCGCTGAAGATCAGGACCGTGGGCCGCCAGTTCTTGGTGTCCTCCTTCATGAGCGAAAGCCGCAGCATGTTGGTGCGCACGTTGGCGAACACGAAGCCGCGGCGCGCGTCGGCATACGAGCTCGTGAGCTCGCGGGTGCGGAGGTACCACAGCAGCCCGCCGAGCATGAGCACCGCGGCCAGGGCGGCCTTCCAGTCGATCAGGAAGGCCGCGGCCACGCAGCCGATCGCGCCCAGGAGCGCGGTGCTCCAGTGGAAGAAGCGGAACCGGGGGCGGAAGGACGGGTTCTTGCCCAGGGCCTCGATGAACGCGGCCAGGTTCACCATGCCGTAGGTGTAGAGGAAGAACATGGTGATCACCGAGGCCACCAGGTTCAGCGCGGCGCCCTCGGCGCCGCCGGTGAGCTCGGCCCACACCAGCACGCCCACGCTGAGGACGGTGGTCAGGATCAGCGCGCGCCGGGGCTCGTCGTTCGGCCCCGCGCCCTTGCCGAAGGGGCCGAGGAAGGAGAGCACCGGGTCGCGGGAGACCGCCTGCAGCACCCGGGGCGCGCCCAGCAGGCTGCCCAGGGCGCTGGAGAGCGTGGCCGCGCACACCCCGGCCACGACCAGGAACGAGAGCCCGAACAGCGCGTGGTCCTTGAGCACGTCGTAGGGGGTCTCGATCAGGTCGCTGCGCGCGAAGGCGCCGCCGGCGATCAGGATCTGGATCAGGTAGACGAGGAAGCCCACGCCCACCGCGGCCAGGGTCCCGCGGGGCAGGCTCTTGTTGGCGTCCTTGAGGTCGCCGGACATGTTCACGCCGGCGTCGATCCCGGTGGCCGCGGGGAAGTAGATCGCGAAGATCAGCCAGAACGAGTAGTCCCCGGCGCCGCCCTCGCGCTCCACGTAGCCCGGCCCCAGGTTCTCGCGGAAGGTCGCGGGGTCGAACTGCAGCAGCGCGCCCCCGAGCATGAACACGATCGAGACCGCGAGGATCGCCATGATCAGGTACTGCGCCTTGAGCGCCCAGCCCGCGCCCACGTAGGACACGACGAACACCGCGACCAGGGTCGCCAGGGTCACCAGCAGGAACAGCGGCACCAGGCTCGGGACCGAGCGCGAGAGCGCCTCGGTGAAGCCCAGGATGTAGAAGGGCACCGAGAGCGCGAGGGCGAAATAGAGCGCGATCCCGATCGCCCCGCCGAACTCGGGGCCCAGCACCCGCGAGATCAGGAAGTAGGCGCCGCCGCCGCGGACCTGCATGTTGGTCCCGATCGCGGAGAGCGAGAGCGAGGTCGTGAACGTGATCGCCTTGGCCAGGCACAGGATCGCGATCGCGTAGACGATCCCCGCGTTGCCGATCACGAACGAGGCGCGCATGAACATGATCACGCCGAGGATCGTGAGGATGCTCGGCGTGAACACGCCCTCGAAGGTGCCGAATTGGTTGCCCGGCTTCGCCGCTTGGAGGCGCTGCGAGTCGTTGCTGCTCACGCCCACGCGGAGCCCCAGGGTCGAGTCATGACCGGCGAGGATAGGGGACGGGACGGTCGGGCGCGAGCGTCCCTGGGGCGTCCGTCGTGCTCGCGCCTCCCAGCGAGCGCTACTCGAGCGCGCGGCGGCAGAGCTCCAGATACCAGCGCGGGGCGCCCCCCTCGGCCCCGCTCAAGGCGGCGCGGGCGCGCTCGCGCTGCCCCGCCCTCCAGTGAACGGCGGCGACGTCGAGGCCCCGGAGCCCCTCGAGCAGGTCGGAGGCCGCCGCGTCGCGGCCTGCCTCGGCGAGGTAGCGCCCCCGCGCTTCGCGGCGCTGCTGCGGACCGAGGTCCGGGGACTCGAGGCGCCGCTCCCACCGCCGCGCGCGCGCCGGGGCCCCCAGGTCCCACAGCGCCACCTGCCCCTGGGAGTCGGCGGTGAGCCAGCGGGCGCCGGGGAGCGCGACCAGGCGCGTGGCGTCGCCCGCGGCCAGCGCGCGGAGCGGAGTCCCCGTCCTCACGTCCCACACCCGCAGCGCGCCGTCCCGCCCCACCGACGCGGCGCGGTCGCGGCCCTCCACCTCGAGGAACGCCAGCGCCAGCACCTCGTCCCGGTGGCCGCGCAGCGCGGCTCGGGGCTCGGCGGCGGCCGGCTGGGGGGCCGGGAAGGGCAGCTCCCAGAGCTGCACCTCGTGCCTGCTCCCCGGCGGCGCGAGGAGCACGCGGGCTCCGGCGCGGTCGAGCGCGGGGGCCGAGACGCCCCCCGCGCCGACGCCGCCGGCTCGCCCCCGGCCCGAGCTCAGCTCCCAGCGCCCGCCGCGGGCGTCGATCACCGCGTCCTCCGGGGTCACCACGAAGGGCGTCGTCGGTCCGCCGCCTGCGAACCCCGCGTCGGGGGTCAGCGCCCCCTTCCAGTCGCGCAGGAAGCGCCGAGTGCCCAGGTCCAGGTGGAACGCCCCGCGCTGGCTCGCGGCCACCGCCTCGAGCCCGCGGCCGAAGGCGGCGTAGACCAGCTCATGCCCCGGGGGCAAGCGCACGACCGAGACCTGCTGGCCCGTCTCGCCGTCGAGGTGGTGGATCGCGCCGTCGGCGGTCGCGGCCAGGAGGTCGAGCCCGTCGCGGCTCCAGTCCAGGGCGCGGACCTCCTGCTCGAGCTCGAGGCGAACCAGCGGCTGCTGGCTCGCCACGTCCCAGAGGGTCACGGCGCCGCCGGCGTCGCCGCTGGCCGCCACGAGTCCGGAGGGCGCCGCCGCGAGGGCGGTGACCGCGCGCTCGCCGGCCGACCAGCGCCGCAGGCCCGCCCCTCCTGCCAGGGTCCACACCCGCGCCGTCCCGTCGCGGGCGGCGGTGACCACGTCGCCGTCGGGCAAGAACGCCCCGGCGTAGACCTCGCCCGTGTGGCCGGCGAGCACCGCCAGCACCTCCCCCCGCGCGACGTCGTAGACGGTCGCGCGCTCGCTGCCGCCGCACACCAAGAGCCGCGCGCCCTGCGGGTCTGCCGCCAGCGCCAGCACCCGCCCCTGGCCGCTCCAGCGCCGCAGCTCCGCGCCGGTCGCGACCTGCCACAGCCGAGCCGAGTGGTCGAGGCTCGCCGAGGCCACGCGCCCTCCCGGCAGCGGCTCGAGGTCGACCACGGCCTGGCCGTGGCCGAGCAGCCGGCCGCGCTCCCGGCCGTCCTCGGGGTCGAGGCGCAGGATCGCGCCGTCCGTCTGCCCCACGAGCAGCTCGCCCGCGACCCAGGCCACGCTGCGGGCCGCGCTGCGCTGACGCCAGCGCTCGGCGCCGTCCGCTGCGCTCCACACCGCCAGCGTGCCCCCTGCGCGGGTCCAGGAGTCGGCGGCGGAGGCGACCCAGCGCCCGTCGGGGGACACGGCGAGGTCGAGGACGTGGGCGCCAGCCGTGGCCTCCCACACCGGCGTGTCCCCCGCGTAGAGCCGGACCACCCCGCCCGCGTCGCCCAGCAGCAGGTGCGCGTCGTCGGCGGCGAACGCCGCGACCCGGGGCACGAAGCCGGGCAGCCCCGGCTCGGCGCTGGGCACGTCGACCTGCCGCAGCTCGCGCCCGTCGACGAGGGACCACAGGGCGACCCCGTTCTCCGTGGCGGTCGTCTCCCGCGGAGCCACCACGTGGGCGCCGCTGGGGCTGACCGCCAGGCGGCAGTCGAGCGGCGGCCTGGCGTCCTCGCCGGCGGCGTCGGCGCGCACCCCCCGGATCACGAGCCCCGGGCTCGGGGCCCGCCCTCGGGTCTCCCACAGGGCGAGCTCGGCGGCGCCTGGATCGCGGCCCGCCCCCAGCAGCAGGTCGCGCGCCTCGCGGTAGCGCGCGCGCGCCTCGGCCCAGCTCCCCTCGCGAGCCAGCACGTCCCCGCGGGCCAGGAGGCGCCCGGCCTCCTGCTCGACGCGGCGCTCGGCCTCCTCGCCGAGCGCTGCCTCCTTGCTGGCGGCCTCGGCCTCCGCCCGCTCGCGCCGCTGGATCTCGGCCCGCTCCCGGGCCGTGGTCGCGCGCAGCTCCTCGAGGGCCTCGCGCAGCTTCTCGCCCTCCCCCAGGGCGGCGGCGCGGGCCCGCTCCGCGGCCGCGGCCTCGCGCTGCGCGCGATCGGCCTGACCCTCGGCCCGCTCGCGGGCGGCGCTCAGCGACAGCACGAACGCGAGCCCCACGACCAGGAGCACCGCCAGCGCGGCGCCGCCCGTCGCCGCGGCGGCCGCGTTGCGCCGCACCCACAGCCAAGCCAGCTGCGGGAGCCGGTAGTTCACCGCGGACACGGCCCGGGCGTCGAGGAACGCCTGCACGTCGGCCTTGAGCTCGAGGGCGCCGGGGTAGCGGCGCCGGGGGTCGAGGGCCATGGCCTTGAGGGTCGCCGCCTCGAGCTCCAGGGGCACCCCCGGAGCGCGCTGACGGGGGACCGGGAAGCGGCCCGCCGCCACTCGCTCGAGCACGCTCCGCAAGCTCTTGCCCTGGACCGGAGCCTGGTAGGTCAAGAGCGCATACAGGATCGCGCCCAGCGCGTAGACGTCGGCGCGCTCGTCCATGGCCTCGACCTCGCCGCGGGCCTGTTCGGGCGCCATGTACTGCGGCGTGCCCATGACCTGGCCGTCCTGGGTCAGCCCGACCCCGGCCTCCGCCCGGCTGCCTGAGGTCACAGGTCCTCCGCGCCGGGTCGTCCGGCCCAGGATCTTGGCCAGACCCCAGCCCGCGATTACACCTCCGACCGCTGACCATGACGTTGTCCGGCTTGAGGTCGCGGTGGATCACCACGCCCTGCCAGGCGGCGACCGCGTCGCACACCTTGGTGAACACGTCGAGCAGCCGCCCCGGGGCCACTCCCGCGCCTCGACCCGCCTGGCACAGGGCGTCGAGGATCTCGCCCAGGAGCGCCCGGCGCACGCCATGTAGCGCAGGCCGCCCTCTCGTCGACGCCCAGCTCGATCGCCACCGTTAGTGCTCAGCTGGCGCCCTGATCTGAGCCCGGCCACGAACCGCGCGAGGTCGCGCGGTCGGGCGCGACGCGGGTCGACCACCTTCAGCGCCAGGTCGCGCAGCTCAGGTCGACTCGAGATCACCCCGCCGCCCGGGCGACCTTCCGCCTCCTCGGTAGCGCCGAAGCGCGGCCGAGGTCCGCCTCGCTCGCGGTCGCCGCGGCCACGCGCACCGCCTCGGAGCGTCACGCCCGCGCTCGAGCTCCCGACCACCGTTGCGGCGCGGGGTCCGCGTCGGCGCTCGGGCGAAATGTCAAACGTAGGGGCCCCAGCGCGTCGAGGGTAGTTTCGGCAGCGGTCGACGGCCTCGACGCTCACCCCCGAGCTCTGATGTGCCAGCGTCGCAGTGCGTCGATCGGCTCGCCCAGCTCCCGCCTTGCGCTGCACGGCCCACCCGAGAGGCAGCATCTCGCTCCAGACCCGGCTCGACCATGGGGCCAGGGTGCTGCGATAGAAGCGAGCCCGGCGCTACACCTCGCCCACGAGCCGCCCACGCGGTCCATGGCTCTTGCTCAGCAGCCGGCGCATCGGCGCTTCGCTTCGTCCCAGTTCGCTCGCGGATCGCTTCCAGCGCCTGGCCTGCAGATGCGGAGCACGCTCACGCTCGCCGGCCCAGGACCGAGGCCGAGAGCAGCACGGTCGCTCACGCCGGGCCAGCAACGTCGAGGGGTTGGTCTGCTCGCGCGGATCCAGCAAGGCCGTCGATGCGCGCACCAGAAGCCTCGCTGGGGCCTCGCGCCGGCCCGGCCGAAGGAGCATGGCGAGCGGATTGGTGTCCGCGATCCGGCAGCCAGCGCAGAACGAGCCTGGGCCTCGACTCTCGAAGCAAGCGAAGAGCTGCGGCCGACGAAGGTTCCCCGCAGCACGTCCAGCGGGTCGAGGGCCCGCTGCAGCTTGTGCCCCCATGCGGCAAAGTGACGTAGACGAGCAGCTTGGGTCACGACCCGCTCGAACAGGTCGTCAAACGTCGTCCCCGTCGCGCCTGTGCGATCGGCCTTCGCGCAGCTTCGCCACACAGTCCGGGCATACGCAACCATCAGAAGAGGTGCATTCATGCTGTGCAGCCGCCGAGAAAGCGCGCGTTGACGAGCGTGAACCTCTCTCCTCCGAACCAGGGAGAAGCTCATAGATCCTCGCACCAGCCCGCAGAGTCCAGACCTGCCCGGTTAACGCCCGCCGCCGCGTCCAGCGCGCCGCGCCCCGCTCCCTGCCGCAGCTCCGCAGCAGCCCGAGCTCGAGGCCCTGGCTCCTGCGGGCCGCGAAGCCCAGGACTGCCGCGGTCGCGGCCCCGGGTCTTTTCGCCGCGGGCGGCGCCCTGGTTGCCCTTCCCGAGCTCGACGGGCGGCGTGGCTTCGGCCGCGCATGCTGCCCGGTCCTCGCCTGCGCGCTCTACGTGGGCGTCTCGGCGTTGGTCCTCGCGGCGAGGTGCGGCGAGCCTGGCAGGCCTGCCCCCAGGCACATGGATGAGCTGACCATGCGGCATGTCCCCGCTTCGGTTCCGCCGTCGTCGGCGAGCAGCCTCGGCGGAGGCTTCCAGAGATCGACCGAGTCCTGGCCTCGCCCGGGCCTCGACCGGACCGCGGCGAGCTTCTTCGCCGTCGCGGGTGGTGCAGCGTCGTCCTGAGCAGCGGAGCCTGGCGCAGGTGGCTGCATCCTCCCGGCGGCGCGAAGGCCCTGCTGGCCATCGCAGGTCGCTCTCGCCGAGCTGCAGCTTAGCTGCGTCGAGGTGTCGATCGCGGCAGACCGCGCCACGCCGCGCTGGCGGCGCCCCCGGCGAGCTTGAAACCGGGCGTCCGAGGTCCCAACGACCTGGCCTTACGCCGTGGTGCACAACGACGACGGGCCTGCGCTGACTGCGCAGCTGACCTTCGCGTGGTCGAGGCCGCCACCGGTGGCGCTTGTTGATTCATCTCTTTTCGCCGTTGAGTTCGATGCATTGACGCCACGGCTGATATGCGCATAGCGGGCGAGGTTCGAGCGGGCTGTTCGTGTTCTCGCCTCGATGAAAGGTCAGTGTTCACCCGCCGCGACCACGTCCACCAGTCCTTCGGCAGGTGGAGCTGGCAGCGTCCCGGCGGCTTCGCCTACGTCGCGGCAGCAGACTGACCTCGACTCACCCAGCTTGAGGCCTGCCGGCTGCGCCCCTCGCGCCGCACTCCACCTGCGACCTGGCGGTCAGCCTCGCTCGCGGACCCTGTCTTCCGGTGCGGTCCGCACGACGTCCAGTGGGCTGAAGCGAACGAGGCGGCCGAACCTTCGAGCCGCAGCCCCCACCTGGGGCGATCGCTGGGACGCCTTCAAGACCCACGGCTCCCTCCTGCTCGCCTTCGACCCGACCCGGGAGCGGCTGTTCCTGGGGTGGTCGCGCATGGCGCTCGTGGCCGACCTCGACGCCCTGGGGATCGAGGCGCCGCCGCTGCTGCGGCTGCAGGCCCCCGCCCGGGTCGAGGCCGTGGTCGGGGAGCCCCTCGCGCTCCCGCTCACCCCGAACCTCCCGGGCGAGGCGCGCTACCGCCTGCGCCAGGGGCCGGAGGGACTGGAGGTCCGCGGGGCCGAGCTGGTCTGGACCGCCGGCGCCGAGCAGCTCGGTCGGCACACCTGCAGCGTCGAGGCGCAGCTCGACGGCCTGCGCGCCTACGCCCAGGTGGAGCTCGAGGTCGTGCGCCGCGGCCTGCGCCTGCCCCTCGAGCCGCGCTGGGTCGCGCTCGACCCCCGCGGCCGCCGCGCGGCCGTCGCCGGAGCGCGGCTGGCGTCGGGCGCCGCCGCCTTCGACCTGGAGAGCGGGCGCGAGGTCGCGCGGCTCTCCCCGGCCGGCGAAGGCGTGATCCTCGGCGTGGCCCTCGGCGATCGCGCCCTGTTCTGCGCCTCCCACGACCAGCGCGAGGGGACGCTCCTCCGCCTCGACCTCGAGACCGGCGAGCGGGTCGAGGCGCCCCTGGGCGCTGGCCCGCTGCACCACGCGGAGCCCTGCGCGCTGGCGGCCCTCGACGACGGGGGGGTGCTCGTCGTCAGCGGCCGCCCCGGCGTCGTCCGCCGGTTCGACGCGGCCCTCCGGCCGCGCGGCGAGCCATGGACGACCCCCGACCGCGGCCACGACCCACTGCTGCTCCGGGGTCCCGACGCCTGGCACCTGGGCCCGCTGCGGCTCGACCGCAGCAGCGGCGAGCTCCGCGCCTGGTGCGGACCGCTGAACGCCCTGCCGGCGGACGCCTTGCGCGCGCGCGCGAGCGGCCAGGACGACGACCCCGCGTACTGGGAGCAGCGGGAGGCAGACGAGCGCAGCGCCTTGCCCTGGGGCCCCGCAGCGCGCGCCGCGTGGAGCGACCTGCCCCGCGACGACCCCCAGCGCGCCCAGTCCGCGCAGGCGCTGCTCGCCGAGCACCCGTATCTGGTTCGCGCGGGCTACGAGGCGAGCGAGGACGCCGACGGGCAGGAGGTGCGCCGGGAGGTGTGGGCAGAGACCGTCCCCCTGCTCCCGGGGGACGCGCCGGGGCGGGTGCTGTTGGCGCGCGAGCGCTGCAGGCGCCACGACCCGGCGGAGGTCCGCGTCGCTGCCGGCGACCGGCGGGCGGTGGTGTCCTACCGCAGCTCGCTGTTCGTGCTCGAGCCGCCTGCCCGCGCCGCCGCCCCGCTGGCGATCGTCCCCGAGTGCCCCCCGCGCGTGCTGGCCAGCGACGGCCCCCCCGTGACCCTTCGGCTCCGGCACCGCGGCCCCTCGCAGGCCCGCTTCACCCTGGGCGCCGCGGTCCCCGGCGTGCGGCTCGGCCCCGCGGGAGCGCTGGAGGTCGACCCCCAGGCGGTGTGGCAAGCGACGCTGGCGCATGTGGCCGCCGGGGTCGCGTCTGGCGACTACGCCCGCCGCGCGCCGGATTCGTGGTCCCGCGAGCGCGCCGCCGGCTGGGACGCACCCTTCGCGTCGCGCTTCGGCGAGCCCCTCGACGGCCGCTTCCCGCTGGTCGTCCCGCTCCTGGCGCGCGTCGAGGCCGGAGCGCAGGCGGCGACGCTGTGGGCCAACGTCGTCGTCGTCGGCCCCTGGCCGGAGGTCGCGACCGCCGCTTCTCGAGGACGCCCCGCTCCTGCCGCGAGCCCTGCCGCGAGCGCCCCCCGCCGCCACGCCCACTCCAGAGCCCGGCGAAGGCCCGGCGCTCCCTCGGCGCTGCTCGTGGGCGGAGGTCGCTGCTCGCGCTCCTGTCACCGGCGGCGGCCTGCTCTCGCGCGACGCCGCGGGCCCCGCGCCGGGCGAGGAGCCAGCGGACGCGCGGCCCCGCACGCGCCCGTCGCCTTGAGCCGCGGCGCGTCGTTGAAGGGCGCGCGGCGGCGAAGGTCGGGCGCCTCAGCGGCCCCGCCGGGCCAGCCAGCTCGCTGGCTGACGGGCACTCCGCCCAGACCGCCGCCCGCGCGCTGCTGGCCGTGGCGATCCTCGTGTCCCTCGGCGCGCTGCTCGGCCTCTGGCAGCGCCCGCCTCAGGACATGAGCGCAGGCGTGTTCGACGTGCTCCGCATGCTCCAGGTCGGGCTGGCCCTGGTGTTCTGGGTCCTGTTCGTGGCGGCGAGGCGCTCCCCGGCCAGGGCGTATGCACCGGCGATCGTGGGGGCGCTGATCTATGCGCCCCTGGTAGCGCTCACCTACCTCTCGAACCCGGCGCTGCTGCTCTCTCCCGGGACGGTGATCCAGCGCGCTGGTCGTCGGCGGGCTGTTCACGGGGATCCGCGCCTCGCTGCGCTACCGCGAGTTCCTCCGCCGCGAGGCGCTGCGCGAAGCCGTGAACCCGGGGTGGGGTCGAGGTCAGCGCCCGGGCGCTGCGGACGGCAGGTGCGCCTGGGCTCGGCCCGGACGGCGTCCAGCTCGGCGCGCTGGACCTCGCTCACCCCGGGAGGTCCTCGAGGGCCTCGAGCTGCGCCTGGACCTCCTCCGCGAGCTCCCGCGGGCCTGGGCGGCCAGACCAGGGCGCCGCGGACGATGGCGCCGCGCGGCGACGCCAGCAGGGCCCAGCCTGCCTCGACCTCGCCGTCGAGCACCTGCAGCCGCCCGTGCAGCAGCCAGGTGCCCCACACCTCGGGCTCGACCCGCAGCAACGCCGTCGTGTGCCGCCCGCGCCCTGCGAAGCCGCGGTCGAGGCCTCGCGCCCCAGGTAGAGGTGCGCGAAGCGACGTCGTCGGATCGAGAGCTCGAGCGCACGCGCCGGCAGGCGGCGGCCTCCTCCCACCGCTCCTCCGCGATCCCGAAGAAAGCCGCAGCGGCCAGCGCCAGGGTCGAGGCCTGCGGAGCGGCCTGGTCGCGCCGTCCCACTCAGCGCCGCGGCCAGCGCCGCCGCTCCAGCGCGTCGAAGGGCTCGCACGCAGAGCTGCTCGACGAGGCGTCCACCGGCGCGACGAGGCGTAGCGCGCGAAGTCCGGTCGAGGACCCCGTCGTCCCCAGGTCGACCAGCGGCTCGACCAGCCCCCACCAGGCGCACCAGCAGGTCCTCGGCCGGGACCAGTGAAGTGGCACCAGGCCTCGGCGGTGTCGCCAGCCCGCGCGATCCGTCCGGCGTAGAGCGGGCGGAGGCTGGAGCGCGGTGCCAGCTCCAGCTCACGCGGGCGACCTCGCCCGGGCCGTCTCCAGGCCTGGGCGACGAGCGCGATGGCGCCGCGCTCAAAGGTGCAGCGGCCCACCCCAGCGCTCGACCAGGTCACGGGCGGCGTCGAGCGCCGCTGCCGCAGGAGCAACGTCAGCGCGCGGTTGAACAGGAGCACCGAGTCCACCCCAGGTCCAACGCGCGTCGGTAGCCGCGCGAGGAACCGCGTCCTTCGGCTCGCGCCCCTTCTCCGGCCAGGAACGCCTGCCGGCCCGCGCTGTCGAACAGGTTTCGACGGTGAGTCAGAGCCGGGCCCGCTCTGCGTCGCCCAGGCTCCGGCTTGCCGAGAGCGCGGCGAAGTGCACGGTCTCGGGAGTCGCGCGGACATACCGGCAGCCGCCGGCCGCAGGTGCGGATCCCCACCGCGGCTGATCCACGCGCAGGCGCGCTGCCCGAGATACGAGCCACGCCGTCGGCGCCAGGGTCGCGGATCGCGCAGGCGCGGAACGCGAGCTGGGCGCCCACCGGATCGTTGCCGTCCCGCTCGCGCTCGCGGGCGGGGCCAGCCAGGCTGCGGCAGAGCGTGTGAGGTCGTAGGGCTCCTCGGGCTCGGGCGAGGGCGCCAGCGAACGCTCCGCCGCGCGCAAGCAACTGCCCGGGGTCCAGGCGCGCCCGAACCTTGGGCCAGGACCGCGGCCTCCCGGGTGGCCCCCAGCCGCGCGGGCCGGGCCGTGCCCCGGTCCAACCGACCCGGGCGCCTGCGGCTCGTCTCGAAGAAGGCGGTGATCGGCACCAGGTGATCGTCCTCCGCCAGCGCGTAGTCGCCTTCGAGGCGGACCCCGGTGACGTGGTCCTTGGCGATCATGGAGCTGCAGGAACAGGCGCCCGCGCGCGTGATCGCCGCGCGCGGCGTAGACGCCAGCGCAAGCAGGCCAGGCGCTCAGTTCGCAGCGCGCTTCTCGTCGGCCGCGACCAGGAGCGGCGCCGCCTCAGCGGCAGCGACGTCGCCGCTGACGCAGCACGACGCGGCACTGGGCCAGGTCCGCGTCCTGGTACACCTCCCGGCCGCGCTCGATCCGAGCATCGGCCCCGCGCGCCCGTCCAGCGGTCGAGCTGCGAACGCGCTAGCGGCGGCCAGCGCCGTCGCCCGACGGGCTCGAGCGCCCACGCCCCCGCCTCCAGCGCGGCGTCGATCTCCTGGAGCTCCTCCCGCGCGCGCAGCAGCGGGGTGCCAAGCCTCGGCGGCCTGGGGTATGCCGCCAGTCGCGCGCGCCATCCAGCGCCTGGAGCGGCAGCTAAGCTCCGTCGACCTTACTGGAAACCGTAGTGACAGCCCACGAGGGAGAGCTGGCTCCTCGGCGAGCTGCTCCAGGACGCCGGCGTAGTCGCCGGACTCGAACGCTGACGCTCCGCGCTGAGCTCCGCGCCGAGTCCGTCGGGCGCGCGCTCGGCTCAGGGGCTCCGGGGTCGGTGCCGGGCTCAGAGGTTTGGGTCGGCGGCGCGGGCGTCTGCCCCGTGCGGAGCGACGCCAGCGCGCGGCGAGGCGGAGGCAGCGCCAGGATCGCCCCGGCGACGAGCAGCGGGACCGCGGGCGCGCCGAGGCGAGACGGGCGCGGCCAGGGCCGCCGCCAGCTCGGCCCGTCGGCGTATCTTGCGCGGGCTGCTTCTCCGAACAGCGCGCGGCGACGACCTCAGATCGAAAGCGACGTGGGGAGCCAGCGTCCGCAGGCGAGGGGCGCGACGCGCTGGTGCGCGTGCAGCACCGCCAGCAGGGACGACTCCTGGTTGAAGGCAGGCGCCGCTGACGCTCAAGAACAGGAACGCACCAGGCATCGCCGTCGCGGCAGGGTCCCGCTGGTTGCCCGCGCCTGCTCCGGCGCAGGCAGGCCAGGGTCCCCGGCTGCGCGCGTCAGGCTGTGGGTCTCGACCCAGACCGAACCGAGATCGGTCAGCACCGGCTCGCCGTCGGGGGTCAGAGGAACGCGTTTGCCAGGCTTCACGTCGCGGTGCACCACCCCCTGGGCGTGCAAGGCCCCGGCGGCGCTCGGCGGCTTGCGCACGACCTCGACGGCCTCCTGGGGGGCGAAGGGGCCCTCCCGCAGGCGGTGCTGCAGGTCGCGTCCGCGCACGAGCTCCATGACCAGGTAGGGCGTGCCCTCGTGCACGCCCACGTCGAGCAGGCTCACCAAGTGCGGGTGCCGAAGCTGGGCCAGGAGCCGCCCCTCGCGCATGAAGCGCGCGAGGTCCTCCCCCTCCGCCAGCTCCGGCCGGCAGGTCTTGAGCGCGACCTCCACCCCCAGCGCCGGGTCGATCGCGCGGTGCACGACCCCCATGCCGCCCTCCCCGAGCTGAGCGAGCAAGGTGTAGCGCGCGAAGGGGCGGGGGTAGGCTGCTGACATGCCCCCGTCCTACCCGGGTCGCGCGCGCGCGTCTACTCGCCGAGCGCCTCGCGCGCGCGCTGCAGGCGCTCCTCGGCGAGCCGACGCAGGGTCTCGCTCGCCGGAGGTTCGAGGGCGAGCAGGCGCCGGGCGTAGTCCCGGACCGTCGCCCACTTCTCGAGCCTGGCCCCCGCGTCGACCACCGGGAACAAGGCCTCGGGCACGCTGGGCGCGAGCTCCGCGGCGCGCAGCAGGGACTCCCAGGCTGGCTCCACGCCCACGAACACCAGGAGCACGCGCCCGCGCAGGTTCTGCGCGCGCCAGTCGCGAGGGGCCACGCGCAGCAGCCGCTCGCTGAGCTCCAGGGCGCCGACCCGGTCGAGGGTCGCCAACGCGGACTCGCCGCAGACCAGGAGCGCCCCGGTGTGGGTCGGGTCCCGCTCGAGGACGAACCTGAAGTCCGCGAGCGCCCCCTCGAGGTCGCTCAGGCGTCGGCGCACCTTCCCGCGCTGCGCGCGCGCTGGCGCAGACGACGGCTCCAAGGCGCAAGCGCGCTCGGCGTAGTCCAGCGCCGCCGGGACGGTGCTGGGGGCGGCGAGCAGCGCGTCGCTCAACTGGACCGCGACCCGCAGCCGCAGGGCGTCGGGGGTGACGCCCCAGGCCAGCGCAGCCTCCTCCAGCGCGCGGGCCGCGTCTCCGGCCTCGGCGGCGAAGGCGACCAGGCGCGCGCGCACCAAGGGCTGCAGCGGGTCTTGCTCCAGCCCGCGCCGGAAGAACTCGGCCGCGCGCTCCCGCTCGCCGCGGCGATCCTCCAGCGACCCCAGCAGGAGCAGGCCCGCAGCGTGGGAGGGCGCCCAGGCCAGGGTCTCGTGGGCGGCCGCCAGGGCTCGCTCCGGCTGCTCGAGGCCCGCCAGGGCCTTGGCCAGCTCCAGGCTCAGGGCCGGGGTCCCCGTGGCGCGAGCGTAGGCCTCGGCGATCTGCTGCACCTCGGCGAAGTCGCCGCGCTCGAGGTGGAACATGGCCACCCCTTGGACCAGCTCGCGCTCGCGGGGGAAGCGCGCGTAGGCGGCCTGGAACGCCGCCTGCGCCCGGGTCTCGTCCTGCTGGATCCAGGCCAGCTCGCCGCGGTTGTAGAGCGTCCAGGGGCCCTGGGGGTCCACGGTCTCGAGCCGCGCCTGGAGCTCCGCGGCCACCTCGTCACGCCCCGCGCTCTGCGCGAGGTTCGAGGCGAGGACCAGGGTGCTCGGGCGCTCGGGGTCGTGGACCAGCGCGTCGCGCACCAGGGCCTCCGCCGCGCGCATGAACCCGCGTCGTCCGCACACCCGGGCCAGGCCCGCCCAGGCCAGCCCCGAGGTCGGACTGCGGCTCAAGGCTGCGCGGAACGCCAGGCTCGCCGTGCGCTGGTCGTAGGCCTCGAGGGCGGCGTCGCCCACGGCCAGGCACGTCTCCAGCGGGGCGTCGAGCTCGACCCCCGCCGCGGCGTCGAGCGCGCGCAGCCGCGCGCGCGCGGGCTCGAGGCGGCTGGGGAAGCGCCCGCTCCGCTCCAGGAGGCGCACCCCGAGCTCGAGCAACCCTCGCGCCTCTGCCGTCCCTCCCGCGCGGGCGTAGACCTCGCCCAGCCCCAGGAGCGCCTCGCCGCAGCGCGGATTGAACGCGAACGCGGTCTCGTAGCGCTCCGCCGCGACGTGCAGCCGGCCCCGCGCCAGCGCCTCGTCGCCGAGCAGGGACTCGCTCGTGGGGCCCTCCACCCCCTGGTCCTCGAGGACCTGCGCGCAGGCCCGCGCGCCGTCCAGATCGCCGAGCTGCAGGCACCGCTCGAGCAGGACCAGGTTGGCCTCGAGGCTCGCCCGGTCGCCGAGGCGGCTCAGCTCGCGCAGCGGCTCGAGGGAGCGGAGGTCGCCGCGCCCCAGGCGCGCGGCGTGCAGGTAGACCGAGAGCTGCCGGGCGCTCGGCGCGCGCGCGAGCGCCTCCGCGGCGACCTCCTCGGCCCGGTCGAAGGCCTCGAGGCTGGCGAGCTGAACCCAGAGCGAGGAGGTGACCCAGGGGTCGTCGGGGCGCAGCGCGCGCAGGCGCTCGAAGGCCTCGACCGCGCGCCGCGGTTCGCACGCCCCGACGGCGCCCTGCCCGAGCCGGCGCAGGAGCTCGGGGTCCCTGGGCGCCTCGTCCAGGAGCGCGCCGGCGTAGCGCACCTGGCGGTCGAAGTCGCGGGTGGCCTCGGACAGGTCCAGGGCGAGCTTCAGCAGCCGCAGCTCCCCGGGCTGCTCGAGGATCGCCTGCTCGACCGCGGCCAGCCCCCGGAGCAAGCCCCAGCGCCGGCGCAAGCAGAGGGTGGCGTAGAACTCGAGGCTCACCGGGCTCTGGGGGAAGCGCTCGCGCAGCGCGGCGACCCAGGGCGCCGCCCGCTCGAAGTCACCCCACCCCAGGATCACGTCGCCCCCGGCGGAGAGCACGGACAGGCTGCCCGGGTAGCGCTCCCGCAGCGACTCCAACGCCGCGAGCACCTCCGCCCGCGGGCGCCCGACCGCGGTCAGGCTGTAGACGCGCTGCGCCTCGAGCTGCGGGTCGTCCTGGCGAGCGAGCTCCTCCTCGGCGCGGCGCAGGGACTCGGGCGCCCGCCCGACCACCCGCAGCCCGCCGCAGAGCAGCGTGAGCACGTCCGTGTTCTCGGGGAACGCCGCCGCCAGGCGCTCCAGCTCGGGGACGGCGGCGGCGGGGTCCTCGTTCAGGAGCCACTGGGCGCGGTAGAGCGCGGGATACGCCGAGCCCGGGTCGCTCGCCTCGGCGCGGCGGAGGTAGTCCTCTGCCGCGGCGCGGTCGGTGAGCGCGCAGCACAGGGCCATGCCCAGGAGGGCCCGCGTGTTGTGGGGGTCGAGGCGCAGCGCGCGCTCGAAGCGCCCGCGGGCGGTGCCCAGCCGGTGCTCGCCGCTGGCCGCCCGGCCGTAGCCCGCCCAGGCCTCGGCCGAGGCGGGGTCACGCTCGGTCGCGGCGAGGTAGATCGCCTCGGCCTCCCCGGTGTCCCCGCGCCGCAGGCGGGCGTCGCCGTCGGCGAGCAGCGCGGCGAGCTCAGGGGACGGAGCCGGCCCCGAGTCCGCGGCCGGCGGCGCCTCCCCGGGGGCCGGGGGGCCGGAGGGTCCGACGAGCAGGGAGGCGAGCGCGCCCAGAGCCAACGCCAGGGTCAGGACGGCGGCGACCCGGCCGGCGCCCCGCCCCGCGGGGCTGCGCGACCCGAACCCGACCTCGGCCAGGGCCGCGCCCAGCGCGGCTCCGTCGGGGTAGCGGTCCCCGGGGTCCTTCGCCAGGCAGCAGGCGACCAGCGCGGCGAGGTCGCTCCCCAGGTCGGGGCGCAGGCTGCGCAGGGGCGGAGGGGCCGCCTCGAGCTGGGCCTGCATCAGCGCGAGCTGGTTCGTCTCCTGGAAGGGCAGTCGGCCGGAGAGCAGCTCGAACAGGATCACCCCCAGGGCGTAGACGTCGCTGGCCGGGGACGCGAGCTGGCCCTGGACCTGCTCGGGGGCCATGTAGGCCGGGGTCCCGAGGACCACTCCGGTCTGGGTCAGGCGCGAGAGCGAGTCGTCCCGGGCCAGCCCCAAGTCGGCGATCTGGGGGGAGCCGCGCTGATCGAGCAGCACGTTGTGCGGCTTCAGGTCGCGGTGCACGATCCCCAGGCGGTGGAGCTCCCCCGCGCCCTCGGCGAGCTGGCGCACGAGGCGCACGGCGCGCTCCGGCTCCCAGCAGCGGTCGCGGGCCAGGAGCCGATCGAGGCTCTCGCCAGGGACCAGCTCCATGACGAGGTAGGGGGTCCCGCAGTGCTCGCCTGCGTCGAGGAACCCCACGAGGAACGGGTGGTCGAGCCCCGAGAGCAGCCGCCCCTCCCGCACCAGACGCGCCGCGTCATCCACGTCGACCAACCCTGGCCGCACGAGCTTGAGCGCCACCTCGCGCCCGTGCCGGTGGCTGTAGGCCCGATACACGGCGCCCATACCCCCCTGGCCCAGCTCCGCGCGGAGCTCGTAGGGACCGATCGTGCCCAGGGGCGTCGGGGGGCTGCTCACCCTCCCCGTCATACCTGGCCGGGTCGGGCCCCGCACCCGTGAGTCGCTCTCCAGTAGACTCGGCCGGGGGGCCCTGCTAGGTTTTCAGCATGGCCGCCGAACCTCCTCTCCCCGCCGACGCGGGGGCCGACCCTGCGCCCGAGGACTCCTCCGACCCCAGGGTCAAGCGCAAGAAGAAGAAGACGGGACGCCTGCTCGAGTCGGGCAAGTTCCTGGTCAAGTCGGGCAGCCAGCGGCTCAAGGACTCGAGCCGGTTCCTGGTGGAGGGGGTGCGGGCCGCGCTCTCGGCGCCGACGCCGCTGCGGGAGCAAGTCTTCGACGCCTGGCGCGCCGGGCACTGCACCCTCGAGCGCGTGCCCCTCGAGCTCGAGGTCCTGATCAACCGCGCCCTGGGCGCCTGCACCTCCGCCTGCGCCAGCCAGGGCGTGGACGCGCTGCGCGCCGGCGAGCCGGTCGAGCTGCCGCGGATCCCCCTCGACGGCGACCGGATCGAGGCCGTGCTCCAGGTCCTGGTGCTCACCGCCATGGAGGCCTGCACCACCAACATGCGGGTCGAGGTTCGCCTGCGGCGGGAGACCGGTGGCGTGTCCGTGCAGGTCAGCTCGCCGCGCATGCTCGAGTTCTCCCCCGAGGAGGACGAGACCCTGGACGTGGTCGGCGAGATCGTGCGCGCCCACGGCGGCGAGTTCGACGTCGAGCGCGGCTCCGGGACCTCGTTCCTCTTGGGTCTCCCCCTCGAGTAGCCCCTACTGCAGGGTCGCGCGCACCGTGCCTCCCGCCGGGACGGCGCCTTCCCAGCGACGCACCTCGCCCCCGGGGGCGGTGGCCTCGATCACGTAGCGCCCGGCGGGGAGGCCGCTGAGGGTCGCCTGCCCGCCGCCGCTGGTGCTGCTGAAGAGCTGGCTCATGCCCAGCGGCGCAGGGAGCTCGGCGTCGGCGAGGCGCACGCGCAGCGCGGCTTGGGGGGGCCCCGCCACCTCCACGCTCCCGGGAGCCTGGAGCCGCAGGGTCAGGTCGACGTCGTCCCCCGGACCCACGTGCACCCGGCCGCTGGCCGCGACGCCGCTCAACGCCGAGCGCGCGGCGAACACGTAGTCCCCGGGCACCAGCTCGTCGAGGAGCAGCTCGCCGCCGGGCCCCGTGCGGTGGGTGCTGCCGAGGTCGAGCATGGCCGAGTGCGCGGCGAGGGCCCCGGCGTAGAAGCTGACCTCGGCGCCCTGCAGCGGCGCGCCGTCCTCGCCCAGGACCTGCAGGTGCACCTCGGGGCTGGGCTCGAGGCGCAGCTCGAGGTCGACCAGCGACTGCCCGTCGCCGAGGGTCACCTCCCGCGCGGGGGCGCTGCCGAGCCCGAGCCCGGTGGCGGCGAGGACGTAGCGCCCCGGGGGGAGCGTGTCGATGCTGAAGCCCCCGCTGGCGTCGCTGGTCACCTGGTTCTGCAAGGAGATCAGGTCGAAGTCTCGGGAGTCGAACGGGCGGAGGTGCACTCGCGCTCCGGAGAGCGGCGCGCCGAGCTGGTCCACGACCCGCCCCGCGATCACCCCCTGCTTGATCCGCAGCTCGACCTGCGCGGTGGCCCCGCCACGCACGTCGACCACGACCTCGCCCGTCCCGCTGGAGCTCACCACGTAGCGCCCGGGGCGCACGCTGGTGTGCTCGAAGCGCCCCTCCTCGTCGGTGTTCACCCACAGGAGTCCGCCGCCCCACACCGAGGTTCCGTCCTCGCTGCGGGCCTGGACCATGCGCCCGGCGACGGGCTCGCTGCCCTGGAGCAGCACCCCCTGCAGC
Source organism: Planctomycetota bacterium (assembly GCA_041402045.1). Taxonomy (GTDB): domain Bacteria; phylum Planctomycetota; class J058; order J058; family J058; genus JAGQRJ01. The sequence continues at coordinate 86,941 of JAWKSZ010000013.1, read as the reverse complement.
GCGCCGACCTCCGCCTCGGGCTCGCAGCGGAACTCGCGGGTCACGGTCTCCCCCGAGCGCACGCTGAAGCTGCCCAGGAGCACGATCCGCGCCGAGCCGTTGAACGCGGCGGCGAGGTCCATGAAGTGCACGTCGTAGTCGCCGGAGGCGAGGCGCCCCACCTCGAACGCGCCCTCGGCGTCGAGCTCGCCTTGCTGGGTCCCGTCGTTCTTCTCCAGGGTCCCGCGCTGGGTGACCATGATCTGCCCGACCAGGGGCGTCCCGTCGGCCTCGAGGGCCCGCCCGCGGAGCGTGCCACCGGCCTTGAGCTCGATCCGCAGCGGCCCGGCGCCCTGGGGCCCGACGGCCAGGGGCACGCTGCGCGGCGCGTAGTCCGCGTGGCTCGCCTCGAGGGTGTATTCCCCCGGCCCGAGCGGAGAGAGCTGCGCGCGCCCCTCGGCGTCGGTGGTCGCCGCGAGCTGCGCGCTCGCGCCGAAGACCCCCGCGCCGCCGGCGTCGAGGCTCAGCGCCACGTTCGCCAGGGGCTGCCCCGCCGCGACCACGACCACGTCCAGGGTCGCGCCACGCTCGAGCGCGAGCTCGACGCCGCTCGCGCCCTCGGGCCCGACCCGCACGGTGAGCTCCGCCGGGGTCACGTAGGCACCGCCCTGGGCGCGCAGGGTGTAGCGTCCGGGGGAGAGGTCCGCGAGCTCGAAGCTCCCGTCCTCGCGGGCGGTCGCGCTCGCGGACTGCCAGCCCCCGCTGCGCCGTGCGCTGACCTCGATCTGGGTGAGGGAGCCCTCGTCCACCCCGCGCACCCGGCCCCGGATCGAGACGGTGGGCTGGAGGGTGAGCTGCACCTCGTCCTTGCCCGGGCGGTAGGTGGCGGGCCCCTTGCCCCCGAACACGAACGCGCCTTCCTGGGAGGCGGTGTAGCCCTCGGCCGAGGCGAAGACCATGTAGCGCGCGTCCTCGAGACCAGGGACCGCGAACGCGCCGTCCGCGTCGCTGGTGGCCGACCCCTGGCTGCCCCGGGCTCTCGAGTCGAAGGCGCCGGAGTAGGCGACCGCCGTCACCTGGGCCTCGGGGATCGGCCGCCCGCCGGGGTCGAGCACGCGACCGCGGAGCTCGAGGCCGACGGAGAGGCGCACCTCGACCGCCTGCTCCTCGCCCGCGATCAAGTCGACCTCGAGCTCGCCGGTGGCGTAGCCCGTTGCGCGGGCGGTCAGGGTTTGGCGACCGGGCGCGAGCCCGGTCAGCCTCCGCGGCCCGGTGTCCTCCACGACCTCGGTGACCTCCAGGGTCACGGGGGACGCGTCGTCGGCCTCAGCGCCCTCCTCTGCGGCAGCCTCCGCCGCCGCGTGGGCGGCGAGCTTGGCCTGGGCGGCCTGCGCCTCGCCGACCAGGCCCGGACCCGGGGCGCCCTCGAGCTGGCGCGCGACGTGGGTGCGGTCGACGTGCAGCGGCAGCGGGCTGCCCGAGCCCACGGCGACGGCGGCGTCGTCGCCCTCGAGGCTCAGTTGCGCGGCGACCGGCTCACCGTGCGGGCTCAGGGCCTGGACCACGAGGGTCGCCCCCTCGACCATGCCGAAGGTCGCGCCCGCGACGGGGTAGTCGGCGGGGTCGAAGTCGTCGGTGCGCGCGGCGACGTAGGCGGGGTGCTCGAAGCGCAGCTGCGCGAGGGTCGAGCCTTCGCGCGGCTCGACGCGGAACCGTCCGTCCGGGCCCGTCGTGGTGCGCGCCGTGCCCTGGAAGAAGGCCTCCCACTGCCCGGCCTTCTGCAGGTAGGCCTTCATGCCCACGAACTGGCGCTCCTGGCCGACCTCGCCGGGCACGTGCAGGACCTCGACGGTCACCCCCGGCGCCGGCCGGCCCTGGGGGTCGAGCACGAGGCCCTGGAGCCCGCCCTCCGTCAGCGGCGTCGCCGCAGGTGGGGCGTCGGGGTAGACCGTGGGCGCCGTCGGCTCCAGCGCGGCCGCGTCCTCGCCGACGGTCGACGCGGTCGCAGGCGCCTGCGTCGTGACCGCGCTCGGCTCGGGAGCGCCGTGCGGCGTGGCCTCGGCCGCGACCCGCGGCCCGCGGGTGCGCGCGTCGCGCGCGCCCTCCGTCGCCCGAGCCCCGTCCTGAGCCTGACCCCACAGGAGCCACACCAGCCCCAGGACCCCGAGCAACCCCACCAACGCCGCGACGCCTCGCTTCATGCCGACCCTCCCGAGGCGTGCGGGACGCGAACGCCGCGCCGCGCTCAAGTCCCTGCCTGCGCTGGCCTCCGGAGTAAGCCCCCCAGTTCTGGGGGCCCGAGTCGTCAACGCCGTTGACGCTCGCTTGTGCGCTCGAATCAGCACGGTCACCCTCCGAGCATGACCCCCACCCAGGCGGCCTTCGCCTTCTTCCTGCTCCTCTTAGCCCCCGGTTTCGGAGTCCCCGGCGCGCTCGTCTGCCGCGGTATCCGCGTGCGCTGGCTCTGGGCCCCGACACCGACTGCTGGGACCCGCCTCCGCTCACCGCGGGGCGAACCTACGTCGATCAGGGCGGCGACGAGTGGGTGCTCGCCGACTATCGGGACGGCTGGCTCTACGTCTCCGGCAGCAGCCTCTGAGGTTCCTCTTCGACCCTGTCGCGCGATCCCTCAGGAGCGGGTGGGCGCCTGCGGGTGAGGAAGACACGCGCGGTGAACTGGGACGAAGTCATGGAGGAGGGTCGCCTCGTGATCCTCGAGGCCAGGGGGCTGAACGTGCAGCTCAGCGGGTGTCTCGATCTCACGTGGAGTTCGTCTCGTCAGAACCCGCCTCCAGGCAACCGGTCCTGGTTCGCGGATTGAGTGAACACGGGTGAGCTGAGCCGCGAGCACCTGCAGTCCTTCCAGGATCAAGGCCCGGTCGATGCGCTCCCCGCACTCGGCGCAGCAACCCACCTCAATGGGCGCCTGGCCCGGGTCGACCACACACCACCGGTGGTACGGGTGCCAGTTGCAGCACGAGCGCCCCACGTGGTACTCGTCCTTCACCAGATCCTCGGTCTCAACCCTGCTGCAACAGCCGACACAGCGGACAGTGGCAAGGCGGGGGTCGTGGTGAGTGAAGCTCATGGCGAGTCGATCGCGATCACTGCGCGAACCGCAGGAGGGTGGCGGGAAGGGGTCCACAGGCCTCCAAGACCCGCAGCGCTACTCCAGCCCGTAGGCGCGGAGCTTGTTGTAGAGCGTGCGCCGGCCGATCCCGAGCACCTTGGCGGCGTGGGTTTGGTTGCCGCCGGTGTAGCGCAGGGCGCGCACGATCGCGCGGCGGATCGCCTCGTCGAGGGTCGGGACGTCCTGATCGGCCCCGGGCAGGGAGGCCGGGAGGCCGCTCGGGGTCGCCGTCGGCGCCTCGGCGGCCGGGGCGGACGCCTCGCCGAAGTGGCCCAGGTGCAAGTAGCTGAGCACGGCGTTGCGCAGTTGGCGCACGTTGCCGGGCCAGGGCTGACTGGCGAGGTACTCGACGGTCTCGTCCTTGATCGGGTGCAGCTCGGCGCCGGGGGCGTCGTCGTAGACCTTGGCCGCGAAGTGCCGGACCAGCTCGGGAATGTCCGCGCGGCGCTCCGCCAGCGACGGCACCCGCAGTTGGAGCACGTTCAGGCGGTAGAGCAGGTCCTCGCGGAACCGGCCCTCGGCGACCATGCCCTCCAGGTCCTGGTGGGTGGCGGCGAGCACGCGCACGTCGACGGGGCGCACGTCGCTCCCACCGACCCGGCGCACCTCCTGGGTCTCGAGCACGCGCAGGAGCTCGCCCTGCAGCCGCGGGCTGGCGTCGCCGACCTCGTCCAGGAACAGCGTCCCGCCGTTGGCGCGCTCGAACAGGCCCGGGCGGTCGCGGTCGGCGCCGGTGAAGGCCCCGCGCACGTTGCCGAACAGCTCGGCCTCGAGCAAGGTGTCGGCCACCGCGGCGCAGTTGATCGCCACGAAGGGCCGCGCGCGGCGGTCCGAGTTCCGGTGCAGGAGGCGGGCCACGCCCTCCTTGCCCACCCCGCTCTCCCCGCGAATCAGGACCCGAGCCGGGGTCGCGGCCATGCGCTCGATATCCCGGAGCAGAGCATAGCTCGCCTCGCACTGGCCGACGAAGCCCTCGGTGTCGAGGCGCTCCACGAGCTGCGCGGTGCGCGTGGCGAGCAGGCCCTCGAGGGCCAGGGTGCGGTGGCGCTCGGCCTCGCGCCGGCGGGTGCGCACGATCTGGCCCGAGGCCAGGCGCACGAACTCCGCGACCAGGGCCTCGTCTTCGGCGCTGAACCCGCGCTCGCCGCTGCGCCGGCGGTCGAGGACCACGCAGCCCAGGTCGATGTTCCGGTAGCGCAGGGGGCCCGCGACCACGGCCACCAGGTCCAGGGCCCGGGCCGAGCGCGAGTCGGCGAAGCGCGGGTCCTCGGCAGGGCGCACCGCGCGCAGCGGCCGGGCCTCGGTGGCCGCGCGCTCGGCGATCTTGCGCGAGACCTCGCGCGCGGGCTCGGGGACCGGCGCGCCGCGCCGGTCGCGGGCGGCGTAGATCGCCAGCGCCTCGCTCGGCTCGCGCAGGAGCACGAACCCCCGGTCGGCGCCCAGGGCGCGCACGAGCTCCGAGAGGATCAGCTCCAGGAGCGGCTCGAGCGCCAGGTCGGACTCGCTGTCGAGGAGCGACTCGAGGAGCGGCAGCAGCCGGTCGCGCCAGGGTCCCTCGCGCTCGCTGGGCTCGGCAGCAGGCGGCGCGGGATCGGGCTCGTCGACGTCGCCCTCGCGCGCCTGGGCCTCCGCCAGGAGCGCGGCGTGGCGCGCGCGCGGCGCGTCGTCCTGGAGCTGTTCGCGCGCGTCGCTCAGCGTCACGAGCGCGCGCGCGGGATCCCCGGCGCGCAGGTGCGCGTCGGCCAGGAGCAGGAGCACGCTGCCCAGGACCTCGAGCCCGGCGGCCTGGGCGTCGCGCTCGGCCAGCTCGAGGGCCGCGATCTGCGCGGGGAGGTCGGCCAGGGCCCGGGCAGCCTCGGCCGCGGTCGTCGCGAGCCCGACCCGCGCCGCCGGCTCCTGCTCGTGGGCGAGGGCCGCCTCGCAGATCCCCAGCGCCAGCGCGGGCTCGCCGCCCACGAGCTCGGCGCGCGCCCGCGCCGCCTCGCTCATTCGGCGGAGCCCCCGGCCTCTCCCGCCTGCGCGCGCAGCTGCTCGCGGGCGCGGCGCACGTCTTCGAGCATGCGCGTCACCCGCTTGGCGCGGTTCGAGTCGCCGGTGGTCCGCAGGTAGGCCTCGTATTCCTCGAGGGCGAAGGTGTCGCTGGGCTGCGCCCAGAGCTTGGCCAGGAAGGGCTGCTCGCTCTGGGGGGCGATCCGTCGCGCTCGGGTCAGGCTCCGCGCGTGGATCGAGCGCAGGAGGTCGTTCTTCTCCCGGGGCAGGACCTGGAGCGAGGCCCACACGATCGCCGCGCGCTGGCGCTGGAGGTGCAGGCCCTCGTCGTCCTCGTCGTCGCTGGCCGGCGCGCCGTCGCCGCGCTCCTCGGCCTGGTCGGCGACCTCGTCGCCCAGGGCCAGGATCCGCTTGCGGAAGAAGCCGCTCAGCTCCTCCACGAGCTGGGCGCCCACGTCGTCGGTGTAGGCGACCTGGCACAGCTCGCGCATTTGCTCCCGGACCTCGGGGGCGAAGCCGACCTGAGTCACCAGCGGCCCGATCTGCTCGGCGAGGGTCAGGTTCAGCGCGGCCAGGTGCAGGATCGCGTCGAACTGGAGCGCGAAGGGCTCGTCGCTGTCCAGCTCGTCGAGGTAGGCGTCGACCATGTCGTCGGCCTCCCAGGGCTCGACCCCCAGGCGCTCGAGCTCCTGGGGTAAGTCGCCTTGGGCCAATGCCTTGGCGAAGGCCGCCCCGACCGCGTCCTCGTCGGGGATCAGCCCCTGCTGGGCCACCGCTTCGAGGAAGGCCCCGGAGAGCATGCCCTCCGAGAGCGAGAGGTCGCAGAGCAGGCTCCACAGCGGGTGGGTCGGCTGGGGATCGTCCAGGCAGCTCGTGACCATGGCGTTGCCGGCCAGGACCGCGAGCAGGTGCTCCTCCGCCTCGACCGCCTGGGCGGCGGCCCGCACCATGCGCTGCAGGACCTCGAGCAACCCGGGCTTGGCCAGCTTGCGGGTGAGCCCCTCGCGCAGGGCCTTGGCCTCCTGCCCGGGGTCCCCGCGGGAGGCGGTGCGGTGCTCGAGCACCTGGGCCACGAAGCGGTCCATGGGGTAGCGGAAGCCGCGGAGCAGCGGGTGGACCAGGCACAGCTGGGCGAAGTGGGCCAGGTGCACCGAGAACCGCTCGGGGTCGCTCAGCTCGCGCTTGATCCGCGCTTCCCGGTCGGCGTCGGGCGCGCTGCCCTGCCTCAGGCGTCGCGCCAGGTCTTGCTGTTCGCCGGGGGACTTCTCTGCCACGGGCGGCCTCCGCTGGCGCACTTTAGCCTGGGAGCAAGACTTACGCGAGGCCATGAATCCGGCTGTCGGATGGCCGTCAAGACTTGAACGGCCTCTGTGAATTTTTCCCCAAGCCGTTACCGCACAAGGAGAAATGACATGGATTTTTAGGGACCCCTCAAAGATTGAGACACCCCATCGAGGCATAAGTCTCATGAACATTACTGCCAGATCGTTGGCACCTCGTTCGCATTGAGTGTCGTCAAACGGTTTCCTTCTGGGGGTTAGGAACCATGACCAAGAAAAGTGCTCAAGATCTTCTGGCCCTGGGCGACACCTTCCGTCGCAACGGGCAACTCAAGAACGCCGCCGCGTGCTACGTCCGCTGCGCCGACCAGTGGCTCGCCGAGAAGCTGGTCGACAAGGCTGAGGCCTGCGTCTCGACGGACCCCGTCCGCGCCCTGAACGCGCTGAGCCAGGCCGAGCGCCTGGTCGGAGCCACCGGGCAGGGTCGGGCGATCAGCGCCAAGGCCTACCAGGCCCTGGGGCAGGTCGAGATCGCCCAGCGGTTCGCCGCGGCCTGTTAGATCGCTGGGGGCGCCCTGCCCCCGGACCCAGACACCGAGCCCCCTGGCTTCGCCGGCGGGCTCCGCTATCACTGACCGCACGGAGCTCGGCGAGCCGGGCTCCGTGTGGGCTGGTGAGCGCCCCTCCGGGGCAAGCCTTGCTGCGGTGGCTGGCGCTGCCGCAGCGAGTTCGTTTCCAGCCAGCGAGCAGCGCTTCCCAGCCGGCGGTCTCCGCCCGTAGAATCCCGGGCGCGCAGGGCCGAGCGACGCCCGCGCTCCGAGCGATCCGTGGAGGTGGTGTCGTGGCCCAGTATTCCCCGTCGAAGTGGTTGATCCAGGCCTGCCCGCCGGACCTCAGCGAGAGCCGAGTCGACCCGCGTTGGACCTACGGCGTGTACGAGGTCCTCGACGAGCGGATCAGCCCCATGCAGCCCCGCGTGCTGCACACGATCTACCGCGGCGCGGTGAGCCTCGAAGCCGAGGAGCTCCCCAACCCCGCCGATCCCCTCTTCGCCGGTCGCCTCGAGGAGGCGATCGTCCAGAAGTGGAAGCACCTGGCCCGCGGCCTCTAGCGGTCCGCTCCAGGTGCCGGGAGGCGGCCCCCACCCTCGCGACCCCCAGGACTTCGCCGCCTCGCAGGTCGACGCCCTCCGCCGGGCGACGTCCGAGCTCGCCTACCTCCGCGCGCGCGGCTACGCGCTGCCCGGGGCGCTGAAGCTCGTGGGCGACCGCTACCAGCTCCGCGAGCGCCAGCGCGTCGCCCTGACCCGCGCGACCAGCGAAGCCGGAGGCGCGGCTCGGCGTCGCGCCCGGCGGCTGAGTCCGGGCCAGCGCCCTGCGCGGCTCGAGGTCGACGGTTTCAACGTGTGGATCACCATCGAGACCGGGCTCCAGGGCGGGGTGCTGCTGCGCGGGGTGGACGGTGCGCTGCGCGACCTCTCAGGGGTCCACGGCACCTACCGCGTGGATCGCGCGACCGAGCAGGCGACGCGCGCGCTGGCCGCCGCCGTGCGCGCCCAGGGGTGGGCCGACGTGCCCCTGCGCGCGCTGATCGATCGCCCGGTCTCGAACTCGGGCCGTCTCGCGCAGCACCTGCGCGCCTTCGCCGCGGCCGAGGGACTGCCCTGGACCGCGGTGGTCGTGCCCGACGCGGACCCCGTCCTCGCAGAGGCTGCGCCGGACGGGGCGGTGGCCTCGAGCGACGCCGTCGTCCTCGACCGCACGCCCGCGCCGTGGGTGGACCTCCCCGCCCTCGCGCTGCGACACCGCGCCACGTGGGTGCTCGAGTTGGGCTGACGCGCGCCTCAGCGCCCGCGCGTCGCCCGACCGCGAATCCCGGGGTCGCTCGCCTCGCGAGCCAGCCGCTCGAGGGCCTGCGCGTCGTGGGCGCCGAGCGCGCGCACCAGCTCCGCCAGCTCGTCGCCTGGCCTGGCCGCGAGGGCGCGCTCGGCGAACCACACCGCCTGCGCGTCCTCCTGCAGCGCGAGGGCGGCCTGGGCCGCGCGCACATCGTTCTCGTAGCTGGGAAAGTGTCGGGTGAAGTCGAGGAACTCGCGGTCCTGGAGCTCGCGGCGCAGCGCCGAGCCTCGTCCGCTCGAGACGCTCCACGGCACCAGCGCCAGGAGCGCCGCGGCCAGCCACGCCAGCCCAAGCCGGGTCCACCCCCGCCGTCCGAGCCCCCAGATCCAGCCCCACGCCACCAGCAGCGCCGCGAGCGCCAGGAGCCCGAGGACCAGGGTGGTCCCGGTGCGCTCGGCCAGCCCAGGGGGGTAGTAGGCGGGGTCCCCAGTGAGGGCCAGGGTCGTGAGCTTGCACTGGAGCCCGAAGCTGTAGGCCTCGCGCAGGCTGGCCTCCAGGGTCGAGCGCCAGCGCGTGCCGAGCCCGAGCGCCGTGACCGCGGCGCCCGCGGCGACCAGCACGGCCCAGGCCCTCCACGCCCAGCGCGGCGGATCGCGCAGGGCGAACAGCGGCAGGAGCCAGAACCAGGCGGCGAAGGCTTGATAGCGCGGCCCCCAGCTGTAGCCCGCGTACCAGTCCAGCACGCGGCTGGCGTTCAGCAGCCAGTAGCACGCGCCGACGCCGAGCCCCAGCGCGACGCACTCCGGCTCGTGGGCCCAGCCGCGGCGCGCGCAGGCGATCCCCAGGGCCACCGGCGGCGCGTAGACCAAGAGCCCGCGGGCCGAGCCCAGGAGGGTCTCGTAGAGCGAATGCCCCGTCGGGACGCAGTAGCCCTTGTAGCCGGTCGCCAGCAGCTCGACGAAGTTCGGGTTGGCGTGAAAGGAGTAGCCCGTGCGCCAGGGCGCACCAAAGCACGCCCAGTGATACGCCCCGAGCACGAGCGCCAGGGGAGCAGCCCCGCCCAGGAACGCCAGCAGCTCGCCTGGACGGCGAGCGCGCCAGGATTCCGCGGCGACGACCCCCGTCCCCAGGAGCGCCAGGGGGGCGGCGGAGTATTCGCAGCACACGAGGGCGCCCAGGAGGGCCCCCGCCCCGACCAGGCGCCTGAGCCCCCGTTCCGCGTCAGGGACGGCTGCGTCCTCGGGGATCGGGCGTCTCGCGCGGAGGTAGACCGTCAGGTGCACCAGCGCCCACACGGCGCAAGCCACGGTCAGCGCGCTGGCGTAGAACACGGTGCACAGCGGGGTCACGAAGGTCGCGGCTGCGGCCGTCACGACCGCGAGGCGCCAGGGCTCCGGGGCAGGGACGCGAGGGAGCACCTCCCCCAGCCGCCACACGCCCCAGAACGCCAGCGCGCCCGGCAACACCCCCACCCACAGGGTCGCGGCGATCAGGCCGATCAGGGGCGACCCTCCGCAGAGGTAGACCGGGACATAGACGGGGGCTGCGGCGAAGGACGGGCCCGGGCTCGCCGCGAGGTAGTAGTGCCCGTCGCGGAAGGCCTTGTCCGGGAAGCCGGTGTGGAAGCTGTCTACCGCGCAAGTGCGCTCTTCCACCAGGGATCGGGTGAGGGCGAAGTAGCGGGAGGGAATGTCCCCAGCAAACGGCCAGGCGGAGACGAGGAGCAGGGCCAGCGTCGTGGCGAACACGCGTCTCCCCAGCCGCGAGCTCGCCTCCACCGCGGCGCTACCCTCCCGCGTTGGGTCGGGTGAACAGGGTCGGCGAGAGCTTGGGGTCCAGGCTCCACTGCACCCGGTAGGCGCGAGGCTTGGTGCCCTTGCCGCGCTCGTCGGAGTAGCTGGTGGGCAGCTTCACGCCGTCCACCGTCTGGTAGTCGCCGTAGGAGAAGAAGCGCTTCTTCCCCTCGTCGGCGCCGCAGGGCACGAGGCCCAGCGCCTGCACCAGGAGGTGCGAGCTCTTGTCGAAGCGCAGCCGGAGCACGAAGGGCTCGTAGGTCTCCCCTTGGGCGGGGTGCACCAGCACGCGCACCACGACGTCGCCCACGGAGTTCGGTCCGCGGCTGTCGTAGAGGGTCCGCGGGTCCTGCAGCAGCTGCGCGAGCAGGAGCGGCATGAACAGCACGTCGCGCTCGTAGCCCCCCTCGAGCAGGTCCGCCGAGGTGAGGTCCTCGACGTAGCTCGTCTTGCCCTCGGGGTCCCGGTCGCAGAGGAAGCCCTTGTCGCCCTTGATCACGACGTCGAAGCCCGCCCCGCCCTCGCGCCGCGACGCGTAGTGCAGCGCCCGGCTGGGGAGCAGCAGCGTGTGCTTCTCCTTCATGGAGGCCTTGGCCTGGATCTCGATCGCAGCCGCGCGCACGCGCTGCAGGCGGTCGCGCCCTCCCATGGCTTCCACGCAGCGCTCGAGGGCCGCGCGCCCCTCCCGGGTGCTGGAGGCGTCTTGAGCGGCGGCCGGGACGAGGAGCAGCGTGGCCGCGGCAGCGGCGCGAAGGAAGGAGCCAAACATGCCCCTCACGATACCAACCCCCGAGGTTACGGAAACCGTGCCGGCGGGCGCAGGGCTTGCCGATCCGCCCAGCGCTCGGACAATGCGAGGCATGAGCCTTCAGGATCGAGACTTCATGCGCGAGCCGCCGCCGAGCGCGGGGACCTGGTTCCAGGGGAGCCCGGCCTACGTGCACCTGATCGCGCTCAACGTCGCGGTGTGGGTCCTGCTCCTGTTCTTGGGGCCCGACAGCGCCGCGACCCGCGCCAACTTCCTCGTGAGTCCAGCCGGGGTGTTCGAAGGGTTCCGCGTGTGGACGCTCCTGACGTCCGCCTTCGCGCACTTCGAGCTGATGCACATCGCCCTGAACATGATCCTGCTCTACGTCATGGGGCGAATCCTCGCGCGGCGGGGCTGGACCAACGGCGACCTGTGGGCGCTCTACCTGGCCGCGGGGATCGGCGGTTCGCTCGCCTTCTGCGGGCTGGGCGCGCTGCGCGGCACGTGGTACACCCCAGCGCTGGGCGCCTCGGGGGCGGTCTACGGGTTCCTGGTCGCGGGCGCGCGAGTCGCCCCGCAGGAGCGCCTGTTCCTGTGGGGGGTGCTCCCGCTGCCGCTGTGGGGTCTCGCGGTGGGCTACACCGCGCTGGATCTGGCGGGCGCCACAGGGTCGTTCGGGGGCGATCGAATCGCGCACGCGGCGCACCTTGGAGGCGCCGTGGTCGGCCTCGCGATCGCGCACTTCGCCCTGCGCCCGAGCCGCCTGCTACGCCGTCGCGCGGGGCCGCAGCTCCGAGTGCTCCAGGGCGGCGCGCGAGAGGCGTCCCCGGCCCGGCCCGCGCCGCCGCCTCCCGCCCCAGCGCCGCGGATCGACGCGTCGACCGCTGCCCAGGTGGACGAGCTGCTGCGCAAGATCAAGCGTGAGGGCCTGGCCTCGCTCAGCGACGAGGAGCGCAAGATCCTCGACGAGGCGAGTCGCCGCTACAGATAGGTAGTAGTAGCGCTTGGGCGCTACTTCTTGTTGCCGGCGCCGACGATGTAGTCCTTGATCTGGCGCTGATCGCCGCTCTCGAAGCACACCAGGATCACCTGGCTCCCCGGCTTCACCCCCTCGAACGCGGCCTCGCACTTCTCCCGCTCCTCGGGAGCGCTGGGCATGAGGCAGGTGAGGACCTCGCCGTCGGCGCGCTTGATCTTGACCGCGCCGTCTCCGACGCTGACGAGCTTGCCCACCACGGGAGCCTCGATCAGCTCGGCGTCCCCTTCGGGCGCGGTCGTGCGCTTGGTCGCGGTCGAGCGGGGGGTGGCGGCCCGGGTCTCGGCGCTGGGGGAGCCGACGACGTTGGAGTCCGCGCGCGGCTTGGTGGGACGCTCTGGGCGCGCCTGGGCCTGCCGACGGGTCTCTTCCCCGGCGTAGGCCCCGCCGATCAGGGCTCGGATCACCGGCCGCTTTCCGTCGGCCTCGTAGAGCAGGTGGATCGGCTCGCCCGGCTTGAGGCGCAGGATCGAACCCTTGAGGCGCTGCGAGAGGAGCGCGTCGCCCTTGGGAAGGAAGAAGTCGCGGGACACGCCGTCGACCCGGATCCGCAGCCTCCCGTCCTCTCCGTCGACCTCCAGGGTCGTCCCGATCGCCTCGGAGAGGGCGCGCTCGGAGTCCGCGGTGTCGGCGGGGGCGTCCGGGTAGTTCTCGGTCGGGGGCCGCTCCTGGGGGAGGCCGTGGGACACGACCGGCAAGCGGTGCTCCGGCTCGACGCCCCGGGGCAGGATCACGAGCACGGTCCCGCGGATCTCGAGGTTCAGGTTGCAGGCCGCGAGGATCGACTCCAGGGCGACGTCGAGGGGGACCTGCTTGAGGGACACGCTGACCAGGCCGGCGTCCTCCAGGGTCGAGTGCGCGACGGCGTAGTTGAGCCCGTGGTCCTGCTGCAACCTCCGCAACACGTCGATCAGCTTCTGCTCTTGCTCGTCGACGTCGACCACGACCTCCGAGAGCTGCTGGGCCTGCGCCCACACCGGGGTGAGGGCGAGCGCAGTGAGCAACGCCGCAGCCGAAACACGCATGGGACCTCCGATCCCCTGAGTATGCCTCAGGCGGAACCGCTCAGAAAGGCGGGAATCCCGCATTTCCGCGCCGCGTCCAGGGTATAACCGTCCACCCATGCTAGACTTGTAGTTGTGAAGGGGTCGCCGTGAAGGGTGAATAGCCCGCTCGGGTAGCCCGTCGAACCGCTTGCGGCGGCGACCCCACCTGGGTCATGCTGCCCCAAGGAGGACTCGTGCTACGAACCATCGCGATCGCGGCTGCCGTCGGCGCGTTGACCCTATCCAGCGCCGAGGCTCAAGTTCGCTTCCTGCCCAAGCCCCGCGTCACCTGGAGCGGGCGAGTCTCCACGCCCAGGGTAGGCGTGCACTTCGGTCCCCGCGGGACCAGCGTGCGTTACTCGACCCCGACCTTTGGAATCCGCAGCGGCCCCCGCGGCACGAGCGTGCGGTTCTCCACCCCGGGGGTCGACGTCCGCACCGGCTCGCGTCCCTCCGTGCGCTACACCCAGCCGCGGCACTACACCCAGCCGCGCCACTACACCCAGCCGCGCCATTACACCCAGCCGCGCCGCTACACCCGTCATTACACCCAGCCGCAGCGCACGGTCGTCGTCCGTCCCCAGCGCACGGTCGTCGTCCGTCCCCAGCGCACGGTCGTCGTCCGTCCCCAGCGCACGGTCGTCGTGGACCCCTGCCCGCCGACGGTGGTGGTGCGCCCGCAGCGCACGGTCTACGTGCCCCCGGCCGAGCCGGTGCCCTCCTCGGTGACAGTGGACATGACGGACCCCTCCTGGGAGCCGACGCCCTCGGGGAGCTTCGAGCGCCACGTGACCGTGGGGAACACGACCACCCGCCTGCCGAACGCACAGCCGGTCCCCAACACCGTTCGGGTGGGCACCGGCCGCAGCACGCAGCCGCGCAGCTCGTTGGACACGGGCCGCACCCGCACCACGACCTGGGTCTCCACCGGTCGGACCACCCGCGCCCGGACCTTCGACACCGGCCGTCGGGCCTCTCTCGAGGCGCCGGCCCCGGGCGCACTGGCCCGCGCGCTGCTCGCGGCGCTGGACGCGGGTGACGGCGACCGGGCCTGCGCCCTCGCGCGCTGGCTCGAGGTCCGCCCTGAGCTCTGGGACGACGTCGAGGTCGCCCTCTATGCGGAGCTGCCTTCGCCGACCCTGCTGCGCTCCGCCCGCCGCGACCTGGCGAGGGATTGCCAGGGCACCGCGGGATGTGCGACGCTGCTCCGCTTGCTGGGCGCCCGCTAGTCGCCCTAGCCCAAGACCCACGATCCGACGAGACACGAACCTAGGGGGGACGTCGTGCGCTACCTGAACGCCGCACTCACGCTCTGTCTACTGGCCGCGCCGCTGGCCGAAGCCCAGAGCAAGAAGGCCACGATCGCCGTGGCCCCGTTCGACCTGCACCAAGGCGTGCGGGCCAAGCCCAACGTGCACATCGAGACCGACACCCTCACGCAGAAGTTCGTGGGCTCGCTCGTGCGCACGCGCAAGTTCGACGTCGTCGAGCGCAGCAAGATCGACACATTGCTCCAGGAAATGAAGCTCGGGGAGACCGGCCTCATGGACCCCGCCCGCGCGGCGGCCATGGGCAAGGCGCTCGGCGCGGACTTCTTCGTCATGGGCGAGATCACGATCTTCGAGTACGCGGCGAAGCGGATCCAGGCCCCGATCAGCAAGGAGTGGGCCCTCGACGAGGAGCTCCGGCTGCACGTGGACATGCGGATCGTGAACACCAACACGACCAAGGTCACCGCGGCGGAGACCGGCTCGGCGGTCTACAAGGGGCGCACCAAGACCAGCGCGCGCCCCGAGCTCGACGGCGGCCCCTCCAAGGTCGCGATCGACCAGATCCAGCGCGACGTGGTCGAGGCGCTCGTGATCAAGGTGATCAACGCCGTCTACCCCGTGCGCGTGATCGGGGTGAACGCCAACGGCGTGGTCTCGATCAACCGCGGCGAGGGCGGCGGGATCAACGTCGGCGAGGAGTACGACGTGTTCACCGAGGGCGAGGAGCTCGTCGACCCGGACACCGGCGAGGTGCTCGGCAGCGAGGAGACCAAGATCGGCCGGATCCGCGTGGACGAGATCCTCGCGAAGTTCTCCAAGTGCTCGATCCTCGCGGGGAGCCCCGCTCGAGGGAACCTCTGCCGCCCCGCGAGCGGCGACGTCAGCGCCCCCCCGCCTCCCCCTCCTCCGCCCCCCAGCGACACGCTGCCTCCGGTCATTCGAATCCTCGCCCCCCAGGCCAACTCCACCCTGAGCGGGAACCCGATCAACGTGGTGTGCGAGGTCACCGACAACGAGGGCGTGGCGCGGGTCACGATCTCCGGTCAGGACGCCACCGCCACCGGCGGCAACCGCTGGAGCGGGAAGGTCCGCGCCGCCAGCGGCGGCAACCTCGTGCGCGTCGCCGCGTGGGACCACGAGGGCAACAAGGCCGAAGCGCAGGTCACCTTCAACTACGACGAGACGCCGCCGGGTGTCGAGGCCGACGCCCGGATCCTCGTCGAGGGCAAGGTCGATGACCTGGGCTGCACGCTCACGATCAACGGCCAGCGCGTCGACTACGACAAGTCGACCGGACAGTATTCCGCCCGCGTGCCACCCAACCCGGAGAACCCGGGCCAGGTGGTGATCGTGGCCACCGACGAGTTCGGCAACCAGACCAAAGAGATCCGCAACCTCAAGTAGGAGGTCCCATGGCCCTCAACCGCCTGACTCCAGGGCTGATCGCCCTCGCGCTGTGCCCGGCCTTCGCCCAGGACGTGGAGGTCGAGCCCCCCCCGCCAGCTCCCAGCAAGGCCAGCCTCGCGGTCATGCCCTTCAACTACCACCGGAACTCGCTGCAGGTGAAGGACGGCTGGGCGGAGGTGGTGCGCAAGGAGTTCCAGACCACGGAGCTCACCGACAAGCTGATCACGGCGCTCGTCGCTACGCGCAAGTTCGACGTCGTCGAGCGCAAGCGGCTCGACGACGCGCTCAAGGAGATCAAGCTCACCGAGCAGGAGCTGGCCGATCCCAAGCGCGCCGTCGAGGCTGGGAAGCTTATCGGCGCCGACTACTTGCTCACGGGGTCGATCTCCTTGTTCTCCGTGCGCGCCGAGTGGACGCGGGTCCCCAACTCCCGCCACTGGAGCCGCGCGCTGAAGTCGCACGTGATCGTGGACATGCGGATCGTCGACTCCCGCACCTCCCGCGTCGTCGCGGCGCACAAGGGCGAGGTGCAGGACGTGACCCGCGCGCTCTACGACAGCAACGACGCGCCCCCGGCGGTGGCCGCCGACTTCGGCGATCGTCTGCAGCGCAAGCTGTGCGACGAGCTGGTGATCGACACGATCGACTCGGTCTACCCGATTCGGATCGTGGACTCGGACGGGATCGAGGTCCTGCTCAACCGGGGGACCGGCGGCGGCCTGGAGCCGGGCATGACCCTGGACGTGCTCGTCGAGACCAAGCAGATCACCGACCCCGACACCGGCGAGGTCCTCGGCTTCCGCACCGAGCAGATCGGGCAGATCCGGGTGACCGAGGTCGAGGAGCGCCTCACCCACGGGACGATCGTCTCCGGCGAGGCGCCGTTCCCCGAGGGGGCGATCTGCAAGCGGGCCGCTCCCCCCACGGAGGAGCCCGAGACCCCGCGCGGGCCGAAGTGGTAGAGTTTGCCTCCCGTCCGGGGGGGTGACATGAGACGCGACCGAGGGACTATGAGGGCAGCCGCGTGGCTGGTGCTCCCGGTGTTGGCCACGAGCGGCTGCACCGTGTTCACGGACTACAACAGCAGCACCGAGGACGCCCGCCAGGCGTTCGAGCGCGGGCAGTTCGGCGTCGCGTACAAGGCATACAGCGAGGACCTCGACGCCACGAACGACAGCCTGCTCTACCACCTCGAGGCGGGCACGTCGGCCCACGTCGGGCAGATGTACGCGCAGAGCCTGCCGCTGTTCGACAAGGCCTACGACAAGGTCGTCGAGTATCAGAACCAGGCCCTGGCCATGGACGCGCTGCAGCTCGTCGGCTCGGTCACGGTCAACGAGAAGACGATCCCCTACAGCGGGGCCGTGTTCGAGCAGATCCTGATGCAGGCCTACAACGCCCGGAACGACTTCCTCCGCGGCAACCTGGGCGACGTGTGGTCCCACGTCCTGCACTGCTGGGAGCTGCAGGAGAAGGCGCGCGAGATCTACAAGAAGGAGCTCGCGGCGTACGAGGAGGAGTCCCAGCGCAAGCAGAGCGAGGAGCCGCAGCTCGACGTCGGGGACGTGCGCGCGAAGATGGTCTCCGCCTACGACTACGGCGACCTCTCGACCGCGGAGGACGTCTACGAGATCAACTTCGTGCGCTACCTCAACGCCTGGCTCGTGGACGCGATCTCCGCCGGCTCCACCGACGACCAGAACGAGGCCTGGCTGGACCTGGGCTACGTGCTCGAGCGCTTCGAGAACGTGGAGTTCATTCGCCGCGACTGGGCTCGCCTGGCCGACGCGTCCGGGGCGCGCAACGACGCGCGCGAGCTCCGCGAGAAGTGGAACATGGAGCCCCTGCCGAAGAACTACGGGTCCGTGACCCTGTTCTTCGAGTGCGGCATGGGCCCGCACCTGGAGGAGTTCGGGCTGATCTTCCCGACCTACAAGGGCGCGGCGAAGTTCGCGATGCCGATCTACAAGACCACGCCCAACCCGGTGTCCGGAGCCGTGCTGCGCCTGGGCCAGCACAGCCAGCGCTCGGTGGTCCTCTCCGACGTCGACAAGATCGCGTTCCGTTACCACCAGGACCGGCTCCCCATCATGATCGCCAAGCAGATCATTCGCCTGGTGATCAAGATCGGGATCCAGAGCGGCGGCACGATCGCGATCGAGCAGGTGACCAAGGGCACCAAGAACGAGGGGGTGGGCCAGCTCGCCGCCCTCGGGTTCTCGGCGCTGACCTCGGCCTGGAACGTGATCAGCGAGCAGGCCGACCTGCGCTGCTGGCGCACCCTGCCTCAGACCTATCAGGTCGCGCGGGTCTACCTCCCGGAGGGGGCCTACCCCTGCAAGATCGACCTGGTCGGCGGCGGGTCCTACGACCTGGGCACGCTCGTGGTCGAGGGGGGCAAGCACCGCATGATCAACGCCCGCTCGCTGCAGCGAAAGCTCTACTGGCACGTGCCCGCGGTCCCCTACGACGGGGTCGAGAGCTCCAGCGAGGCCAACTCCGTGCGGATCGATCTGACCCAGCAGGAGTAGAGCTTTACGACTCCGGGGCGTAGACTTCGGCCCCGAGGGAAGTTCGCGGCGAATGCCCCGCCGCCCCCAACCGTCCGTTTCTCCACTCAGGAGGGTGAATGACCAAGCTCGTGTCCAATCTGCTGTGCTCCGCGCTCCTCGTGGCCGCGCTCGCCGGCTGCAAGTCGTACGCCGCCAACACCGTGGTCGTGCGACCGGAGGTGCCCGCCACCTTGAACGTGGTCAACGGCGGCCTCCAGTCCGAGGCGCAGCTGCTCCCCGACCAGTCCCAGGCCCTCTACGAGGGGGACATCCTCGTGGGCTCGGTCGCGGTCAAGAACAACGTCGACGGACGCGTGATGTACGAGTACCGCTGGAAGTGGGCCGACAGCGACGTGATCGAGAACGAGGTCGGCGGCGGCGGCGAGACCTGGCGCACGCTGTGGATCAACCCGCTCGAGACCGTGCAGGTCCAGGGCCGAGCCACCACCCCCGGCGCGACCGAGGGCGAGCTCTACCTGCGCTACGCCATGGACGCCACCCAGTAGCCGACGCGTTCGCTACACTCTGGCTCCGCGGGGCCGGCGTGGCCCCCACGCCGTCTCTGGCGAAGACACCACGACCCAACACACCTACAGACACACCACAGGAAGGCAGCGCAGCATGACGCGGTTGCAACGAAGCACGATTCTCCTGGCGGGCCTGGCGCTGCTCAGCGCCTGCAGCAGCCCCCAGAACCGGCGGGGGGACTCGACCCAATACGGCGTGACCCGCGCGGACACTCTGACCCTCAACGAGATCGACGACGCGGTGAAGGACCTGTGCAAGAAGGCCTCGCGCAAGTACGCCCAGGGCTGGCCGGCCCACGTGGCGCTCTCCCCCGACGACGGCCGCCCCCTGGTCCGCGTGGGAACCCTGACCAAGAAGATCCCTCGGGGCCACAAGCGCGGGGTGAGCATGGATCAACTGCGCAACTCGCTTTTCAATGCCCTGACTGAGCAAGACATCCTCAGCGTGGTCGCCGGCGAGGAGGCAATGGAAGACGTCGACCAGGATCGCGAGCAATTCGAGTTCGACTCCGGCGAGAGCGCGCAGTTCGACCCCGACCAGACGACCTTCGTGCTCCGCGGCGAGGTCGGCGTGGAGAAGCTCTCGGGCGAGGGCGACGAGGAGGGGATCGACCAGTACACCTACACCCTCGCGCTCCAGCTGTGGGACACCGTCAAGCGGCGCCTGGTCGTCGCCACCAACACCCGCGTCCGCAAGGACCGGATCGAGTAGCTCGAACCACTCGCAGCTCGGACGAGGCCCGCCCTTCCAGGCGGGCCTCGTGCACGTACCCCATGGCCTACCTCGTCGACGGCTTCAACCTCCTGCACCGGGTCCCCCGGCTCAAGGCCCTGCTCCAGAGCCAGGGACCGGGTCCAGCCTGCGCGGCGCTGACCGACCTCCTCGCCCGCTGGGCGGCGCTGGGCACCGCCGAGGTCGTGTTGGTGTTCGACGGCCTCGCGGCCCACGGCGCCCGGCTCACCGCCCCAGGGCTCAGCGTGCGCTACGCGGGCAGCGACGCCGACCCCTACCTGCGCGAGCTCCTGGCCCGCCCCGGCGGGCCCTACGTCCTGGTGAGCAAGGACGCGGAGATCGTGGGGCCGGCCCGCGCCCGAGGCTACGACGCCCTCGACCCCGGCGAGTTCTACCGCGACGCCTGCGAGGCCCTGCGCGACCACGCGACGACCGACCAGCGGGACCGCGACCTCGAACGCTGGGAAGTCGACATGTGGCTCGAGGCCTTCCGTGACCCCTTGGAGGATCCATGACCCTGCGCGCGCTCCCTCTGCTCCTCGTGTTGTCCCTCGGCTGTGCCGCGGAGCCCCCGCCCGCAGAGCCGGACCCCCGCCTCAGCGCCAGCTTCCAGCAAGGGGTCGCGCGGGACTTCGCCGAGCTGGTCGAGCGCCGGCGCGCCCTGTGGGAGCGCCCGGGCGAAGAGGTCACGCTCCGGGTCGAGTCCCTGCGCAACGAGGTCGCCGGCGCGGACGCCGAGGCCCTGCGCGAGCTGATCGTCGGAGAGCTCGCCGTCCTTCCAGGCCTGGCGCTGGTCACCGGGTCGGAGGAGGACGAGCAGTTCGAGCTCTTCCGCGACGACGTCGAGTTCCGCACCGGAAAGCGCCTCGAGGTCGACCCGACGCCCGCGCAGCTCAGCGTCGTCGGCGCGGTGGTCGAGGCTCGAGACGGCTCGACTCGAGTGGAACTCCACCTGGGGAGGGTGGGAGTGGAGGGCTACCTCCTCGACTACGCCGCGCCTTGAGCGCCCCCCCGCAGCCCCTACAAAGTCTTGCTTCCGCGCGATTTGCCCCGTTTGTTAAGGTGCCGGTTCCGGGAGGCCCCATGAGCGACGACCGCTCCGACGACCTGATCTACGACTGGAACGAGGTCGAGCCGCGCCCCGAGCGTAAGGCGGCGATCACCCTCGACGACGAGACCCTGCGCGACGGCCTGCAGTCCCCGTCGGTGTTCGACCCCAAGATCGAGCACAAGATCGAGATCCTGCACCTCATGGATCGCCTGGGGATCCAGACCGCCGACATTGGGCTCCCGGGCGCAGGCCCGCGGGCCGTGGCCGACGTGACCCGCCTCGCGGAGGAGATCCGCGACAGCAAGCTCAAGATCACCGCCAACTGCGCCGCGCGCACCGTGATCGCCGACGTGCAGCCGGTGGTCGATATCGTGCAGAAGACCGGCGTGCCGATCATGGTGTGCGTGTTCCTGGGCAGCTCGGAGATCCGGCGGGTCACCGAGAACTGGGACATGGAGCGCATGCTCCGGCACACCACCGAGGCGATCGACTTCGCGGTGAAGGAAGGCCTCGAGGTGATGTACGTCACCGAGGACACCGCCCGCGCGAAGCCCGAGACGATCCGCGCGCTCTACACCGCGGCGATCGAGCACGGCGCCAGCCGGCTGTGCGTGTGCGACACCGTGGGGCATATCGAGCCCCGCGGGGTCTACACCCTCATGAGCTTCATGCGCGACCTGGTCACCCACTCGGGGGCCCACGCCAAGCTCGACTGGCACGGGCACAACGACCGCGGCCTGGGCCTGATCAACGCGATCGCGGCCGTCGAGGCGGGCGCCGACCAGGTCCACGGCTGCGCGCTGGGGATCGGCGAGCGCTGCGGGAACACCGCCATGGACCAGTTGATCGTGAACCTCAAGCTCATGGGCTACCTGGACGAGAGCCTGGACCTGACCGCCCTGCCCGAGTACGTGAAGAAGGTCAGCGAATACTGCAAGGTCCCGCTCCCCAAGAACTACCCGGTGGTGGGGCCCGACGCGTTCGAGACGGCCACCGGCGTGCACGCGGCGGCGGTGATCAAGGCGCTCAAGCGCGGGGACGACTGGCTCGCCAACCGCGTCTACTCCGGCGTCCCGGCGGACGTGTTCGGCCTCGAGCAGGTGATCACGGTGGGCCCCATGAGCGGGCGCAGCAACGTGGTGTTCTGGCTGGAGAAGCGCGGGCTCGAGGCCAGCGACGAGCGCGTCGACCGGATCTTCGACGCCGCCAAGCAGGCGTCGCGGATCCTGACCGAAGACGAGCTCCGCGCGTTGGCGGCAGCCCCGGCCGCCGTATGACCGCCCGCGTCGTCTTGCTGGGGGTCCTGACCGCCGCCAGCGCCCTGGCCCAGGGCACGGGCGAGCCGACCTACGACCTCACCCCTCACTACACCCTCGGCGGCGAGCTGGAGGGCGAGGCCCGGCTGGGTCTCGAGCTCACGGTGCGGATCCAGGTCGCGTCCCAGAACCTGGACCACCGCTCGCTGCAGGCGCAGCGGATCGAGCGCCGCTTCCGCGATCGCGTGACCGAGGTCCGGGGCGGCAAGATCGCGGCGGTGGAGCGCACCTACCTCGAGGCCTTCGAGTCTCAGCGGCTCCCGGGCGCCGCGAAGTTTCAGCGCCTCGAGAGCCCGCTGTCGGGCCGCACACTCACCGTCGGCCTCGACGCCGCCGGCAAGCGCACCGTGACCGTGGAAGGCGAGCCCGCGCTCCAGCCCTCGGACACCGAGCACGAGGTCCACACCGAGCGCTACGAGGCCGCGCTCCCCGACGCGCCGGTCTCCGTCGGCGACTCCTGGACCTGGGGCGGCGACCGCCTGCGCCGCGCCGTCGGCAACGGCTTCGGCGAGCGCCCCGAGGGCAAGCTCGTGTGCCGGTTCATGGAGGTCAAGGAGGAGGCCCTCGACCCCGAGCTGACCCCCGACGCGGCTCCTCGCCGCTACGCGATCGTCCAGGTCGATCTGGAGACCGAGGGCAGCCTCTCAAGCTCCGACGAGGGCGCGCCCCGCATGACCTGCCACCTCACGGGCAACCTGTGGTTCGACCTGGAGGAGCGCAAGCTGGCCAAGCTCGAGCTCCAGGGCCAGGCGCACCTCGAGAGCGTGGAGCGCGAAGGCGACGCCGAACGGCGGATCACCGCCACGGGCCCGCTGACGGTCTCCAAGCGCTTCTGGTTCCCGCGCAAGCCCGAGCCGCCCGAGGACGCCGCCCCCGAGGGGGGCGAGTCGGGGCTCCCCGGTCCCGGGCGCTGACCTTCGCGGGCGGCTCGTTTGGCCGCCTGCTACCATCGCGAGCGTGAGCGACCCAGACCCCGACGACTCGCCGACGGTGATCCACGAGAGCGAAGTCGACACGCGGGTCGGCGGGCTCCCCCCGCCCGACGGCGCGAGCTGGCTCCCGGGAGACGCGGTCGGGCGCTACGTCCTGCGTGAGGAGCTCGGCCGCGGAGGCATGGGGCAGGTGTTCCGCGCCTTCGACCCGGACCTCGGGCGCGACGTCGCCCTCAAGCTGATCCGGGTCGAGTATGGCCAGGAGCAAGCCGTGGTCGGGCGCTTCCTGCGCGAGGCCCACCTCACCGCGCGCCTGCAGCACCCGGGGATCGTCCCGGTCTACGAGCTGGGCCGCAGCGTGCACGGCTCGCTCTACTACAGCATGCGGCTGGTGCGCGGGCACACGCTGCGCGAGGTGGTCGAGCGCCTGGCCCCTGCGGACCCCGCGACCTGGAGCCCGTTTCGCGTGCTCCAGGCGGTGGTCCAGGTGTGTCGTGCCGTGGCCTTCGCGCACCGCGCCGGCGTGCTCCACCGCGACCTCAAGCCGAGCAACGTCATGATTGGCGACTACGGCGAGGTCTACGTGCTCGACTGGGGCCTGGCCAAGGCGCTGGACGCGGTCGAGCCTCCGCTGCCCACCGTGCAGCGCGTCGACGACAGCGGGACCCAGGTCGGCACGGTGCTCGGCACCCCTGCGTTCATGGCCCCCGAGCAGGGGCTGGGCGACCCCCTGGGCTACCCCGCCGACGTCTACTCGCTGGGCGGGATCCTCTACTTCGTGCTCACCGGTCAACCGCCGCGGCGTGGGTCCCACAGCGAGGTCCTGCGCTCGGTGGTCAAGGGGGCGAGCCCGCAGCGCCCGAGCGAGCTCCGAGAGGGCGTCCCCCCCGCGCTGGAGGAGCTGACCCTGCGCGCGCTGGAGTCGGACCCGTCCCGGCGCCTGCGCAGCGCGCGCGAGCTCGCAGAGGGGGTCCAGGCCTTCCTCGAGGGTCGCACTCCGTCCAGCGCGGACCGCGACGACGCGGAGTTCCTGCGCACCTACACCGCCGAGGCCTACCGTCGGCCGAGTGTGGCGGTGGACGTGGCCCTGACCCGTCCGGGCCCCGACGGCGACGAAGTGTGGCTCCAGCAGCGCACGGCCCCGCCCAGCTCCGGCCAGTGGGCGCTCCCTGGAGGCTTCGTGCGCCTGGAAGAGACCCTCGAGCAGGCGGCCCAGCGGGTGCTCGAGGTCGAGGTCGGCGTGAGCCAGGCCGAGTCCTTCGAGCAGCTCGGCGTGTTCGACGCGCCCGACCGCGACCCCCGCACGCGGGTGATCAGCGTCGCCCTCCGCGCGCGCGCGCCCCGCGCCTGTGAGGTCGCCGAGTCGAGCGGCGCATGGTTCGCGATCAAGGACGTCGTGGGGCCCCTGGCCTTCGACCACGAAGCGATCCTGGCCACCCTGCGCGGGTGAGTACGCGCGAACGCGCGGCGGGAACCCGCCGCGCGCCCGTCGATCGGCCTCGCGTCGCGCTAAACCAGAGTTCACGACTCTGAGCGGGGTGAGAGTGGCGCCCATGTCGTCAACGTTCTGACGCTCGCTCGCCCGCTCAGGATCGCGACCCTGGCTTCTCGGAATCGCGCACGTCCGTTCAGCGCACGCGCACCCGAATCGGCGCGCTCGCCTGGAACGCCCGCGTGGGGGTCGTGGTCAAGTACATCCGCACCTCATAGTCCGCGTCGCGGGCCGGCAGCGGCACCGAGTCGCGCCACGTCGTCTTCCCGCTCAGGTCGACCTGGCGCAGGGCCATGGTGAAGAACCTGCCGTCACTCCAGCGCCAGGCCACGGAGCCGGTCGCCATGTCCACGAGCTCGATCTCGTAGCTCTGCCCGCTGCTGAAGGTCACCGGGATCGGCGCGCCCGTCTGGTTGTCGACGGTCAGCTCGACCGTGGCGTAGACGTTGGCGATCGGGGCGAAGCGCGGGAAGCCATACTCGTACTGGTTGGTGTTCAGCGACACGGTCAGGCCCGCTGGGGTGATCACCGGGCGGGGGTAGGTCGTGCCGTTGATCGTGGCCGCGGTGAGGGCGAACAGGCGCTCCCCCATGATCGAGCCCTCGCCCCAGCGCACCACCCCGACGCCGGGGGCCAGCCAGATTCGGCTCCAGCCGGCGTCGGCGACCTGGGGCGCGCGGTAGGTGAACAGCAGGCAGTCCTGAAACGTGCCCGCGCGGGTCGTGACCGTCTCGCCCTTGGCCGCGAGGGTCATGGTCGCGGGCCCGAAGGCCTGGGTCAGCTCGACGGTCCACGAGTCACCCACCGCCGCGTCGAGCTTGAACAGCTCGCTGTTGCGCCGCGTGCTCGCGTCCCAGGCGTAGATCGTCTCGCCCCGGCGGTGCACCCACTGCTGGGTCAGCCCGAGCAGCTTGTCGAAGCGCGCGTAGGGCCCCGAGATCCGATCGAGGTGGGTGGTCTCCGGCTGCACCAGCGCGCCGAAGGCGTTCTCCCACTCGTAGACCCGCTCGTCGTTCAGGTTGAGCGGGAAGTAGTCCGCCACGCGCAGCGGCGGCGGAGCGATCGGGTTTTGGGCAAAGGACAGACCGGTGGCCAGGACCGCGAACGCGGCCAACGAACGAAAGCGCATGACAGTTCCTTTTGAAGGTGGGCTCCACCCACGCCGCCCGGGCGCGCGAAGCCCACGTCCTCCTGAGACCTCGGAGCCCGCCTCTCCCGCGGAGCTCCCTTCCACCGGACATGACGCGGCGCCCCGCACCCGCCTTGCGGGGAATGTCCAAGGAACGTCACGATCCGGGGCCGCCCCTCATAACCAATGATCCCCTCATGGATTACTTGGCGTGAGCCGAGCACGCCCGGTTCCAGATCTGGGAGACAGGCCCCGTCGTGGGCCTCGACTAGAATCGGACGCGTGATCGATCGACTCCATGGCCAGGTCCTGCACCTGGGACCCGACTCCGCGGTGATCGACGTCAACGGCTTCGGCCTGCGGGTGCTGCTCAGCCCCAACGACGTCGAGCGCCTGCCCCCGCCGGGGGGCAAGGCCCGCGTGTTCACGCACCTCGCGGTGAACAAGAACGACTCCACCCCGCGGCTCTACGGGTTCACGAGCGAGGAGGCCCGCGAGCTGTTCCTGCTCCTGACGGGCGTGGCCGGGATCGGGCCGTCCACCGCCCAGGCCATGCTCAGCGCCCAGCCCAGCCCGGGCGAGGTGGCGGCCGCGATCGCGCGCGGGGACGAGAAGGCGATCAAGGTCAAGGGGGTGGGCGCCAAGCTCACCAAGCGCGTGGTGAGTGAGCTCAAGGACAAGCTCGACGGTCTGGCCGCGCGCACCCTGAGCGGCGGATACGCCCGACCCAGCGCGACCCCGGTCGGGTCCGCCGCCGACGACGCCTTGCGCGCGCTGCGCTCGCTGCAGTTCGAGCCCGACGAAGCGCGCCGGCTGCTGCAGGAGGTCGTGGAGGACCTCCCCGACGCGTCGGCCGACGAGCTGGTCCGCGCGGTCCTCGTCCGAGCCTGATCTCCGCCGCACCTCAACGGGGTGCCGGATCACACCTTCCGCTTTCCGCGCGAGCCCTCTATATCGGAGGTTAGAGGAGGTCCCATGGACTTCGCCAAAGTTCCCGTGAGCCGGCGGGCGACCCGCATCCACCGCGCGCTAGAGCTCGTCATGAACCGCGGGGTGCGCTCGAAGGACTCGCTGTTCGGGGCGTTGCGGCTGGGAGGTCGGCGCGCCGACTACGACGACGCGGCGTACTCCTTCGAAGGCGGCCCGGGCGACGAGATGCGCCGCAAGCACTACGACAAGAGCCTGCGCCTGCTGTGGAAGGCCGAGCGCAGCGCGCCCTTCCTGGACTTCAGCGACGCCACCCCCCTCGAGCGCAGCGTCGGGGAGCAGGCGCTCGAGGCCCTCTCCCCGGCAGAGCGTCAGGCCGTGGAGCGCATGTCGAGCGCGGAGTTCCGCGCGCTGCTCGAGCGGGAATACACCCTGCGCGAGCGCCAGGCCCTGGTCAACGTGCTGAGCGCGGTGGGCCACGGAGAGGCCTACGCCTGGCTCGTGGCCAGCGAAATGGTCGGCTCCCTCAAGAGCACCGGCGCCAAGGCCGCGGCGACCGCGCAGGTCCTGGAAGAGGCCAAGCACTTCGTAGTCCTGCGCGAGCTCGTGCTCGCCTTCGGGCTCCCCGTGCCTCGCCTGACGGTGTGGGAATACCTCCTGCTGGAGGGCGTGCTGCGCCAGGACGGCCTCGAAAAGCTGTTCGGCATGAACGTGATCGTCGAGGGGATCGCGCTCTCGCTGTTCGGCGCGCTGGGGCACCTCCCCGGGCTCGAGGTGCTCAAGCTCTTCCACCAGGACGAGGCGCGGCACACCGCGCTGCCGCAGAACTACTTCAAGGTCTTCCCCATGACCCGCTGGCGGCGGCACAACCCGCTGGCGCGGCTCTCGCGGATGCGGCTCGTGCTCGGCGCGCTGCCCCTGGTCTTCGCGCTGGAGGAGGACATGGCCGAGCTCGGACTCGACGTGTTCGCCTTCGGGGGGACGGTGGTGCGCAAGACCGCGGGGCTCGCCAAGCGCGTGGGGTTCTATCTCCCCGTCCCTCTGGACGGGTTCGTGGGCGGGCTGGACGTGCTGTTCAACGCCTACTGCAGCCTGACCCGCCCCGACCACAGCTACACCCGCTTCAGCCGCGCCGAGACCAGCCACCGCTCGGTCCGAGGCGTCGAGCGCGAGTTCCTGGGGGCCTCCCTCGTCGGGGGCTGACCAAGCTCCCGTCCTCGAGCCCTCCGCCGGAGGCTCGCGTCGGGAGCGGTGACGCGGCGACGATCCAACGCCTGTGAGGACGTTGGCCGGCCGGGAAGTGATCAGGGTTGCCCACTCGGGCAGCTACGGCGCTAGCGGCCCAGGCGGCTCGAGCGCGGGCGGGGACGTCGGCGGCCCGAAGCGAGGACGCTAGACCAACTGCAGCTTCGTCCGCAGCAGCTCACTCGTGCGGTCCTCGGGGTCGAGGTCGGTGAGCACCTCGACGGCAGCCAGGCGGACCTTGAGGTCGCCGTGGGAGAACAGCTCCTGGCGAAAGAACGCCGGGGTGGGCTGGTCGAGATCGCGAAGGGCGTTTTGGACGTCGAACTTCATGGCTCCCAGACTCACAGCAAACCCGCAACCGACCGAACTCAGGGGCTAACCCCTTTGTTCCTGGAAATCGAGTGAGCACTTTTCAGCACCCAGGTGCCTTTTTGACACCAGAAAACCGACAGGGTGCCACTCAATCCTTAGAACGTCGAACTGCGTGAGTGCATTCACCCCCTATTGCCAAGCACTTTATCGGTCCAGTTGCCGCACAGAATGAACACTTTCCCCAGATTTTCAAGGCGGGCGATATCGCTCGCCCGTCGGTCCACCTCCCGGACCGTTGTGGCAGCTCTGTCTGCACTCACTACACTCGCTGAGCCATGCACGACCCCTCCCCATCCGCGGACGCCGTCGGGCGAGACGCTGACCCCCACCGTTCCCCGGGAGGCGGTGACCCCGAGCCCACCGAGCTTCACGACCTGCCCGGTGCCTCGCCCTCCCGCTTCTCGCCGCCCGACACCGTGATCTCGGACCCGGACCGACTCGCCGACTCCCGCCGCTTCGCCCCCGACGACACCGAGCTCCACGACCTGCCCCCCCTCGGCGCCCCGCCCCCCGACACCGGGCGGCACGCGCAGCCCGCCGACTCCCGCCGTTTCACCCCTCACGACACCGAGATCCAGGACTCCGAGCGCCTGCCTCAGCTCGCCGACTCCCGCCGCTTCACCCCCCACGACACCGAGCTCCACGACCTGCCCCCCCTCGGCGCCCCACCGCCCCGTCCGAGGGAGTCCACTCAGCTCCAGGACTCCGAGCGCCTGCCGGAGGTCGACGAGACCCTGGTCCAGGCTCCGAACGAGTCTTCCGAGGCCCAGGACGCGCCCCACGCGGAGGACGAGCTCCCCGTGGCCGACGGCCGCGTCGCCCACTACCGGCTGCGCCGTGAGCTCGCGCGCGGCGGCATGGGGGCGGTCTACCTCGCCTACCACCCCCGCCTGAAGCGCGAGGTCGCCCTCAAGGTCATGCTCGCGGGGCGGGACGCGAGCAGCAAGCAGCTCGCCCGCTTCCAGCGCGAGGCCGAGGCCGCCGGGCGGCTGCAGCACCCCGGGATCGTGGCCGTGCACGACGTCGGTCACGACCGCGGGCTGCACTATCTGGTCATGGACCTCGTGCCCGGACCGAGCCTGGACAAGGTGATCGAGCAAGAGGGCCCCCTGGCGCCACGTCGCGCCGCGGAGATCGCGCGCGCCCTGGCCGAAGCGCTGGCCTACGCGCACTCCCGCGCGGTGCTCCACCGGGACATGAAGCCCGCGAACGTGCTGCTCGACCCCGAGCGCGGCCCGCGGATCACCGACTTTGGCCTGGCGAAGACCCTGGACGTCGAGGACGAGCTGACCAAGGCCGGCGCGATCATGGGCACGCCGGCCTACATGCCCCCCGAGCAGGCCCGCGGCGACCCACAGCAGGTCGACCGCCGCGCCGACGTCTACTCCCTGGGCGCGACCCTCTACGCCATGCTCACCGGCGCCGCCCCGTTCAAGGGCCAGCCCGTGCGGGTGATCTACCAGGTGCTGCGGGTGGACCCGACCCCCGTGCGCAAGCTCCGCGCCGAGGTCGACCGCGACCTGGAGACGATCTGCCTGCGCTGCCTGGAGAAGGACCCGCAGGCGCGCTACCTCACCGCCGGCGAGCTGGCCCAGGACCTGGCCCGCTACCTGGCCCACGAGCCGATCCTCGCGCGCCCGCCGAGCCCCCGCGAGCGCCTCGTGAAGTGGGTCCGGCGCAACCGCGCCTTGGCCAGCGTCCTCGCGGGCGCTGCCGCGCTGCTCCTCGCCCTGGGCGGCACCGCCCTGGTCGTCCTCCCCCGGCGCGAGCGCGCGCGGGTCGCGGCCGAAGCCCGCGACGCGGCGCAGCGCAGCGCCGCCGCCGCCGCCGCCGCCCCCCCCACCGCCCTGGGCCCGCCTCTGGCGGCGCTCCAAGCCGCTCAGCGTTGGCGGGACGCGGCGCCGACCGACCCGGAGGCAACCCGCGCCCTGTTCGACGCCGCCGCGCGCCTGGGAGAGGTCGCCCTCTCCGGGGAGCAATGGGAGCTGGCGCAGCAGTGCTTCAGCCAGGCGCGTGAGCTCGAGGTCGACGTCCCGGCAGCCGAGGCCGGGCTGGCGCGCGTGGACGCAGCCCGCGAGCGCCTCGCCCGCGAGCGCCGCGAGGAGATCCTGGCGCTCCTCGCCCGCGCCCGCGAGGGCGAGCTCGCCCGGGAACCAGAAGGACTCCTGAACGGCGTGTTCGCCCTGGTGCGCTACCCCGAGCCGCAAACGGCGGAGCTCCTGGCCGCGGAGCTCGACGACGTCAGCGCGCGGCTGCTCGAGGTCGAACGCGACGCGCTCCTGGGCGCCGTCGGCGGCGCCACCGACTCCGAGACCGTGGCTCGGCTCGAGGCGCTGTTCCAGCGGCGCGCGCAGCCGGGCCAGGAGCTCCTCGGCGACGAGGACGCGCGCCTCTACCGCGAGGTCTTGAGCGCCTGGGCGGAGCGCGACGAGGTCAGCGCCCGCCAGCAGCTCCTCCACCTGGGCAACCTCCAGCGCGACGCCCTCGGGCCGCGCCTCGACGCCGCGCGCATTGCCTGCGACGCGTTGGGCCGGATCGGGATCCTGGGCCCCAGCGAGCGCGCCCTCGCGCGCTACCTCGAGGCCGAGGCAGACCCCTCCCGGGGCGCCGTCGCCGCCCGCGCGCTGGTACGCCTGCGCAGCACGTCGGGTCGGGCCTACGTGGTCCGGGCGCTCGGCACGTGGGGGCTGACCAGCCGCTACGCCGCGGCGGTCCTCCCCCTGCTCGACGACTGGGAGGACCCCCACGCCGACCCGAACTCGGCGCCGCAGCTCTGGACCCGGGGCACCCAGCACATGCAGCACGGCCGCCTGCACGAGGCCCGCGCCGACTTCGAGCGCGTGCTGCAGCTCGAGCCCCACCACGCCGGCGCGTGGGCCAACCTGGCCTCGATCCTCCAGACCCTGGGCGAAGCCGACGCCGCCCGCG
Organism: Planctomycetota bacterium; assembly: GCA_041402045.1. Taxonomy (GTDB): domain Bacteria; phylum Planctomycetota; class J058; order J058; family J058; genus JAGQRJ01. Next base: position 56,220 of record JAWKSZ010000013.1, on the reverse strand, counting down.
AAGCCTTCGACACCGCGCTGGGCATGAGCCCCAAGGACCCGCTGCTGCGCTTCAACCACGCCGAGTTCCTGCGCCGGGCCGGGGAGCCCCAGGCGGCCCTCGAGGCCTACGGCCGCGCGATCGAGCTCGCCCCCGGGCTCGCGCGCAACTACCGCCAACGCGGCACCCTGCTCCAGGAGCTCGGCGACCTGGACGCCGCGTCGCGCGACCTGGACGAGGCCCTCCGCCTCGACCCGGCCGACCCCGACGTCCTCGTGGCCCGCGGCGACCTGGCCTATCAGCGCCAGGATCTGGAGCGCGCGCGCGCCGACTACGAGCGCGCGCTGCGCCTGAACCCGAGCCACCTCGAGGCGCTCAAGAACCGCGGCTGGGTGAGCCGCATGCAAGGCGACCCCGAGGGCGCCCTCGCGGACCTCTCCCGCGTCCTCGAGCTCGACCCGACCCACGTCCAGGCCTGGGACATGCGCGGCAACGTCCACACCGACCTGCAGGACCTGCCGGCGGCGCTCCGAGACTTCGCCCGCGCCGTCGAGCTCGACCCGCAGCAGGCCGGGCCGCTCACCCGCCGCGCCTTCACCTACATGAGCCTGGAGGACTGGGACGCCGCCCTCGCCGACTTCGAGGCCGCCGTCGCCCTGGCCCCCGGCTTCCAGCCCGCGCTCCACGGGCGCGCCGACGCGCTGCGGATCAGCGAGCGCTACGCGGAGGCGATCGCGGCCTACGACGCCTTGCTCGCCGCCTTCCCCGACTCCCTCCCGGGTTGGAACTCGCGCGGGGTGTGTCTGTTCCTCCTGGGCCGCTACCCCGAAGCGGTCGCGAGCTACGAGCGCGCCCTGGCCCTCGACCCCTCGATCGGCGCGCTGTGGTTCAACAAGGGCGAGTCCCTGGCGTCGGACGGGCGCTGGATCCAAGCCCTCGAAGCCCTGGACGAGGCCCTCGAGCGCGACCCCCGGAGCGTGGACGCCCTCGTCCTGCGCGGCGACGTGCACGCCCACGAGGGCCGACACGCCCTGGCCCGAGACGACGCCGACGCAGCCCTCGAGCTCGCCCCCGACCACGTCCCCGCGCTCCTGCTCCGCGCGCGCGCGCTGCGCGCGCTCGACGAGCCCAGCCTCGCCCGTCAGGACCTCCTGCGCGCCCTGGAGCTCGCCCCCGGACACCCGGAGGCCACTCAGGCGCTCGCCGAGCTCGGCGCCCAGTGATCCCCGAGCTGCGCACCCCGCGGCTCCTGCTCCGCCGCTGGCGCGACGCGGACCGCGCGCCCTTCGCCGCCCTCAACGCCGACCCCGAGGTCACCGCCTACCTCCCAGGCCCCCTCAGCCGCGAGGAGAGCGACGCGCTGCTGGAGCGGCTCGAGGCCCACCACGCCCTCCACGGCTTCGGGCTGTGGGCGGTCGAGGCCCCGGGCACCGCGCCGTGCCTGGGCTTCGTGGGGCTCTCGATCCCGCGCTTCGAGGCGGCGTTCACCCCCTGCGTCGAGGTCGGCTGGCGCCTGGCGCCCGCGCACTGGGGGCAGGGGTTCGCGACCGAAGCCGCCCGCGCCTGCCTGCGCGCGGCCTTCACCGAGCTCGACCTGGACGAGGTCGTGTCCTTCACCGTCCCCGCCAACCTGCGCTCCCGCGCGGTCATGGAACGACTCGGCCTCGCGCGCGATCCGACGGGGGACTTCGCCCACCCCGCGCTGCCGCCGGGGCACCGCCTCAGCGAACACGTGCTGTATCGGATCCGCCGCGCCGACTGGGCAGCCCGCGAACCCTAGCCCAGGACTTCGCCCGCGGCGACGCCCGTCGGCTGCCCGTCGCGTAGCGCGACCCGACCGCCCACGAGCACGTGCTCGACCCCGCGTGGGTAGCGATCCGGGTGCACGTAGTCGGCGGCGTCCTCGAGGTCGCGCAGGACCACCAGGTCCGCGACGGCGCCCGCGACCAACGCCCCGCGCGCGACGCCGAACCGCGCTGCAGGGAACGCCGTCGAGCGGCGCACCGTCTCCGCCAGCGCAGCGTCGCCGCGCGCCGCGGCCGCGGTCAGCGCCCGCGCGTAGGTCGAGAACGCGCGGGGGTGGGTGCTGTCCCCCATGCCGATCCCCGACGCGTCGGGCACGGCGTCCGACGCCACCGCGGCGTAGCTCAGCTCGAGCACCGCGGCGACGTGGGCGGGGTCCATCATGGTGCGGTAGGTCGCCCAGCCCCCGGTCCCCTCGGGGTCGTGCTCGACCAGGCGCAGCAACGCCTCCGCCGGGTCCCCCACTCCCAGCCGCGCGTCGAGCTCGGCCAAGGTCGCGCCTCCGGCCCCCGGCGCCAACGACGGGGCGTGGACCACGATCGCCTCGGGCCCCTGCCGCGCCTCGAACCACCCCGCGACGCCGTCACGCGCCTCGCGCCGCGTGCGGGGGTCGCGCAGACGCTCCAGCAGGCGCCCGTCGGCCTTGAGCCCGTCAGGGATCGCCGCCGAGAGGTAGGTCAGGCTGGCGTCGTAGGGGTAGACGTCGACGCCGAGGTCGAGGTCCCTTCGCGCGGCCTCGACGCACTCGAGCACTGGCTCGAAGTCGCCCCAGTTGAGCTTGCCCGCGGTCTTGAGGTGCGAGATCTGCAGCGGGACGCCGGCGGCCCTGGCATGCTCGACCGCCTCCTGGGTGGCCTCGAGGCCCCCCTTGCCCTCGCTGCGCCGGTGCACGACGAAGGGTTTGCCCCGCGGGCCCAGCGGCGCGAGGTAGGCCCGCAGCTCCTCGGGGCCGATCAGCGAGTTGGCGTGATACGGCCCCCAGCTGAGCCCCAGCGCGCCGCGGTCGAGCTGGCGCTCGATCGCGGCGACCACCCGCGCGCGCTCCTCAGCGGTCGCCGCCCGGTTCTCGCCGCGGGGGACGACCGTCGAGCGGATCGGACCGATCGGGAGCAGCGCGCCGAAGTTGACCCCCAGCGCGGCGCCCCGCGCGCGCCCGAGGACCGCGAGCAGGTCCGGGTCGCCGAGCCCGCAGTTCCCGCCCACGACCGTGGTGATTCCCTGGCGCAGGCAGTGGGCGCTCAGCCCGTCCCAGCCCAGACAGAGGTCGTAGTGGGTGTGGACGTCCACGAAGCCGGGCACGACCCAGGCGCCGCTGGCGTCGAGCACCTCCCCCGCCTCGGCCTCGTCGAGGGCGCCCACGGCGACAACCCGGCCCTCCGAGATCCCCAGGTCCACCCGGCGCGGCGCCCCGCCGGTCCCGTCGAAGAGCGTCCCGCCTCGCACGATCACGTCGAACATGCGCGCAGTCTACTCCCGGGCTGGGACCTCGACCGTGGGGTCCGTCAGGGTTGGCCTCGGCGGTGATCGCGCCGCATTCGTCGTCCCTGGTCAGGCGCGAGGAGCGAGCCCTTTGGGCCAGTGCGACCGACGAGCGACGACGCCAGCGGCGACGAGGCAACGAGCGCCGCTGGAGTCAGCCCTCACGGGCCGCTGGACCCGCCCCTCACGCGGATGGACCCCGGGCTCTATACTCGCGTTAGCGACATGACCCCTGACCCCTCGAGCTTCTACCGCGTCAATGAGGAGCTGGCCCACGAGCTAGAACGGCTCGAGCAGGCCGGCCACCTGGAGCGGCTCCTCGAGTTGCTGGACGCCGCGGACGTCGAGCTGTTCGTGAGCGCCGCGCGTCCGCGAGAGGGGCTGGAAGAGCTGATCGGGGTGCTGCGTCCCCGCAGCGCCACGCCCCCCGGCCCGCGTCCCTTGCCCCAGGCGCCGGAGGCCAGCGAGGGCTGCGCCGGCCCGCCCAGCGCCGCCCACGTGGGCGCGCTGCGCCGCGCTGCGGCCCGCGGGGGCTGGGACCACGCCGGGGTGCTCGCCGCGCGCTCGCGCTTCAAGGTCGAGCTGCCCGACGGCCCGCGGGAGGTCTACATGCCCGACCACGTGTGCCCGCGCTGCTTCCACGACGAAGACAACACCCTCGAGAGCTGCGCGCGTCGCTGCGCGGTGTGCGGCTTCGCCTGGTGACCCTGGAGGGACCATGACCTGGACTCGTTCGCTGCTCGCCCTCGCGCTGTGCGCGGGGCTCGCCCACGCCAAGACCGAGGCGACCCTCACCGGGCAAGACGGGCTGGCCAAGCTGGGGCAGACCGTGTCGCTGGAGGCCAAGCTCGAGCGCAGCGGGATCCTGGGGATCAACCCCGACGTCACCGGCGAGAAGCTCGACTTCTTCGTCGTGCGCCACGACGGCCTGGACCTGAGCGAGGCGCAGTTCATCGCCACGGGCAAGACCGACGACGACGGGGTCGCCAAGGTCGACTTCAAGCCGACCGAGACCGGGCTCTACACGGTGGAGGCGCGGATCCGCCGCGGCTCCGACTACATGGCGTTCCCCGCCGAGATCCTGATCGGCGTCCCCGCCGAGGACCGCCCGATCCTCCTGGTCCAGGTCGACCAGACCGTGTCCCAGGCCACGAACCTCGACATGTTCCGCGGGAAAGAGGTCAAGGACATACCCGCTGTCGAGGGCGCCAAGCAGGTCCTCGACTTGCTCGCCTCGCCCTACCAACTCGTCTACCTCACCGACCTCGAGGCGAGCTTCACCTCGGCCTTCAAGGCCTGGCTGCAGCAGAAGGGCCTCCCCCGCGCGCCGGTCCTGTTCTGGGACCTCTCCCGCTCGTTGAGCCACGCGACCTACATGCAGAGCCTGGTCGAGCGCTTGACCCAGGACTTCCCCCAGATCGTGGCGGGGGTCGGCGGCCAGACCGTGGACGGCCTGGCCTACCTCGACCACGGCACGGCAGGGATCGTGCTCGCCGAGGAGCCCGACGAGGACGACTGGCGCGTGGAGCTCCTGCGCGCGACCACCTGGCACGAGGTCCTGGGGCACCTGGCCCTGATCTACGAGGCCGAGAAGCTCCTGGACCAGGCCCGGGCCTCGGACCCCGCGTCCGCCGAGGAGGCGGTCTCGAAGCTCTGTCGCGCCGGGCTCCCCGGCAAGGGCTACGTGCACCGCTTCCGCGCCAGCGCCGACCCGAGCCTGGCCCTGGCCGCGAACCTCGTCTCGGCCAAGATCAGCGCCAACCATGCCTTCGCCGAGGCCCTCGACGCGAGCGACCCCTCGCGCGCGCTCTCGAGCCTCCTCGCCGCCTGGCGCTTCGGCGAGCCCGCCGTCGTCGCCGCGCTCTACCGCGACCGCGCGAGCGGGCTCAAGGCGCCGATCCCGGCGGTGATCAGCGCGGAGCTCCTGAACCGCGCCGAGCCCGAGCCCGGCCGCGTCGTGTTCCGGGTGCGCCTGCTCGGCGGCAGCGAGCCCCTCGAGCGCGCGGTGACCCTCGTCGACTCCGACGGAGCCTGGAAGGTCGCGGGGGTCGAGTGAGCCCCCGGGGTCGCGCCCCGAGCGGGCTTTGTCCGCGCCCTTCCAGGCCCTATGCTCGGTGCATGCACGAGTCGAGGACCTGCCCATGACCCACGAGCTGCTCCAGCGCTGGCGCGACGACGCGCTGCGCCTGGAGGCCTCCGCCCTCGAGGCCTACCTCCGCGACGGGCTCGAGGCCGGACCCGCGCGCGGCCTGCGCGCCCTCGCCGTCACCGCGGGGGTCCTCGAGCTGGACGCCCCGACCCGCGCGCGCGCCCTCGAGCTGGCGGGGGCCGCCCTCGCGGCCAAGGAGCCCGAGCCGCGCTGGGACGCGGTGCACGTCGCCCACCTCGCGGGCCTGCGCGAGCTGGAGGACCCCCTCGGCGACGAGCTCGGCGCGGGAGAAGCCTGGATCCGCGGCCGCGCCTGCGAAGCCTGCGCGGCCCTGAACCTCGGCCGCTTCCGCGCGCAGCTCGACAGCCTGCGCACCGAGGACGAAGACTGGACGGTGCGGCGCCTCGTCGCCGACGCGCTGCGCCTGGGCGGCAAGGTCGGCCCCGAGCGTGACCCCTTCGCCCGGCTGCGGGCGCTCCTGCGCACCGGCGTGCTCGAGAGCGAGTCCGGCGCGAAGACGAGCCCCGACGCCCTGAGCAAGTTCGGCCTGCGCCTGCCCCCGGCCTTCGCCGCCCTCCTGTGCGACGTGTTCGGGGGGGGGCGCCTGCGCTACGCGAAGGGCCGCCTCGCCGGACGCAGTGTGAGCTTCGTCTCGCCCATGCAGTTGGCGACCGACCTCGAGGCGACGCACCAGGACGACGTGAGCAAGCTCCACGATTACGTGTGGGCGCGCTACGTGGAGGGCGAGCGCGGCTACCCCGACCTGGACGAGGACGCGGCCCTCGCCCGCTACGCGGCGCGCTACGACGCCGGGCTGATCGACAAGGACGCCTGGAACTACGGCGTGCTCTTGTTCGAGTCGGCCTACCGCGACGAGGAACGCCGCGCGGAGCACCTCCTGCGCTGCCGCAGCGTGCTGGAGGCCTACAAGCGCCTCGTGCCCGAGGCCTGGGACGTCGTCGACGATCGCCTCGAGGAGGCGCGCGAGACCTTGGACGACGAGCAGCTGTGGGCCACTCCCGACGCGCCGCGGATCACCGTCGGGGCCTGGGAGGGCGTGGTCCAGGTGCGCGCCGAGCTCTACCGCGGCGGTGTGTGGTCACGGGAGTCGGAGGACGGGGAGGACGCGCCGGCCGGTCCCGCGCTGCTCGCGTTCCTGAACGACCCGCGCCTCGACGAGCAGGGCCAGGGCAAGCCGCCCGCGACCCGCGCCGACCAGGCCCTGGAGCTGCTCGAGGCCTGCAGCCAGCACATGGACGCCGGCACCCAGCGCAAGGCCGGGCGCGCCTTCGGCGACGCCCTCGAGATCGACGCCTCCGCCGAGGTCGTGAACCGCGCCGCCGGGCTCCTCACCCGCGAGGACCTGACCCCGCTGGGGGCCGCCCAGCTCCTGTCCACGATCCCCCTCGCCGGGGACAAGCCGAGCATGAAGGTCGTGCGCCAGGCGCTGCTCGCCTGCCCGGCGGAGCTCGCGTTGCAGGTGCTCGAGGCTGCCGCGCCCTACGACGAGCCCGACAGCCAGATCGCCCTGGTGATCGACGTGGCCGCCTCGCTGCGCAACAAGTCCCACGCCGCCGTCAGCGAGCTCGCCCGGCGCCTGAAGCAGGAGCGCGGCACGCGCAACTCCCGCACGGTCCGCAACCCCTGGTACGGGAAGTAGCGCCATGAGCAAGGAGCTGGTCACCCTGCGCCACGTCGGCTCGCAGCGGCTGGTGCCGATCGTGGTCACGACGGTCTTCGGGCGCAACGACGTCTACTACCGCTACGGCGAGCGGGACGAGCGCAGCGACCGGCTCAAGCGCGTGGCCGACGGCCTGGCGCAGCTGAACTACATTCAGATCAGCTCGGACCCCAAGGTCTCCCGCACCCACGGCATGATCTCTCCCGATATCCCCGGGTGCTCGGACCTGAACTCGACCAACGGCACGTACCTCAACGGCCACCCGCTGGAGGCGACCTACGGCCAGGTCGGCCCGCTGCACCCCGTCAAACACGGCGACGCGATCGGGATCGGAAACCAGGAGTTCGTCGTGCTCTGCGAGCACGTCGACGCGGAGACCTACACCAAGCGCCTGCGCGCCAAGCGCTGGGCGGTGGTCGCCAGCGACGTGCCCCGCCACGACCGCGCCGAGCGCTCGAGCGCGTTCCTCCGCGAGCGCAAGGGGTTCCGCGTCAACCGCGTCCACGGCTGGGGAGAGCTGGTCTCGGCCCTGTATCAAGTCCAGTCGCTCGACCCGGACGGCGTGTTCGTGCTCGCGCTGAGCGCCGGCGTCCACGGCGCCGAGCTCGAGTTCGACGACCAGCGCCACCCCGTGAGCCACCTGCTGCACCTCGTGGCCAACATTCCCGGGCGCAAGGTCGTGGCCCTCGACCTCGACGGCGACCCCAGCGCCTGCGAAGCGCGCTTCCGCGAGCTGGCGTTCACCGACACGGTGCTCTTGACCTGTCCCGGCGACGTGCAGCTCGACGAGCCGCTGATCGGCAGCCTGCGCACCAGCATGCTCGACTCCATGGCGCAGAGCGTGGCCGGCGACCCCGCGCTCCGCGGGCGCTACGACGTGCTCGCGGACGGCCTCGACGCCCTGATCTCCCCCGATCGCAACACGCTCCGGGTGGAGTGGCTCCAGGGCTACGAGGGTCGACTGCAGGTCGAGTTCGGTCAGCGGGAGGTCGGCGAAGGCAGCGCGATCAGCCACTCCTTGCGCTACGGGAGCACGACCTTCCGCTTCTAGTTTCGTGGCCGGCGACCCACGCAGTCGGCGGCGACGAGGGCAAGCGAGAGCGTTGGCCCTGCTTGCGGACAGACGCACCCCGCGGGCCGACCCAGCAGGCGCCGTCGTTGGCCGTCCCGCCCGTGCGAGGGGACCTGCCAGGGTCGAGCGGCGGGCCGATCGCGCCGCCTGCACCGTGCTGACCTCCCTCGAGCGGTGTCGTAAGCTCACGGACCAAGGAGGCTCCCGTGCCTGCGCTCACCCTCTCCAGCAAGGTGATCCGAGCCGCCGTCTATGCCCGCGGGGCGGAGGTGACCCGCCGCGTCGAGCTCACCCCCGAGGCCGCGGGCGCCCTCGAGCTGGAGCTCCCGGGTGTCAGCGCCCACGCGGCGCCTGGGAGCTTCCGCGCCCACGCCCACGGCGCCGTCGTGCGCGGCGTTCGCTCCCGCCTGACCGCCGCGCCTGCAGGCGACCCTCTCGCGCTGCAGGCCGCCCTCGACGCCGCCCGTCAGGTCCTGACCTCGCTCCAGGCCGAGGCCTCCTGGCTCCGTGAGCGCCGGCAGCGCCTGGAGTCGATCGCCCCGCGAGCTCAACTGCACGAGTCGGAGGCGGGGAGCGAAGCCCGGCCCACGCGCAGCCCCGAGGCGCGCCTGGCCGACGCCCTCGCGGTCCAACGCCTGCGCCGAAGCCTGATCGAGGGCGTCGACGCCGAGCTCGACGCGGTCGAGGCGCGAGAGCGCGACCAGGCCCGCGCGGTGCAGCGGCTGATCGATCAGCAAGGCGCGGGGCCCCCGCGGACCCACACGCGCGCGGTGACCGTCGAGCTCGAGCCCGACGGGGCGCTGGAGTCTCTCGAGCTGACCTACGTCGTGCCCACGGCCCGCTGGTGGCCGGCCTACGCCGTGCGCCTCGGGGCGGCGGGCCAGACCGCCCGCTGGCAGCTGGAGGCCTTCGTCGCCCAGCTCTCGGGCGAGGACTGGGAGGGCGTCGAGCTCTCCCTGGCCACCTCCGACTTGATCTCCGACGCCAGCTTCCCGGACCTCCCCGCCCAACGCCTCGGCCGTCGCCGCGACGCCAAGCGCGCGTTCCGCGCGCCCCCCGAAGGCCTGGACGCGCTCTTCGCCGGGTTCGATCGCGACCGCGCCCGGCTCCAGAGCGCGGCCCAGCGCGACCTGCCCCCCTTCGGCGCCGCCCGCGACGCCAGGGGCTCGATCACCGCCTCGTTCCCTGCCTCCTCCCTCGCGGACTCGGACAGCCGCCTGGGTGGGGTAGAGCCCGCGCCGGACCTCGACGGCGCCGCCTACGACGTCGGCGCCGACGCCGACGACCTGCTCCTCGACTACGAGGAGCACGCGCTGCCGCCCCCCGGCGCGGCGCCTCAGCCGCAGCCCGACGTCTTCGCGTCTCGCACCCGCGGCGGCCTCCCGAGTCGCTCCCGCAGCGCGCCCCTGAAGAAGCGCGCGAAGGGCGAGGCGTTCGACGCCTACGGCGGCGGCGGCGGCGGCGACTCCTCGCCCCTCGAGCCAGAGTGGTCAGCCCCTGAAGCCTGGCTCGACTTCGACGGGCTCACGCTCGCCGGGGTGCATCAGGCGCACCGGGGACGCCTCCGCCCGCGCTCCCTCGGCGCCGACGAGGCGGTCGCCGCCCAGCGCGTCCTCGACGGGCTCCACCCCTCCGGCGACCCCGCGGACCCCCTCACCGCGCGGGGCAGCTTCGACCACCGCTTCCGGGCCGCGGCGCCCGCGGACGTGAAGAGCGGCCCCGAGCCCCAGCGCGTCATGCTGCGGGAGCTCCACGCCCCGGTCGCCCAGCGCCTGCGCGCGGTCCCCGTCGTCGAGGAGCGGGTGTATCGGGAGGTGGAGCTGATCAACCCCGTCGACGCTCCCCTGCTCGCGGGTCCCGTCGAGGTGTTCTTCGAGGACGCGTTCTTGACCCAGACCCGCGTCGACGCCGTCCCCCGGGGAGGTCTGCTCCGAATTGGTCTGGGAGAGGAGGAGCGGGTGCGCGTCGTGCGTCGAGTCACGAGCAAGGAGCTCACCCAGGGCCTCCTCGGCGGCACGACCGTGGTCCAGCACGAGGTGCGGTTCGAGGTCTCGAGCCAGCTCGGCGTCCCGATCGAGCTCGAGCTCCTCGCTCGAGTCCCGGTGCCCGGAGAGGATCAGGCCCTCGAGGTCGGTCAGGTCAGCTCGTCCCCGCAGTCCGAGGCGTTTCCTCCCAGCGCGCAGCCCCAGGGTCTCAAGGGCGGACGTCGCTTCCTCGTCTCCCTCGAGCCCGGCGGCAGCGCGGTCTGCGAGCTGCGCTACAGCCTGAGCTTCTCGGCCAAGAGCGAAGTGGAGGGTGGCAATGTCCGCGCCTGAGTCTGCGACCCGCCCCAGCCGGATCACGTTCTTCGAGGACCGCGCCGAGGTCACCCGCACCGCCCAGCTCGAGCTCACCCCAGGGGTGACCTGGGTCCGCCTTGGCGGAGTGACGCCGCTGCTCGACGACCGCTCCCTCCGCGCGTGCTTGCTCGCCGGCGCCGCGCGGGTGCACGCCACCCGCGTCGAACGATCCCTGCCGGACGTCCCCGACGCCCTGGTCCAGGCCGTCCACGACGCTCGAGCTGCGCTCGAGGCTGCCCAGCGCCTCTGCGCCCGCGAAGAGGACGGGCTGCGCCAGCTCGGCCCCCTCGATCACACCTGGGCCGCTGCGCTCCAGGCTTGCCCCCAAGGGCTCGACCGCGACGAGGTCGCCAACGGCTGGACGAGCGCCCACGAGGCGCTCGGCGAGGCCGGTCGCTCGGCCCTGACCCGCCTCGCGGACGCCCGCGGCGCGCTCCTCGAGCGGCGCAGGGCCTATCACGACGCCGAGGACGCCCTGGCCCTGGCCGCGGGCTCCCGGGACGTACGCGCCCGGGTCGCCGTGCAGCTCGAGGCGGAGCGCGCTGGCCCCGTCACCGTGGAGCTCACCTACCGCACGCCCTGCGCGAGCTGGCGTCCCGAGCACCTCGCGCGCCTGCGGGGGACGGGCTCCGCCGCCCGCCTCGAGCTCGTGACCCTCGCCTGCGCCTGGCAGGCGACCCAGGAGGACGACTGGGCGGGCGTCGAGCTGCGGTTCTCGACCGCCCGTCCCGGCCGCGCGGCCCACGCACCCGAGCTCACCGACGACGTGCTCTCGCTCCGTCCGCGCCAGGAGCGGAGGATCGTCGTCGAGGCGCGGGACGAGGAGATCCGCGCGGCCGCGGTCGCGGGCGGCAGGCGCACCGTCGACGCCATGCCCGGGGTCGACGACGGCGGCCAGCCCCTCGAGTGGTGCGCCGCGGGTCCGGCGAGCTTTCCCAGCGACGGCCAGCCGCTGCGGGTCGAGCTCGAGCGTCGCGAGGTGGCCGCGGACCTCGAGGTCGTCGCGGTCCCCGAGCTCGCCACGTCCCCGCACCTCCGGGCGCGCGGGACGCTCTCGGGCGCGACCCCGCTCCTCGCGGGGCCCGTGCGCCTCGCGCGGGAGCAGAGCGTGGTCGGCCGCGGGCGCGTGGACTTCGTGGGGGTGGGCGAGGCGTTCACTCTGGGCTTTGGCCCCGAGCAGGCCGTCAGCGTACGCCGCGAGGTCGAGCGCGAGCGGCGCACCGTTCCCGTGATCGGGACCCAGAAGCTCACGCGGGCGGTCACGGTCTACCTCTCGAACCTGGGCGATCAGCCGCACGCCCTCGAGGTCAAGGAGCGAACCCCCGTCAGCGAGCTCGAGCAGATCACGGTCGAGGTGCAGGCGCCGGGGTGGAGCCACGACGCCGAGACCGGGTTCCTCACCCGACGCGTCGAGCTCGGCCCCCGGGGCACCGAGACCCTCTCCTATCGGGTCCACCTCTCCGCCGGCAGCAAGGTCGACCTGGGAGCGTTCTCCTGAGAGCCCGTTGCCCCACGGCCTCGCGATTCGAGCTACCCTCGGGCCCATGAGCTACTTCGTGCAGGACACCTGGGGCCTCACCCGCCGCTGGTTGATCCACCTCCGCAAGGACCGCATGAGCCTGACCCTGGGGATCATTCAGCCCTTGATCCTCTTGACCCTCGCTGGCCCGCTCCTGCACCACGTGGTGCGCGACGCGGAGGACCTGCGCACGCTCATGCTCGAGCGCTTCCAGACCGACGACTACCTGACCTTCTTGTTCTCGGGGATCGCCGCGTTCACGGTGCTGGTGAACTCGATCCTGGGGGGCATTCCGATCGTGTTCGACCGCGAGACGGGGTTCATGGACAAGATCCTGGCCTCGCCGGTCTCCCGCGGCGCGATCGTGACCTCGCGCTTCCTCTACGTGATCCTCTACAGCCTGATCCAGGTGGGGATCATTTTCGGGGTCGCGCTGCTGCTCGGCGTCCGGCCTGCGAACCCCGTGTTCGCGGTCGTGACCCTGGTGGGCTACGCCGCGCTCTTGAGCGCGGGGATCACGGTCCTCAGCCTGGCCTTGGCGTTCGTGTTCCCCCACCACTCGATCTTCTTCGCGATCACGGGCTTCATGCTCTCCCCGCTCCTGGTGCTGAGCCCGACCTTCGTGGCTCGGAGCGCCATGCCGGACTGGATGGCCTGGGTGGCGCTGGCGAACCCCATGACCCACGCGATCGAGCCGATTCGCGCGGCCTTCCTGGGCCTGGACGCCACCTACCTCTCCTCCGCCGTGGGACTCCTGATCTTCGACGCGATCTGCTTCGCCCTCGCGATCCTGGTCCTGCGCAAGCGCCTCGACTAGCGACCGGACCTCGGCGGGAAACCTAAGCGCATACTCAGCAACGACTTTCGCGCTCGCGCTCGGCTCGGGCGGCAGGCGGAGCCCCCTGGCCGTCCGGACCCCTGGGCCATGCGACTCACTGCGTCTCCGGCTCCGTTCCACGGACCGCACGGGGCTGAGGGCTTTGACCCGCTGAGGGCGGGCTGAAAGCTTCCCTGAGGGGATCGAGACGAAACCGGCGAGCTACGTCTTGGTACTCCGGTTGCGATTGGGGTGAGTGGACAAGGGGGCACCTTCCGTTTCTTTACCTTCTCCTCTTCTCTTATGTCTGTTCTCTCCTCTCGTCCCTCATGGCCCCCGAGAGGGCGCCCCCCCGAGCAACGCACTCGCTCGGGGGGGCGTGTTTCTTGGTTCGAGGTAGGACGAGACGCAGCTACCGGCCGAGGACTCGCTCCGCGAGCGAACGCGCAGAGGCGCTGGCCTGCACCTGACCCCACACCTGAGGGAACTCGGCACGCAGGCGCTCGAAGTCGCCGCGCGCCTCGCCAGCCTGCCCGAGCCGCCACCGGAGTTCACCGCGCCGAAACAGCGCCGCGCCGTGGCTGAAGTCGTCGACCAGCCGCGAGTAGGCCTCGAGGGCTCCAGGGGTGTCGCCCTGCTGCGTCGCGATCGCGGCCAGCGTCTCCAGCCCCTGGACGAAGCCCCGGGGCGCGGTCAACTCGAGCGCCGCTTCCACCGAGTGTCGCGCGCGACGCCAGTCCTGGGTGCGCTGGAGCACGAAGGCGCGCACGAGGTGCACCCGGGGCGCGTCGGGCAGGAGCCGCTCGGCCTCGTCCAGCCAGGTCAGGGCGGCCTCGGGGTTGCCCTCTTGCAGCGCCGCATAGGCGGCGGTCACCCTGAGGAACCCCTGGGGACGCTGCGGGTCGTCCAGCTCGAGCGCCCGGCGGTTGAGCTCCGCCCCCCGCGCGTTCTGGCCTTGGAAGAACGCGAGGCGGCTCTCGGCCGCGATCCCCTCCAGGCTCTCGGGCGCGCGCTCGGCGAGCTGGCGCCAGGCCGAGAGACCCTCCGGCGTCCGGTTGAGCCGAATCAGCGCCCACCCCTTGACCCGGCCCGCCGGAGCGAACAGCGCAGGATCGGGGCGCTGGACCAGGGCCTCGGCCTGCTCCAAGGCCTCTTCGTAGCGCCCGCGCCGGAACAGCAGGAACAGCCGCCCCAGCAGGACGCGCCGCTCGAGCTCCGGCTCCCCGGCGACGAGGGGCTCGACCTCGTTGAACAGCGGGAGCACGACCTCTGCGAGCTCCCCGTCTCTCGCCAACCCCTCTGCCCGGGCGATCAGGTCTTCGGCGCGCGGCGTGGCGGGGGCGGGCGTCGCCGACCCGTCGACCGACGCCACCACGGCCGGCGCCGCTCCGCGCCAGGGCGCCCCCAGGAGCAGCCCGCCGCCCACGAGGGTCAGGGCGAGGGCCGAGGCGCCTGCGCCGAGCCCGGCGAGGAGCGCGGCGCGCCCACCCGGGGGACCCTGAGCGAGGTTCGCGGCGGGGTCGGCGAGCTCCCGCAGCCTCCGCGCGACCGCGGTCATGCTCGCCGGGCGCCGGTCGGCGTCCTTGGCCAGCATGCCGAGCACGTACGCGCTGAGGGCGGGCAGCTCCCCCCCCGGCGCGGGCGGCTCCTCGTAGAGGATCTGATTGCCCACCTCGGTGTAGGTCTCGGCCGGGAACGGGAGCTCCCCCGAGAGGCACTCGTAGAGCAACACGCCGAGCGCCCACACCTCCGCTCGGGCGTCGATCTGCAGCCCGCGAATCTGCTCGGGCGCCATGTGCGAGGGCGTGCCCACCGCCTGACCCGAGCGCGTCAGGTCGCGGTCGTCGCGCTGGTCGCGCGCCAGCCCGAAGTCGGTGATCCGCGGACGCCCCCCCGCCCGCTGGTCCAGGATCACGTTGGCGGGCTTGAGGTCCCGGTGGAGCACACCCTGGGCGTGGGCGGCGCTGAGGGCGTCCGCGAGCTCCGCCGCCAGCTCCGCGGCGTCCCGCGCCGGCAGCGCCCCGCGCTCCCGCAGCCGATCCTCGAGGGTCGGCCCGGGGCAGAACTCCATGACGAGGTACATGCGCCCCTGGGCCTGGCCCACGTCGACCACGGGCACGATCCCCGGGTGTCGCAGCCGGATCCCGACCTGAGCCTCGCGCGCGAAGCGACCGAGGGCCTCCTGCGAGGGGCTCTCGTCGAGCACGATCTTGAGCGCGAAGACTTGACCGTCGCGCAGCCGCCGGGCGCGATACACGACGCCCATGCACCCGCGGCCGAGCTCCTCCAGGAGCTCGTAGCCACCGACCGCGCGGGCGCCGAGCGGGGCCACGTCGGATCCGGTGGAGCCGAGGTCGTCGTCGCGTCCCGGATTCACACCGCGTAGAGTAGCCCCCCGACCGCCGCGTCGCATGCACTGCAAGAGGAGGGTGGGTGGAGCTGTTCTCGGCCGACTGGGTGCACAGCCAGGGATCGTTCGTCGCGGACGCCGCGCTGCTCGTCGACCGTGGCCGAGTCGCCGCGATCGGGGCCCGCCAGGACCTCGAGGCCGCCCACCCCGACGCCCGGCGCGTGCACTTCGCGGGGCAAGCCCTCGCCCCAGGGGGAGTCAGCGCGCACAGCCATTGCTTCCAGGTCCTCCTGCGCGGCGCGAGCGATCACCCCTCGAGCTTCCAGGACTGGGTCGAGCGACACCTCTACCCCCTGGTCCTGACCCTGGACGAGGAGGCCCTCGAGGCGGCCGCGCTCCTGTGCTTCATGGACATGGCTCGCGCAGGCACGACCGCGGTCGGGGAGTTCCACTACGTCCACAACCGCCAGGGAGACTTCGACCCGCAAGACGCCCGCCTCGCCGAGCTCGTGATCGGCGCGGCGCGCAAGGTCGGGCTCCGAGTGAGCTTCTTGCGCACGATCTACGACCAGTCGCGCCGGGAAGGCCAGCGCCGCTTTCAGGAGCCCTGGGAGGCGGCGATCGCGCGCACCCGGGCCTTGGCCGCGCGCTACGCAGACGACCCCTGCGTGCGCGTGCTCCCCGCCCCCCACTCCCTCCACGGCGCGAGCCGCGAGGCGATCGTCGCCAGCGCAGCCCTCGCCGAGGAGCTCGACGGGCCGTTCCACATTCACCTGGCCGAGCAGCAGGACGACGTCTCCTTCGCCAAGGAGCGCACGGGCTACACCCCGCTGTTCGCCCTCGAGCGCTGGGGCGTGCTGGGCCCGCGCACGACCCTCGTCCACGGGATCTGGCTCAGCGAGCCCGAGCGCCGGCTGCTGGCGGAGCGCGGGGGGGCCCTGGTGACCAACCCCACCACGAACATGCTCCTCGGCGACGGGATCTGCCCCGTGCGGGAGCTCCTCGACGCCGGCGTCCCCGTCGCGGTGGGCACGGACCTCAACGCGACGTGCAACCCCTGGCTCGAGGCGCGCACCGCCGAAATGCTCCAGCGGGTGGAGCGCCTGGAAATGGGCCAGATAAGCGCCGCGGACGGCGGCGCGCCCCGGCCGGGGCGGGTGTTCGACCTCGCGACCCGGAACGGCGCGCGAGTCCTGGGGCTCGAGAGCGGGGCGCTCGAACCAGGGCGCTGGGCCGACTTCGTGACCGTCGACCTCGACGACCCGTCCCTCATGACCGCGGGCGGGCTCGGCGGCGACGCGCTGGTCTCGTCGTTCACGGGATCGCTGGTCGCGGAGCGCGCGGTGCGCCACGTCTACGTCGGCGGCGAGCCGATCGTGCGCGCCGGTGAGGTCCTGGGGGTCGATCGGGCCGAGCTCGCGGCGCGCGTGCGCCGAGTCATGTCGCGTGCCTGAGCTCGCCCTCGCGGGACGGATCGTGACCCCTGAAGGCGCGCTCGTGCCGGGCACGCTCGTGCTCGCAGGCGACCGGATCCAGGCCGTGCGCGAGGGGCCCGGCCCCGCGCACCTGCTCCTCCCCGGCATGATCGACCTGCACGTGCACGGCGGAGACGGCGCGGACGTCATGGACGGGCCCGCGGGGCTCGAGCGCCTGGCGCGCTTCCACCTGCGGCAGGGGACCACCAGCCTCTGCCCGACCACGATCACGGCCCCCCTCGCAGAGCTGGCGCGCACGGTCGAGGCGGTGGGCGCGCAGCCCTCCGACCCCCAGGGCGCTCGGCTCCTGGGTGTGCACCTCGAAGGCCCGTTCATTGCGCCCGCCCGCCGTGGCGCCCAGCCCGACTTCTGCCGCTCCCCGAGCTGGGACGAGCTGCGGGCGCTGCTCGACCGGGGGCCCGTCGACGTGGTGACCCTCGCCCCCGAGCTCCCGGGCGCGCTGGAGTTGATCGGCCACCTCAGCGCCCGCGGGGTGCGCGTGAGCCTGGGGCACAGCGCGGCCACCTACGCTCAGGCGCGTGCGGGCTTCGCGGCGGGGGCGCGGGGGGTCACCCACCTGTTCAACGCCATGAGCGGGCTGCACCACCGCCACCCCGGGCTGGCGGCTGCGGCGCTGGCAGAGCCCGAGGTGATCTCGGAGTTGATCCTGGACCTCGAGCACGTGCACCCCGACATGGTGCGGCACGCGCTCATGAGCGCGCGCGGCAAGCTCGCGCTGGTCAGCGACGCGATCCGCGCCACCGGCGGGCCCGAGGGAGAGAGCGAGCTCGGGGGTCAACGGGTGTGCGTCAAGGACGGCCGCGCCACCCTGGCCAACGGCACCCTCGCCGGTTCGATCCTGACCCTGGATCAGGCGCTGCGAAACGCCGTGGGCCTGGGGCTCGACCCCCAGGCCGCGAGCGCTCTGCTCTCGCTGCACCCCGCGCAGGCCCTGCGCCGCGACGACCTGGGTCGCCTCACGCCGGGGGCGCTGGGCGACGTGCTGGTGGTCGACCCGGACACCCTCGAGCTCCAGCGGGTGTTCAAGGGCGGTCGCGAAGTCGACCTGGGCTGAGCGCCGTCAGAACTGCGCGAGCCGCGCCCGCAGCCAGGGCATGAACGCGGGGTTCGTCCACATGAACGGGGTGTGCTCCCCGGCGAAGCGATCCACGATCCGATCCAGGAGCGCGTCGTAGCGCGGGGCGAAGGCCTGCGCGCTCGGCGCGGTGCGGGCCGCGGCGTGCAACGCGGCCTCGTGGGTAGGGTAGTCCGCGTCGCGCATGAGCTGCCGCAGGAGGTGCTGGAGCCCCTGCAAGCGCAGGAGCCCACCCTTGGCCCAACGGTCGAGCCCGTCGAAGTCCGCGCGCGCGCTCGGCGGGAGCGCGCTGCGCCGCAGCCACGACCACAGCCGCTCCAGGTCCCCAGGCGCGAGCTCCCGGGAGTACCAGCTCCGCAGGGGCTGGCGCGCGTCGGGCTGGACGTCCTCGGCGTCGACGAGCTCGACGGTGAGCTCGGGGACGATCGGCGCGTTCAAGGCCGCGTCCATGGTCGGGGTGCGGTTCAGCAGGCTCAGCTCCGTGGTCGTGTGGTCGGTCACCCGGCGCACGATCCCCGTGACCCCCGGGATCGCGCTCACGGCCCAGAGCTCGTCCTGCCCGCGCCACGCCGCGTCGAGGCCCACGAACAGCACCCGCCCGATCGCGCCCGCCCCGCCGTCGCCCAGCTCGCCCCGACGGGCGAGCTCGCCCAGCAGGATCTGCGTGACGACCCCGCCCAGGCTGTGGGCGACGATCCTCAGGTCTCGGGGCGCGGTCACTCCGGCTGCGCGCGCCAACGCCTCGCGCTGCGCGAGGGCCGCCTGCAGGGCGTCCGCGAGCTCCCGAGCCGCGGCGAGCCCCGAGCGACCCTCGTAGTCCGCGATCCCGATCAAGAGCTGGTAGCGACTCGAGAGCCCGCTCAAGGCCTGGAGGTCGCTCAGGTTCTGCCCGATCCCCGGGACGAGGACGCAGAGCTCGCGCGCGGGGTCGAGCGACCCCACCGGCACGAAGTGGCCGCGCCCCAGGTTCGTGCGCACGCGCGCGCGCCAGTCCGCCTTGGCGTCGGTCGCGTTGGCGCGGGCGAACAGATCGGGGTCGATCGGCGGACCGAGGGCGACCGGGGCCGCGTCCACGGTCTCGAGGTCCGGGGTGACTCCGGGCACGTAGCGCGCGGTCCCGCCGTAGAGCACGGTCAGCGAGCGCCCTCCCTGCGGAGCCACGACCAGGTCCACGCGTCCGTCGCCGTCGAGGTCGCCTCCGTCGACCCGGAGCCCGCGACTCCAGGCATAGGGCAAGGTGCGCTGACGCAGGCTCACACCGTCCCACCCCACCGCCACCAGGCCCTGTCCGCCCAGCTCGCCCGCGACGGAGAACAGGAACGCGCCCCGCCCGGCAGGGCCCCCGCGCACGCCGTACACCCCGTCCGCGGGGGGCAGGTCGACGCCCCGGACGCGCCCCGCGTCAGCCCACCACGCTCCGCTCGAGCCAGCGAAGGCCACCTCGTCCCGCCGATCGCCCTCGAGGTCGGCGGTCGCCGCCCCGCGCACGGCGCCCACCCCTGTGGCCAGCCGCGTCGCCAGGGCAGCGGCCCGGGAAGCTTCACCGCGGGCTGGAACGTGCGCGCGAACACGGCCTCCGGGGGACCCGTCCCCGTCCAGGTCCCCCGCGGCGAGGGCTGGCGCTCCTTCGCCGGGCACCCCCACCCGCTGGAACCGGGCCCCGCCGTCGTTGTGCAGCGCGATCCCGCCCTCGGGGCCCGCGAGGAGCAGGTCCAGGTCTCCGTCCCGATCGACGTCGGCGGCGGCGATCGCCGTCGGCCGTCCGCTGGCGGGGCGCCCGCGCCAAGGCAGGGCGTCGGCCACGAACTGAAACCTCCCGCCGTCGTTGCGCAGGAGGTAGGGCTCGGGCCGCGCGTTGCGGTCGAACAGTCGCCAGAACGGACGCAGGACCCCCCCTCCCCGAGCGATCACCGCGAGGTCAGGGTCCCCGTCGCGGTCGAAGTCCCCGACGCACGCGTCGAGGGCGTGGTCCTCGAGCCGAGGCAGGCGCGCGCTGGCGTCCACGAAGCGCCGGCCTCCTTCGTTGAGCAGCAGCCGGTTCTGCTCACCCGACCCGCGCAGCACGAACAGGTCGAGGTCGCCGTCCCCGTCCGCGTCGAGCAGCCGCACCCCCTGCACGCGGTCGTCGGTCGTCAGGCGCTGGGGCACGAAGGCCCAGGCCGGGTCGAGGGTCTGAGCGGCGAGCGCTCCCGTGAAGCACAGCGCAAAGGCGACGCAGCGGCGGACCATGAATGCCTCCCCTGCCCGGGTCAGCAAACCTCGGCCCAGCGAGACCTCGCGCAAGCCACGTAGATCTACGCGCGCCTGGCGCACACCCGCCTGCGAATTCCGGAATCGGGAGGACCGCGGCGAGCGGCAGCGGGAGCTGCGACCCTCACGCGGCTCGCAGCGAACGCTTCCCCTGCGGCCCTCGATCCGGGATCAGCAGCCGCCGGGGTGAGCAGCGCGAGGACGGGCCAGCCGCCCTACTTCTTGTTCTTGTTGCGCTGGGGCGGCCAGCTGCCGGTGCGACGCTCCGCGGGCTCGATCTCCTCCTTGGGGAGGGCGACGATCGAGTCGCAGTCGATCATGGGGCAGTGGTGCTTCTCGTCCTCGCCGTAGAGCGGCGCGAGCCGAGACGGCAGAGGTCCGCACTTGGGGCACGTCCAGGGCCCAGGTCGATCCCGGAAGCGCTCGCTCCAGGGGGTCGCCCCGCTGCGCCGCGCGGACTTCTTCGCCGCGGCGGCCTTCTTCGCCGAAGTCTTCTTCTTCACCGCCGCCTTCTTAGCCGAGGTCTTCTTCTTCGCAGCGGTCTTCTTCTTCGCCGTCTGCTTCTTCGCCGATGTCTTCTTCTTGGCGGAGGTCTTCTTCTTGGCGGCGGTCTTCTTCTTCGCCGTCTTCTTCTTGGCCGCGGTCTTCTTCTTCGCCGTCTTCTTCTTAGCCACCGCGCCGCGCTCCTGCTCTCCGGTCGCCCCCTCGACCCGGGGGCGAATTCGGGGCCCAAGTCTACCTGAAATCGACCGCGCGGGAGGGGTGCGCGACGCAGGACCCGCCCCAAGGCCTTCCGCCCCACGCGGTTGCCCACGACGACGCCCCCCGGTCCCGGACGCGAGGGGCCCGTGACGTCCGGGCGGCCGTGCTACCTTTTGCCGGTGCACGTGCGACTCGACCAAAGCGGCGGAGACGGCCTGCACGTCTTGGCGCTGACCGGCCCGAAGGGGGAGCTGCTCGACCAGCTCGCCCGCCTGGCGACCACCCGACAGGGGGAGCAGGCGTTGCGCCTGCGCGGCGCCCACGCCCTCGTCGCCGACGCGCCCCACGGCGGCCTGCGCGTGTTCGTCGACCTGCGGGACCCTCAGCTCGGCGCGAGCCGGATCCGACGAGGCGCGGGCTCGGTGGCCCACACCTGGAAGCTGCCCTGGCTCGTGGTGGAGGGATCGGACTACCGCGCCGAGGTCGTGCGCTGGGCGCACACGCGCAGCCGGCGGCGCTTCGGCCAGAGCCCGCCCCCGGCCAAGGCCGGGCGGGCAGAGCTCGACGTGCTCGCGGTGCGCCGCGACGGTCGCTGGGTGCGCCTCCCCCTGCGCGGCCCGACCCGGGTCTCCAGGGTCGACTTCGCCGACGCTCCCCCCGCGCCTCCTCCGCGCCCCCTGCCACCCACGATCTCGCTCGGTCGCGGATCCCGCGCGCCCCTCGCCGTGGGGCTGGCGACGAGCCTGTTGCTCCTCGTCGGCTTGCCCTGGTCCGTGCGCAGCCTCGCCCCCCGGACCTCCGCGACCCCGGACTCCGCCAGCGCGGACAGCCTGGCGGTGGTCCACTCGCTGATCCACTCCCGCGACGTGAGCGCGCGCCGCGCGGGGGTGCGCCTGGCGGCCCAGCTCCCGGGCGAGGAGCGCTCGCGGCTCCTGCGCCGCAGCTTCGAGCGCGAGCCGGACCCCCTCGCGCGAGCGCTGATCCTGGACCTCATGGCCGAGTCGAGCGAGGAGGACCGCAGCCGGGTCGCGCAGGTCTACCGCAACGGCTCGCGCACCCTCGAGGAGCGCCTGCACGCGCTCCGCACCCTCGCCCGTCAGGCCGATCCTCGCGCGCAGGACCTGGCGCTCTTGAGCCTCGAGCGCGGCCTGGCGCCGGAGGAGCTGCGCCGCCTGTGCCTGGCGGTGGCCACCGACCCCGCGCCGGCGCTCCGCGCACGCACCGAGCGCGTGCTGGCGCTGGTCGCGAGTGAGGACACGAGCCTCTCGATCCGCGCGGCCGCGGCCTGCGAGCTGTGCGCGCTGAGCGAGACCCCGCCGGACCTGACGCCGCTCCTCGACCTCGTGCTCGGCGCTCCGGAGCGCCGACTCGCCCCGCGCTTGACGCGCGCGTGGCTGGCTCAGGCGCCCTCGGTGGCCGCGATCGAGAGCCGCCTCGGGCGACCCGACCTCGACCCCGAGGTCCGCGGGCTGCTCTCCCGCGCCCTCGGTCGCTAGCGTCGACCACCAGTTTCAAAGGACTTAGCCGTCTCGACGGGCCCTCACGGCCCGCCGCCTGGGCGTCTGGCGCGGAGCGTAAAGAGCGGCCCCGCCGAGCGCAGAATGGTAAACTCCCGGCCGAGAGGCGAATGGCGCGTACCGTGGCCAACGACACGCTTAGCGAGCCGAATCTCTACGTGGGCCTGTTGGCGATCCGCAACGAGTTCATAAACATTTCCGAACTCAAGCATTGCCTGGACGTACGGCGGAAGATTCACACGAAGTCCAAGCAGGCGCTGCCGCTGGGTGAGGTCCTCGTCCAGCAGCGCTACCTGACGCCTCAGGACCTCGAATATCTACGCATGATCGAGCAGGCCGAGCCGGGTCACCAGCCGACGCTCGCCGACATCGAAGCCGAGGTCGACAAGCAGATCGCCGAGCTCAAGCCCGGCGTGCAGTTCGCCCACTACAAGATCCTGGGTGAGCTGGGCCGCGGCGGCATGGGGATCGTGCTGCGCGCCGTCGACGTCGAGCGCGAGGACATGCCGGTCGCGCTCAAGATCTTGATCGGCGGAAACAGCGCCACCGTCCGCGATATCGAGCGCTTCAAGAAGGAAGCCACGGTCATGGCCCCGCTCCTGCACCCGGGGATCGTGAAGATCCTCGAGGTCGGGCGGCACAAGGGCATGGACTTCATCGCCATGGAGTTCGTGGAGGGGGTGAGCCTCAAGCAGCTGGTCGGCGACAAGCCGCTCAGCGGCGACGAGGCGCTGTTCGTGATCAAGAGCGCGGCCGAGGCCGTGGGCTTCATGCACAGCCACGGGATCATTCACCGCGATATCAAGCCCGAGAACATCATGGTCCGGCCCACGGGCGAGGCCGTGCTCATGGACTTCGGCCTCGCGGGCTGGGAGAAGATCGAGATCCTCGCGGGGCGCGGCTCGATCGGGACGCCGATGTACCAGCCGCCCGAGCAAGCGGACGTCGGCGGGCCCTTCGGCAAGATCTCCGAGGCGTCGGACGTCTACGGGCTGGGCGCGACGCTCTACTTCCTGATCACCGCGCGCCACCCCTTCCTCGGGCGCAGCGTCAAGGAGGTGCGCGAGAAGATCAAGAAGGTCCCGCCGGACTCCCCGCGCAAGCTGAACCCCAAGCTCCACGCCGCGGTCGACGCCCTCTGCCTGCGCTGCCTGCGCAAGCGCCAGGGTGAGCGCTTCGCGACCCCCAAGGAGCTCGCCGACCACGCCGACAAGGTCCTCCCCCTCGTGGGCAAGGAGGAGAAGATCGAGGTCGGGACCCGGGTCCAGCGCCGGGTCGCCGCGGCCCAGCGCAAGCAGCAGAAGCACAGCGACACCGGCAAGACCAACCGCCCCAAGACGGCCCGCACCAGCCGCACGGGCAAGGTCACCAAGACCGCCAAGGCGGTCAACCGCCGCAGCGCCGTAGGCAAGGTCCGCTCGGATCAGGGACGGGTGCGCCGCGGCCAGAACCGCGGGTCGAGCGCGCGCCGCGCCCCCGAAGAGGGCAACCCGGGCACGAGCAACACGACCTTCGTCGTGGTGGGGGTCGCCGCGTTCGTGGTCGTCGCGCTCCTGATCATGGCGGTCGTGGTCTCGGGCTGATTCAGCCCTCGAGCTCCCCGGTCAACAAGTAGCGCTCGAACGCGTCGCCCACCCGCACCTCGAACCAGCGCAGGGTCGCGCGCTCGGTGCGCTGCTCGCCGCGCTCCCGCTCGCTGGCCGCGCGCCGCCGCTCAGCTTGCCGAGCCCTGGCGAGACGAGGCCCGCCGCGTGCACCGCCACCACCCAGTCCCCGGCTGCGAGTCGTCTCATGCCTGCTGGCCCTGGTCCTTGGCCTCGGGGGCGTGCTCTACGTCGTCGGCGTCCTCGGCCAGATCGGCGTGCTCTGAGCGCGCCGATCGCCGCCTAATCGCGGAGCCCGTGGCCGGTCAACTTGAGGAACACGTCGTCGAGGCCCGGCGGACCGAAGCTGAGGGAGGCGAGCCCCAGCCCCTCACCCTCCAGCCAGGCGGTGAGCGGGGCGACGACGGCTTGCGCGTCGTCGCACACGAACAGGAGCCGCTTGCCCCGCGGCTCGGCGTGGCTCACTCCGGGCAGCCCGCGCAGCGCCGTCCACTGGGCCTCGCTCAGCGCGGGGTCCCCCGCGACCTCGAGCTTGAGCACCTGGCCCCCGAAGCCCTGCTTGAGCTCCTGAGCCGTCCCCTGCGCGACGATCGTCCCGTGGTCGATCACCGCGATTCGATCGGCGAGCTGATCCGCTTCGTCGAGGTAGTGCGTGGTCATGAGCACGGTGGTGCCCGACTCGCGCAGGCGGCTCACGAAGGCCCAGATCCGGTGCCGGGTCTGGACGTCGAGGCCCAGGGTCGGCTCGTCGAGGACCAGGAGCTGCGGGCGGTGGAGCAAGCCGCAGGCCAGGTCGAGGCGCTTCTTCATGCCTCCGGAGTAGGTCTTGGCCGCGTCGTCGGCCCGGTCGCTGAGCTCCACCACGTCGAGCAGCTCGGCGATCCGCGCCTGGGCCTCGCGCCGGGGCAAGCGATACAGCCGCGCGCTGAGCTCGAGGTGCTCGCGCCCGGTGAGGTAGCGATCGAGGGCGAGCTCCTGGGGCACGTAGCCCAGGCAGGTCCGCACCTGGTCCGGCTCCCGCGCGACGTCGTGTCCGCACACCGAGATCGTGCCCGAGGTCGGGGCGAGGAGCGTCGTCAGGCACCGGATCGTGGTGGACTTGCCCGCGCCGTTGGGCCCCAGGAGGGCGAAGATCTGCCCCGCCTCGACCCGAAAGCTGAGCCCGTCGACGGCCCGGGTCTCGCCGAACACCTTGACCAGGTCGTTGACCTCGAGGACCGCGTTCTGCATGGGGACCTTCTACCACGGCCCGCCAGGCGGCGCGGCCGCGGCGCGGGCTCGTGTGCGCGAAGCTCCCGGGGGATATAGGCTAACGAAGCGAGCGGGATCGCTCAGCGGTCGAGCGAAACCGTAGGCCCGACGCCTGGTTTAGGGATTCAGAGCCGGCGGCTCATGGGGATCCAGCCAGCGCGTTCAAGAGAGGCGACCTCACGACATGACCGAGGCTTCACTCCCCGAGACCGTGGGCGGCTACGCCGTGCAGCGCGAGCTGGGCCAGGGCGGCATGGGCCGCGTCTACCTCGCCCACCACGAGGGCCTCGATCGCGCGGTCGCGCTCAAGGTCCTGCAGCCGAAGCTCGCCGGCGAACCCGAGTTCGTCGACCGGTTCCTGCGAGAAGCTCGCGCGGCGGCCAAGTTCGCCCACCCGAACGTCGTCACCGTGTTCGACACCGGCGTCGACGCCGCCGGCGTCCACTACATTGCCTTCGAGTTCGTGCACGGCGGCACCGCCGAAGACCTCCTCGAGCGCGAGGGGAAGCTCGACGAAGCGACCGTCGTGCGGATCGCGCTCGGCGTGGCCGAGGCCCTGGCCTACGCCGAGTCCCAGGGGATCGTGCACCGCGACGTCAAGCCCGAGAACATTCTCCTGACCCCCGAGGGGGTCCCCAAGCTGGCCGACCTGGGCCTGGCCAAGCAGGTCGAGAACGAGCAGTCCAACCTCACCGCCACGGGCATGGTCCTGGGCACGCCGCTCTACATGAGCCCCGAGCAGGCGCTGGGCGACCCCCTCGACATTCGCTCCGACCTCTACGCCCTGGGCCTCGTCATGTGGCGGCTGCTCACCGGGCTCGTGCCCTTCGACGAGGACCGCAGCGCCTCCTCGCTCCAGATCATCAACCGCCACATAAACCAGGACCTCGCCGACGTGCGCGAGCGCGAGCCCGGCGTCTCCGCGGACCTGGCGACGGTGATCGCCCGGCTCGCGGCGCGGGAGGCGGAGGATCGCTTCCCCAGCGCCCAGGCCGCCGCGCAGGCCCTGCGCGACCTGCAGGCGGGCGTGCCCCTGGCCCCGGGCCCTCAGAACCGCCCCGGGTCGACCCGGGTCATGCTGGCCGATCGCAACCCCCACGCCAGCCGCGTCACGGCGCACACGCGCACCCCCGCCCAGCCCACCCGAGCCAGCGGAGTGACCCGCCTCGGCTCCGGCCGCCAGGCCGCGCCGACCGAGGTCGCGCGCCCGACCCTCGCCATGGACCAGGTCGTGCGCCACCCCCGACCGCGTGAGTCCTCGGGGTCGGTGGTCGTCCTGGCCCTGGCGGTGATCGTCGCCGGCGGCGCGGTGGGCTACGGGATCTACGCCAGCAACCGCGGGGCGCCCCCGCCCGAAGGCCCGCCCCCGCCGGCGGAGGGACCCGAGGAGCCCGCGCCCACGCCCCCCGCGACCGTCGACGTCGAGCCCGCGACCCTGGACCCGGAGCTCAGCCCCCGGGAGCGGGTGGGGCGGCTGGGTCAGGAGCTGCGCGGCGCGCTGGACAACCTCGCCCTGGCCCGCAAGCTCAGCGCGCGGCTGCGCGAGGAGCTCGACGCGCTCTACGAGGCCGACGACGTGCACCTCGACGACGCGGAGCAGGTGATCCTCGGGGCCACGGAGCAGCTCCTGGACGCCCTGGGAGACTTCGCGGACCCACGACCCAGCCTGGAGGAGCTGTTCCAGCAGAGCCTCACCGAGTCCCGCCCCCTGGGCGACCCGGAGGCCCGCGAGGAGCGCTGCCAGGCGGTGAGCCAGGTCGTCCACGCCCTGAACCCGATCTCCAGTCGGCGCCTCCAGACCGGGCTGCTCAGCGCCGGCGACGCCTACGACGCGGACGCGGCGCGCGCGCTGTTCGAGGACCTGGAGCTGCGCTCGGGACCGCTGCAGCCGCTGCAGGAGCTCGCCCTGGACGTGGCCGCCCTGGAGGTGCTCTCCGGCTACGCCCGCACGCGGCTGGCTTCGCCCGCGCGGCTGCCGGAGCCGCGCTGGCTGACCGACCCGCGCCCGGAGCTCGAGGCCGCGAGCCTCTACGCGCTGCTCGACCTCGCCGAGCGCCTGGACGCGCCGGGAGGGCTCGAGGACACGCAGCTCCTCCTCGCGCGCGAGCGCTGCGAGAAGGCGGTCCAGCGGGTCGAGGCGTCGCTCCTGGGGCTGCTCCTGCGCCCCCAGCTCGCGCCGATCGTGGGCTACTTCCAGGTGGTCTACCCCGACAACACTCCCCTGGCGTTGGCCCACGGCTTGGCCACGGTCCTGCGCCTGGAGGGGCAGACCCCGCCCCGCTGGCTCGCGGGCACCCGCCGCGTCGAGCGAGGCGCGACGAGCCCCTTCGAAGAGGGCGCGCTCGCGATCTACGTCCCGCGAGCCCCCCGAGGCTCTGAGGCGCTGGAGCTGCGGCTCACCGACCGCACGGGCCGCGCGTCCCAGACCCGCGTGCTGACCGCCACCCGCTGCAGCGTCGAGGGGCTCGCTCAGGACTACGGGATCGACCGCTGGCCGACCCCCGCCTGGGTCGTGCTCCGGGTGCACCACGGCGAGGCGGGCCTCACGATCACTCAGGGCTTCGGGCATGCGCCGGTCTTCGCCATGGCGACCAAGCTCCCCGACGACCTGCGCGCGATCGCGCAGGTCCGGGTCGGGGGCAGCGTGGACCTGCAGGCGTTCGCGGTCGACGACCTGAACCTCCCGCGTCCGACCTGGCGCCCCGAGCACGTCGTCCCGATCCCCGCCGACGCCCCGCCCGCGCAGCCCGAGCCGCGCAAGCGCGCGGTCGTCGTGGGCCCCGACGGCCGGCCCCTGGAGTACGACAGCCGCGGGGTCCTGCGCGCGCCCGACGGCGTCATGATCCCCCTCGACCGCGACGGGATTCCGCTCGGCCCCGACGGCGAGCCCCTCCCGCAGGACCGGAACGGGAACTACGTGCTCCCCGCTGGCCCGCGCCCAGGCGAAGGGCAGCAGCAGGGCGGACAGCGCCCGCAGGGCGGACAGCCCCCCCAGGGCGGCCAGCCCCCGCAGGGTGGACAGCCTCCACAAGGCGGGCGCCCCCCTCAGGGCGGCGGACGCCCGCCCCAGGGCGGAGGCCGCCCCCGTCGGCGCTAGTGTCCGCGACAGCTCGGCCCGCTGGGACGGTCGGCGAGGGGGCGCCCGCCGTATAGTGCGCGGCGGCAGAGGAGGGCCCGGGTGAGGAGCGACACGCCGGCCGAGGTCGCGGGGAAGCGAGTGGTAGAGCGCCTGCGCGAGCTGGGGCACGTGGCCTACTTCGCCGGGGGCTGCGTGCGCGACCGGCTCCTGGGCCGGGAGCCCAACGACGTGGACGTCGCCACCGACGCGCGCCCCGAGCAGGTCCAGCGCGCGTTCAAGCGCACCAAGGCGGTGGGCGCCCAGTTCGGGATCGTGCTCGTGCGCCTGGGCGGAGAGGAGCTCGAGGTCGCGACCTTCCGCGCCGACGGCACCTACACCGACGGTCGCCGCCCGGACTCGGTGCGCTTCACGGACCCGCGGGAAGACGCCCTGCGCCGGGACTTCACGATCAACGGGCTGTTCTACGACCCCCTGGCCGACGAGGTGCTCGACTTCGTCGACGGGCAGACCGACCTCCGCCGGCGGGTGGTCCGCGCGATCGGCGACCCGGAGGCCCGGTTCGCCGAGGACAAGCTGCGGATCCTGCGCGCCCCGCGCTTCGCCGCGGCGCTGGGCTTCGACGTCGCCCCCGAGACCGCGGCCGCGATCAAGCTCCACGTCCACGACCTGAGCCAGGTGGCCCCCGAGCGCCTGTGGGGGGAGCTGCTCAAGATCCTGAGCAAGCCCACCCGCGCGCGCGGGGTCGCGCTGTGCGCCGAGCTGGGGGTGCTCGGAGAGCTGTTCCCGGAGCTCACGGACCTGGAGCTGCCCCACCGCACCCTGGGCTCGCTCCCGGTCGACGCGCCGCTGGTCGCCACCCTGGCCGGGCTCCTGGCCCAGCTCGACGTCCCCGCGATCGAGGGCGCGCTGCGCCGGCTCCGCGCCTCCAACAAGGAGCGCGAGGGCGCGCTGGGGATCGCGGCCGGTGTGCACGCGCTGCCGGGGCTCCTGGACGCGCCGCTCGCCGAGCAGAAGCGCGCCATGGCCGAGGGCGCCTGGGAGCACGTCCCCGACGTGGCCCACGCCCTGCTCGTCGCCCGGGGCGAGGATCCGGCCCCGGCAGAGGCCGCCCGCGCGCTGCGCGCGAGCTACGCCCAGGACCCGAGCCCCGCCGGGCTGTTCGCCCCGCCCCTGCTCATGGGCGCCGACCTCCAGCGCGCAGGGCTGAAGCCAGGCCGGCACTTCGGCCCGATCCTGGACCGCGTGCGCGACGCCCAGCGCAGGGGGGAGGTCCAGACCCCCGAGGAGGCCCTCGCGCGCGGCCTCGCCGTCGCCGCCGAGCTCGGAGCAGGCGGCCCCTAAGGGCCCGTCCGGACCGCAGGGACCGGAGCCGGATCGCGAGCAGAGGACCCGCCGCCCCTCCCCGATCTCCCGCTCACGCGAACCTCCCCCCGACCGACACCGAGGGTATACTTCCCCGCGGAGGCAAGCATGGACACGCCGCCCAAGGGTGAGCTCTTCAACAGCATCATTCCGGTCGTGATCGAGCGGACTGGACAAGGTGAGCGCAGCTGGGACATCTACAGCCGGCTGCTCAAGGAGCGGATCATCTTCCTCGGCTCCGAGGTCACCGATCAGTCCGCGAACGTGATCATTGCCCAGCTGCTCTACCTGCAGTTCGAGAACAAGTCCCAGGACATCTCGATCTACATCAACAGCCCGGGTGGCTCGGTGACCGCCGGCTTGGCGATCTACGACACCATGCAGTTCATTAGCTGCGACATCGCCACCTACTGCCTGGGGCAGGCGTCCTCCATGGGCGCGGTGCTCCTCGCCGCCGGGACCAAGGGCAAGCGCTACGCCCTGCCCCACGCCCGGATCATGATCCACCAACCCTGGGGTGGCACCTACGGCACCACCGCCGACGTGGAGATCCAGGCCGACGAGATCAAGCGGCTCAAGGCCGTGCTGAACAAGGTCCTGGGCCACCACGCCGACAAGGACGTGCCCCAGATCGAGACCGACACCGACCGCGACTTCTTCATGTCCGCCGAGGAGGCCAAGGGATACGGCCTCGTCGACGAGGTGATCGTCTTCCCCGAGCCGTAAGCCTAGAGGCCCGCCAGGAGCGAGTGATGACCGGGCGCTTCGAGTACGACCCTCGCCGCGCCGCGGGACGGATCGACGAGGTCCGCCCGGGGCTCGTCGCCGCCCTCGAAGCGCTGGGCTACCAGGTCCGCGCCACCGCCGACGACCTCGTGGTGCGCCTCGACGTGCTGGGCGTGGGCCGCCTCCCCGCCGACTTCCGCTGGTCCCCCGCCGGGGCCGGGCTCCTGACCGTGGCCATGCGGGTGTCCTGGCTGCCCCAGGCCGACGCGCGCCTCCCCGAAGCCCTGGCGCGCTTCAACGCCGAGCAGGCGCACCTGACCGCGGTCAGCCTCCCCTCGGACGACGGGGGCACGATCGTCGAGCTGCGCCAGTGCATGGTGCCCGCGCTCGCGGTCCGCGAACCCTTCCTCCCCGACGCGCTGCACGCGAACCTCGAGCTCCTCGCGCGCACGAAGGTGCGGCTCGCGGCGCAGCTCGCGGGGGAGCTCGGGGCGCAGCCCCTCGATCCGCCCCGCGAGAACACGAGCGGCCGCTACGCCCGCCCCGGCACCCGCTCCAGCAGCCGGATCGCGATCCCGCCCAGCGCGCGTCACCGTCGCCCGCAGTAGGTCCACGCCGCGCGTGGACGAGAGGGAGCGAGGCCCGTCCTCGCCCCCTCCCCTCCGCGTCAGTTGGTGGAGTTGCCGTAGCGCACCGGGTAGCCCTTCTCCTTGTCCGCGTCGATCCCAGGCGCGGTCTTGATCACGATCGAGTCGCGCAAGCGGTGGCGGAAGTCCTCGATCGCCTGCGGGTCATACCCGATCCGCTCGAGCTCCTTCGCGTAGCCAGCGTCCGCGAACACCGCGGCCTCCCGCGCGGCCCACCCCCACGAGCGCACCGCGTCCGCCGGCGGCACCGCGCTGCCCCGGCGTCCGCTGAGGTCGGCGAACAGTCGGGTGAAGTAGGCGTTCGAGGCGCCCGCGGCGATCTCCTGGTCGAAGGCCACCACGACGTCCGCTCCCCGGGCGACCAAGGTCTGGGGCAGCGTGCTCTTCCCCGCCAGACAAGCCCACACGAACACGACGTGGAGGTCCTTGAGCTCGTCTCCCCGAGGCAACGCGCGACGCAGCGACGCCTCGTCGACATACCCCACGTGGGCCTTGACTTCGATCACCTCCTTGGGATCGGTCGACACATAGGTCCCGACCCCCTGCTCGTTGCCGTGGGTCTTGATCACCACGTCCGCGGCCCGAGCCATGCGCGTCGCGAACTGCTCCGGCGTGAGCCGTCTCGTCTCGATCGGCGGCGTGCGCCCCGCGAGTCCCGTCAGGCCCTTGGCCAGATCGCGCTGGATCTGCGAGGCGTCCGCGGAAGGCATCCAGCGCTCGTCGCCGATCAGGTCCGTGCCCTTGCGATAGAGCCACTGAGGCGCCAGGTGCTCGGCGCGAGCCCTGGCCACGCTGAACCCGGCTTCGTCCCGCCCCAGCTCCTCCTCGACCTCGGGGAGCTCGAGCACCACGCGGTAGCCGCCGCTGAGCAGGATCCGCTTGGCCTTGGTCTGGTCGCGTCCCGAGAGCTCGAGCACGTGCTCGCCGGGGGCCACGGCGCCGAGGTCCTCGGTCACCACGGTCAAGGGCGCGCTGCCCCCGCCGAGGGCCTCGTAGTAGTGGGTGTAGCGCCCCCCGTCCTCGTCGGGGAGCTCGACCCGCAGCCGCGCTCGGCGCGACTCCTTCCCGCGCAGTCGCCAGCGCACACGCAGGGGGCCGTGCTCCTTGGGGTCGTAGTCGGCGGGCGCCAGGACCTCGAGCACCTCGACCAGGGGCTCCCGCGCCTGGACCCAGAGCTCCTGGGCGACGAGCCGTCCGTCGGCCAGGTAGCGCGCCACGACCTCCCTGGCCTCGCCACGTCGCCGCAGAGTGAGGGACACGCGGAAGGCGCCCCCCTGCACCTCGCCTCCCTCGAGGAGCTGCACCGCGCCACGCTGGGCCTCGGCGTCCAGCTCGGCGCGGTCGCCCTGATACGGGCCGCGCAGCACCCGCCCCGCCAGCCCGGGGATCTCGGGCGGACCGATCAACGCCAGCTCGCCCTCGCGCTCGACCAGCCCGCGCCGCGCGCCTCGGTCGAAGCCCTGGGCGACTTGCCAGCGCCCCGAGAACCCTCCGGCGGTCGCCGTCAACGCGCACGCCACCCACACCCACACCAGCGAACTCCAACGACTCATGACGTTCCTCCTTCGTCCCGCTGCACGGAGCAAGCCCCAGGCCACCCCCGCCCAGACGACTTGTGCGCGCCGTCTGGCAGGCGCTGAACCGCACCTGGGCACGAGCGGGCAAGACTTGCCCGTACGACCTCCGCGACCTCCCTCGCCTGAGACGCACCCCACTCCCGCGTGAGCGCCGACCGCGCCGTCGCGCGCCGCCCTCGGCGCAGGACGACGCTCCGAGCGGAGCTCCCACACGAACGCCGGGCCGCGCGACGTGCAGCCCCATGCTGCGCGCCGCGCGACCCGTCGAGGGGGGTCGGGGTTGGACGGGGTCCCCCCTCAGTTGGTGCTGTTGCCGTAGCGCGCGGGGTTGGCTCGCTCGGCGGTCGCGTCGATCCCCGGCGCGGTGCGGATCACGATCGACTCGCGCAGGCGGCGCCGCCACGCGCCCTCGAGCTTCGGCGCGTGCTTCGAGAGGTACTCCGCCCAGTAGCGCTCGTCGGCGAACGCAGCGGCCTCCCGGGCGGCCCAGCCCAGGGAGCGCACACCGTCCTCGGGCTGGGCGGCGTCGCCCTGGCCGCTGAGGTCGGCGAACAGGCGCCGGGTGTAGTGCGGGCCCACCGAGGTGACGACCGGCTGAGAGAAGGCCACCACGAGGTCGACGCCGCGGCGGATCAGGGTCCCGGGCAAGGCGCCGGCCCCCGTGCTGCAGGCGTAGATCACGACGAAGTGCACGTCCTTGAGCGACTTGCCCTGGAACGCCTCGGGCAGCGCGCCGTTCAGGCGCGACGAGTCGATCTCTTGCACCCGGTCTCCGTCGTGCTCTTCCTCGTCGCCCGCGACGTAGCCAAACACCCCCTCCTCGTACCCGTGGGTGTCGATCACGACCCCCGCGGCGAGGGACAGCCGACGCGCGAACTCGTCGAGGGGCAAGGAGGTCTCGGGGCTCGGGGTCCGGCTGTAGATCAAGCCGAAGTCGCGGCTCAGGTCGCGCTGACGCTGGGTCGCGTCGGGCGGGACGGCGTAGACCTCTTGCCCGTGAATGTCCGCGAAGGTGCCGGGCTTCCACTGCGGGACCAGGTGCTCGGAGCGCGGCGCCGCGAAGGTCACCGACGCCTCGTCGCGATCGAGGGGGTCTGCGCCCTCGTCGAGCTCCGCCACCAGGCGATAGCTCCCGCCGAGGAGGATCCGGCGGGCCGCGGTGTCGTCGCGCCCCGCGAGCTCGACCACG
Source organism: Planctomycetota bacterium (assembly GCA_041402045.1). Lineage (GTDB taxonomy): Bacteria > Planctomycetota > J058 > J058 > J058 > JAGQRJ01. The sequence goes on along the minus strand of JAWKSZ010000013.1, from coordinate 22,557 downwards.
ACCTCCCCGGCGCGCACCCTCCCCCGCTCGGTGGACGAGAGCGTCAGCGGCTCGGCCCCTCCCAGGACCTCGCGGTAGAACTCGAGCCGGGGCCCGCGCTCGTCGGGGAGCTCGATCCGCACGCGGAGCCGGTGCGCCTCGGGGCTGCGCACCGCGACCCGCACCTGCAGCGGCCCGTCGTCCTTGGGGTCGTAGCCGCGCTGGGGCGTGACCTCGAGGATCTCGACCCGCGCCGAGCGCGCCAGGGCCCACGTCTCGCGGCGCACCAGGGCCCCGTCGCGCAGGAACCGCGCCTGGATCCGCCGCGAGGGACCGTCCCCCACCAGGCGCAGCGAGGCGCGCACCGTCGTCCCCTCGGCGTCGCGCTCCTCGAGGATCTGAGTCGCCCCCCGACGCGGCTCAGCGGAGAGCTCGGCCCGCCGCCCGAGGCTCGACCCCGACAGGGGTCGCGACCTCGCGCCGGAGAGCCGCGGCGGCGCCGCGAGCACCAACTGGCCGCCTCGCTCGACCAGCGTGCGTGCCTGCCCGACGTCGGGGCCCTCCACCACCTTCCACGCCCCGACGAACTCACCGCCCTGCGCGCTCGTCGCCCACACCAGGACCAAGACACCGAGCAGTCGCTGCATGACCGCCTCCTTCCTCCGGGCCTCGTGCAAGCGCGGAGCCCACGCAGCGTCAGGAGTTACGGCCTAAACCGCCCCCAGGGTGAACCGCTCCTGGGCGCCGTTGGGCAAGTCTTGCCCGTACGACCTCCGCGAGGAGACGCACGGACTGGCAGACACGACACGGCCTCTGCATGCTTCGGGGGTGCACCCCACCCACCGCCGAACCTACGCTCCGTCCCCAGGATCCACCCGCGCTCGCGTGAGCGAAGCCCTCCTGCCTTTTTGGCTCGCCGGAACGGGGGCGCCTGGCGGAGCCTCTGCGTTCCCTTTGCGCCCTCGGCGCCTCGGCGGCGCCGGCCTCCCCTCCCCCTCAGCGCGCCCCCGCTGGGCGGAGCCTCGGTGTCCGGTGCGCCGCCCCGCCCCTCCCTCGCCGAGGGGCCCTTCCGCGCCTTCGCGCGGACCCACGCTCCCGCCGCACGACGACCCCGCGACCGCCCCGTGAACGACGACGACGCCCCCCCGGCTCCCTGGTTCACGATCGCGCGCCGAGCTCCCCTCCTCGCGCTCCTGGCCGCGGGCACCGCCCTCTGCTGGGCCGCATGGACCCTGCTCCCGAACCGCCCCTGGCCCCTGGCGATCGTGCGCGCGACCGGCGTCGTGTTCAGCGGCGTGTTCGGCGTCGCGACCTTGCTCGCCGCCTGCGCGCTCCCCCTGGAGCTCGCCAGCCAGCGCTACCGCGCGGCTGGCGCGCGCGGGGGCCACGTGCGGCTCCTGCGGCGCGAGCTCATGGGGTCGTCCTGGCGGCTCGTCGCGGAGCCCGAGGGCGTCCAACTCGAGGTGTCCCGCGGCCCGTTGGCCCCCGAGCGCCTGATCGGGGGGCTCCTCCTGCTGGGCGCCGGGGGAACCTTGCTCTACGGGGCCTTGGCCTCGGGCTCGGTGGTCGCACTGCCCCGCTCCGTCGAGGCCTTCGAAGGGCACGCGCTGACGGGAGGTCTCGTCTGCGCCGGCCTGCTCCTGCTGTGGCTGGGGAGCGTGCGCGTCGAGCTCCGCCTCGAGGGCCGCGGGCCCCTGCGGATCTCCACCCGTACCTGGCTGAGCCGGCGGCCCCACGAGCTTCCCCGCGCCGCCGCGCCCCTGCTCGAGGTCACGGTGCTCGAGAACGGACCCCAGTGGGCGCTGTGCTTCCGCGAAGCGCCCGGGCTGCTCGTGGCCCTGCAGCGCGGGAGCGAGACCGAGCCGCCGCCGGACCTCCGCGAGCTGGCCGAGCGCCTGACCCGCGAGCTCGACCGTGTGCGCGCCGCGGACCCGGCGCCGCGCGGGCCGGACGACACCTGAGGCGTGCACACCCGTCCTTGGGCGTGTCAGACTACCGCCGGGGAGCCCCTCCCCCTGCGCGCCTGTAGCTCAATTGGATAGAGCAGCGGTCTTCTAAACCGCAGGCTGGGAGTTCGATCCTCCCCAGGCGTATCAACGCAGCGCGCGCGCGATCCGCTCCGTCAACCGGGGCGCGCGCTGCGCGAGGCGCTGGACCGCGACCTCGAACTCACGCCGCGCGCTCTCCCACCCACGACGCCACACCCCGTCCGCCTCTTCGCCCCGGCCCAGCCGCTCGTAGAGCACTCCCAGCAGCGCGTAGGCCTCGCCGTCGCGCGGGTAGAGCTCGATCGCGCGCCCCAGATCCTCGAGGGCGCCCTGCGTGTCGCCGCCCGCGAAGCGGTGCTGACTTCGCTGGCGCAGCGCGCGCGCCATGGGCCGCGGCTCGGTGAGGGCTATGACCTGATCGTAGGCGTCGAGGGTCGCTTGACGCTGCCCCTGGTTCCCCAGGGCGTAGGCCCGCGCGAGGTAGGCCCGCGGGTGGTCGGGCATGAGCTCGATCGCCGCGCTCGAGGCGGCCAGCGAGGCGTCCAGGAAGCCCCGGTCCCCGGTCGTGAACACCTGGTCGTTGCGACAGAACGCGAGGCTAATGTGCGCGTCGACGTAGCCGGGGTCGAGCTCCAGCGCGCGCGCGGCGAGGCGCTCGCCCCGCGCGTTGTCCCCGTGGTGCGAGTTGTAGACCGCGCTCGCGTTGAGCCCGACCGGACCCTCGGGGTCGAGCTCGCCGAGCGCGCGCAGCTCCTCCAGCCCTTCGACCTGCAGCGGGTCCTGCCACACCTTGCCGTAGGCCGCGACGTAGCGGGCCTGGAGCCCGATCCGTCCCGGGCGCGCGCGCAAGCGCTGAGCGAGGGCGGTGGCCTCGGCGAGCCGCCCGCGGCGGAAGTGCACGCTCGCGACCTCGAGCGCGACCTCGTCGCGCAGCGCCTGGGCGCTCACGACCTGGGCGGCGGGCTCGAGCAGCGCGAGCACGTCCTCGAGGCTCGCGCGCTCGCGCGAGCGCTGACGAGCGCGCTCCAGCAGGCGCTGCGCGAGGACGTCCCGCTCAGGGCCACCGCCCCCCTCGCGCAGCGCGCGCACGACGCGCTCCACCGCGAGCGCGTCGCTGAGGTCCACCTCGTGGGCGAGCAGCCCGCGCTCCAGCGCCGCGCGGCGACGCGCGAGGGCCGCGGGAGTGGGCGCGGACAGCACATGCCGCGCAGGCCCCAGGTCGCCGACGGCGAGGGCCTGCTCCGCCGCCTCGAGCGCAGAGGCCGCCTGCAGGTCGGCCGCGAGCTCCGGGTCCTCGAGCCCCGCGGCCTGCGCCTGGGCGTAGGCGCGCTGGGCCCCCGCCAGCTCTCCGGCTGCGAGCTGGGTGCGCGCCTCGTCCAGGCGCGCCTGCGCCGCGAGCCCCCGCTGCCCCAGGCTCCCGAGGACCACCGCGAGCCCCGCCAGCGCCAGGCCGACGGCGACCCCAGCCAGCACGAGGGGCGCCGCCGAGCGACGCGGCGCCTCACCCCGGTCCGCCGCCCGCGCCCGAGGAGCGGGCGCGGCGAGCGCCTCGCGGAACGCGCGCACGCTGGGGAAGCGCTCGTCGCGCTCGCGGGCGCAGGCGCGCTCGCACGCCGCCACCAGCGGCGGCGGGAGGTCCCCCCGCCGGGCCGCGAGGGGCACGGCGTTCCCCGCCTGGATCGCCTGGGCGATCTCCAGCACCGTCGTCCCCTCGAAGGGCTGGCGGGCGGTCAGCGCCTCGTAGAGCAGGAGCCCCAGCGCGTAGACGTCCGCCCGCGCGTCGACGTGCTTGGCGTCCGAGAACTGCTCGGGCGGCATGTAGAGCGGACTCCCCAGCCCGTCGCCGCTGCGGGTCAGCCCCGCGCCGCGGCTGCTGTCCCGGGCCAGGCCGAAGTCGGTCACGTGGGGACGCCCGTGGAGGTCGAGGAGCACGTTGGCGGGCTTGAGGTCGCGGTGGATCACCCCCCGCGCGTGGGCGTGCTCCAGCGCGGCGGCGACCCGGTCCACGAGCTCTCGCGCCTGCTCCACGGGGAGCGGTCCGCGCTGCAGGCGCTCCCGGAGCGTCTCCCCCGGGCAGTAGTCGAAGGCCAGCCACGGGCGCCCTTGCTCCACGCCGCGGGCGCGCACGCGGACGATCGCCGGGTGGTCGAGCCGCGCGGCGAGCTCGCCCTCGCGCTCGAAGCGCGCGAGCTGCTCCGGGTCGCGCACGTCGAGCAGGACCTTGAGCGCGACCGGCTCTCCGCCGTCGGCCCGCGCGAGGTAGACGACGCCGAACGAGCCACGCCCCAGCTCGCGCTCGAGCCGGTAGCGCCCCACCGAGCGCGACACCGCCGAGTCGGAGCCGCGCAGGTCGGGGCGCCCGCTGCCGCTCGGGGCCCCCCGCTGCGAGCCGAGGGGCGAGGCCCACCCGGGGCCGGAGCCTGAGGAGGGGACGCGTGGGTTCACCGCAGGCGCCGCCAGGCGACCCAGCGATCGGCCTCGATCCGCGCCTGGAGCGACTCGGCGTCGGGCAGGAGCGCCTTGGCGGTGAGCTCGAGCCACGGCCAGTGGTAGATCCCCTCCACGTTGATCCCGAGGAACACCCCCTCCGCGTCGAACACGGGTCCGCCGCTGTCGCCGCGGCGCACCGGCGCGTCGTGGTGCACCTCGACCACCGCCCCCTCGCAGGCGCAGTGCCGCACCTCGAGCACCGCGCCGGCCGAGAGCACGGCGTAGGCCTTACCCGGGAAGCCACCCACGAGGACCGCCGCTCCGGCCCGCGGCGCGCGAGGCCAATCCTGCACGTAGGCCGCGCTGCGCAGCGGCGCGTGCACGAGGGCCAGGTCGCAGTCCGGCGCGCGCCACACGACCCGGGCCGGGAGCAGCGCCTCGGCGTCGAAGGCGATCAGCGGCGCCGGGGCCAGGAACAGCGGGCGGTCGCCCTCCACGCAGTGCCCGGCGGTGAGGAAGTAGCCGTCGGCGCTGACCGCCACCGCGGTCCCGTTGCTCTCGATCGCGAAGGCGCCGTCGGGGAGGAACGTCCCTTGCACCAGGAGCGCGATCCGCTCGCGCACGTAGGTCCGGGGCGAGCTCCCTCCGAGCGTGTGCTCCGGGTGAGCCAGGAGCGACGCGCGCTTCTCGTCGAGGGAGGCGCCCTCGAGGAACACGCTGCACCCCGTGAGCGAGGGCAGGAGCAGGAGCAGGAGCAGAGCCAGGAGCGAGGCGCGCGCCATGCTTCGAGGGTAACCCTCCCCGCCGGCGGGCGCCCGTGTGGCGAGCGGCCGGGGTAGGCTCAGCGCGTGCTCCCCTCCCTCGACGTCAACGGGCAGTCCTACGACCTGGACGGCTGGGCGCTGTTTGCGCGGCCTGGCGCGCCGCCTCGCCTGGAGCTCGCGCTGGGCCTGGAGGTCATGATCTACGCCCTGGAGTGGAGCGGCGGCCCCTGGACCCTGATCCTGCGCGACTGCGCCGCGGCCTACGTCGAGCCCGAGGTCCTCGACCGCGCGGCTCGGGTCGAGGCTCGGCTGGCCCTGCCCGTGCCGACCCCCGGCCCCCCGCTGTGGCGCGGCGGGCTGCCCGTGGACCTGCACCGCGCGGGGCTGACCGTGACCGAGGGCCAGACCCGGCTCCTGCTCGACCTGGGCGCGCCGCCGCCGCCGCTCGAGCTCACGGATCAGGGCTGGCGGGTCGGCGGGCGCCCGGCGGAGGTCGAGGCCGGGTTCCGCGTGCTCGCCGGGCGGGGGACCCCGCAGTGGCGGCGGGAGCCCTGACCCGTCAGGCCCGCGGCTCGACGTCGAACACGAGCGGCGGCCGCGTCGAGGCGTAGTCCTCGCCGCAGAGCGCGGCGTTCACGAACTGGGTGCGCGGGAGCTCGTCGGAGCGGGTGATCCCGTAGCCCTCGTGGATATGCCCGAACACGTGCCACTCCGGCTCCACCCGCCGCACCGCCTGGAGCAGCTCCAGGCAACCTACCGCGCGCCCCGGCCGCCCGAGGAAGCCCGGCACGTGGTCGCCGTGCCCGTAAGGCGGACCGTGGGTGATCAGGACCTGCACCCCCGCCGGGATCCGGTCCCACACCTCGCGCAGGGGCGCCCCTCGGTCGCGCATGAAGGACCAGCGGCAGAACTCGGGGGTCCACGGCGCCCCGTAGAAGCGCACCCCGTCCAGGGTCACCGCCTGGTCGAGGAGGTAGGTGATCCCCGCCGGCAGCCGCGCGCGACACAGGTCCGGTTGCGCCTCGAGGATCACGTCGTGGTTCCCCGCCACGAGGATCCGGTGCCGAAACGGCTGCGCCGCGAACCAGGCGCAGAACGCCTCGAACTCGGCGAGCACGCCCTGCCGCGAGTAGTCCCCCGCGTGGATCAGCACGTCGCCGGCGGGGAGCTCCAGCTCCTCGTGCAGCCCGTGGGTGTCGCTGATCGCCACGACCCTCACCGCCCGCTCCCCTCGTCCTCGCCCGCAGCTCCGACCAGCGCCTCGTAGCGCTCGCGCTGGACCGGGGTGTGCAGCAGCGGGCGCGCCCGCTCCAGGCAGCGCGCGACCCCCGCCGCGTCCCCCTGCAGGGCGAGGACCTCGCCCTCCGCCAGGATCGCGTGGGCGTCCCGCGGGTCGAGCTCTTGCGCCCTCGCGCAGTCGGCGAGCGCAGCCGGGTAGTCGCCGAGCTGGGCCGAGATCTTGGCGCGCAAGGAGTAGGTGGCGACGTCGCGCGGCGCGCGGCGCAGCGCCTCGTCCAGGGCTTGCTTGGCCTCGGCGGTGCGCCCCATGGCGTGCAGGATCGTGGCGCGGATCACGCACGGGCGCGGCGAGCCGCCGCCGAGGCTCATGAGTCCGTCGCTGTAGGCCAACGCCCGCTCGTGGCGCCCGAGCTCCAGGGCAGCCAGGCAGGCGAACTGCAGGGCCTCGACCTGACGCGGGTGCCGCGCGAGGATCTGGTCCGCGAGGCTGATCGCCTGTTCATGGCGACCGCTCAGGGCGAACCACTGCACCTGCAGCCCGCGCAGCTCGGGGTCGTTGGGGCGCTCGCGCAGCAGGCCCTCGAGGGTGGCGCCCGCGGGCTCGAGCTCGCCCACGAACAGCCAGCAGATCACCTGCTCCTGGCGCACCAGCCGCGAGGTCTTCCCCGCGCGCACCAACGCCTCGAGGTCCGCCAGCGCGTCGCGGGGAAGACCGAGCGCGCGCAGCACCTGCGCGCGCTGGAAGCGAGCGAAGTCGAAGCTCGGCTGGAGCTCGAGGGCTCGATCGAGCGCGCGCTTGGCCTCGGGGAGTCGACCGAGCAGGCGCAGCACCCGCCCCAGGCAGCCCCAGGCCGTCGACAGGGTGGGCGCCAGGCCGACGGCCCGCTCCAGGGTCTCGAGCGCCTCCGGGAGTCGCTCGAGCCCGATCAGCGCCAGACTGCGCGAGACGTGGGCCTCGACGTGCTCCGGCCGCGCCGCGAGCACGCGCTCGCTGTCCTCGAGCGCCCCCGCGAAGTCCTCCAGCTCGGCCCGCAGCGACGCCCGCCGCGAGCGCAGCTCGAGGTTCCCGGGCGCGCACTCGATCCCGCGGTCGTAGGCCAGCAACCCCTCGCGCAGCTCGCCGCGCTTGCAGAGGGCGACCCCCAGTTGCAGGTGCAGCTCCGGATCCCGCGGCGCCAAGGGCAGGGTCTCGCGCAGGAGGGTCACCGCGTCGTCCAGCTCGTCGAGCTCGACCAGGACCAACCCCAGCGCCAGCCTGCCGCTGAGGTTCTCGGGGTAGAGCTCGAGCAGCTGCAGGAGGTCCCGCTTCGCGAGCTCGGGGGTCCCGAGCTCGCTGTGCGCGAAGGCCATGTTGCGCAGCGCGCGCTGGTTGCGCGGGTCGAGCGCGAGGGTCAGCTCGAAGGCCGCCAGCGCCGCGCGCGGGTTGCCCATGGCCCCGTGCACGACCCCGATCATGCTCAGCAGCTCGGGGTCGGTGGGGGCCAGGGCCTTGGCCGACTCGAGCACCGCCAGCGCCTCCGGGTGCTGTCCGAGTTCGAACAGCTTCATGCCCAGGGCCCGCGCTCGGTCCGCGCTGGGGTCCAGCTCGTAGAGCGCGCGCAGGTCGGCCAACGCGCCCGCGACGTCGCCGTCGAGCTCGCGCGCCTTGACCCGCAGCTCGCGGGCCAGGCGCTCGCGGGGATCCACCTCGAGCGCCGTGCTCAGGGCCGCCTCGGCCTGGGCGTAGCGCTCCAGGGAGTTGAGCGTGACCGCGTAGGCCAGGAGGATCCCCAGGTGTCGAGGCTCCTCGGCCAACGCGAGCTCGAACTCGGCCTGGGCCGCGCTGAAGTCCCCTCGCTGGGCGAGCACCTGTCCGCGCAGGCGGTGGGCGGGCCAACGGCGCTTCGGCCCCCGCGCCAACCCCGCGTCGGCGCAGGCGAGGGCCTCGCTCAGACGCCCGGTCAGGAGCGCCACGTAGCCCAGCGCCACGTGGACGTCCGGTGCGTCGGGGTCGCGCTCCAGCGCGCGGCGCAGGAGGGGTTCGGCCTCCTCGATCCGTTGCTGGGAGGCGAGCACGACACCCAGGAGCTGCTCCGCACGCGGCGTCCCTGGGGCCAGGCTCAGCACGCGCCGCAGGTCGAGCTCCGCGTCCTCGAGGTGGCGCAGCTCGAAGCGCGCCTCCCCCCGCAGCAGGTAGAGCTCGGCGCGCTCCGGCTCGCGGGCGAGGGCGGCGCCGGCCAGCTCCTCCGCCCGCGCGTAGTCCTCCGCCGCCAGGCTCCGCCGCACCTCCTCGACCCCCGCGACCTCGGGCGGCGTCCCCGTCCACCGCGCGCTGGCCACCCACGCCGCCGCCCCGCAGGCCAGGAGCGTCGCGGCGACCAGCGCCCCCAGCAGCGCCCCCCGGCGCCTGCGCGGAGTCAGCGCGCGCTCGAGCTCGACCGCCGAGGCGAAGCGGGCCTCGGGGTCGGGGGCCAGGCAACGCAGGCACACCCGCTCCAGCCAGCGCGGCACGTCGCCGCGCACCGTCGAGGGCGGCGCCACCGGCTCGGCGCTGAGCGCGATCGCTTGCGCCAGGGACTCCACCTGCTGCGGCGGTTCTCCGGTGAGCATGGCGTAGAGGGTGGCTCCCCACCCGTAGACGTCGGTCGGCGGCCCGAGCGCGTCTCGCGCGCCCCGCGCCTGCTCCGGCGCCCAGTAGCCGGGGGTCCCCAAGGCCGCGCCGCTGAGGGTCAGCCGCTGCTCGACCGCCTCCTCGTCCCGGGCGAGGCCGAAGTCGGTGAGCCGGACCTCGCCGTGGTGGCCGAGGAGCACGTTCTCGGGCTTCACGTCGCGGTGCACGACGCCCTGGCGGTGCGCGTAGGCCAGGGCCGCAGCCAGCGCGCGCGCGATCTCCAGCGCCGCGGGGACGGGCAACGCGCCGTCGGCCGCGAGGCGCGCCGCGAGGGTCTCGCCCTCGACCAGGCGCATGGCGAGGTACGGGGCCTCGCCGTCGCGACCCACGTCCCGCACCTCGACCAGGTGCGGGTGGCTGAGCTGGCTCAGGGTGCGCAGCTCGCGCAAGAAGCGCTCGACCTTGCGCGGGTCGGAGGTCGAGGAGAGCACCTTGAGCGCCACGACGTCGCCGTCGGGCCCCCGGGCCCGGTAGACGCTCCCCATGCCGCCCTGACCGAGGAGGCCTTCGATCGCGTAGGGCCCGATCCGCACGCTGCTAACCGGTCCTCAGCTCACCGGTCGTCGGTGCTCCAGTCGGTGTCGGCCTCGGTTCCGCCCTCCTCGCCGTCGGCGCCGAGGGTGTAGACGCGCACCGTGCTCCCCTGCTGCTCGATCAGGTACTGGTTGCCCCAGGGGTCCAAGGTCTGCTCCGGCCGCACGAGGTTGGCCGCGACCACGTCGTCCAGCGAGGCGGGCCAGGTGCCCTCCTTGGCGAAGTAGGCCTCGCACATCTTGCGCAGGGTCATCATGTCGGTCTGGAGCTTGGCCTTGCTCCCCGCGTGCACGATCGAGTCCCCGGCCGGGTTGGGCGTGGCCCGCTGCGGCTCGTCCTTGGGGCACCCCGTGCACCAGATCACACACGCGGCCGCCAGGGCCTCGATCAGTCGCCGTCTCATGCCACCTCCTGCTCCAGGGTGGCCGCGCCCGCGGGCCCGCGCCAGGGGGCCGGACCTCAGCCCTCGAAGGCCTCGTCGGTGATCTCGAGCCCGCGGTCGACGATCGCGAAGGCCTCGAGCAGCTGCTCCTCGGTGATGCACAGGGGCGGGTTGCACATGAAGCTGCCCCAGCGAATGAAGGTGAACAGCCCCTCCTCGCGGAAGAACTTGCCGAGCTTGACCATGGCCGGGTGCGAGCCGTTGTAGGGCGCGATCGGCTCGCCCTGGGCGTTCTTCTGCACGTCGATCATGCCGAACAGCCCGATCTGCCGCCCCTCGCGCACGCTGGGGTGCTTGGCCTGCAGCCGGTCCATTTCCCCGCGCATGACCTCGCCCATGCGCTGCGCGTTCTCGACCATGCCCTCGTCGATCAGGACGTCGACCACCGCCTCGGCGGTGGCCAGCGCCAGGGCGTGGGCGTTGTAGGTCAGCCCGCCCCAGAACACGTTGTGGCGGAAGTGCTCGGCGATCCGATCCGAGACCGCCATGGCCCCCAGCGGGATGTACGAGCTGGTGAGGCCCTTGGCCATGGTGACGATGTCCGGCACGATCCCGCCGTGCTCGAAGGCGAAGAGCTTGCCCGTGCGGCCCCAGCCGCACATGACCTCGTCGCACACCAGCAGGATCCCGTACTTGTCGAGCAGCGCCCGCAGCCCCTGCAGGTAGCCCGGGGGCGGGGGCAGGATCCCGTTGGTCCCGGTCACCGTCTCTATGAACATGGCCGCGATCGTCTGGGGACCCTCGTAGGTGATCACCTCCTCCAGGTAGCGCAGGTTGTTCGCCGTCTGCTCCTCGGGGGTGCTGCCGAAGCTGAACTCGTAGGGGCGGGGGTCCATGACCCGGATCACCCCGGGCATGCCGGGCTCGTTGCCCCAGCGCCGCGGGTCGCCGGTGAGCTGCATGGTCGCGTTCGTGGCGCCGTGGTAGCTGCGGTAGCGGCTGAGGATCTTGAACCGCCCGGTGAACTGACGCGCGGCCTTGATCGCGTTCTCGTTGGCCTCGGCGCCGCCGAGGGTATAGAAGAACGTGTTCAGGTCGCCCGGGACGAGGTCCGCGAGCTTCTTGCTGACCCGCGCCCGAACCTCGGTCGCCGAGCCGGGGAAGGTGTAGAGCAGCGTGTCCATTTGGCGCTTCATGGCCTCGAGCACCTTGGGGTGCCGGTGCCCAATGTTCACGCTCATGAGCTGGCTGTTGAAGTCGATCACCCGCTGCCCCTCAGGGGTGTAGAGGTAGATCCCCTCGGCGCTCGCGATCGGGAGCGGGTCGACCTTCTCCCCGGCGCTCCAGGTCCACATGCTGTGCTGCTTGCAGAGGGCGACCATTTCCTGGCTGTGCATGAACTGCTCCGTCAGTGGTGCGCGACGGCGAGGCCGCGCTCTCGAGGGGTTCCCGGGATCAGGTTGTCGAGGACGAGGGCGATCAACGCGCCCACGGCCATGCCGGTCTTGCCGATCGTGTTGATCAGGTTGGCGAGGGCTGACCAGAACAAGCTGGGTGGCGCTGCGCCTTCAGGAGCAGCGACGACCGCGCCGAACGCGGCTGCGAGGCGACCTCCGCGCCCGGGGTCCTGTCCTTGGAGGTTCTTCGCGCTCTCGGTCAAGTGCACGAACATGACCTGCGCTTGGACGACGGTGGCGTCCTTGCTCAGGCCCAGTTCACGCAGGGCTTCGGGCACGTCGTTGACCTGTCGACGCTCGAAGTCCACCGGCCGCGCCTCGAAGTAGACCGGGAGGCTGAGCCCCATGAAGAACGCGAAGCCCAGAATGAACAGGTTCCGCGAGAGCTGTTGAGGTCGACCCGCTGCAGGTTCGAGAGCCCGACAGCCGCGATCATGCCGAACGGCAGTACATTCCACCCACGACGGGCCCTGGGATCGTGGTGAACAGGCCGCCGAACTTGGCGACGAAGCCCAGCAGCAGCATCAGGGTGGCGCCTGCCTGGACCACCCGTCGACTGCCGACTCCGGGTCAGCCCGATCGCGCCGATGTTCTCGAGTAGCTCGTGGTCCCGTTCCCGGTGCCCCAGATCCCGGCGACCAGACAGCCGATCCCCTCGAAGGTGATTCCGCGGTTCACGAGTTCCCGATCAGCGGCGGTGCACCGGCCAAGCGCGCGCAGGCGTAGTAGTCGCCGATCCGGCTCCACGACCGAGGCCAGGTAGCCGGCGAGCATCCCCACGATCGCAGCCATGCCGAACTGGGGCCAACCCCAGGGGAAGGGCAGAGGGGCACGCGAACCCAGGGCGTCTCCGCGAGGGTCTGCGTCGAGACGTGGCTCGGGTGCCCCTCCCGGGAAGACGCCCGTCACCGTGCACAGCGCAGCTGACCACCCCAGCCACCAGGATCGCGAGCAAGATCGGGAACAGCTCGAACGCGCGGTGCGCGCGCCGCAGCACCTGGGAGAAGAGCACGATCCAGGCGATCGTCGGAGCCCCCGATCCACCAGTCCTGTCCCGCGATCGGAGCCCCGAACTTGAACAAGGCCAGTCCGATCAACGCGATCGTGGGCGCAATCGTGATCGGACCCACGTAGCGCAGGACGCGCCCGGCCACCCCGGTGGCGCCGAGCACGATCTCGACCACCGCTCCCCGCAATGATCGCGCCTTGCACGTGCTGGAGTCGGACTTGCCAATCCGCCTCCGCCAGGGCGGCCATGCCGCAAATGGCGAAGGTGGGGGCGAGGAAGGAGAAGGTCCCCCCCTGCACGATCGGCAGCCTATTGCCGAACGTCGTCTGGAGCAGCGTCGTGACCCCCGAAACGAAGAACATGGTCGCGATCAGGACCGCGAGGTCCTTGCCTTCCTTGATTCCCAGGGGTGCCTGCAGGATCAGGGGGATCGCGACCGTGGAGCCGAACATGGTCAGGTAGTGCTGGAAGCCGAGGGCCACCGTCTCGGGCAGCGGCGGGACGTCGTCGATCCCGTAGAGCAGGGCCGTGCCCTGGTCGTGGAGCACGTCCTGGGCGCTCGGCGCTGCGACGGCGGGGCCTGGCTCCGGGGCGGGGGTCTCGAGCTCGCTCACGTGGCCTCCTCCCGGCCGTCGGGAGGGCGGAACACCTGCTCCTCGAACTACTTGCGCCGCTCAGCCGGGCACACAAGGGACCACACCCCGCGGTGGGGACGCAAGCGCGTTCTGGCCTCCCCCACCCAGAGGTCGCGCTGGCGCGCCGCCGGCGATTCGACTACTCCGTAAGCCTCGAAGGGAGAGGCTCCGTGAGTGTGTTGATCAAGAACGGGCGGATCGTGACCGCCACCGACGACTACTACGCCGACGTGTTCATCGAGGGCGAGTCGGTGAGCCTGCTCGGCAAGGACCTCAAGGTCAACGCGGACAAGGTGATCGACGCCACCGGCCGGCTCGTGATCCCCGGCGGGATCGACGCCCACACCCACTTCGACCTGCCCTTCGGCGGCACGTCCTCGAACGACGACTTCTACACCGGGACCCGGGCCGCCGCCCACGGAGGGACCACGACCTGTATCGACTTCGCGGTCCAGACCAAGGGCAAGTCCACGATCGAGGGCCTCGACACCTGGCACGCCAAGGCCGAAGGCAAGGCCACGATCGACTACGCGTTCCACATGATCGTGACCGACATGCCCGTCGAGCGGCTGCCCGAAATGGAGCGCCTGGCCGAGGAGGGCGTGACCTCCTACAAGCTGTTCATGGCCTACCCCGGCGTGCTCTACGTGGACGACGGCACGCTCTACCGCGCCTTCCGCCAGGCCGGCGACAACGGCACCCGGATCTGCATGCACGCCGAGAACGGGATCGTGATCGACGAGATCATTCGCGAGGCGGTCGCGGACGGGAAAATGGACCCGAAGTACCACGCCTCGACCCGCCCCACGCGCATGGAGGCCGAGGGCGTCTACCGCTCGATCGCGATCGCCGAGGTCGCCAACGTCCCGCTCTACATCGTGCACCTCTCCTGCTCCGACGCCCTGGAGGAGGTCAAGCGCGCGCGCATGCGCGGCGTGGACGTCATGGCCGAGACCTGCCCGCAGTACCTCCTGCTCGACCAGACGATCTACGACAAGCCCGGGTTCGAGGGCGCGAAGTGGGTCATGACCCCGGCCCTGCGCGAGAAGTGGAACCAGGACGAGCTGTGGCAAGGCCTGAAGTACGGGCACCTGGCCAACGTGGCCACCGACCACTGCCCGTTCTGCATGAAGGACCAGAAGACCCTCGGCCTCGGCGACTTCCGCAAGATCCCCAACGGCGCGCCCGGCGTCGAGAACCGCATGAGCCTGATGTACCACGCGGGGGTGGTCGAGGGCCGGCTGAGCCTCAACCGCTTCGTGGAGCTGACCTCGACCGCCGCCGCCAAGACCTTCGGGCTGTTCCCCAAGAAGGGCACGATCGCGGTGGGCTCCGACGCGGACATCGTGGTCTTCAACCCCGACCGCAAGGAGACGATCAGCGTCAAGAACGAGTTCACCCACCACATGAACGTCGACTACAGCGCCTACGAGGGCTTCGAGTGCCAGGGCTGGAGCGAGGTCGTGCTCTCCCGCGGGCGGGTGATCTGCGAAGACGGCAAGCTCGTGACCGAGGGCGGCGGGCAGTTCATCAAGCGCGCCCGCGCCGGCGAGCTCTTGCGGTAGCCGGCTAAACCAGTTCACGATTCTGAGCGGGCGAGTGGCTCCCATGTCGTCAGCGATCCGGCGCTCGCTCGCCCGCTCAGGATCGTGACTCTGTGGTTTCTGGTAGAGGCTTCGCTTGGGTCGTGACGTGTCCTGCAGTGCCGAGTCTCCCGAACGCTACCGCCCAGGCAGGGCTTCGAGTGCCAGGGCTGGAGCGAGGTCGTGCTCACCCGCGGGCGGGTGATCTGCGAGGACGGCAAGCTCGTGACCGAGGGCGGCGGGCAGTTCATCAAGCGCGCCCGCGCCGGCGAGCTCTTGCGGTAGCCGGCTAGACGCGCAGGCCGTCCTCGAAGGGGGACGGACACCCGGGATCGGTGAGCCACACCACCGCCGCGAAGACCTCCCCGAACTCCGCCGCCGCGAGCCGGGCCAGGTCGGGGCTCAGGCCGCGCACCCCGTGCCCGTCCCGCCAGGCCACGTCGGGGAAGCCCCGCGCGTCGGCGTCGGCCCCGCCCGCCAGCTCCTGATTCTTGGCCCGCCACACCGCGTACTCCGCCCACTCCCGCGCGTTCACCAGCCCCGCCCGGGGCGTGATCGCGTCGGGGAGGGTGAGGGTGGAGTGCCCGGTGAGGTGCAGCAACGCGGTGAGCGCGGCCCAGTCGCCGCGCGCCCGCTCCAGACACGCGAGCGCCGCCTCCGCGCGGACCGTGGGGTCCACCTCGACCACGACCCCCGGCTCCACCTCGACCCGCTCGACGCGCAGCTCGAGGGGCCCGTCGGGGAGCAGCCGCGCCGGATCGGGGACGAGCCCCGGCGCGCCGTCCTCCACTCCGTGCTCCCGCAGCCGGGCGCGCAGGACGTGGATCCGCGTGGCGTAGACCTGGAGCTGGCGGCGCAGCGCGTCGACGCCGCGGGCGCAGCCGGCGCTGCCGGGCCCTAGCGGCGCCGGCTCGTCCGGGAACACGATCGGGCAGAACCCCGGGTGCGCGAAGGTCAGCCGCGCGTACTCGAGCAGCCCGGCGGCGCTCGGGTCCCCCAGCTCCACCGCCCGGGCGAAGTCCTCGAGGGCGAGGTCGGCCTGCAGCGCGGTCATGGCGATCAGACCTCGGGTCTTGCGCACGGCGCTCGAGTCCGGCTCGAGGAGCACCGCCACGGTGGCCGCCTCGAGCGGGTGGATCGGCACCCCCGGGTTGGGCTGCCGGTGCAGCTTGTTCGCCAACTGCCGCATGGACTCCGCGTGCCCGACCAACTCCGGCCGCAGCAGCTCGTGGGTCTCGGCCACGTAGACGTCGCGCGCGCGCACGTAGGGTGTGGGGTCGCCGCTGGCCGCGGCCTGCCGCGCGGCGGCGAGGACGTCGGCCGGGGTGACCGTGCGCTCGGGCTCCTCCAGGCGCTCGCCGAGGTAGACCTCGGTGCCCTCGTCCTCGAAGACCTCGTCGCACTCGTCGCAGACGACGTTCAGGTCGTCCGCGTCCTCCACGTCGTCGAGGGCGCCGGCCACCTCGACCGTCCCGGCGTCGAGAGGCGCAGCCTCAGGCGGCTCCTGCGCCGCGGAGGGGGTCGCGAGCTCGGTCGGGGCGACGGGCTCCTGCTTCGCTGTGGCCTCCTTCGCCGCCGGCTTGGTCTTCGCCGCCGGCTGGGTCTTCGTCGCCGGCTTGGCCTTGGCGGCCTTCTTCGCCACTGGCGTCTGGTTGGCGGTCTTGGTCTTCGCCGCCGGCGTCTTCTTGCCGGCCTTCTTCTTCGCGGCAGGCTTCTTCTTCGCCGCCTTCTTCTTCGCCGCCTTCTTCTTCGCCGCCTTCTTCTTCGCGGCAGGCTTCTTCTTCGCCGCCTTCTTCTTCGCGGCTGGCTTCTTCTTCGCCGCCTTCTTCTTCGCGGCTGGCTTCTTCTTGGCGGCCTTCTTCGCCGCCGGCTTCTTCTTCGCGGCAGGCGTCTTCTTGGCCGCCTTCTTCTTCGCGGCAGGCTTCTTCTGGGCGGCCTTCTTCGCCGCCGGCTTCGTCTTGGCGGCCTTCTTCGTCGTGCGTGCAGGCATGGGTCCTCGGTGAGGTCGCTGAGTCAGCGCGAAGCGCGGGAGAGCGCGTCGTCGGGGGTCTGGCTGTCGGCGTCGGTGGGCGGAGGCTCGGGCAGGGGGACCGGGCTCTCTTGAGCGTTCGCAGGCTTCCGCGAGGGCCGCCGCGCCAGGTAGACGATCACCCCCGCGGCCACGACCGCGAAGGCGATCTTGCCCGCCAGGGGCGCGCGGCTGGTGGGTGAGAAGGCGACGTAGGCCCAGCTCAGCGTGATCATGCAGGTCGCCGCGAGCTTGGCGCGGAACGGGACGACGCCGTAGCGGTCCCAGTCGCGCAGGAGCGCGCCGAACCAGCGGTTCTCGTGCAGGACCCGGGCCAGGGACGGGCTGCTGCGGGCGAAGCACCACGCGGCCACGAGCAGGAAGGGGGTCGTGGGCAGCACGGGCAGCACGACCCCCACCGCGCCCAGGGCCACGAAGCACAGTCCTACGATCGTGAGCACGATCCGCATACCGCGAGTGTGCAGGCTCCCCGCGTCCTCCGCCAGCCGGACCGCGCCAGCGCCTGGCCGACGACGACGCATTGCGCGAGTCGGGCCGGGTCGACGTCTCCGCCGCGTGCGAAGCCAGATCCACGGGCGCTTGCGGGCGCACTGCAAGGAAAGCCGAACTTTCGGGAACTTCCCGGCGCTGGAGAGCCTCAAAGAGACATACCCACCGAAGGAGGTGACCCATGCAGAGCCGACACCTGACGTCGCAGCTCGTGACCCTGATCCTGACGCTCCTCGCCGCCGTGTCCTACGCGACCGCGAAGGACCTGCCGCCGCCCGCGGAGGCTTCCCCTCTCGTGCGCGCCAACAACCGCTTCGGCTTGCGCCTGCTGCGCGAGCTCCATCAGCGCGGTGAGAACTCGTGCGTCTCGCCTCCAAGCCTCGCCCTCTCCCTGCACATGCTGAGCACGCGCAGCACGGGAGAGACACGAGCCGAGCTCGAAGGAGCCCTGGGCACGACGGGGCTCGATCTGGGTGAGCTCGATCGCACCTTGCTCCAGGCGCTCGAGCAACACGCCGAGGTGCGCGTTCGGTTGGTGAACGCGCTGTGGTCCAACGTGTCTCAGGGCGCCCTCTCGGAAGACACCTCTCGCGAGCTCCTCGCGAACTTCGGGATTCACGCCCGAACCCTGAACTTCGCGGATCGCAGCAGCGGCGACGCGATCGCCCGCTGGCTCAAGGAGCGAACCGAGGGCACCTTGGGGGACCGCGTCCCCCGCGTGCCGCAGGAGGGGCGGCTGGCCTTGTCGAGCGCGGCGACCCACGACGCCCGCTGGAGCCTCGCCTTCCTCCCGGAGGGAACCCGCCCGGGCACCTTCGTCGACGTAGACGGCAAGGCCTCGGAGGTCACCCTCATGCTCGGGATCGAGAGTTATCGATCCTTCGGTCGCTACTCCAGGGAGGAGCCCGCGAACGTGGTCTGCTTGCCGTATGGCGCGGATCGCTCCGTGGGCATGTGGGTCGCGGTCCCCAAACCGGGCGTGTCGCTCGCCGAGCTCGTCGATCAGCTCAGCGAAGACACCCTCGCCCACTGGAACGAGCGCGCGAACGCCCACCGCACCTACGTCTACCTCCCTCGCTTCGACCTCGCGACCCAGCATGACGTGCGGCCCGCCCTGGAGCGCATGGGGGTGAAGCGCCTGTTCCAGGCCGGACCCGCAGTCCTCCCGGAGCTGGGGTCGGCGCCAGCGGCGGAGATCGAGCTGCTCCCGCACCAGACCGCGGTGCGGTTCGCGAATCCAGGCGTACGGCGCCCGGTGACCGACTTCGTGCCCTGCCACTGCCTCCCTACCGAGGTCAAATGCGACCGCCCGTTCTTGTTCGTGATCCAGGACTTCAAGACCGGGTCGATCCTGTTCGCGGGGACCGTCTACCGCCCCTGAGCTCGCCGCCGGGGCGTGCGCACCGCGCACGCTCCGGCCTGCGTAACTGCTTTGATCACGGGCTCTGAGATTTCTCGGGAACCTTCGGGGCCTTCAGACCCTCAAACATGCTTCGGATTGGGTGAGAGGGACCCGCTCGAGGAGGCGAGGAAATGAAGACGTCCATGATCCGCTTTGCTCCGTTGTCCGCTGCGTTGCTCCTGGGCCTGGCCCCGTGGGCCCACGCCGAGGACGAGCCCGCCACGACCCGCGTCGCGCGAGCCAACAACCGCTTCGGGCTGGAGGTGGCCAAGCGCGCCCACCGCCCCGGAGAGAACCTGGGGATCTCCCCCGCCAGCCTGGCCATGGCGCTGCACATGGCCGCCGAGGGCGCAGACGGCGAGACCCGCGCCGAGCTGGTGCGCGTGCTCGGGGTCGAGGGCTTGCCCCTCGGCGAGTGCAACCGCCTGCTCCTGGGCCAGCTCGACGACCAGCGCGACGTGACCCTGCGCCTGGCCAACTCGGTGTGGTCGAGCGACCGCTGCGGCGCGCTGCTCCCAGGCTTCGCCGAGGTCCTGACCCGGGACTTCAAGGCCCACGCGGCGGTCCTCGACTTCGACGACCCCCAGAGCGTGAAGACGATCAACGCCTGGGTCAGCGAGCGCACCGAGGGCATGATCCCCGAGCTCCTGGATCGGATCCCCGCCGAGGCCGCGGCGTATCTGATCAACGCGCTCTACTTCCAGGGGAGCTGGACCCAGGCCTTCGACCCCAAGCAGACGCGCCCCGCAGCCTTCACCCTGCAGGACGGCAGCAAGCGCGAGGTGCAGCTCATGCACCGCAGCGCGCGCGCGCGCTTCCTGCGCGACGCGAACGCCGACGTGGTCGAGCTGCCCTACGGCGCCCAGGGCGGGGCCAGCATGTGGCTGGCCGTGCCCCGTGACGACGCGACCCTCGCGACCCTGGTCGAGGGCCTCGACCTGGGGACCCTGGCCCGCTGGAGCGAGAAGGCCCACGTCATGCAGGGCGAGGTCTACCTCCCGCGGTTCAAGCTCAGCGCCAAGCTCGAGCTGAGCAGCGCGCTGCGGGCGGTGGGGATCGAGCGCGCCCTGGACGCGGCCCGGGCCGACTTCACCCCGGTCGCCGAGCGCGGCGAGGACCTCTACATTTCGCGGGTGCTCCACGAGACGGTGGTCGAGGTGGACGAGCAGGGCACCAAGGCCGCGGCGGCGACCGCCGTCGAGCTCGGCGTGCGCGGCATGCCCATGACCGTGCGCTGCGATCGGCCCTTCCTGTTCGTGATCCAGGAGCACTCCACGGGCTCGCTGCTGTTCGTGGGCGCGGTCTACCGCCCCTGAACCAACGCCGACGCCCGCGCGCCTGAGGCGCGCGGGCGTCGGGAGGCGAGGGTCGCTGCTTAGGCGGTGGCGCCGGCGAAGGCCGCGTCGACCTTCTTCTGCAGCTCGCCCGACTGGTAGAGCTCGGTCACGATGTCGCAGCCGCCAATGAACTCCCCGTCGATGAACACCTGGGGGATCGTGGGCCAGCCCGAGTGCTCCGAGAGCACGTAGCGATACTCCGGGATCTCGAGCACGTTCTTGTCGCCGAAGGGCTTGCCGGTCTGACGCAGGACCTCGGCGGTCTGGTGGCTGAAGCCGCACATGGGCGCGTTGGCGGTGCCCTTCATGAACAGCATGATCTTGTTGTCGGCGATCCGCTGCTTCACGTCAGCGAGCATGTCGTCCTTGGTCATGGGTCCTCCTACTGCCCCGCTTGTTCGGGGGTCATGGTCTTGAGTTGCAGCGCGTGGATCGACTGATCCGCCATGGCGTCCTTCAGCGGCGCATAGACCATCTTGTGCTGCGCGACGAGGGACTGGCCCGCGAAGGCCTCGGCGACCACGACGGCGCTCCAGTGATTGCCGCCGCCAATGTCCCGCACCGTGGCGCGGGCTCCGGGGATCGCCCCCTCGATACGACGCACGATCTCTTCGGCGCTGATCACGACGCCTCCTTACGGGCGCAAGTATACGGAGGGGGTGGCGCGAAGGAAGGAATATCGCACCAAATCCGTCTGAATTAACCCGGCCCGCCCTGCCGGCGGCGGGCCACCGCCTCCAGCGCCGCGCCCACCGCCTCGCGCACCCGAACGAGGTCCTCGGGACCCGCGGGCCCGAAGCGGCTGGCGTAGTAGACGCCGAAGGCGCGCTCGACGGGGTCGAGCCCTACGCGCCGCCCGAAGTCCGCGAGGGTCTCCCCGGCCAGGCGCACGGAGCCCTCCCGCTCCAGCGCCGCGAGCAGCGGCCGCAAGACCTCGCCGGGCTCGAAGGGTCCCCGCCGCGCGCGGCGGCGGCGCCTGCGGCCGAGCAGCAGCCAGCCGGCGAGGCCCAGGGTGAGGACCGCGACCAGGGCGCCGGCAGGGCGCGAGAGCCAGCGCTTCGCGGCCTGCAGGCCCACCGCCGCCCGCGTGACCAGCTCCTGCCACAGCGCGTTCTGCTCGCGGGCGTCGTAGGCCACCACCCACTTGAACCACAGCAGTTCGACCCGCTCCAGCGCGCTCAGCCCCTGGTTCACCGCGTCCCACGACGCCGCGGGGGTCGGCTCGAAGCGCCGCCAACGCCAGCCGTCGACCTGGGCCTCCACCCAGGCGTGGGCGTCGCTCTGCCGTACGGTGTGCGTGGTGGCCCCCTCCTCCGGGCGCGAGCGGTAGCCCGTGACCACCCGCGCGGGAATGTCCAGGCAGCGCAGGAGCACGACCAGCGCGGAGGCGAAGACCTCGCAGTGCCCCGTGCGCCGCACGAACAAGAAGTCCTCGACCGGCTCCAGCCCCGGGGTGCGCGCCCCCTCCAGGCTGTAGTCGAAGCGCGAGGCGAGGTGCGCCTCCAGGGTGCGCGCCACGACGTCGGGCCCCGCGTCGTTCGTGACCCCTGCGTCGCTCAGCACCTGGCGCGCGTAGGCGCGCAGCCGGGACGTGTTCACCGCGGGCGGGAGCTCGCGACAGCGCCGCCGCGCCAGGTGCTGGATCGGGGTGTTGTCCAGGAACTGGGGGACCTGATCGGGATAGAACTCGAGCTCGTAGCACAGCGCCGCGGCGTACGCGCGCTTGGTGTAGAGCGTGCCCAGCTCGGTGCGCCACACCGTGTCGGGGCTCAGCCCGCGGAAGCGCAGGCTCCGCGGGGCGCCGGTGGTGAACAGCATGCGCGTCCCCAGCGGCTCGAGGTAGAGCACGACCCGGCGCGCGCCCGGGGTGTCGCGCCCCCACAGGCGCCGGGTCTCGAACACCCCCGGCCCGTCGCGTCCCAGGCGCGCCAACAAGCTCCCGGCCTCGGAGTGCCGCCAGCGCGCGCCGTCGTAGCGGTCGAGCGCCGCCCCGCGCCAGTAGAGCTCGGCGGGCAGGTCCTGACCGTCGGCCGACTCGACGTGGAACGCGGGCGCGGTGTTCTGCTGCAGGCGCCCAATGTCGTCGAGCCCCACGTCGTCGGTGAACCCGCTCATGCGCTCGCCGGTCTGCAGGTGCTGGGGCAGGTAGCGCGTCCCCAGCCGCGGGACGGCGAACAGCGCCAGCGCCGCCAGCGCCCCCGCCCCCGCCAGGGTGGGCACGAACGCCCCCCAGGGCGCGTGCCGCGGCTCGCTGCGCGCCTGGGACGGGCGCGCGAGGACGGCGGCGCGGGCGCGGGCGCGCCCCACCCGGTTCAGGAGCAAGCTCACGCCGCCGAGCAGGAACAGCGGCGCGAAGCTCGGGCGGAAGGACTGCGCCGCGGCGGCGCCCAGGAGCACCACGCTCGCGGCCTCGACCAGGCTCGCCTCGCGCTCGCTCCCGGGGGGGAACAGCACCTGGGCCAGCGGCGGCGCCGCCTCCCGGGGCCCCTCCCGCCGCGGGAACAGGAGCTTCGTGCTCTGGAGCGTGAGGATCGCGATCGCCAGCGCCGCAGTGGGAGTGCTGCTGCGCCACACCGCCCAGGTCAGGCCGGCGGTGAGGGCGGCGGCCAGGACCTCGATCAGGGGACCTCCCCCCGGGCGCCGGCGCCAG
>JAWKSZ010000012.1:0-144413 GCA_041402045.1 Planctomycetota bacterium | reverse complement strand
GTGCGCCGGCGCCGAGCCGTCGAGGAGCACCCCGCACACCTCGCAGTAGTCGAGGGCCACGCGCTACCCCAGCCCCAGGACGAGCAGCACGCCGTGGCCGATCGCGAGCAGGGTCGCGCCGGCGGCGCCCACGCCGAACAAGCCCTTGGAGCGCTCCTTGGTCAGGGCCAGGCGCAAGGTCACGATCACCGCGGCGACCGTCTGCGCCCAGGCGCCGATCAACAGCGCGCCCACGGTGCGGGGCTCCCAGCCGCGCAGGCCGCCCAGGATCACCGCCGCGCTGAGGGTCAACGAGCCGCACACGCACAGGAGCAGCACGACCTCGCGCGCGGCGAAGCGGCCCTCGGGCGCGCGGCGCACCCCGGTCAGGATCGCGCCCAGGAGCACGCCGGCCGCGCCGGCCCAGGGGACGTAGGGCGCGGCCAGGGGCGGGTAGCCGTAGAGGTGGCCGCCGCACGCGGCCAAGCCTGCTACCAGCAAGATTGCGCCCAAGATCCCCAGCACGACGACTCCCTCGGTCCCCACGAAACCTAGCACGCGGGTCCCCACGCCTGGACGCCGGTCCGCGCGCTCGAGACTCCGGCCGCGCCAGGACCTCGCCCCTAGCCCGGGCGAGCTCCCGGTCCCGCGCCGGCGAAGCGGCCGCACCTCGCTCGTCGCGCCTCGCCCGCTCATTCTCGGCCTCGGGGCCAGCGGGCGCAAGTGCAGCGGCGGTCGCGGTTGCGACTCGGGGGGCGCGTCCGCATACTCGGCTCCAAGCGAGGCTCCGTGAAGGCGAAGCGACTGGGCGTGGTAGGGGTCGGGACCCTGGGCGAGGCGCTCGTGCGCGGGTTCCGCGCCCGCTGGCCCGAGCTGCCGATCGCGGGCAGCGTGCGCCAGCAGGCGTCCCTCGCCCGCCGCGCCGGCTGCGGCGCGGAGCTCTCCCGCGACGCCGCGGCCGCCGTGCGCGGCTGCGACGTGGTGATCCTCGCGGTGAAGCCCCAGGTCATGCCGCAGGTCCTGCGCCTGGTGCGCCCCGCCCTCGAGCCCGGGGCGCTGGTGATCAGCGTCGCCGCCGGGGTGACCACCGACCGGATCGAGGCCGAGCTCGGGCCCGTTCCGGTGGTGCGGGTCATGCCCAACACCCCCTGCCTCCTGGGCGAGGGCATGAGCGTGCTCTCCGCCGGCGCCCACGCGGGGCCGGAGCACATGGAGCTGGCCCAGGCGTTGTTCGACGCGGTGGGGCAGACGGCGGTCCTGGAAGAAGGGCTCATGAACGCGGTCACCGGGCTCTCGGGGAGCGGGCCGGCCTACGTCTACCTCGTGATCGAGAGCTTGGCGGAGGCCGGGGTCAAGGTCGGGATCCCGCGCGCCACCTCGACCCGGCTCGCGGCCCAGACCGTGCTGGGGGCCGCGCGCATGGTGCTCGAGCTCGGCGAGCACCCGGCCCTGCTCAAGGACGCGGTGACCACGCCGGCCGGCTGCACCGTGGACGGGCTCATGGAGCTGGAAGAGGGTGGGTTGCGGGTGACCCTGCTCAAGGCGGTGGTCCGTGCGACGGAGCGGGCTCGGGAGCTCGAGCCGGAGTAGCCCAGAGGGACTAGGCGCAGTCCAGCTTGCCGAAGTCGAGGACCTGCGACTCGTCGGTGAGGCGCACGACGGTCGAGCCCCGGTTGGTGCGGCCGAGGGTCACCTGACCCTGGCCTACGAGGGCCGAGACGTAGCCGTCGAGGACCTTGGTGTCGAGCTGCAGCTCGCGGGAGAGGCGCTCGATCGTGCGGGCGCCGTGCAGCGAGAGGTGCAGGACGAGCTCCCGCGCGGTGAGGCCGCCCGGGTCGACCGCGCGGCTGCCGCGGGAGCGAACCAGCGCTTCCTCTTCCTCGCGCCGCTGGAGCGTGCTAAGAATTTCCCTGACGTAGGGGTGCTCTTCCACGTGGTCGGGGCAATACGGCTTGCCCTCTCGCGTGGACTGCTCGCAGCCGCGTGAACGGCAGAGGCGAGTGGTGGTCGGCGCTTGGCGCGGGGCGCGGTGATCGAGCGTTTTGAGAGACATTGGCACTACCATCCCCGCCTTCGATCCGCCCCCACGAGATCGAAAGCAGGCGGCCCATTGCAAGAGGAGTGCCGCGTCCGATCAGTGGGTCAGTTTTGTCGCAAGTGCATAAGTAACGGCTGGCACGCCGCGTCACCCGCCCGCGAGTTTTAACGATATCGCGCACTGCACCGCAGCCTCTGACGAAAACGTCAATGCGTTGAGCAACGCCTTTTCGCGGACGAGATCGGTTTGACGATATGGTGCACCCCCATTCGGGGCCGACTCATCCGGCTTGGCTTGGGCCATCAGCCTTGCAGTCACCGAGATCTCGAATCCCCCGTCACCCGGCCTTGGGAACTCGGGCAAGGCTCGACCTCAAGGGGACTTGATCCGGCAACTTAGAGCGTGCTACAACGTGCGCGCGCGCATCCACAACCCGAGGATCAAAGCTTTGCGAGCCGGTGACCGGCTCGTGACAGCGACTTTCTAGGGTTACGCAGCGCATGCTGCCCGCGGCTCCCTTCGGCCTCGGGCGACGCCTTCGGAGGTCTCATGCGGCTCCCGCTCTTCGTTCGCTGCTCGGCGTGTCTCGCCGTGCTGTTGTCGCTCAGCGCCTGCGGCGGCGGTCCCGAACCGCAGCCGCAGCCCAAGCCTCAACCCGCGCGCGACCCGGCGCCCACAGAGCAGCCTGAGGGTCCCGCGGCCGAGGCTCCGCCCCCCGACGGCGACGGCGGGAACGCGGCCAACGGCGGCCTGGCCGACCTGACCCGCGAGCTGTCCCTCGCGGAGCAGGAGAAGCGCGCCCTGGCGCAGCACTACTTCTCCACCGGCATGGAGGCCTTCGAGGAGTTCGACTACCGCACCGCGGCGGAGAACTTCCAAAAGGCCCTCGACGCCAGCCCCAACGACCCCCGCGTGCGGCAGTTCCTGCTCCGCGCTCAGCTCCTCGGCGGCCTGCGCCAGCCCGAGTTCGAGAGCGTGGCCGAGGAGCTCCGTCGCCAGCGCGAGGTCAAGGTCGACCTGGAGAAGTCCGAGCTCGACCGGATCTACAAGGAGGGCGAGGCCTTCCTCGAGAGCAACGACTACGACCGCGCGATCAACCGCTTCGAGCGCGTGCTCGAGAAGATCCGCTGGCTGCCCTACAAGATCGACGACAAGGGCTACGAGGACGGCGCCCGCGCCTACATCGTCCAGGCCCGCGCCCAGGCCCGCGACCAGCAGCGCGCCGAGGAGGAGGCTCAGCGGGCCCGGGCCCTCGAGCGCAGCATGCAGGAGCGCGAGCGCCTGCTGCGCGAGGAGTCGCGCGAGCTGCGCATGCTGCTCCAGCGCGCCCTCGACCAGATCACGCTCAAGAAGTTCAACGCCGCCGAGTCGACGATCCAGGAGGTCCTGGCCAAGGACCCCCAGAACGAGGAGGCGATCAAGCTGCGCGAGCTGGCCGCTGAGCACCGCCACGTCTACACCCGCGACACGACCTTCGACGCCAACGCGCGCGGTCACACCCTCGACCAGCTGAACAACCTCGAGGCCACCGTCCCGACCTTCCCCCGCGGGCTGGTCGAGTTCCCCAGCCGCGAGCGCTGGGCCCTGGTCCGCGAGCGCGCCAAGCGCACCGGCATCAGCGAGGCCAACCGCGAGGACCCCGTCTGGATCCAGGACATCAAGAACACCCTCTCCAGCCGGACCATCGAGCTCAACTTCAACCCGCCGGTGTCCCTCGAGGACGCGGTGGAGTACATCCACGAGTACACCGGGCTGAACATTCGCCTGGGCAAGGACGTGGACCCCGAGCAGGAGGTCCAGCTCCAGGTCAAGAAGATCCCCGTCGGCAACGCGCTCAAGCTGATCCTCGAGCAGACCGGCCTGAAGATGATCTTCGACCGCGAGACCCTCTCGATCGAGCTCCCGGAGAACGCCCGCGGCCAGTTCGACCTCGAGATCTACCCGGTCATGGACCTCCTCAGCCGGATCGCCGACTTCCCCGGCGACCAGATCCGCATCAGCTCGGATCAGGGCGGCGGCGGCGGCGCCGGCGGCGGCACCCAGGGCTTCTCCTTCGAGGACTCGGAGGACGAAGAGGGCGCGATCCTCGATCCCGACCAGCTCGACGAGATCATTCGCGGCGCGGTCGGCGAGGAGGCCTTCGACGCCGACGAGGCGAGCATGTCCGTCGAGCAGGGCCAGTTGATCGTGAGCCAGACCCGCGAGGTCCACCGCCAGATCCGCGAGGTGCTCAAGAACCTGCGCCGCAACAACGGCCTGTTCGTGCAGGTCGAGACCCGGTTCATTCAGCTCACCGACGACTTCCTGCGGGACATTGGCGTCGACCTCCGCGGCCTGGGCCTCTCGCCCCTGCCCGGTCAGACCGCCTTCGGTCAGCCGCTGCTGCTCGACCCGAACGTCCCCAGCCAGTTGCCCCGCGGCTTCGACGACATCGGCTTCGGTCGGCAGATCCCGTCGCAAGGTAATGCGCGCCTCTCGCGCTTCAACC
Source organism: Planctomycetota bacterium (assembly GCA_041402045.1). Classification (GTDB taxonomy): domain Bacteria; phylum Planctomycetota; class J058; order J058; family J058; genus JAGQRJ01. The sequence continues at coordinate 139,908 of JAWKSZ010000012.1, read as the reverse complement.
CGAACATCACCGGCGCCGGCGGTATCCCGTTCTTCGGCAGCGGCATGTTCGGCGGTCGGACCGAGCACGTGCTCGACGGCGGCAACGCCTACTTCACCGGCCTGCGCCTGAACGACTCGGGCGTGAGCGCGGGCAACAACAACAAGGGCGCCGCGTTCCAGATCGCGCTGCTCGATCCGTTCCAGTTCAACGCGATCGTGCGGGCCGAGGAAGAGCGCGGCAAGCGCAAGATCGTGCAGGCCCCGGTGATCACCGCGGCCAACCGTCAGCGCGTGAGCGTGTCGGTGATCACCCAGCGCGCGTACATCTCGGACTACGAGCTGAGCTCGGGCGGCACCGGCTTGACCGTGGCCGAGGTCGCGGACCCGATCGTCTCGACCTTCTCCGAGGGCGTCGTGCTCGACGTGCGGCCGACGGTCTCCGCCGACCGCAAGTACATCACCCTCGACGTGCGCCCGACCCTGGCGACCCTGGTCGGCGGCACCTTCCGCCAGATCCAGGTCAACCTGGGCACGATCTCCAACGCGGCGATCAACGTGAACATCGAAGTGCCGCAGATCCTGCTGCAGCAGGCCTACACCTCGGTCACGATCCCCGACGGCGGCACCGCGCTCCTCGGCGGCTTCCGCCAGATCAACTACAAGGAGGAGCGCGCCGGCGTCCCGTTCATCGACCACATTCCGATCCTGAACCTGATCGGCGGGCGCCAGGCCCAGGTGAACGAGAACCTCAGCGTGCTGATCCTGCTCAGCGCCAAGACGATCTACCTCCCCGAGGAGGAGGCCCGGAACTTCAACGTCGAAGACGATTGATCCGCGGCCACGCCTGAGTCGACCTCGAGGGGCCCCTGTGGGGCCCCTCGCGTCGTGTGAGGCGCGTCGGGAACGCCCGGCGCGTGTGCGCGCGCCCGGTATACTCGGACGGGCGGAGGCTCTATGGCGTATCGCGCGGCAGGGTGGGTGCTGATCCTGGGGCTGGTCGTCCACGGCGGGGTCCGCGCCCAGGACGACCCCGGCGGCAAGCCCGCCGAGATCCAGCGCCAGCTGCGCAAGCAGCTGGAGGAGTTCGAGCGCCGGCTGCGCCGCGTGGCCCAGGTGCTCTCCCAGGCCCAACCCAAGGAGGCCGCGCGGATCCGTCGCGCGCTGAACCAGCTCCAGGCCGAGGCCCTGGTGCGCGCCGACACCGAGCGCGAGGCGCTGCTGGTGCGGATCGAGCGCCTGCTCGAGCAAGGCGAGGGGTCCCAGGCCGCGGCGGGGCAGCGCGAGGCGATCGAGGCCCTCGAGCGCGTGCTGCAGATCCTCGAGGAGCAGCTCGGCGAGGACGATCAGCTCAGCGCCGAAGAGCTCGAGCGCATGCTGAAGGACGTGCGCGAGCTGCGCGAGGCCGAGGAGCGCCACCTCGAGGACACCCGCGCCACCTCCGAGGCGGAGGCCGAAGCCGCCGCGCTGGAAGCCGCGGCCAAGGAGGTCGAGGCGTTGATCCAGGCCCAGCGCGCGGCGGTCGAGGCCGCCAACGGCGCGGAGGCTGGTGAGCTCGCCGAGCAGGCCCCGGGGCAGCGCGCGCTCGCCGGCCGCGCGAGCGACGTCGGCGCCGGGCTGGAGCAGGCCTTCGGCGAACCCTTCGGCGGCCAGGGTCAGGGCGAAGGCCAGGGCCAGGGCGAAGGCCAGGGCCAGGGCGAAGGCCAGGGCCAGGGCGAAGGCCAGGGCCAGGGCGAAGGCCAGGGCCAGGGTGAAGGCCAAGGACAAGGCCAAGGCCAAGGCCAGGGCCAAGGCCAAGGCCAAGGCCAAGGACAAGGCCAAGGCCAAGGCCAGGGACAGGGCCAGGGCCAAGGCCAGGGCCAGCAGGGCGCCAGCCAGGCCGCGGCGCAGCGCGCGCAGGGCGCGCTCCAGCGCGCGCAGCAGGCCATGCAGCAGGCCGCGCAGAACCTCGAGCAGGGCGAGCGCGACCCGAGCCTCGAGCGCGAGCGCGCGGCCCTCGAGGCGCTGGAGCAGGCTCGCGAGGAGCTCGAGGAGCGGCGCAAGGAGATCCTGCGCCTGGCGAACCTCGAGCGGCGGATCGCCGAGCAAGAGACCACCCGCGCCCGCACCGAGGACGCCGCGCGCCGCGCCAAGGGCGGGGGCGGTCAAGGGCAGGGCCAGGGCCAGGGACAAGGCCAGGGCGGCGGCGGCGGCGGCCAGCAGGCCCCCGGCGGGCGGAACATCGAGAAGGCCGAGGAGGCCATGCAGCGCGCGGGCGAGGACCTGGCGAACCGCCACAGCTCCGACGCCGCCGAGGACCAGGCCGAGGCCGTGGAGCAGCTCCAGCAGGCCGAGGAGGTCCTGGAGGAGGCGCTCATGCAGGCGCGCAAGCGCGAGCAGCTCGCGGTGCTCAAGGCCCTGGGCCAGCGCTTCCTGGCCATGCTCGAGGACCAGAAGGTGCTCACGCGCCTGACCGAGACCCTGGTGCAGGAGTCCGGCGGCGAGAAGCTCGGGCGGCGCGAGCGCCGGGCGGCGCGGCAGATCGCGACCGGGCGCAAGAACGGGGCGGGCGAGGTCGAGCTGCGCGGCGAGCGCGACCTGGGCAACGACGCGAACCTGGCCCTCGAGCTCGTGCGCGAGGAGGGCTCGACCGCGATCCTCCCCGTCGTGATCGGCGAGCTCGTCCACGACTTCGACACCGTGGCCGCGCTGCTCGAGGACGGGAACGCCAACGCGCTGGTGGTCGCGCTGCAGCACGACCTCGAGCGCAGCCTCGAGGAGCTGATCGAGGTGATCAAGCGCGAGATCGAGGAGCGCAAGGGCGGCGGCGGCGGCGGCGGGGGAGGCGGGGGCGACGACGGCAACGGCGCGCCGCTGTTGCCGGCCTCGGCCGAGCTGAAGATGATCCGCGCCCAGCAGGTGCGGGTGAACGAGCTGACCACGCGCTTCGACGCCGGCTCCCAGGGCGGCGAGGACTTGAGCCCCGAGCAGCGTCAGGCCTGCGACCACATCGCCGAGAAGCAGGGCCGGGTCGTCGAGCTCACCCGGCAGCTCCACGAGAAGCTGAACAAGGAGCGTTGAGCATGTCCCTCCTCCGCTGCGCGCTCCTGGGCGGGCTCCTGGCGCTGACGCCGGCCCTGGCCTTCGACCCGCGGGTCCCGCTCCTGGGCGAGGCGCCGAGCGCCGAGGACGTGGTCGCCGGCTTCGCCGCGCTCCACGCCGGCGACCCCCAGGCCCAGGCCCTCGAGGCCGCGAGCGGGCTCCCGGCCCGGGAGCGGATCCACGCCGCGCTCCTGACGCTCCCCGACTACGCCGCGGCCTACGCCGACTACGCCGAGCGCGGCGACAACGCCGAGGCCTGGCGCGCGCTCCTGGACAAGTGCCCGGCCGAGGCGATCTACCTCCAGGCCCACGCCAGCTACTTCCTCGCGCGCTCCCTCGTGCAGCGCGACGAGCTGACCCCGGCGCTGACCCTGCTCGAGAAGCTGCGCGGCCCGTGGCGCGCGCGCTGCCCCTGGTCCGACGAGGCGACCCTGTTCCTGGCCTACGCCTTCGCGCGCCTGCCCGCGGAGGAGGGCGCCAACGCGTCCCGCGCCCGGGGCCTGGTGCGCGAGCTGACCGACGCCGAGGGCGAGTACCGCGACCTGCCCGAGCGGATCTTCGAGGCCGCCGTGTGGATGCAACGCGAGCTCGAGGGCGAGGGCATGGGCCCCCTGCTCGAGCTGGCCAAGCGCATGGAGACGATCCAGCGCATGCTCGACCGCACCCGCACCGGCGACCCGACCCAGACCCGCCAGCGCGACGTGGTCGCGACCCTCGACCGCCTGATCGAGCTCATGCGCGAGAAGGAAGGCGGCGGCGGAGGCGGCGGCGGCGGCCAGGGCGGCCAGCCCGGCCAGGGCGGCCAGGCCCAGGGCAACCAGCAGTCCGGCGGCCCGGCCCAGGGCTCGACGCTCCCCGGCGGCCAGGGCCGGATCGGGGAGCTGACCGAGCTCCCCCGCGACGCGACCCGCGAGGACTGGGGCCACATGCGCGACGCCGAGCGCGAGCAAGCCGAGCAGTACCTGCGCGAGAAGTTCCCCAAGCGCTACCGCGAGCTGATCGAGGAGTACTACCGCGCGCTCTCGGAGCAGGACCGCTAGCCTTGGTCCGTTCCCGCACCCTCTGCGCGCTGATCCTGGGCGCGCTGTCCTGGGCCACGGCCCAGGACCCAGACGCCGACCTGACCCAGGCCCTCGCCGACGAGGCGGCCCAGGTCGCGCTCGTGGCCCGGCTCTCGACGTCCGTCGCCGCGGTGTTCCCCGGCGAGGACCCCGGGCAAGGCGGCGGCTCCGGCGTGGTGATCGACCCCCGGGGCTACGTGCTCACGAACTTCCACGTCTCCGGCGTGGCCCGCGTGCTGACGGTCGGGCTCTCCGACGGGCGCACCTACCGCGCGCGGCTCCTGGGGATCGACCCCGGCGGCGACATTGCGCTGCTCAAGCTCGAGGGCGACCGCGCCTTCGACGCCGTGCCCCTCGGCGACTCGGACGCCCTGACCGTCGGCGAGCGGGTCTACGCCATGGGCAACCCCTTCCTCCTGGCCGAGGACTACACGCCGACGGTGACCGAGGGCGTGGTCTCGGGGCTGCACCGCTACCGCGACGCCTCGGGCAGCTCGGACCTGGTCTACGGCGACTCGATCCAGATCGACGCCTCGATCAACCCGGGCAACTCCGGCGGCCCGCTGTTCGACGGCGAGGGCCGGCTCCTGGGGATCAACGGCCTGGGCGGGTTCCGCCCCGACCGCGGGCGGGTCAACGTGGGCGTGGGCTTCGCGGCCTCGATCAACCAGATCCGGAACTTCCTCTGGGACCTGCGCGCCTGCCGTCAGTGCCAGCACGGGACCATGAACGCCACGGTCCGCGACCAGGAGCAGGACGACGGCACCACGCGCCTGGTGATCGACGCGATCGGCCGCGAGAGCGGCGCGTTCCGCGCCGGGCTGCGCCTGGGGGACGAGGTCAAGCGCCTGAACGGCGTGCCCCTCGACAACCAGAACCACCTCCTGACCCTCGTCTCGCGCCTGCCCGCGGGGCGCCGGGTCGTGCTCGAGGTCGAGCGCGCCCGGGAGGACGGGAGCGGGGTCTACGAGGTCAGCGCGAGCTTCCGCCTCGAGCCCCTGTGGTCGGGGCCCCGGCGCGGGGAGTGGGTCCCCGAGCCCGCCCTGGTCGCGGCGGAGACCGAGGCCCTGCTCGAGGCCTTCCGCGCCAGCGCGCCCCCCCGGGCCTGGACCGTCGAGGGCACCCTGACCCGCGCCGACGGCACCAGCGTGCGCCAGGTGCTCGTCGTCGACGGGCCGCGGGTGCGGGTCGAGACCGGGACCCTGGGCGAGGCCACCGTCGAGGTCTACGACGGCGACGAGGCCTGGGTCCAGCGCCCGGGCGAGCCGCCGGCGGCGCTGGCCCCCGCCCGCCGCGACCTGCTGGCGGGCACGCGGCATGCGCGGCTCGCCGCGGAGGACCCCCGCGAGCAGGGGCGGGTCTCCGAGCTCGAGCTCACCGGCGGCGACGCCCTCGGCGAGCAGCTCGTGGCCCGGCTCGCCGTGCGCGACAAGGCCGGGCGCAAGCGCTTGCTCTACTTCGACGCCGAGGCCCTGAGCTTCGCCGGGCTGGCCTACCCCCAGGGCGAGGCCTGGGTCGAGGAGCGCTGGGCGCGCGACGGCGAGCGGCTGGTCGTCACCCGCCGCGACCACGAGACCGGGGCGCTGCTCGAGCGCCTCGAGGGTCGCCTGACCGCGGGGCCGGTCCCCGCGGGCAGCTTCACCCCCGAGGAGGCCAAGTGAGGCTCGCGTTCGCCCTCGCGCTCCTGTGCCTGGCCGCGGCGCCGGCGCAGGACGCTCCCCTGGACCGGGCCTGGCAGGCCACGGTCAAGGTCTACGGCGCCGGCGGCTTCCAGGGGGTCCCCGCCTACGGCACCGGCGTGATCGTCGACGCCCGCGGCTTCGTGCTCACCGCCTGGAGCATCGCCCTGCGCACCCCGAGCCTGCGCGCGGTCGACGTCGACGGGCGCAGCTACCCGGCCCAGATCTGGCGCGCGGACCCCGGCCTGGGGGTCGCGCTGCTCAAGCTCGAGCTCCCGGTCGGCGGCCTGGGGCAGGCGCCGATCGAGCTCCGCCCGCTCTCCTTGGGTCGCTCGGAGGACCTCGCCGCCGGCGACACCGTCTACACCCTGGGGAACCCCTTCGGCTTCGTCTACGGCGCCGAGCGCGTCGCCGTGCAGCGCGGGGTGGTGACCACCGTCGGCGCGCCCCACGAGGACGCGCGGGTGCTCAAGCTTCCGGAGCAGCTCCCGCGCGTGATCCTGCACGACGCGCCCCACAACCCGGGGACCCAGGGCGGGCCGCTGCTCACCCGCGAGGGCGAGCTGGTCGGGATCTGCGGGCGGATCGTCGAGTCCCGGGCCACGAACACCCTGCTCAACTTCGCGGTGCCGACGGAGCTCCTGCGCGACTTCGTGCGCGAGGCGTTGAGCTGGCGCGAGGCGCGCCCCGACCCCCCGCGCCCGCCGGTCGCGGTCGGCTCCAGCGCCCCGCGCACCGGGATCCGGCTGCTGCGCGCGCACCTCGTGCGCTCGCCCATGGCCTACGTCGAGCGCGTGGTGCCGGAGAGCCCCGCCGCCCAGGCCGGGGTCCAGCCCGACGACCTCGTGTTCCGCCTCGGCGGACGCACGATCCGCTCCTGTCGCGACTTCGACGACGCGCTGGAGGCCCTGCCCGCAGGCCAGGAGGTCGAGCTCGTGGTCAAGCGCGGCCCGCGCATGCTGACCCTGCGCCTGACTCCGGAGGCGGCCCAATGACCCGGCTCGCAGCGGCGCTCGTGCTGATCCTCGCCGGCGCCAGCGCCCAGGAGCGCGACGAGGGGGCCCTCGAGCGGGCCACCAAGCGCGCGGTGCACCAGATCGCCCCCGGCGTGGTCGAGATCGAGGCCCTGGGCGGGCTCGAGGAGGGCTTCCAGGCCCCCAGCAACGAGGCCGAGGCCGAGCAGGGGGTCCTGGCCAAGCAGGGCTTCAAGCAGCCCTACGGCCCCTCGACCGGGGTCGTGGTCCGCGCCGACGGCTGGATCCTCACGAGCACGTTCTTCCTGCGGCGGAAGCCCCGGCACCTGATCGTGACCACCCACGACGGCAAGACCTACGTGGCGACGCTGGCCGGCCAGGACCGCGCCCGCGCGCTGTGCCTGCTCAAGGTCGAGGCCAAGGACCTGACCCCGGTGCGCTGGGCCGCCCCCGACGCGCTCCGCGTCGGGCGCTACGCGATCGCCGTGGGCCGCGGGCTCGGCGTCGAGCACCTGGCGGTCTCCCGCGGGATCGTGTCCGGCCTGCACCGGATCGGCGGGCGCGCGCTGCAGACGAGCGCCGCGATCTCGCCCATGAACTACGGCGGCCCGCTGCTCTCCCTCGAGGGCGAGGTCCTGGGGATCCTGGTCCCGCTCTCCATGCAGGGCGGCCAGGCCAGCGTCGAGATCTACGACTCGGGGATCGGGTTCGCGATCCCCGCCGCCGACGTCCAGGCCGCGCTCCCCCGCCTGGAGCAGGCCACGGTGCTCGAGGCCGGGTTCCTGGGCGTGGTCCCGGACCCCCTGAGCCAGGACGGCGTGCGCGTGGCCCAGGTCGCCCCGGGCTCCCCCGCCGCCACCGCCGGGATCCAGCCCGGCGACACGATCACCGCCGTCGGCGAGCGCACCACCGACCGCGCCTGGCAGCTCCGCCACACCCTCGGCGCGCACTACGCCGGCGACCGCGTGACCCTCACGGTCTCCCGCGGCACGACCTCCCGCGAGGTCGAGCTGACCCTCGCCCCGCCGCCCGGCCAACGCTAGCCGGCGTCGGGACGACGGTTGCTGCGCGACCTGTAGCGGAACGTCCGACGCACAGCGCTCGCGCGCTACCGCGCGCCCTCGAGCCTGGAGGTGAGCTCGGCCCTCAGCTCCCTCGCAGACCCGTCGTGGAGCGGCAGGCCGAGCTCGAGGGCCTCGTCGCAGGCGGCGAGCGCGTCGGCGTAGCGCTCGAGCGCGGCGAGGGTCTTGGCTCGGGAGTAGCGGTAGAGACCCCTCGCAGGCTTCAGCGCGATCGTCCGCTCGTGAGCTGCGAGGGCCTCCGCGTGGCGGCCGAGCTGTCCCAGGCAGAGTCCACGGTGGTGAAGGGCGACCTCGTCGTCGGGGTCGAGCTCGATCGCCCTGGACACGTCGAGGAGGGCGTCTTCGTAGCGACCGAGGCCGGCCTTGGCGACGCCGCGCATGCGCCAGGTCTCGGCCGTCTCGACCCCCAGCTCCGTGGCGCGGTCCAGGTCCCGGAGCGCCTCTGCGAACCGTCCGGCCATGGCGAGGAGGCTCCCCCGCCGGGCGACGTAGTCGGGGAGGGGCTCGAGCTCGATCGCTTGGCCCAGGTCACGGATCGCCTCGTCCAACCGGCCGAGGATCGCCACGCTCTTCGAGCGACCCGCGTGGGCTGCGTGAAGGGTGGGGTCGATCTCCAGGGCGCGATCGAAGTCCTCGGCCGCCAGCGCGTGCTGGCCCAGGGCGGCCCGGACCTTGCCACGGACGAAGAACGCAGTCAGGTCGCGCTCGTCGAGCTTCAAGAGGGCCTCGCAGTCGGCGAGCGCCTTCGCGTGCCGCCCCAGCCTCTGCGCGGCCTGCGCGCGGCAACGCAGCGCCTCTTGGCGTTCTTCGGGGCCGAGGGCCAGCGCCGCGTCGAGGTCCTGCTCGGCGTCGGCGTCTCGACCGAGCTCGAGGTAGGCGCGGCCTCGACCGACGTAGGCGGAGGCGCAGCGCGGGTCGAGCTCCAGCGCCCGGGTGTGATCGGCGATCGCCGCGTCCAGCCGGCCCAGGTTGCGCAGCGCGTTCCCCCGGCTCCAGAGGGTTCCCACGTCGTCGGGGAGCAACTTCAAGACCTCGGTGTAGTCCCGCACGGCCTCGGCCCAGCGCCCGCTCTTGAAGCACACCATGGCGCGGTGCCCGAAGGTGATCGGGTCCGACGGGGCCAAGGCGATCGCCCGGCCGAAGTCCTCGAGCGCGCCGTCGAGGTCACCGAGCTCCCACCTGGCTCGGCCGCGGACGAGCCAGGAGGGAACGTCCCGGGGGTCGAGCGCGAGGGCCGCGCTGAGGTCGGTGATCGCCGCCGCGTGCTCCCCGAGTTGGGTCTTCGCGCTGCCCCGGCTGGCGAGCGCACCCTGGAAGTCGGGGTCGAGGTCGAGGGTGCGGTCGTAGTCCTGAATCGCGCCGGCCAGGTCCCCCTGGTCCGCCTGCGCGCGACCCCGCCAGTAGCGGTAGAGCGGGTTCCTGGGCTCGAGGCTCCCGGCGCGGTCGTAGTCCTGGAGCGCCTCGGCGTTGCGCTGCAGGTCCCGCTTCACGTGACCCCGGAAGAAGTAGGCCTGGGCATGGTTCGGGTAGGCCTCGATCAAGCGACTCAGGCGGTCCAGCGCCGCCCCGAGGTCGCCTACGCGCGCGATCGCCAGCGCCTCCTCGAGGGACGCCTTGGCGGGTTCGTCGCCCGGGGCGGCGGCTTCCACCGCGGCGTCGGTCCTTGGAGCCTCCGCGGCTTCCCCGAGAGCAGGCGCGGCTTCCCCCAGGGGAGCCGTCGCGTCCTGCGAGGCGACCGCGGGGGCCGGCTCCGCCGGGGGGACGGGCTCCCGCGCCCGGGACCTCAGCGCGACCGCGAGGAGGGCGAGCCCGCCGAGCGCCAGGGCGACGAGACCCAGCGCGAGGCGACTCGGTCCGGCGCGCGGGGTCTCGTGCTCGGCGGCCAACACCAGCGCGCGCGCCACCTCCTCCACCGACGCAGGCCTGGACGCGGGGTCGGGGGCCAGGCAGCGCATGCAGAGCAGGCTCAGCCACTCGGGGGTCTCAGGGCGCTCCCAGTGCGGAGGCCGGGTGGTGCGGAAGCGCACGGTCTGGAGGAACTCCTGGAGCGAGTCCGCCTCGACCGGCGCGTGTCCCGTGAGGCAGGCGTAGAGGATCGTGCCCAGGCCGTAGACGTCGGTCCGCGGGCCGAACTCGCGCACCTCGCCCCGGGCTTGCTCGGGCGCCCAGTAGCCGGGGGTGCCCTGGAAGACCCCGGTCGCGGTCAGCCGGCTGTGGGAGCTCTGGTCGTCGAGCACGAGGCCGAAGTCGGTGAGGAGGGCCGTGGGTCCCCGCAGCAGCACGTTGTCGGGCTTGAGGTCGCGGTGCAGCACACCGCAGGAGTGGACGTAGCTCAGGGCCTGGGCCAGTTGCTGCGTGACCCGAATCGCCTCCCAGATCGGCAAGGGCCCGGTGTGCAGGCGGGACTGCAGCGAGGTCCCCTCGACGAACTCGAGGGCGAGCCAGGGCCACCCCTGCTGCTCTCCGGCCGCGAGGATCGGGACGACGTGGGGGTGGCGCAGCCGGCTGAGGGCGTTGACTTCGTTCTGGAAGCGCTTGCGGGCGCGGGGGTCCTGGACCCGCTGCAGCAGCTTGAGGGCGACGTCCTGGCCCTGGGGGTCGCGCGCCCGGTAGACCACGCCCATGCCCCCCCGCGCGATCTCTTCGACGACCTGGTAGGGACCGATCCGCATGGTGTGAGGGTAGCGCTGGGCCTCTTCCTCCGCCCCGGGCACCTCGCGCCCGCGCGGCGCCGGAGGTCCCTCGCGCGCGCCGCTGGGATCCTGGCGGCGCGAGGTCGCGCTACCATGGACGGGCGAGGAGGCCGCATGCGTAGCCTGGGTGCTTTCGGGATCGCGGTCGCGCTGTGCGCTCCGGGGTTGGCGCAGGACGAGGACGGGGTGCGCGAGCTCCCGGCCTACGTGACCCCGGCCACCGTGCGCGCGATCGACCGCGGGGTCGACTGGCTGGCCAAGTTCCAGCGCCGCGACGGGAGCTTCGGCGAGGCCGGCGGCGCCGGCGGCTACGGGGTCTACCCTACCGCCATGTCGTCGCTCGCGGGCATGGCCTTCCTCGGCCACGGCGACACCCCCAGCCGCGGGCGCCACGCCGAGAAGGTGCGGCGGATCGTGAACTTCCTCCTCGACCCGCGGCACGCGACCCGCAGCGGCTTGATCACCGCCAACGGCGAGGAGTCGCGCTCGATGTACGGGCACGGGTTCTCGACCATGTTCCTCGCCTGCTGCCTGGGCGAGGAGCTCGAGCCGAGCACCGAGGAGCGGATCGTGCAGGTCCTCGGTCGCGCGGTCGAGCTGATCGGCAAGAGCCAGAGCGGCGCCGGCGGCTGGCTCTACACCCCCGACAGCCAGGGCGACGAGGGCTCGGTCACGGTGACCCAGGTCCAGGCCCTGCGCGCCTGCCGCAACGCGGGGATCGCGGTCCCGGTGACCGTCGTCCGCCGCGCGGTGGGCTACATCGAGAAGTCCCAGAACCGCGACGGCGGGATCGCCTACAACGCCCAGGGCGGCCCCTCCCGCCCCGCGCTGGCCGCCGCCGGCGCGGCGGTGCTCTACAACGCCGGCCAGTACGACAGCCCCGCCGCCCGCCGCTGCCTGCAGTACTGCAAGCGCAACATTCAGATCGCCGACCGCAACGGGCACTGGTTCTACACCCACCTCTACCTGGCCCAGGCCTACTGGCAGGTCGGCGGCGACGACTGGGGCCGCTACTACCCCCAGGTCCGCGAGTACCTCCTGCGCTCCCAGGGCAGCGACGGCTCCTGGCAAGGCGACGGCGTGGGCAAGGTCTACGGCACCGCGATCGCGGTCACGATCCTCAGCCTCCCCTTCGAGCGCATTCCCCTCTACATGCGCTGAGCGACCCAGCGGCGTCGACGCTCGCCTGCGCGTGTGCCTATACAGGGGTAGGGGCGGGGCTCGTCCCCGAGCAGGCGCCGCGGGTAGGCCCTCCACTCCGAAGGGTGGAGGGACGCACATACCCGGGCGGGGACAAGCCCCGCCCCTACGTTGTGTGAGGGCTACGCCTCCGCAGAAGAGCTCCGCGCTGGCCAGGCGTCGTTACCTGCGGCGCAGGCTGCGTGCCGAACACGATTCGGCTTGTCCCCGCCCGGGTCTGTGCGCCCTCCACCTCCCCGCGTCAGAGGGCACTCCCGCGGCGACCCCGCCCGAGCGGAGCCTCCGCCGCGCTCCCTCACCCGGGTAGGGGCGGGGCTTGCCCGGCTTGCCCCCGCCCGGGTCTGTGCGTCCCTCCACCTCCCCGACTCAGAGGGCCTACCCGCCAGCCCCGCCCGAGCGGAGCTTCCGCCCCGCCCTCCCACTCGGAGGTAGGGGCGGGGCTTGCCCCCGCCCGGGTCTGTGCGTCCCTCCACCTCTCGAAGCTGGAGGGACCTTCGCCGCGCTCTGGCGCCGGCGGAGCTCCTCACGCCCCGCCCACGACGTCTCGTAGGGGCGCAGCTCGCCTGCGCCCATCCCACCCCCGCCGCGCTCTCCGCAGGAGCGGAGCGGTCGTAGCATGAGCCCCTCACCCACATGAGCGACCTCACCGCACGGATCCTCGACACCCTGGACCAGGCAGCCCGAGACTACGTGCTGCCGGTACTCGACAGCGTGAACTGCGAGTTCGCGGGCGGCAGGATCTCGGCCTTTGGGGACAGCGGCGACTGGGCGCTGATCGTCGAGTCGATCGTCGACGCTCCAGCCGGGGACGGGCTCTGCCGGGACGTGGTGGCCTTCGGGTCGTGCCTGCGCGTCGAGCCGGGGATCCAGGCCGAACGTCGCTGCGGGCGAGCTGCCCAGTCAGGTCCCGTTCATGCGGGACCTCGCGCAGGCTATGGCGCGCGGCCAGCCCACGCAGCCGCACGGTGAGCCCAACACGGACTGGGCGCGCTGGCTGGGGACCTGAAGCAGCCAGACCCCTGCCCCCCGCGGTCGCCTGACCCGCAACTGGGTCACGACCCGAGTCTGGAACGAGCGTTCCGCGGGCTTGGGCGGTTTACGCCGAATCCGGACGGTCCAGGAGTTGCACGGACCCAGGCCAAGAGAGTCGGAACGCATGACACGAACCATCCCCCTGGCGCTGGCGCTGGCGCTGTGCACCCTGACCCCGGCCCTGGCCGACTTCCCCACCCACTACGCCCTGCGCGGCGACGCGGGCAGCGGCAGCCTCGACCTGCTCGACGCCGGGCAGACCGTGATCCGGCAGCGCGAGAAGCTCGCGGTGAAGGTCGCCTTGGAGCTCGGCGAGGAGTCCCTCGAGCTGACCGGGACCCTCACGCGCTCGGGCGACGTGTTCCGCGGCGACCTCGCCGCGACCAGCGGCATGGCCGGCGGGCTCCAGCAGCTGGGGATCGCGCCCTGGAAGGCCGAGCTCAGCGAAGGCCTGCAGATCGGCCTCGAGCTGCAGCGGCTCGGGCGCAAGCTGAACTTCGTCGGGCGCGCGAGCCTGGGCCCGCGCAGCGCGGCCAACGAGGCCACGATCCGCCGGTTCTACGAGGCGTTCCAGCGCAAGGACGCCGCGGGCATGGCCCAGGAATACGCCGCGAACGTGCGCTTCAGCGACCGCGTGTTCCCCAACCTCGAGGGCGACGAGCCCGGGAGCATGTGGGCCATGCTCTGCGAGTCCGAGGACCTGACCCTCACCTTCAGCGGCGTGCGCGCGGGCGAGCGCTACGGCGTCGCGCGCTGGGTCGCCAACTACAGCGTGTTCGGCAACAAGGTCGTGAACGTGATCGACGCGAACTTCGAGTTCGACGCCGAGGGCAAGATCGTGCGCCACGTCGACCGCTTCGACTTCGCGCGCTGGGTGAAGCAAGCGCTCCCCGGTCCGGCGCGCTTCGTGCCGACCTCGGCGCTCCTGACCACGATCCGCACCGCGACCGCGTTCCAGCTCCACCGCTACCGCAGCAAGCAGGCCAAGTAGCAGACCGACCGGTCTCGGGACCCCCGACCGACTCCAGGGCCAAGGCCAAGCAGGGGCGGGAGTTACTCACCCCTCGCCCGTGGGCGGGGGCCACCGCCGGTAACTACAGCGAACCCAGGAGGTTCTACCCAACGCTTGCCCTTGCGAGGGACGCAGGGCCATCGCTAAGGTCAAGACCGTGGACATGCTGCGGGTGCTGATCGTCGAGTCCGACCCAGGAGCGGAGCATATGCTCCGCGCGACCTTGGCCGCCGCTCTGCCCGAGGCCCTGATCCAGTGCGCGCGCGACCTGTCGAGCGCGAGCCAGGTGCTCGCCAAGACCGCGTTCCACTGCGCGCTGGTCAGCGAGCACGTGATCCAGAACCCCCAGTCTCCCTGGGCGGACCTGCACCCGACCGGCGAGCGCCCGGCGCTCCTGATCCTCACCGAGGACCCGCCGCCCAAGAAGTCGACCAACCGCCTCAGCCGCCAGGAGCTCACGCCCCAGGTCGTCGACCGCGCCGTGCACTACGCGATCGAGCGCCGGAGCATGGAGCGCGAGCTGGGCAGCGTGCGCCACCGGCTCGAGGCGCTGACCCTCGTCGACCCGCTGACCGGCTGCCTCAACCGCGAGGGCCTCGAGGCCGAGCTCGCGACCGTCCTCGAGGACGCCCGCTCTTGCGTCGCGATCCTGATCGACCTCGACGACTTCCAGCGCGTGAACGAGACCTGGGGCTACGCCTCGGGGGACCTCGTGCTGCGCGAGGCCGCGCTCACGATCCGCGGCTGCCTGCGCGGCGGCGATATCCTCGCCCGCGTCGGCGGCGACGAGTTCCTCGTGCTCCTGCCCGAGGCCTCGAGCCACGTCGCGCTCAAGATCGGCGAGAAGATCCGCCTGCACCTGGGCGAGGCCCGGATCGAGGACGCCTCGGGCGAGATCCAGGTCACCGCGAGCCTGGGCGCGACCAAGGTCAACGACCAGACGCGCTCCGCCATGGAGCTCCTGCAGAAGGCCCAGTGGGAGCTGCGCGAGAGCAAGCGCGCGGGCAAGAACCGGATCTCCTGGACCACGGTCCTCCCCGAGACCCGCGACGAGCCCTTCCCCGAGCGCAGCAAGGTCCTGCAGCAGCTCTGCCGCGGCGAGGGGATCCGCGTGGTCCAGCAGCCGATCGTGCGCCTCGAGGACGGCGCCGTGGTCGGCAACGAGCTCCTGACCCGCGGCCCGGTCGGCCCCTACGACATGCCGATCGACTTCTTCCGGATCGCCCAGGAAGAGCGCGTGCTCAACGCCGTCGACCTGCGCTGCCTCGAGGCCTGCGTGCTCGCCAGCAAGCGCCTGCCCCCCGACGCCCACGTGCACGTGAACCTCCTGCCCTCGACGATCCTCGACACCGGCCCCGACCGCCTGCTCGAGATCATGGGCGAGCTCGACGGGCGCAAGGTGTTCCTCGAGCTCGGCGAGCGCCAGCTCTTCGGCGACCCGACCTACCTCCTGGACTCGGTCGAGGTCCTGCGCGAGGCCGGCGTGAACCTCGCCGTCGACGACGTGGGCTTCGGGCGCAGCTGCCTCGAGAGCCTGATCGTGCTCCGCCCCCACGTGGTCAAGATCGACCGCGGCTGGGTGACCGGCGCCTACCACGACGCCTACCGCACCAACTGGCTGCAGCGCCTGAAGCTGATCACCGACGCCCTGGACATTCCCCTCGTGGCCGAGGGGATCGAGACCGACCAGGACCTCGAGTTCGTCCGCAAGCTCGGCTTCGACTACGGCCAGGGCTACCTCTGGGGCAAGCCCGCCCCCCTCGAGTAGCCCGTGGCGGACGCGCACCTCGAGCGTCCGCTCCCGATCCAGGTCCGCCCCCGCCCCGACGAGGCCGAGGAGCCCCTGCGCTCGCCGAGCGAGGCCACCCTGCACGCCCTCGGGCCCGCGGTCCAGATCCAGTTCGACGGCCCGCGCTGTCCGTTCTGCCACGAGGCGGTGCTCGCCAACGAGCACGAGCAGCTCGCCTGCAACCGCTGCCGCGCCTGGCACCACCAGGCCTGCTGGAGCGAGGCCGGCGGGCGCTGCTCCGCCTGCGGCGCCGGCTCGACGGGGCTGCAGACCGCGCGCCCCCGCGCGCCCAGCGCCAGCGCCCCGCGCCGCACCCGCGCCAGCCGCCCCGCCCGCGCCCCAGGCCTGCCGCGCCTGCCCGCATGGCTCCTGGGCCTCGGCTGCTGCCTGGTGCTGGTCTCGCTGCTCGTGACCCTGGTCCTGCTGCAGGTCGACGTGCTGCAGAGCCTGTCCGCCTTCGGCTACTTCCTGGGCGCGCTGCTCTCCGGGAGCGCCTCGCTCTGGATCGCGCTGGTGACCGTCTACTCGAGCTGGCCCGACCCCGACGACCCCAAGCACCTCGGGCTCCTGGGCTACGAGGGGCCGCGCAGCACGCGGGCGCGGGAGACGATCGTGCAGCGCTTCGCCCAGTCCCGCGAGGCCGCGCGCGCCACGGGGCTCTCGCTGGTGAACCCCGCCGGGGTGGACCTCCTCGACGCGCGGATCGTGTGCGCCGAGCGCCTGGTGAACCCCCGCGACCTGCTCACGGTCCTGATCCCGCTCTCCGCCGACGCCTTCGCCCCCCCGCTGGTGCTCGTCGCGGGCGAGGTCTCGGACGAGGTCCTCGAGCTGTTCCAGGTCAACGCCGAGAACGCCGTGCTCCCCGGCTGCGTGCTGCGCGCGACCCCGAACGAGCTGAGCCAGGTCGCCCGGATCGCCAAGGCGCGCCTGGTCCGCGCCGGGCAGCGCGTGCGCTGCCGCGACGTGGGCGCCGCCCGCGTGCGGATCGACGCCCGCGTCGTCGACTTCGTGAGCCGCGAGGGGATCTACCCCGTGGCCTTCCGCCCGCGGTAGGTCGGGATTCAAGTGGACCCCTATGCGGAGGAGATCGCGCGCAGGATTGAAGGCATGCGTGAACTGCCCCCACCTGCGCCTTGGGTTCTAGTGACGCAGCACCTCCGCTCCGGCTTGAGAGAGCTCGGGTTTGCGGAGTCCTCCGATCACCTGCTGCTCGTTGCGCGAAGCCACAGGGAAGTTCTTGATTGTCGAAGTGGCAGAAGGCTTGCGATCGAGGCCCACGCAAGCATTGGGGACTGGTTCGATCCGGTGCGCCTGTGCTGTGAGGGGATTGGACCCCTTGCTGGGAGCTCGGTTCGCACCTCAGGCGTCTCTGGTGGCGGGCTCCCAGCTTCGACGGCAGACGAGTGGTCGGTCAGGGTCATTTACTTGCTCTGGAACCACCCAACGGTTGTGCTCGAGCCGCCTGGAGCAAGCCTGTTCGATCCCGACTCGGGCTGGTGCAAGGTCGCGTATGAGGCAGGGGAGGAGCTCGTAGCCTGTGGGTTCTCCCCTACAGGGCGCACCTTCGTGATCGCAGACGCAGACTGCGTGGCCGTCTACGCTAGAAGCTAATCTCGTGGCGCGCCCTGCCAATTGGCCCCACGTTGCTTCGGGGGTACGTCGTGCGCCCGTCCTGACGAGCTCTCGGGCCGGGGACCCGTCCAGGCTGGACGCTCTCGCTCCAACCCCCAGCCCCGCAACAAGCCGCCCACCGGCACTCGGGTTGCACTGCGAGGGCGTGGAAGGACGTCCTTGTGATTCGAGCGCTGACCGTCGCTGCCTGCACCCTGAGCCTGACGGCCTGGGCCAGCGCCCAAGACACGCCGGTGTTCCCGGACTTCGAGGTGCCGCCCCTGAAGGAGCTTGAGCTCGACACGGTCGACCTCGGCGCGCCGCCGCCCGCGACCCGCAGCTCCCGCGACGAGCGCGCGGGCCCGGGCAACGACGGCTGGGCGCAGCAGCTCGGCGGCGGGCTCGGCGCGCGGGTCGAGGGCCAGGTGGAGAAGGCCGCGCCCTACTTCCGCGAGGGGGTCCTGACCGGCGAGCCGTTCAACCCCGTGTCGCTGCGCGGGGCGGAGGTCCGCTACACCCCGGCCAGCGGCGAGCCCTTCACCGTGCGTGCCCTGGAGTTCGAGGGCCTGGTCGAGTCGCAGAACTTCGCGATCTACGACCGCGCCTTCGACTTCAAGGACAGCGGGCCCTACGTGCTCCAGGCCCGCGGCCCCTACGTGCTCGCGATCGCCGGGCCCGCGGTCAAGGATCCGGCGCGCGCCATGGAGCTCATGGAGGCGGCCTGGGCCGCGACCGGGATCGACGACCTGCCGCCGGTGTTCCACGCGCGCGCTCAGCTCGGCCCCTACGACGTGCTCCAGGACGACACCAGCGGCGACATGGGCTTCGGGGACATGTGGACCCCCGCGTTCGAGGAGGCGCTCGCGGGGCACGACCCCCAGGCCTCCGCCGAGCGCGACGGCGACGTGCGCCGCCTGCGCAGGTCCAGCGCCGGCCGCCTGGGCGAGCTCGACGACTACGGCAAGGTGTTCGGGATCGGGCGCGAGCGCCCCGCCGGGGGCGTGGCCCCGGCCCTCGACGGCGGCAACGCGTCGAGCACCGACGCCGGCCCCTCCAAGGACACCCCCTCGAAGGGCGCAGAGAACGGCGAGGCCCGCGAAGGGATCAACCGCCGCCTGCGCCAGCGGCGCTAGCCAGACGCGCGCTCGTCGGGACGCGCGGCGGCGTCGTAGGCGTCGTCGCCGTCCTCGAGCGCGCCGAGCCAGTGCTCCCAGTGCCGCTCGTCCGCCACCTCGTGGGAGAGGTTCTCCACCTGGCCGCTGCGCAGCGCCCCCTCGAGCTTGTGGCGCATGAGCAAGGCCGCGGCCTCGTCGAGGGGCAGGTCTTGCAGCGAGCGCACGCAGATCTCGCGGAGCTCCTCCGGCGACATGCCGCTCGTGTCCCCGTAGTCCTGGGCCTCCAGGAGCCGGACGAAGTCCGCCTCGGTCCAGCCCCCCTCGATCTCCTCGACGAGTCGATACGAGAGGACGGAGACGTGAAAGGAAGGTGCCATATCGCTCGCTTCAGGCGCTCACGGAGAGCGCGTGTTCATGCCGTGAGGCCGGCTCCAGCCGGACTCAGGCAGACCCGCGGAAGCGAGCCCCTGGGGGGCGAGCCCGAGGGGCTTCGCCCAATCGTGTTCGGCACGGAGTTCTGGGCGTGAGGGTCGCCTCGCTGGGTGCGCTCTGTATGGGGTAGGGGCGGGGCTTGTCCCCGCCCGGGTATGTGCGTCCCTTGCGCCTTCGTGGCGGCGGAGCTCTGAGCAGGGCGAGGTAACGCTCCGTGGCGCCGCGGGTATGCCCTCGCACTACGAAGGGTGGAGGGACGCACATACCGGGCGGGGACAAGCCCCGCCCCTACACCGTGTGTGGACGCCGTCTCTGCAGAAGAGCTCCGCACTGACCAGGCGCGTCGCTCGCCAGCCGGGCCCTTACGCGTTCTTCAGCTCCTCCAGGCACTCCTGGAGGGCGTCCTTGGCGTCGCCGAACAGCATGAGCGTGTTGTCCCGCTCGAAGAGCTTGTTCTTCACGCCGGCGTAGCCGGGCGAGAGCGAGCGCTTGATCACGACCACGTTCGCCGACTCGTGCACGTTCAGGATCGGCATGCCGGCCAGCGGCGAGTCGGGCTCGTCGAGGGCCGCCGGGTTCACCACGTCGTTGGCCCCCAGAATGATCGAGAGGTCCGTGGTCTTGAACTTGGGGTTGATCTGGTCCATCTCCACGAGCTGCTCGTAGGGCACGTTGGCCTCGGCCAGGAGCACGTTCATGTGCCCGGGCATGCGCCCGGCGACGGGGTGGATCGCGTAGGTCACCTCCACGTCGCGGCTGGCGAGGAAGTCCGAGAGCTCGCGGGTCACGTGCTGGGCCTGCGCCACCGCCAGGCCGTAGCCGGGCACGAACACCACGCTGGTCACGCCGTCGAGCATCATGGCCAGCTCGTCGGCGGTGGTCTTCTTGATGTTCTTGTAGTCGCGGGCGTCGCCGGCGGCCGCCTCGGAGGACGTCGCGCCGAAGCCGCCCATGAGCACGCTCAACAGCGAGCGGTTCATGGCCTTGCACATGATCGCGGTCAGGATCAGGCCCGCCGCGCCGACCATGGCGCCGGACACGATCAGCAGCGTGTTCTGCAGCACGAAGCCGGTCATGCTCGCCGCGAGCCCCGAGTAGGAGTTCAGGAGCGAGATCACGACGGGCATGTCCGCGCCGCCGATCGGGATCACCAGCGTCACGCCCAGGACCAGCGAGAGCACCGTGAGCGCGATCGCCAGCCACTCCAGGTAGGAGAGCGGGCCCACCGCGGTCGCGGTCGCGCCGAAGGCCATCCACCCGCAGATCGCGAACGAGAGCAAGAGCAGCAGGGCGTTGATCGCGTGCTGTCCCGGGAACACGATCGCGTTCCCGTTCATCTTCCCGCTGAGCTTGCCGTAGGCCACGAAGCTGCCCGAGAGCGTGATCCCGCCGATCAGGATCGAGAGCACCAGGCCGAGGCTGGTCGAGGGGCCCTTGGAGTCCTTGATCTCGGGCTCCTCCTTGGTCGCCAGCGCGATCGCGGCGTCGATCTCCTCGGGGGTCCCCAGGGTCTCGGAGTTGCGCGCGTCCTCCGAGAACTCGTGGAGCACGAGCGCCATGTGCTGCGGCTGGAGGATCGCGTCGTTGAGCTTGGCCTGGTCGTGGGCCAGCCCCGAGCCGTTCCAGCCCCAGAGCGCGGCCAGGGCCACGAGCAGCGAGGCGATCCCGCCCGAGCCGTTGAACAGCGCGACCATTTCGGGCATCTCGGTCATGGCGACCATGCGCGCGGCGATCGCGCCCACGACCGCGCCCGCCACACCGGCGGCCGCGATCCAGGCCCAGTTGACGACGAAGCTCTCGGCGCTGGCCAGCGCCGCGAGGATCGCGACGAGCATGGCCAGCCAGGCGAAGGTGTTGCCGCTGCGCGCGGTCTTGACCTTGCCCAGGCGCTTGATCCCGAAAATGAACAGGACGATCGCGACGAGGAACGCGATATCGATCAGGTGTTCGCGGCTCATGGCCTAGGCCTTCTTCTTCTTGAACATGCCGAGCATGCGGTCGGTGACCATGAAGCCGCCGACGACGTTGACCATGGCGAAGAACACCGCCGCGGCGCCGAGGGCGTTCGCGGCCACCGGCGACACGTCGGCGTAGGCGCAGGTGATCGCGCCCACGATCGTGATCCCCGAGATCGCGTTCGCGCCCGACATCAGCGGGGTGTGGAGCGTCGGCGGGACCTTCGTGATCAGCTCGAAGCCGAGGAAGATCGCCAGCGCGAAGACGGTTAACAGCAAGAAGATCATCGTCTGCTCGTCTCGGTGGTGGGTTCTAGGGGGGACGCGCGCTAGCTCGCCGAAGAGGCGAGCTTCTCGATCGCCTCCTTCGTCGGCTCGTGGCGCACGGCCTTCTCGTGGGTGATCAGCGCCTTGTCGAAGACCTCGTCCTCGAGGTTGAGCTTGATCTCCCCCGACTCCTTGTCGGTCATGTCGGTGATCAGCGCGAGCACGTTGCGCGCGTAGACCGCGCTGGCGTCGGCGGCGAGCAGCCCGGGCATGTTGACCTCGCCCAGGATCTTGACCCCGTTGACCTCGACGGTCGTGCCGGGCTCCGAGAGCTCGCAGTTGCCGCCCTGGCCCACGGCCAGGTCCACGATCACCGCGCCGGGCTTCATGTCCTTGACCACGTCCGCCGGGATCAGGGTCGGCGCCTTCTTGCCGGGGACCAGCGCGGTCGTGACCACCAGGTCGCTGTCGACCAGGTGCTCGCGCACCAGGCGCTGCTGCTCCTTGAGCTGCTCCGGCGTGAGGGCCTTGGCGTAGCCGCCGGCGTCCTCGCCGCCGACCCCCGGGACGTCAATGAACTTGCCGCCGAGGCTCTCGACCTGCTCCTTGACCGCGGGGCGAATGTCGGTCGCCCACACCACCGCGCCCAGGCGCTTGGCGGTCGCGATCGCCTGCAGCCCGGCCACGCCGGCGCCCATGATCACGGCCTTGGCCGGCTTCAGCGTGCCCGCCGCGGTGACCATCATCGGCATGATCTTGCCCATGGCGTTGGCGCCGAGGAGCACCGCCTTGTAGCCGGCGAGGTTCGCCTGCGAGCTGAGCGCGTCCATCTTCTGCGCGCGCGAGATCCGGGGCACGGCCTCCATGGCGATCGCGCTCACGCCCTGGGTCTGCAGCTTCTGCGCCAGCTCGGGGTCGGTCACCGACCACACGAACGAGATCAGGAACGCGCCCTCGCGCAAGAGCTCGACCTCGTGCTTGCCGAGGGTCGGGTGCGCCTCGGGGGGCAGGACCTTGATCACGAGGTCCGCAGCGCTCCAGGCCTCGGCGTTGCCGTCGACCAGGGTCGCCCCGGCCTCCTGGAACTCGGCGTCCGGGATATCGCTCGCGATCCCGGCGCCCTTCTCCACGGTGACCTTGATCCCGCGCTTGATCATGCGCTTGACGGTCTCGGGGGTCGCGGCGACCCGGGTCTCGCCGTCGTGGACCTCTTTGGGGACGAACACGGTGGTCATGGAGCTGCTCCCGCTGGTGGGGCGGGAGTATACCACCGCCCCCGGGGGCTTGAACCGCGAGGGGCTGCCCTGTCGTGGGACGGGGCGCTACTCCACGCTCTCGAGGAACGCGCGCACCGCGGCCTCGTCGAAGGCCTCGGGGGTGCCCATGCTCGCCACGAGCACCCAGCCCTGCTCCGGGTCTCGCGGGTCCTGGAGCAGGGGCACCCAGATCAGGCGCAGCGGCGCCCCGGTCGTGCCCAGCACCCCCTGCAGGTCCCGGCCCTCGACCGCCTCGCCCCGCACCTGGAACGTGATCGCCTGCTTGGCCTGGATCTCGAGCTTGCGCGCCTGGTCGGCGGCCAGCCAGCCCTCGAGCTTGTCCATGAACTCGCCGGGCTCGAGGCCCCGCGGGATCGCGTTTATGTTGATCACGAAGCGCAGGTCGCCGGGGCCCGAGGTCGAGACCTCCACGTCCTGGGGCACGATCGTCACGAACTGCTGGTCGCGGATCGGGAGCGGCAGCGCGCGCGCTGGCTTGTAGCCCGGCGGGATCGTGGCGGGCAAAAGCTCCTGCAGCACCCCGCGCACGTAGTCGGGGCTCTCCGAGCGCGAGCGCAGGAACAAGGCGCTCCCCAGGCACACCCCGGTCAGGAGCCCGAGCACCAGCCCGCAGCGCAGGCAGGAGCTCGACGCGCGGGCGGCCGGCGGTTGCTGGGGCTCGTTCACGGAGCTCGCCTCCTCTCAGGGGCACGGGGAGCGCGCCTGCGCGCGCGGGCGGGGTTCAGCCCCGCCCGCCGCAGGGCAGGACGCTCGGGACGCGTACCTTCTCTGCCGCTCGGGCATACGGGGGTAGGGGCGGGGTTTATCCCCGCCCGCCGCCGGCCGGCACGCTCGCGACGCGTGCCTCCTCTGCGACCGGTCGCCCCTGCGCTCACTCGATCCACCTCACTCCGACTCGTCCGCGGGCTCCGGCGGCGGCGCGAGCAGCGCGCGCAGCGCGCGGGCCAGCTCGCGGGCCGAGGGGAACCGCGCCGCGGGGTCGGTAGCTAAGCACGTGCGCACCAGCGCGTCGAGCGCCGGGTCGACGCCCAGGCTCTTGACCTGCCCCGCCTTGATCGAGCGCGCGGCCTCGTTCAGCGTCTTGCCCTGGAACGGCGGGCGCCCCGACGCCAGCTCGTAGAGCACGGCGCCGAGGGCGAACACGTCGGTCCAGGGCCCGAGCTGGTCGCGGCGCCCGTCGAGGAGCTCCGGCGCCATGTAGCCCACGGTCCCCAGCGCGAAGCCGGCCGCGGTCAGCTCGCCGTCCTCGTCCCCCAGGTCCTTCGCCAGGCCGAAGTCCGAGAGCAGCGGGCGCCCGTCGCCCTGGAGCAGAATGTTCTCGGGCTTGAGGTCGCGGTGAATGATCCCGTCCTGGTGCAGCTCGCCCAGGCTCTCGGCGACCTGGGCCACGAGCTCCGCCGCCTCGCGCCAGGGCAGGACCCCGCGCCGGGTGAGCACGCTGCGCAGGCTCCCGCCCTCGGCCAGCTCGAGCACGAGGTAGGGCCCGCGGCTCGAGCGCCCCGCGTCGAGGAGCGCGACCACCCCTGGGCGCTGGGCCGTACGCTCGAGCAGCTCGACCTCGCGCAGGTAGCGCGAGCCGCGCCGGCGCCTCAGCACCTTGATCGCGACCGCGTGGCCCTCGGGGTCCACGGCGTGGAACACCACCCCCGCGGCCCCCGCGCCCAGGCGCTCGACGAGGGTGTAGCGCCCGACCTTGTCCTCGTCCCCGGGCTCCTCCGCCGGCGGGGCGTGGACCCAGGCCAGCTCCGCCAGCCGCCGGTAGGCCTCGGGCTCGATCACGCGCCCGGGGCCCGGCCGAACAGGCTGCGCAGCTCCTCGCGGGCCTCGGCCTCGTCGCGGGTCTCCTCGCGGATCCGATCGAGGATCAGCTCCGCGAAGCGCCGCCGGCTGGCGACCAGGTCGTTCTTCACGTCGTGGGGCTGGGCCCCCAGCCGCCGGGCGAGCTCGGCGTAGGTCGGGCGCTCCTCGCCCTTGGGCTCGACCTCGTAGGCCAGGAACACCTGCACCCGGCGCTGGGCCAGGGGGCTGCGCGCCTCGTTGGCGAGGTCCGCCAGGGCCTGGTCGATCACCAGGCTGCGCCACTCGCGGTCGAAGGGGTCCTCCTCGGGCTCCCGCGCGATCCGCGCCTCCAGCGCCTCGATCGTGCTCGGGTCGAGGGGCACGTGCACCCGGTCGCCGCCGCGCTTCTGCCGGCGCGCGTAGCGGTCGGCGTCGCGCACGAAGGTCTCGAGCAGCGCGCGCAGCAGGCTGCGGAAGCGCCCGGCCGCGGGGTCGGCCACGAAGCGCTCCAGGGTCCGGTCCTCGATCAGGCTCAGGAAGTAGGCCTGGGTCAGGTCCTCGGCCTCCTCGCGCTGGCGGCGGTAGCGCACGCGCAGGGTGCGGTAGACCGGGCGCCAGTAGCTGGAGACGAGCTCGGTCAGCGCGTCGTCGCGGGTGCGCGACCCGGCGCGGCTGTCGGGCTGCACCACCCGCGCGACCAGGGACCAGCGCGTGCGGGGGAACCCCGAGCCCTCGCGGCTGCCTCCGGTGCGGGTGTAGAGCGTGTGCACGGCGCTCCTCCACTCCCAGTGTAGCCGCCCGGATCGGCCGGGCCAGCGCCCTGGCTCGGCCCTCAGTTCACCTGCGCCTGGCCGCTGGCCACCGGCTCGGGGGACCGGTCGGCGGCGCCGTAGTAGGCTTGGAACGCCTCGACTTCGGGGGTCCTATACGCGAACAGCTCGGCCGCGTAGCGCGCGCTGAGGGCCTGGTAGACCAGGGTCGCGCGCACCGTGTAGGGGCCCGCCGCCAGCGGCGCGCGGAAGCGGTAGCGCACCGTGTCGCTGCCCCCCACGAAGTCCGCGTCGGCGCCGAGCCCCTGGGGGGCGGTGGTCGCCGCGCCGGGCCCCGCCGCGCTCCAGCCCTGGGGGAGCAGGCGGTTGTCCTTGAGGTAGCCCTCCCCGCGCAGGAGGAGGAACGTCAGGTCCCCTGCACCGTCGCGCATGAGCGACTGGTAGATCTGCACCTGGGCGGGGGTGGTGATCGTGGCGTGGTGCGGCTGGTGGGGCCCGCCCAGGGCCTCGCTCGGGAGCGGGGCCCCGCCCGCCACGATCCGCCCCTCGGCGTCGTAGGACCCGGAGGCGAACACCGTGGCGCCCCGGGGGTCGGTGACCTCGAACCGGATCCAGGCGCGGCGCACCGGGTGGCCGGTCGGGAGCTTGTGCCCGCAGAGGTTCTCCACCGTGACCGGGACCTCGAGCACGTCGGCGCTCCGCGTCGCGGCGCCCACGCTCACCCGCGCCGTGCGCCGGGTGAGCTGGTCGCGGGTCTCCTCGATCAGGGCGTCGAACGCGGCCCGGGGCGCGAGGGGCCGCAGGTCCGCGGCCTGGTCGCGGAGGATCTGCGGGACGAGGGTGTTCCCGCCCACGAACACGTGGCGCCCGAGGCTCTGGCGCACCTGCGTCCCCAGCCCCGACTCGGCGATCTGGGTCTGGATCGCCTGCCCGTCGCGGTCGGTGCGCGGCAGGTGACAGGCCTGGCAGCTCGCGGCGAGGGCGCTCGGCTGCGCGACCTGGTCGTTGAAGTCGGAGTTCTGCCACTCCAGGAACGGCGACTGCTCGGCGAGCTGGCCGCCCGTCGGGTTCCCCCGCGCGTCGAGGGCGGCGGTGGTCAGGGTGTGGCAGCTCGCGCAGAGCTCCGAGCGGCTGACGTGGGCGCTCTCTCGGGGGAGGTAGTTCAGCGCCACCGCCATGGGGCTCCCCGCCGGGTTGGCGTGGGGGCCGTAGATCTCGCGCTGGCCGTTGAAGGCGAACGCCCCGTTGAAGGTCGCCGCCGGGTCCGCGGCGGGCTCGATCTGGTGGCAGGCGCTGCACGACACGCCGTCTAGCGCGAGCTGCGCGCGGTCGGTGTCCTGGGCGAGGAGCCCCAGGGTCAGCGGCTCGCCCCGGGACTGGGCGTCGAACTGCGCCATGGGGGCGTGGCAGCCAATGCACTTGGACTCGATCGCGTCCCGCGCCGCGGGGGTCGCGGCGATCTCGACCGAGACCTGCGCGCGCCACAGGGGGTCGCGGACCGCGTTGGCCATCATGGACGCCTGCCAGAGCTGGTAGGGCGACACGTCGCGGCCCGCGGCGTCGCGGTTGGCGACGGGGTCGGTGCCGTGGCAGCGGGCGCAGGCCTCCGAGGTCACGAAGGGGTGCACCTCCACCCGGCGCGCGGCGGCCAGGTGCGGCCAGGCGGCAGAGCCGAACGGGGTCGGGGTGCTCGAGGTCGGGGGGGCGCCGGAGGACGGAGGCGGCGACGACGAGCCGCCGCCGCCTCCGCCCCCCGAACACCCCGCGCCCAGCGCTCCGAAGGAAAGGAAGGCGAGGCCAAGGAAGGCAAGATATCGAGCGCTGGCGCGTGAGGTCATGCCGGGCTACGTTCAAATGGGTGGCCGAAATAACCCTTTTGGCCGCGGGCCACGATTCACGTCCCTGTGACATCGCGGTGTGCATGAAGTAGCCAGCGAAACGTATTTGGGGAGGACGCGCGGTGTGGGAACAGGGGACCTCGTTGGGTAACCTCCTCGCAGGCCACAGGAGAGGCTGGACGGGTCTCGGACGGGAACGGACGGAGGTGAAGACGTGAGCAGGGACACTGCTAAGGCAGCGGCTTGGGGATCGCTCGTCGCGGGGTCTTCGACCTGCGGTCCGGGCGGCCGCTGTCGGGGCCGCCTCGACGCCCCTCGCCGAGGGTGTCGCTGGAGGTAGAGGGAGGAGAGATCGTGGCGACGGGAGTGATGCTGAGCACATGAGCACGGGCGGGTCACTCTCGTACGCGCAGCGCTCCGCGGTGGTCCTGGGCATCCTCTGCGTCTCGGTGTGCCTGGTGAGCCTGCAGCTCTGGTTGCTGGTGGCGACCACGAACGCTCACTTGGGCGGAGATTCTCGGGTGGTATGGCCGGCCGCCGTGACGAGCGGGGCGTGCTTTCTCCTAAACCTGGGGTTGCTGCGCTACCTGGCCAGGCTCGACGAGGAGTGAACGAGTCGACGCCGGCGCTCGCCGGGCGGGAACCGACACACGCGTCCGCGCTGCACCCCCACCCGGCGTATTTCGCGTTGGTCATGGCTACCGGGATCGTGTCGATCGCTTCGAACCTCATGGGACTGCGCAGCGTCGCCCTGTGCCTCCAACTCATGAACGGTGCGTTCTACGTCGCGCTCTGGGCGTTCATGATCCGCCGCGCGCTTCGCTTCCCGCGTGCCTTCGCGGCGGACGTGGGGGATCACTCTCGGGGGGTCGGGTTCTTCACGTGGGCGGCAGCCTCGTGCGTCTTGTCCACTCAATGCGTCCTCGTCTACCGAGTCGCCTGGCTCGCGGTCGGCCTCTGGGCGCTCGGAGTGTTCCTGTTCGTGCTCGTGACCTACGCCGTGTTCGCGGCGTTGACGGTCAACCGCTCCAAGCCGGACCTCGAGCGCGGACTCAACGGCGGGTGGCTGGTCGCGGTGGTCGCTGCTCAGGCGGTCTCCGTGTCGAGCTGTCAGCTCGTCGCGGTCGCGCCCTCCTACCAGGCCGCGCTCTTGTTCCTCGCGGTGTCGGCGTGGTCGTGCGGCGGCCTCCTCTACGTCTGGATCGGAGGCTTGGTGTTCTACCGCTACACCTTCTTCGCCATGGACCCGGCCGACCTCCAGCCGCCCTACTGGATCAACATGGGCGCAGCCGCGATCACCACCTTGGCGGGGGCGTGCCTCAGCCTGGCTGCACCGCAGTCGGAGCTGTTGACCTCGCTGCTCCCGTCTCTCCGCGGAGGCAGCGTGGCGGCCTGGGCGATCGCGACGTGGTGGATCCCGCTCTTGGTCGTGCTCGGGTGGTGGCGGCACGTCTTGCGGCGGGTCCCCGTGCGCTACGACCCGCTGTATTGGTCCGCTGTGTTTCCCTTGGGGATGTACACCGCGTGCAGCGTCAAGTTGATCGAGGCGCTCGACCTGGGTTTCCTGCGACCCCTGCCGCAGGTCTTCCTGTACATAGCCCTGAGCGCCTGGGGCCTCACCTTCGCAGGTCTCTGCCACTCGCTGTTCGCTCGGGCGGCGGTCGAGAGGTGAGCTGGGTGGCCTCCCCCCAGGCCAGGTCGGTGCTCTGGGGGGTAGCCGCTATTTACGCAGCCCCAGGCGAGCCGCGGTCCTGTGCAGGTTGCTGCGCTGCACCCCCAGCCGACGCGCCGCCGCGGCCCAGTTGCCATCTGAGGCCTCGACCGTCGCGCGGATCAGGTCGCGTTGGTAGTCGTCCAGCGCCTCGCGCAGGGTGACGCCTGGCGGGAGCGTCAAGCTCGGGGCTGAGACCAGGGCGGTCGTAGTGGGGGGCGCCGCGGGCTGCTCCTCGAGGGAGACGTGTTCGCGTCCGAGGATCACGGGCGCTCCGCGACGGACCTTGGCGGAGGCTCGCAGCACGCCGCGGGCGACAGCGTTCTCGAGCTCCCGCACGTTTCCAGGCCAGGTCGCGCTCTGCAGGGCGGCCATGGCATCCGGGCGCAGACGCACTGGCCCCAGGCCCAACCGCCGTCGCGCGAGATCGCAAAACAGCCCGGCGAGGAGCGGGATGTCTTCGGGCCGCTCGCGCAAGGGAGGCACGTGCAGGTGGTAGACGGCGAGCCGGTGGTAGAGGTCGCGGCGAAACCTCCCGGCCTCGACCTCGCCCGGGAGGTCGCGGTTCGTCGCCGCGACGACGCGGACATCGACGCGCCTGACCTCGTCCGCGCCCACGCGCTGGATCTCACCCTCCTGAAGCGCGCGCAACAGGAGGGGCTGCACGGTCAGGGGGAGCTCGCCGACCTCGTCCAGGAACAGCGTCCCCCGGTTGGCGACTTCGAACTTACCAGCGCGGTTGCTGGTCGCTCCGGTGAAGGAGCCGCGGACGTGGCCGAAGAGCTCGCTCTCCGCCACGGTCTCGGGGAGCGCCGCACAGTTGACGTAGATCAGCGGCTCGTCGCGTCGGACCGAGGCTGCGTGGACGCCGCGCGCGACCAGTTCCTTGCCCGTGCCCGTCTCCCCTGTTATCAGGACGTTCATGCCCGCCGCCGCGACGAGGCGGAGCTCCTCGCGCAGACGGGCCATGGCCTCGCTGCGCCCCGCGAGGGGTCCGCCACGGCGCTCCCGCGCCTCGTGCATGAGGTCTTGCGCGACCAGGCCGCTCCTCGCGGCGTCCTGCTCGAGGGCTTCGATCAACGCTGAGACCCGAAGCGCGACCCCCGCCAGCGCCGCGAGGAGCTCTAGGTAGCGCTGCTCGAGGGCGTCGAACGCCCCGGGGAGAACGGCGTCCGCGGTCAACGCACCCACCAGTTGTCCCTCGACGCGCAGGGGGCAGCCTAGGCAGGCGTGGATCTCGGCGAGGGCCTGTGGGTCGTCGGCGAGGAACCCGTCGAAGGGGTCCGGCAGGTCGCTCTCGGGAGGGAAGCGCAGCGGCCCCTCATTCGCGCAGATCGCGCCGAGCCGGGGGTGCTCGTCTATGTGGAACCGCCGTCCTACCACGTCCGATCGCAGACCACGAGCCGCTGAGGGGACGAGCACGCTCCCTTCGAGGCGGAGCAGGGCAACGGCGTCGGCGGGCAATGCGCGGTGAACCGCGGCGACCAGTCGGTCGTGGCGGTCTCGGCTGGTCAGCGAGGCGGTGAGGTCGAGCGCGAGGCTCAACAGAAGGTCCAGGCCGGCCATGGGTGGGACGGGAAACTCGGGGGTTACACTCATAACGACGTTGTGGAAAGGATACGTCGGTGTTGTGAGCTGAACAACAGCGACCGCGCAGTCTAGGGACTTGTGGTCAGGCACGGCGTCTGCTTTCTGGAGCTGTCCAGGAGGCAGACATGTCCAGGTCACCCGAGGTCGTTCTGACGGCTGCGCTGCTCCTCGGGGGGTGCTCCCCCGAGGCAGGCCCTCGATCGGGCTCAGCGCCCGCGGAGCCCTCGGCAACCCCGGGCCAGAGCGCCCTCGTGGGCCAGTCGGTGGAGCAGGGTCAGGCTCTGTATCAGAGCTCATGCGTGGCCTGCCACGGCGCGGACGCCAAGGGGAGGCCGGGCCTGGGCAAGGACATGACCGACAGCGCGTTCCTTCGTGAGACGAGCGACGACGACCTCGTCGACTTCCTGCGAGACGGGCGACCGGTGAGTCATCCCGACAACACGACCGGGGTCCCCATGCCGCCGCGAGGGGGGAACCCGAGCTTGAGCGACGCCGACCTGCGCTCGATCGTGCTCTACCTGCGCGGCTTCACGGTGCCGCGTTGAGCGAACACACCCCACCTGCCGCCGCGACGAACTCCGGGGCGACGCCGCGGTGGCGGCAGGACCCCTATCGCGTGTTCTTTCCCCTGGGGCTGGTCCTGGCCTGGGCAGGGGTCTCGCACTGGCTGGTGCTCGCGACCTTGGGCGTCGGGCCGTACGACGCAGTGTTCCACTCGATCACGCAGGTCCAGGGCTTCATGACCTGCTTCGCGGTCGGGTTCCTGTTCACAGCGATCCCCAGACGGACGGGGACACCTCCGCCGGCGGCCTGGGAGGCTGGGATCGGGCTCGTTGCACCTGTGGGCAGCACCGTAGCGGCGTGGCTCGAGGCCTACGCCCTGTCTCAGGTGTTTTGGTTGATCCTCCTCGGGGTCCTCGTTCAGTTTGCGGTGCGCCGCTTCCGGTCCTCCAGCGCGTCTCGCCGCCCGCCGAACGGCTTCGTGTGGGTGCCGCTGGCGCTGTGCACGGGCGCGCTCGGGGCAGGGTGCATGGCGGCCTACGGAGTGTGGGGGCCAGAGTCGTTCGCGCTGCACGAGCTCGGCAAGCGGCTCTTGCTGCAGGGGACGCTGTTGGGACTCGTGATCGGGGTGGGGAGCATGGTACTGCCCCTGATCACCTGCGGGGACGCTCCTCCTGACGGACGCGCGACCCCGCGCGATCGTGCCTCGCGCGCTACGCACGCGCTCGGCGCGGCGGCCCTCGCCACGAGCTTCTGGATCGAGACGACGTCTGCGTCGCTCGGGTTCGCGCTGCGCGCCGCGGTGTGCGGGGGATTCCTCCTCGTCTCGGGGCGGATCTGGCGTCTGCCCCGGGTGCCCGGCTGGCACCGCAGGGGCGTGTGGGTCTCGGCGTGGCTGATCCCCGCGGGCTATGTCCTCGCTGCGGCTCAGCCCGCCAGCGCGCAAGCAGGCTTGCACGTCGTGTTCATCGGCGGGTTCGCCCTCATGGCGTTCAGCGTCGGGTTCCACGTGGCCGCCGCTCACGGCGGCAGACCAGATCTGGTGCACGGACGACCCTGGCAGGTCCCCGCAATGGGAGCTGTGCTCGCGCTGGCGCTGAGCGCGCGCTGCGCCATGGTGTTCGACCCCGCCTGGCTCTGGCGGTGGATGGGGCTGGCCTCGGGCTCATTCCTGTTCGCGAGCGGGCTGTGGGGATCTCTGGTCCTGCCGTTGCTCTGGAGCAGAGGCGCCCCCAGACCTTTAGCAAGCGCCGCCGCGTGATCGCGCGTTGCGCTACGCCACCGACCACCCCGCCGCGAGGTCAGCTCGCGGCGGCACTAAGAGGAGACTCATGGAACTGACCGTCAACACGTCGCTCGCCGAGCTAGCGTCCCACGTCCCTGCCGCGGCGGCGGTCTTTCATCGCTACAGCCTCGACTTCTGCTGCAAGGGGGCGCGCTCCCTCGAAGAAGCCTGCCGCGACAAGTCGCTAGAGCCCGACGTCGTCCTCGGCGAGATCCGAGACGCCTCGGCCCCGAACGCCGAACACCTGGACTGGACGCGGCGCCCGCTTGGGCACCTCGTGGACCACATCCTCTCGCGCTATCACGAGCCCCTCCGAGCCGAGCTCTCGCGCTGCTTGGCCATGGCGCGCAAGGTCGAGGCGGTGCACCGCGCCAAGGAGTCCTGCCCGCACGGTCTCGCCGAGCACCTGGGTCAAATGTCGCTCGACCTCGAGTCCCACATGCAGAAGGAGGAGCAGATCCTGTTTCCCTTGATCCGTGAGGGGCGGCCGCCCGCCATGCCGATACGGGTCATGGTGAAGGAGCACGACGACCACGCAGTCGCCTTGCGGCGGCTGCGATCCTTGACCAGCGACTACCAACCTCCGCGAGAGGCGTGCGCCACCTGGCGCGCCCTGTTCCTCGGGCTCGCCCAACTCGAGCGCGATCTCATGGAGCACATTCACCTCGAGAACTACGTGCTCTTCCCCCGCTCCCTGACGGAGCAACCCGCAGAGCGGCAGGCCTAACGTGAACGTGGTCCTCGTGATCCCTCCGGAGACGCACTCGATCGAGTCCTCGTTGCCCAAGGGGCTCGAGGCGGGGAAGGGGGTCTATCCCAAGCTGGGCATGCTCTACGTGGCCTCGTATCTCGAGGCGCACGGCGGCGTGACGCCGGAGATCGTGGACTGCCCCGCTGAGCGACTCGATTACCCTGGGCTGGAGGGCCGCCTGCGGCGGCTCGCGCCCGACGTGGTCGGGATCACGACGCTGACCTTCAACCTGATCGACGCCTGGAAGGTGGTTCGCCTAGCGAAGCGGCTGCACCCCTCTGCTCGGGTGTGCGTCGGAGGCCAACACGTCACCCTCTACCCGCAAGAGACCCTGGAGCTCGAGGGAGTGGACTTCGTCGTCCACGGGGAAGGTGAGCGGGTCTTCGCGCGCCTGGTCCAGGCGCTGTGCGCGGGGGGGGACCCCTGCGCCTTGGCGGAGATCCCCGGGTTGGGCTACTACGACGGGGAGAACGCGGTCGTAAACCCGCGGCAGGATCGGATCGAGGATCTCGACCAGCTCCCTCAGCCGGCCCGGCATCTCGTGGACCTCCGCCGCTACGACCACGTCGCTGCCGAGGGGAACCACCTCGCGACCATGCAGACCTCCCGGGGGTGTCCGGCGAAGTGCCTGTTCTGCGACATTCGCATGACCAAGTTCCGGCGGCGCTCGGCGGAGAACGTGCTCGAAGAGCTGCGCTATCTCGTGGAGCGGGGTATCGACGACGTGTTCTTCGTCGACGACACGATCACTATCGATCGACAGCGGCTGCTCGAGATCTGCGAGCTCATTCAGCGCTCCGGGCTACGGATTCACTTCAAGGTCTCGGCTCGCGTGGACACCGTCAAGCCCCACGTGCTCGAGGCCTTGAAGGCCGCGGGCTGCTACCGGATCCACTACGGGGTCGAGTCCGCGACGCCCCGACTCCTGAAATACCTCCAGAAGCAGACGACCCCCGACAAGGTGCGACAGGCCTTTCAGTGGACCCATGAGGCCGGGATCGGCACCTTCGCCTACTGCATGATCGGGATCCCCACCGAGACCTACGAGGAAATGATGGACACGGTGCGCTTCGCGATCGAGCTCGACCCCGACTACGCTCAGTTCTCGATCTGCACGCCCTACCCCAAGACGGCCCTCTACCAAAGCATGCTGGCAAGCGGCGACGTGCCCCACGACTATTGGCGTGAGTTCGCCCGCGCGCCTCGGGAAGACTTCCGCGTGCGTTTTTGGAACTCACGCTACTCGGAGGAGGAGCTGCGAGCTTTTCAGAGCGAGGCGCACCGTCGCTTCTACACTCGCTTCGGTTACATCGCGCGACAGATGCGCAGGGTGCGCAGCCTGGGCGAGCTGCGCGTCAAGGCGAAGCTGGGGGCGCGGATCTTGCTCCGGCAACTGCACCGGACGTGACGTCGAGTGGAGGCGGGTGAATGAGCGAGCGCCCGCCGTATCAGCGCGCCCTGACGGTCCTCGCCGCGCTGGCCACCGCGGCGCTCGTCGCCTCGGTCCTCGCCCCGGCCAGCGCGGGGCCGGCGGTGGCCGCGCACCTCGCGCTCGCGCTGGGGGCGCTGCCCCTGATCCTGGGCGCGATCGGCGTCTTCACCCCGACCCTGACCCAGACGGGGCCGCCGCCTCGCGGGCTGGCGCTGCTCCCCGCTGTGGGCGCGCTGGCGGGGGGCCTGGCGGTCTACGCGCTGCGGGGCGACCTGCGCGCGGTCGCCCTCGCCGCGCCGCTCGGGGTCGGCGCGGCCGCGGGGACCTTGGCCTTCACCGCGACGCGGGCGCGGGCCGGCCTCGGTCGCGCGCACCCCTGCCTGCGCTGGTATCAGGCCGCGCTGAGCTGCTCGGTCCTGGCCCTGGTCGCGATCGGCGTCGCGGCGTTCGCGCCCGCGCGGTGGGCGCCGCTGCGGCGCGTGCACCTGCACCTGAACCTGCTGGGGTTCGTCGGGCTCGCGGCGGTGGGCACGCTCCACGTGCTGATCCCCACCGCCGGCGGCTACCCGGACCCCGACGCCCGGCGTCGGCTGCAGCGCGGGCTGCCCTTCGCCCTCGGGGGGACCCTCGGGGTCGCGCTGGGGTCGAGCGCGCCCGCGCTGCGCCCGCTGGCCTTCGCGGGGGCAGCGGCCTGGGGGGTCGCGCTCGGGGACCTGGCCCTCGCCGTCGCCCGCCGCGGGGCGGCGTGGCAGAGGGCGAGCCTGCCCTTGGTCGCGGCGCTGGGCGGGCTGGCCCTGGCCCTCGCCTTCGGGGTCGGGGTCGCGCTGGGGCTCGCGCCGCGCCGCTCGGCGTCGGTCGTGTTCCGGGTCGGGTTCCTCCTGCCGCTGATCACCGGCGCCCTGGCGCAGCTCCTCCCGGTGTGGCGCTGGCCAGGGGCCGCCGTCGCGCCCCGGGAGCGCGCGCGGGCGCGCCTGGTCTGGGGCGGCGGGGTCCGCGCCCTGGCGTTCCCCGCGCTGGGCGTCGGGCTGGGGCTCGAGCTCGCGCCGGGCTGGCTGCGGCTCGGGGTGCTGGGGCTGCTCGGGGTCTTCGCGGCGCAGGTCGTCGCGGCCCTGGGCGTGCGCTCGACTCCACCGCCGGCCTGACCCGCGGCCGGTGGCCTTCGCCCTACGCGCTTGCTACAACGCCGACCCATGATGGTCCTGCCCAAGAACCTGCCCTGGTGGCTCGCGGTCTTGCACCTGCGCTGCAGCGCGCTGGACAAGATCTGGCTGCGCCTGCTCTTCGCCGCGGTGTTCGCGGTGGTCGTGACCGCGGTCTACGACTTCAAGATCCTGACCGTCGGGCTGACCACCACGCCCTTCGCGCTGATCGGCCTCGCGCTCTCGATCTTCCTCGGCTTCCGCAACAACGCGAGCTACGAGCGGTTCTGGGAGGGGCGCAAGCTCTGGGGCCGGCTGGTGAACACCAGCCGCAGCGTGACCCGCCAGGTCCTGAACCTGCCGGTGGCCAAGCAGGGCGAAGAGGCCGAGCTGCGCGCCTGGCAGGAGACCTGCGTGCGCACCCAGGCCGCCTACGTGCACAGCCTGCGCCTGTGGCTGCGGGGGCAGAAGGACCTCAGCGAGCTCGGGCGCCTGCTCCCGGGGCGCGACCTCGGGGCCCTGGCCGCGACCTCGAACCCGCCGATCGCGCTGCTCCAGACCCTGGGCGAGCGCTTCCGCGAGGCCTGGAAGCGCGGCTGGGTCGACACCTACCACCTCCCGGTCCTCGAGGACTCGCTGACCCAGCTCACCGACATTCAGGGCGGCTGCGAGCGGATCAAGAACACGCCGATTCCGGTTTCCTACTCGCTCTCACCCACCGGATCGTGGCCATTTACTGCAACCTGCCTTGGCCTGTTCGAGACCGTGGGCGAGGCACTGACGCCCCTCGTGGTCCTGCTCTGTGGGCTACGCCTTCTACGGCCTGGACGCGATCAGCGACGCGATCCAGAGCCCCTTCGGCTCGGAGCCCACGACCTCCGCTCTCCACGCTCTCGACCACGATCGAGGTCAACCTCCGCGAGCAGATCGGCGACGCCGACCTCCCCGCGCTCCCGACCCCGGACGCAGGCCGCGATCTACTGAGCCGCCTGACGCCGGATCGGCGAGGCTCAGGCAGCGGGAGGCCTGCTCCTCGCGGGGGCGGGCTCGGCGGCGACCTGCTCGCTGGGCGAGCGGGGAACTCGCCGCTCTCGTCGAGAAAGCGCTTGGAGAACTCGCCCAGCGCCGCCAAATAGAAGAAGCCCACGATCGCCCATGGCGATCAGGACCACGATCAGGGTCACGTTGTTGATCGACTCGGCCCCGGAAGGCCCGGGCGCCTCTTGCAGCCGCGCGCCGTAGAACCAGGCGAGGAACACGCTGATCGGGACGCTGACCATGCCCGCCAGGCCGTCCATGAGCAGGAACGTGCCCCGGGCGCGCGCATGCTCCCCGCGACGAAGGTACGGCGCGGATCCCGAACCAAGGAAGCGCCCGAACACAGCCTTGGCCCCGTGCTTGGCGAGCCTTGGCGGGCCTTGGTCGTGCGCTTGGGAGTCAGGTGGTGGCCGACGAAGGGCAGCTTCTCGGGGTGCTCGCCGACCTTCATGCCTATGTAGTAGAGGATCGAGTCGCCGCAGAGCGCCGAACATGGCGACCGAGATCATGAGCACGACCTCGGTCAGGCCGCCGCCGTTCAGGAACACGGCGTAGCCGCCGCCGTCGGGGCCACCTCTTCCAGGGCAGGGGCCGAGCCCCGCACGCCACGAGGGAAGAAGAACACCCGGCGTAGCTGTGTTCTTCCGCGATCTTCTCGACCAGCCAGTTCGTCCAGCGGACTCGGCCAGCAGCAGCAACCAGTGCACGGGGGTCCCTTCGCCGGGATTCTACGGCGTCGGGGTCGGATTCGCTCGGACGGGAGGGGTTTGGGGAAGGCCCGCGCTCCGCGCGCTCGCGGGCTTGACCTGGCGCGACGAAGCGCGACCCTCAGGGACCCGTGGAACCCCGCACTGAGCCAGCGCCGCCGCCCCCGCTCTCCGCCGCCTGGTGGGAGGTCCCGACGTTGCTCGTCGCGGGGCTGCTCGCCGCCGGGTATCTGAGCCTCGTGCTCTCCCGCGTCGGGGGACTCGCGCCGTGGCTGGCGGGCGCGGTCGCCCTCGTGACCCCGCTCGTGCTCGCCTGGCGCTCCCGCGCTTCGCAGGTCGACCCTCAGCTCGGGCTGGAGGACGACGAGCGCGCCGCGCTGAAGCTCGGGCCGAGTGAGCCCACGGACGACAGGCGCCTGCGGGCGCAGGGCGTGCCTATGGGGCACGCCCTTCGCGCTGTTCGGCCCCGGCGCGGCAGGCGCTGGCGCTGCGTGGTGCGCGTGCCGCTGCGCACCGACGCGGCGTTCTCCTTGCGCGCCGCGGGGCTTGACCAGGTGGTCGGGTGGCGCGAGGACCTGCCCGACCTGGGGCGCACCTTCAACCAGCGCTACGCCGTGACCACCGAGCGCCCCTCCCGGGTGAGCGCGCTCCTCGACCACCCGGACC
The DNA here is from genome assembly GCA_041402045.1 of Planctomycetota bacterium. Taxonomy (GTDB): domain Bacteria; phylum Planctomycetota; class J058; order J058; family J058; genus JAGQRJ01. The sequence continues at coordinate 102,463 of JAWKSZ010000012.1, read as the reverse complement.
TGGTCCTGCTCCTGCGCCGCCTGTTCAACACGACCCAGGTCCTGGCCCTCCCGCGCCCAGGAGGCTGGCTCGACGTCTACCTGCGCGCGCCGGTCGACGCCGAGCACCCGAAGCGCCGCGCAGGTGCGCCCGGCTGAGCGACGCGCTGGACGGCCTGCAAATGCGCCTGGCAGAGCCTGCTCAGCCGGCGCGTGATCCAGGTCCAGGGCGTGCGCTCGCTCGCGCTGACCGTCGACGGCGCCGCCGGCGCGCGCGCACCCTGTCCCTACTGCAAGGACGACCTTGCGACCCCGAGGACCCGGCCCTCGAGGTCTGCCCGCGCTGCACCGCACCACGCCGAGTGCTGGAGCGAGGCCGGCGGCTGCACGATCTACGCCTGCGCGCCGCCGCGGAGGCCGAGCGCACGCGGGCAGGCTGGGCTGCTCAGCGCACGCTCCTCAATGTCGTAGGGGGCGCAGCTTGCCTGCGCCCATCCCGCACCCCGCCGCACCCTCCCTCGGCGAGCGCATGGCCAGCCACCCCCGCGGAGGCAGGGGCGGACTGGCCCTCAGCCGAAGGTGACCTCCACGTCGAGGCCGGTCTGCGCGAGTTGCTCGGGCAGGGCGTGGGGCAGGCTGAAGAGGCCGATCCCGCGGTCGAGGGTCAGCTTGAGGCTCACGCCCCATGCCGTCGCCCTCGAGGCCCTGGAGCTCGCCGGCCTTGTCGCCAGGGCTGCTCATGAGCCAGCCCACGTGGGAGCCGATCCCGCCGGTGACGCCGGCCTCCTGCGGTACTCAGCGCCCACTCGCTCTCGGTGGCAGCGGAGTCCGAGCATGCCCGGCTCCGAGCTCGCCCTTCTTCACCAGGCGCGTGGGCTTGAGGCCGAGGCGCGGGGCCGATCGTGAGCGGGTCGGCCTGGTTCAGCAGGATCTTGAGGGTGACGTGGGGCATGGCGGCTCCCGGCCTGAAGCCGAGCCTAAACCAAGTTCACGATTCTGAGCGGGCGAGAGTGAAAACCACATGTCGTCAGCGATCTGGCGCTCGCTCGCCCGCTCCAGGATCGTGACTCTGGTTTCTAGGAGAGCTTTGCAGGTCGTGACGTGTCCTGCAGCGCCGAGGTCTCCCGAACGCTGGCGCCCAGGCAGAGCTTCCGAGAAAGTAGCTAAACGGAAGCGCGGGCCGATCGTGAGCGGGTCGGCCTGGTTCGGCAGGATCTTGAGGGTGACGTGGGGCATGGCGGCTCCTTGTGGCCTGCGGCGAGCCTAGCGCACCTCGCAGGCCACTCCAGGGGCGTGGCATAGGTCGGATCATGTAGCCTGACGCCATGAGCGCGCCCCCCGACCCCGTCGCCTTCCTGGAGCACGTGCTCCCCTTCCAGTTCCTGCCCTTGGCCCAGCGTCAGGCGCTGGGCGAGCGCCTGAGCCTGCGCCGGTTCAGCGACGGCGAGACGATCGTGCGCCAGGGCGAGAACTCCCGCGCGGTGTTCCTCCTGGTCGAGGGCCGGGTGAGCGTGTTCGACGACGCCACCGGCGCCGAGCACAACGTGATCTACGCCGGGCACTACTTCGGCGAGCGCGCGGCCTTGTTCGACCAGCCCCGCCGGCTCACGCTGCAGGCGCGCGGCGACACCGTGGTCTACGTGCTCCCGGAGAAGGACTTCCTCGACACCGTGCGCGAGTTCCCGGTGTTCGCCATGGCGCTGGGCTCGACGCTCCAGGTCAAGCAGGGGATCTTCCTCGCCTTCCGTCGGCTCTACGCCAAGGTGCTCTCGCTCATGGACCGGGGCGAGTTCCTCCTGGCGGAGCTCGTCGACGACTACCGCCGCCTGCGCCCGGCCCTGCACCCGCACCTGGACGAGCGCCGGATCGACACCGGCGCGCTGGCCTACGCGATCGCGCGCCTGCCCCAGACCGTGACCCAGACGACCTTCTACTACCTGGCCGGGAGCCTGCCCTCGCTCTACCACGAGCCCGACACGCTGTTCCCCCAGGTCTCGACCCGCGCGCGGCGGCGCCTGGCCTGGGAGGTGTTCCCCAGCAAGCTCATGGTGCTCCTGCGCGACGGGATCTCGGACATTACCGACTTCCTCACCTGCCTCTGCTGCTACGCGGTCGAGGCGTTCAAGCTCCGCGCGCGCTTCCGCACGTCGGAGGAGCTCCTGCGCCTGCACGAGCTCGCGGGCGGGGTGACCCAGGCCCGCGAGGCCGAGCTGCTCGCGTCCCTGCGCCTCGAGCCCGGCGAGATCGCGGGGCTGCGCCAGATCTGGGGCCCGCGCACCTGGGTCCGGCTCAAGGAGCTGGTGCTGCACCACGAGGACGTGGCGTTCGAGGTCGACCAGCAGATCGACAACTACAACTCCCGCGCCGCCGAGGTGTGGGTCAGCCAGATCCGCGCCGCCGCGAGCCAGCTCGTGGACGTCGAGGACCCCGAGCTGCGCGTGCATATCGTGTCCTCGAACACGCACTCGCTCTCGAACTGCCTCTCGCCCTACCTCGCCCGCAACAAGGAGCGGATCCTGACCTGGGGCCAGCAGTTCCGCCCGGAGCTGATCGGCGAGCAGTGCCTCCAGGGCCAGTGCGGCGCCTGGGCCAACGACGACGACCTGCTCTACGTGCTCGCCCGCGAGTTCCTGGCCACCCACCCCGAGGAGGCCGAGCGCCGCCACGCCGAGGACGCGGCCGCCGGGCACGTGAACCTCGAGGGCACGGCCTACACCGGGATCGAGGTCGACCTGTTCGACGTGCGCGCCCTGGACCCGGACGCCAAGGACCCCGCGCTCACGATCCCGCGCCCCGAGCACCCGACCCTGATCGTGAACGTGGACTACGCCTTCGGCCAACAGGCCGAGGAGATCCTCTCGAACCTGCTCTACACCTTCGGGCAGGCGGTGCGCTCGGTGAACGTGCTGGGCAAGGCCGGCGGCCTCGTCGGCGAGCGCGGCGACGTGCTCCTGGCGCGGGCGACCCTGCTCCAGACCTACGACGAGCTCTACCCCCTGCCGAACCCGGGCCTGACCCCGGACGCCCTGACCGCGCTGACCCCGGGCCGCGACGTGCACGTGGGGCCCGTGCTCACCGTCGCCGGGACCCTGCTCCAGGACCGCCCGCTGCTCATGTTCTACAAGCGGATCTGGAAGTGCATTGGCCTGGAAATGGAGGGCTCGTTCTTCGCGCGCCAGCTGATCGCCGCCGTCGAGGCCGGCGTGCTGCGCTCGGACGTGCGCTCGCGCTTCGTCTACTACGTGAGCGACGTGCCGCTCGAGACCGGGCACACGCTGACCCAGAGCCTGCACCCCTCCGAGGGCGTGCCCCCGCTCTACGCGGTCACCCGCGCGATCCTGCGCGAGATCCTGGCGGAGGCGTGAGGGGCTGAGGGCGCGACGTCAGGCCTGCAGGTGCTCCGCCAGCACCTGGTGCAGGTCCTTTTGCCACAGGGTGTCGACCACCTGATCGATTCGGAGGGTCGCCTCCTGGTAGGCCGCCGCCATGCCCCGGCTCGACGCGCCTTGGCCCGCGGGGAGCTGCCCGAGCAAGCCCTCGTCGACGTCGAGCTCGCGCAGGGCCCAGGCCGCGTCCTCGCGTCCCTGCGACCGCGGGCGCGTCGCCAGGCCGACCAGCGAGGCGAGCGCGCACTTCGTCCAGCCCGTGAACTCGCCGTAGGTCCGAGGGTCCGCCGCGCCGCGGCGGCGAGCCTCGCTGAGGTCGACCCCTTCGTTCCAGCAGTAGAGCGCGAGGCCGAGGGTCCGCAGCACGCTCGTGCCTCGCACGCCGGCCTGGCGGCAGCGCGAGACCAGGTCGACCACCAGCGACTCCATGGTCTGCATGTGCGCCACCACGTCGGACAGCTCGCCGCGGTAGCGCGTGCGCTCCTTGCGGCGTTGAGCCTTGAGCTTGGCCTTGCGTCCCATGCACCCTCCTCGTCTCCCGAGCGTAGCCGGGCGGGCTGACAGGCTCGGCTGGACAGGGGCAGGCGCCTCGGGGGTCAGTCCCGCGTGGCGCCCCGCTTGGCCTGGAGCGCGCGAGCCCGCTCGAGGTCGGCGTCGGCCTCGCGCTGGCGGCCGAGGGCCTCGTAGGAGGCGCCCCGGTGGCCGTAGGCCGCAGCCAGGGTGTCGTCGAGCTCGAGCGCGTGGGTGAAGTCCACGACCGCGGCCTCGTGCTCCTCGAGGGCGGCGTGGATCATGCCGCGGACGAAGTGGTTGCGCGCGCGCTCGGGGCGGAGCTCGACCGCGCGGTCGAGGTCGGCGAGGGCCTCGGGGTAGCGGCGCAGGCGCGCGAGGCTCAGCCCGCGCTGGAAGTAGTGCAGGGCAGAGCCAGGGTCGAGCTCGATCGAGCGGGTGTAGGCCTCGACCGCGCGCGCGTCGTCGCCGAGCTTGGAGTAGAGGAGCCCCTGGTTCACGTGGGTCCGGGCGCGGGTGTCGTCGAGCTCGATCGCGCGGGTGAAGTCGGCCAGCGCCTCTTCGTCCCGTCCCAGGTCGCCGTAGCACACCCCGCGACCGGCGTAAGAGGCGGCGGTCGGCCCGAGCTCGATCGCGCGGGTGAAGTCCTCGATCGCGCCCTCGAGGTCCTCGAGCTGGGTGCGGACGTGCCCGCGGGCGGCGAGGTTGCCCGGCAGGGTGGGCTCGAGCTCGATCGCGCGGGTGAAGTCGGCGAGGGCCTCGCCGTAGCGCTCGAGGTTGTGGAGGCAGGCGCCCCGCTCGGCGTAGGCGTGGGCCGAGCGGGTGTCGAGCGCGATCGCGCGGTTCAGGTCCGAGAGCGCCTCCTGCGGTCGTCGCTGAATGTTGAAGCAGCCGCCGCGGCCCGCGAGGGCGGGGGCGCAGCCAGGGTCGAGCTCGAGGGCCCGGTCGAAGGCCAGGATCGCGTCCTCGATCCGCCCGAGCTGCACCAGGGCCCTGCCGCGGTTGGCGTGGGCCAGCGCGTCGGTCGGGTCGAGCTCGAGCGCGCGCTCGAGCACCTCGAGCGCCTCCTGGGGGCGCTCCTCCTGCACCCACGCCGCGCCCTGCTCCCCCAGGGCTCGCGCGTCCTCCGGGCCCGCCGCAGGCGCGGGGGTGGGGGCGGACGGGGAGGGCTCGGCCCCCGGCCGCGCAGAGCGCAGCAGGCCCACGCCCAGGAGCAGCGCGCCCGCGACGGCGAGGAGCGGGAGCGCGCCGCGCCGACGGGTCGACGCCCGGGGCGAGGCCGCGCCGGCGCGGAGCTCGCGGAGCACCTCCTCCAGCGGGGGCCGATCCTGGGGCGCGCGCTCGAGGCAGCGTGTGACGAGGTCCGCGAGCCAGGACGGGACCTGCTTCGGCAGCGCCTCGACCGAGGCCTCGAACCCGTCCAGCGCCTGGGGCAGGCTGCTCCAGCCCCGAGGCGGCCGTCCGCTGAGCATGGCGTAGAGCAGGCCCCCGAGCCCGTAGACGTCGGCCGCGGGGCCGAGCTCGGCCAGCCGCCCCTGACCCTGCTCGGGGGGCGCGTAGCCCGGGGTGCCCAGGAACTGCCCGCTGGCCGAGAGCCGCAGGTCCTCCTCCCCCTCGAGGGCGGTGCCCAGGACCAGGCCGAAGTCGGCGAGCTTGACCTGGCCGTGGAGCCGGCGGTCCACGAGCACGTTCGCGGGCTTCACGTCGCGGTGCAGGAGCCCCAGCGCGTGCGCGGCCGCGAGGCCCTCGCCGACCTGGAGCGCGACCTCGCGCGCCTCGTCGGGCGGCAGGGGGCCGCCGCGGTCGAGGCGGTCCTGCACGCTCTCCCCGGACACGTAGGGCAGGACCAGGAACGGCTGGCCCTCGTGCAGGCCGGCGTCGTAGAGGGTCAGCACGCTCGGGTGCACGAGGCGGCCCAGGGCCTCGGCCTCGCGCAGCAAGCGCCGGCGGGCGCCCTCGCTCGGGGCCTTGAGCAGCTTGACCACCACCCGCGCGCCGGAGCGGGTGTCGGTCGCGCGGTAGACGACGCCCATGCCGCCGCGCGCGAGCTCGTCGTGGACCTCGTAGTGCCCGATCCTCACGCCGGGCAGTGTGGTGCCGGCCCCTGGGGCGCGCCACCCCGCGCGGGGCGCCTCGCCTCGGGGCGCGGCGGGGCCGTCGACCTCCGTGAGCCGCCTCGCGTGGCGGGCCTCAGTCGCCGGCGGGCCTCCGTGGCTGCAGCGCGCGGGAGCGCTCCAGGTCGGCCTCGGCCTCCTCGTCGTGGCCCAGGAGGTGGTGGGACCGCGCGCGCTGGGCGTAGGCCCGCGCGAGCTCCGGGTCGAGCTCGATCGCGCGGGTGAAGTCCCGGATCGCGGCCTCGTGCTCGCCGAGGGCGGCCTGCACCACGCCTCGGCTGAAGTGGCTCCGCGCCCGGGTCGGGTAGAGCGCGACGGCGCGGTCGAGGTCGGCGAGCGCGTCGCGGTGGCGACCCTGCCGGTGCAGGGCCAGGCCCCGCTGGTAGTAGGCGTGCGCGGCCTCGGGCTCGAGCTCGATCGCGCGAGTGAAGTCCGCGAGCGCGGCGTCGTGGTGACCCAGGCGGCCGTGCACGAGGCCGCGGTTGAGGGTCGCGCGACCGAGGGAGGGGTCGAGCTCGAGGGCGCGGTCGAAGTCGACGAGCGCCTCCTCGAGTCGGTCGAGGTTCTTCAGGCACATGCCGCGCTCGGTGTAGGCGGGCGCGAGGGTCGGGTCGAGCGCGAGGGCCCGGGTGAAGTCACGGATCGCGGGCTCGAGGTCGCCGAGCCGGGCGCGCACCAGCCCGCGGTTGACCCGGGCTTGCAGCAGGGCGGGGTCGAGCTCGAGGGCGCGGTCGAGGTCGGCGAGCGCCTCTCGCGGCCGCCCGAGGTTGCTCAGCACCGCGCCGCGCTCCGAGTAGGCGAAGGCGGAGTCCGGTGCGAGCTCGACGCCGCGGTTCAGCGCCTCCATGGCCTCGCGGCCGCGCCGGAGGGCGCTCAAGCAGGCGCCGAGCCACACGTAGACCTTCGCCCGCCGCGGCTCCAGCTCCAGGGAGCGCTGGAGCTCGCGCAGGCCGCCCTCGAAGTCCCGGTGGTGCATGCGCGCGACGCCGAGGTTGGCCCGAGCCACCGCGTCCCGAGGGTCCAGCTCGACGGCGCGCTCGAGGACCTCGAGCGCGGCGGTGTAGCGGCCCTGGTCGATCAGCGCCGAGCCCTCCTCGCCGAGCGCCCGCGGGTCGGGGGACGCGGCCGGCGCGTCCTCCTGGCGGGGCCCGTCCTCGGTCCGCGCGGGCGGGGGCTCCGCCGTCGCCAGGCCGCCCGCGGGCGCCGGCTGCGCCGCGGTCAGCTGCCAGGCGTAGCGCAGGCTCGCCCCCACCGCGACCACGGCGCCCGCCACCGCGAGGGCGAGGAGGAGCGGGCCGCGTCCGCGCTGCGCGCGCGGCCGCGGGGACCGCGCCGGGCCGGCCCCTGCGCGCAGCGCCGCGAGCACCTCGGGCAGCGCCGGCCGCGCCCCGGGCTCCGCGGCCAGGCAGCGCGCGAGGAGCTCGCCGAGCCAGGCCGGAGCGGACTCGGGCAGCGGCGCCAGCGGCTCCTCGTAGGCGCGCATGACCTCGATCAGGCTCTCCCCGCTGCGCGGGGCCCGCCCGCTGAGCAACGCGTAGAGCAGGGCCCCGAGGCCGTAGACGTCGGCCGGGGGGCCCACGTCCTTCAGTCGCCCCACGACCTGCTCCGGCGGCGCGTAGCCCAGGGTGCCCATGAAGGTGCCGCTGACCGAGAGCCGCAGCTCCTCGCCCTCCCCGGAGGTGTCCTTGACCAGGCCGAAGTCGGCGAGCTTGACCTGCCCGTGGAGCCGGCGGTCGACGAGCACGTTCGCCGGCTTCACGTCGCGGTGCAGGAGCCCCAGCGCATGCGCGGCGGCGAGGCCCTCCCCGACCTGGACCGCGACGTCCAGCGCCTCCGCCAGCGGCAACGCCCCCCCGCGATCCAGCCGGTCCTGCAGGCTCTCGCCCGAGACGTAGGGCAGGACCAGATACGGTTGCCCCTCGTGCTCGCCCACGTCGAACAGGGTCAGCACGCTCGGGTGCACCAGCCGCCGCAGGGCCTCGGCCTCGCGCAGCAAACGCCGCCGCGCCCCCTCGCCGTCCGCCTTGAGCAGCTTGACGACCACCCGCGCGCCCGAGCGCGTGTCGACCGCGCGATAGACCACGCCCATGCCCCCGCGGGCGAGCAGGTCGTGCACGTCGTAGTGGGCGATCTTCACGCGGGCAGTGTGGAGCGCCGCCGGGGCCCGTGCCAGGTGGGGGCGGGTTCAGGTCGGCAGCGCCTCCCGCGCCTCGACCCAGGCCGCCGGCGGGTCGGCGAGCGCCCCCACGACCCCGCCCACGATCGCGAGCACGGTGTCGCGGTCGCTCTCGTGAGACTCGAGCCCGCGCAGGGTCAGCCAGATCGCTTCCTCGTAGTCCCAGGGACTCGACACGGCGCACCACAGCGAGAAGGGCACGGTGTCCGAGCAGCGCACGAGGCGGCCGTCGCCGAGCTCGCGGGCGGCCAGGTCCGGCGGCTGGCCGAGGAGGCCCGCCGCCCGCGCGACGCCGTCGCGGGTCTCGCCCGGGGTGATCCGCTCGGCGATCCGCTCGAGGAGCCGTGCGCCGTCGCAGCCCTCGGCGCCGGCGCGCACGAGCTCGGCCGTGCACAGCGCCACGGCCTCAGCGCCTGCGATCCCGTCGGGGTGCACGTGGGTCACCTCGGCGGAGGCGCGGGCCTCGCGCTGAACCCGGTCGAGGTCCTCCGAGAGGTAGGCGCCGAGCGGCGCGACGCGCATGGCCGAGCCGTTGCCGAGGCTGCCCTGGCCGCTGAACACCTGTCGTGAGACCTCGCGCCAGGGGCGACCGGCGCCGAGCTGGTGCAGGAGCCAGTAGGCCACCGCTCCGTAGCCGCGCTCGGTGTCGGCGAGGAAGCGCTCGGTAAAGCTGGCGGCGAGCGCGTCCTGGTCGATCCGACCGTGGCGGGTGAGCACGTCGACGATCGCCTGGGCCATGACCGTGTCGTCGCTCCACGGCCACGGGCCCGGCGGCAGCAGACGCCCGTCGATCAGGGGCCCGGGTTCGCCGCGGTCGACGAAGAAGGCCTGGCCGAGGGCGTCCCCGACCGAGAGGCCTCGGAGCGAACGCAGCATGGCGTCGGGATCCGGCATGCCTCGACCCTAGCCAGGGGAGGCCGGCAGGCCCAGGCCTCGAGCCTGGCCGGGCGGTTCCCGCACGAGAACGCGGGGTTCGCGTACGCGAACGGCGGGGCGGAGTTCCCGCCCGAGAACGCTGGTTCGCGTACGCGAACGGCGGCGGTGGGAGTTGCGGGAGAGCGTTCCCGCACGAGAACGGGTTCGCGTACGCGAACGGCGGCGGTGGGAGTGGCGGGGGAGCGTTCCCGCACGAGAACGCGGTTTCGCGTGCGCGAACGGTGCAGTTGCGACGCGCGGGGCGTCGCAGGCCCCCGTTTGCCCCTCCTAGGAGACCTTGCCCTTCAAGCGGGCCAACGCGCGCTCTTGGTCGGTGCCGGGGGCGCGGGTCAGGGCGGTGAGGACCCAGAATTGGGCGTAGGTGACCAGGCGATACCCGCGCCGGTGGTCGAACAGGCCGCACGCCTTGCGCAGCCCCGCCTCGCAGGCCTCGAGCGCGGGGCCTGCGGGCGCCCCCTCCAGGAGGAATTCTCGGGTGAGCCTGGCGACCAGGCGGCGGTTCGCACGCTGGAGGGCGTCCAGGTGGGCTTCCCGCGCCTGCCACGCGCGGATCAGGCGGTCCACCCAGTCCAGGGGATCCGGCAGGTCCCCGAAGGATCGACGGAGCGCTTCGCGGGCGCCGGGGTTGGCCGCGTGGGAGACCGCCTGTGCGACCCACGGTGCGAAGTGGCGAAACAAGACGGGGTGGGCCTCGGCGCGATCGGGCACGTCTGCCGCAGAGGGGGCGGCCAGCAGGTCGTCCTTCAGCGCTGTCCAGCCCTCCACTGCAGCCGTCAGGTTCTCTGATCCGAACACCCTGCCGGGCCGGAACCTGCCCCTGGATCCCCGCCTGCTCAGCGAGCACACAGGGCCTCCACGAACGTCGGCGACTCGAGCAGGATTCGGCGTATCCGTGCGCTCCTCGGCCTGACGAGCCGCGCTGTGCGCGGCCTCGTCCTCCCTGCTCAGCTCGGGAGTCCGAGCGGCCTCGAGTTCGTAGTCCTCCAAGAGCACGCGCCGACCCTAGCGGAGGGGTGGAGGCCGATCAAGCGAGCCTCCTGGGGGCGCACACCCACGGTCGACGCGCGGCCTTCAAGTGGACCAGCCACCTGGCCTGGCCGTCTCCACGCGCGTGGGGGTGAACCGGTGTCGTGAACCCCGGTGCAGACGTGGGTCCCGCCGTCCCCACGCGTGTGGGGCAGGCGTGTTCGGATTCGCGGACTCCGGCGTTCGCGCTTTACCTCCCAAGGAACACCACAGCCGAGCTCGCAGATTGGGGGTGGGACCCCCTCGGAGCATGCCTGCGGTCCCGCCAGGAGGGGGTGCGACCCCTTGTTCGATCGCAGCGAGTGACGGCCCGCGGGGGGGGAACCCCAGCGCGCAAGGAGAGGGGTCATGCACGGAGGGGGTCGAGTGGCTCGGCTCGAGGAGAGGGGTCATGCACGGAGGGGGTCGAGTGGCTCGGCTCGAGGGCAGGGGCCATGCGCGCAGGGGGTGCGACCCCCCCCTCGAGCGCGGTGTCTCGGACGCGGAGGGGGGTGGGACCCCCTCCGCGCGCGCACCTGGGTCATGCGGGCGGGGGTCAGGGTTGGTGCGTTCGTGAACACAGGGGTCAGTGTTCGGATCCGACTTTCTCGTCGCGGGCAGATTTTCCTGTGGGCGGCGTGAGGGGAGGTTCGCCGGTCTAAGTCCGCGCGTGCGGGGGGCTGAGAGCGCCGTGACGCCTGCGCTGCAGTGCATGGCGCGAGACCGGCGCAGCAAAAATCGGGAACCTGAGGGAGCGAGAGTCCGTCCAAGGAGCGTGACGTGAGGAACGGTTCCTCGCGCCGCGTTGACCCATGGCGAGGCCGTTGGCTTCGCCATTTTTGGAGGATTCTCGTGAATAGTGAAATTCAGTCCCTGATCAATCTGTATCGGTTCCCTACGGGCCGCGCAGGACTCTCGCTCTCCCGCATGCTCGTCGCGCTCGAAGACACGACGCTCGACAAGCTCAAGGCTCGGATCCAACGGGCGCTGGCGGAGAACGAGGCGACGCAACGCCTCGAGCTGCGCTGGCAGGCTCAGAGGGATAAGAAGGAACACGCGGCCGGGGTCATGCAGCTCCACCAGGAGCTCAACCGCACCCTGTCCGCGTTGTTCGACAACCTGGCGGCCACGGCCACCGCGCTCGGCGACGACTCGGAGCGCGGGCTCGCTGCTGAGCGGGCCAAGGCGGCCTTGTTCCCTGTCGACCTCAGCGCGCTGGCCCGCAGGCCGTTCGCCGAGGAGGCGTCTGCGGTGAAGGTCATGCTGGGCTTCGTGCGCGACGACCCGCAGTTGGCTCGAGCGCTGCGCAGCCTGGGCGTGCAGGAGATCCTCGATCGGTTGGTCGAGCTCCACGCGCGCTTCGAGGGTGCGCTGCACGAGCCGCGGGGCGTGCAGTACTCCGAGGTCGTGGAGGCCCGCGAGCGGGACCACCAGCTCCTGACCCGGGTCGTGCTGTCGGTCATGAACACGATCGTCGAGCGCGAGGAAGAGGGTGAGGAGGTCCAAGGCTTGAACGCGGCCCTCCGCACCGTGATCGAGCAGCAGGAGGCGATCCACCGCTACTACCGCCGTCGGCGGAAGGTCAGCGACGTGGACCGTGAGACCGGCGAGGAGCTGGTGCCTCTGGAGACCGAGGAGGACGGGGTCGAGGACGACGTGGAGTCGGACTCGGAGGACGTCCCCGAGGTCGCCGGGATCGAGGGCGTCGCGTCGCCCCGGATCCTGGGCGACGAGGAGCGCGAGTCCGAGGCGGCGTAAGCCTATGCGGGTGATTCGTTGGCGGGCGGGGCGCAGCGTTGGCGTCCCGCCCGCCCCTCGTGTGGGCGGTGGAGTTGCATTCGATTTGCTCGCCGCGGACCCCCACCCGGCCTACCTTCGCGGTGCTTGGGAGCAAGGAGTGAACGCATGAAGCGACTGACGTGGGCGATCGTGGCGGTGGGCCTGGCCGGGGCGGCGTGGGGGCAAGAAGGAATGGACGACAGGCGTGAGCAGCGGCGCGCGGGGCCGAGCCGCACGACCGTCGAGCACCTGGAGCTGCTCGAGGGGCGCGCGCTGTATCGGCTGGACTCGGTGACCTTGCGCGACCGCTGGCCGTTCTTGATCGCGGCCACGGAGGCCGAGCGCGAGGCGGGGCAGGGGATCGCGGTCGGGGTCGAGACCGCGGCGGAGATCTTCCGCGCGCCGGACAGCGAGGAGGCGGCGCTGGAGCTGGCGCGGCTCCTGGGCGGGGGGACCGCGGTCCCGGACGCCGCGACCTACGGGCGGCTGCGCGAGGCGGCGGCGGAGCTCGCGGGCCAGGGCGGGCGCTGGGGGATCGAGGTCGCCGACGGGCAGCCCGCGGCCTTCGGCGAGGCGGCGCAGCGGACGAAGGTCGGGTTCGAGGTCCAGCGCCTCGTCTACCTGAACGACGGCTTCGGGGCCCTCGACGTCGAGGCCCAGCGCTTTTACTTCCCCGCGGAGGGCGCCGCGCAGCTCGAGCGCACGCGCTGGATCGGGGGGCCGCCGCAGACCTGGCAGACCGCGGGCGAGGTGGACTCGGCCGAGCAAACGGCCCTCCAGGACGAGGTCGACCGCTTCGCGGAGGCCATGACCCACGCCTTCACGCCGACCCGCACGATCGAGACCTTCGTCGAGGCCTGCGCCGACGAGACCAAGTCCTTCGCGCAGTTGCGCAAGGCGCTGGGCCCGCCCGACGCCGACGTGGGCAGCGGGATCCATATCTACCGCTACACCCTCAACGACGGCTCGTGGGTCGTGTTCGGGGTCTCCGACGAGGACGCGCCCCCGCTCTACGTGCGCCAGGTCCAGACGGGCCGGGGGCGGCCGGAGTGGAAGCTCCTGCGCACCCTGCGCTGAGGTCGGGCCGGCCGACGTGCGCCGAGCAGCGACCTCACTCGCGGGGGCGTGCCCGGGTCGCGATCGCCGCGAGGGCGTCCGTGGCCCCGCGGCGGGTGGCGGCGTCGGGGTGCGCGAGCAGCTCGGTCAGCGCCGGCCCCGCCGCGCGGGCCCTGCGCCCGAGCAGGCGCAAGGTCCAGAGCCCGGCGTGGCTGGGGAGCGCGTCGATCGCGAGGGGCACGGCGCGCACGCCCAGCCGGGCGAGCTCCGTCGCCAGCGCGCCGGGGCCGTCCGGCTGGTAGAGGTCGCGCTCGCGCTCTAGCGCGACCCGATACTCCGCGAGCAGGTGCCCCGCGAACCGCCAGCCCTCCTCGTAGGAGCGCCTTACCAGCGCCTCGAGCAGGAGCTGATCGGCGGGGTCGTCCTCGGCCGCGCGCTCGAGGCGCAGGAGCTCGCGCGACGGCGCGTAGAGCCGGACCTCGGGGCGTAAGGGACCCGGAGCGGCCAGGGCCAGGTCGTGCCCCAGCGCCCAGCGCGCGACCGCCCGGAGCGCCTGGTCGAGGAGCGGCTCCCAGGGCATGGGGGGGGCCGCGTTGGGCTGCGACCAGTTGCCGTCGCGCAGGAGCGCGAACACGCTCGAGCCTTCGAACACCTCGGGGGGCGGCGCCAGCCGCTCCTCCGCGAGCGCGCGCGCGACCTGCAGGAGCACGTGCTCGGGCTGGCCGCAGGCGTAGACCTGGAGGCGGCGGGCGTAGGGGTGCTCGCGGAGCCAGCGACCGTCGCTGGCCTTGAAGCAGTGCCGCTGCTCGGACCACCACTCGACGCAGGAGGCGTAGCCGCGCTGAGCGGCGAAGTCCGCGAGGGGTTCGTGACGCAGGCGCTCCAGCGCCTCGAGCTCCGCCGGGGCTCGGTTCACGGCGCAGCGCTCGAGCTGGGCCAGGAGCCGGTCGGGGACCGAGCCCGGGGTGACCGGAGCCACGCCGCGCAGCAGCGCGAGCTCCACGCGCTGCACCGCGAGCGCGCCGTGGTGCAGCTCGAGGGCCAGCTCCCAGGCGTAGTCCGCGGGGAGCTCCTGAGCCGCGCACGCCGAGAGGGCCGCCGCGGCGGGAGACCCCAAGAACGCAGCCAGGTCCACCCGCTGCTGAGTGGTGGCGCCCGCCCGCAGCCGCTGCCGGATCAGGGCGACCTCGTCCTCGAGGGCGCCCGACTCGCTCCAGCGGCGCTCCAGGTGTCGCAGCGCTTCGTCGCTCACGGGCCTCTCCTCTCAGAGCTTAGCTCGTGGCCCCCTCCCTGCCCTCGAGGAAACGGCCCGACACCCGCGGGCGGGGTTTACCCCCGCCCGCGGGCGTCGGCCCGCTTTCGCAACGCGTAGGGGCGGGGCTCGTCCCCGCCCGGGTGTGTGCGTTCCTCGAGCCTCCGTGGCGGCGGAGCTCCGAGCAGGCGCCGCGGGTAGGCCCTCTACTCCGAAGGGTGGAGGGACGCACATACCGGGCGGGGACGAGCCCACAAGTGTTCGGCGCGGCTTTCGCAGGGTGGGTTGCCTCTGGATGGTGGCCTCGCGGCCAGCTCACTGACGGCGCTCAGCGGCGCTCGGGGCAGAGGCAAGGCGGGAGTCAGGAGTACATGCCGGTGCCCCCGCGGCGTCGGGATACGACGCCGCGCTACTCCGCGGAGTGCGGTTTGAGTCGAGCTACGTGCTCCAGCACGTCCTTCTCGTCTGCGAGGCCTGAGAGGTAGAAGCAGAGCGCTTCGTAGGTTCGCTTTGTCGGCTTCTTGCCAGTCCAGAGACTGATCAGCAGACAGCAGATCAGCGCCGAGTAGAGCTGAAGCGCTACTCCAGTGCGGCTCTCAGCCAGCAGGTCCTTGCAGCCGATTACGCACTTCAACCAGCGAAAGAAGAGCTCGATCTTCCACCGCTCGGAGTATAGGAGCGCGATTGTTTCGGCCGGAAGGTCTAGGCGGTCTGTGACCAAGACGATCGTCTCGCGGACCTCGCGCTCCTTCCGCATGCGCTTGCTGGGTTCCTCGACCTTCTGGATCTCAACCAGGCGAACTGTGCGCTTGAGCTTCTTGCTCAACTGCGAAGTCCCTAGTTGGACTTCGCAGTCGCGAATCACGCGTTGCTCTCGATCGGCTTCGGTCAGCGGGCGCTCCTGCAGAACCACTGGAGTCCAGCCTCCGGGAAGGCGACACACGAAGCTCGAGCCAGCGTCGAGGATCTGCTGAAACAGGGCGTAGGCGGCGTAGCCGCTGTCCATGACGTAGAGGCGATTGCTCTCGAGGTTGCGGGCCAGGACGTCGCGTTCACTTCCGTTGCCCTCGGTGACTTCCACTTTGGCGGGCGCGTCCTTGAGGACCTCGAACTGGACGTGCGCTTTGACCGCGCGCCTGTCGTTGTTGACCCAGAGGGCCCACACGACATCTGGCATGGCTTTCAGCAATGTCCCGTCAGCGACAGTCACTACCTGCTTGAGGGCCGCAAGGCGGTGGTCGCCCTTGGTAGCTGGAAGTCGCGCAAGCAGCTCGGCCAGGACGCCCGAGAGGGCCTCGGGGTCGAAGACCCTCTGGGCCGCAGATAGGGAGCCCAAGCTGGATCGAGGAATACCGAGCTTCTTGCGAACTCGGGGGAACTCCGTCGCCTTCTGGAGCCCTCGAAGCGAGTCGAGAATCGGGTTGCAGTAGAAGAAGAGCAGCAGAACGACGTAGTGGTCGAAATGGAGGTTCCGATTCGGATTGCTCTCGTCGCGCAGCGCCGACAAGAGCCTCTCTACGGGCTTCAAGAACTTGAATCCCGAGAGCTCATGCTCTTCGATATCTCGACCGGACCTTCTTCGCCTGGACACGCCAAGAGCGACCCAAATCCCGTGCCGGATCGAAAATACAGCCGACACATGGCCAGGCCTCGGTGACTCGTCTCAGTTGACCGAGAGGCGATGCGCATTTGTGGCGACGCTGATGCGAATCCCAAGAGACAGGCATGCATCCAGCGCGCCGAACACTTGTGGACGAGCCCCGCCCCTACGGTAGGGAGAGCAACGCCACCGCAGAAGAGCCCGCGCTGGCTTGCGCGCGCCACGCGCCTGGCGCACGCTGCGTGCCGAACACTCCTCCTGGCTGAACCCCGCCCCTACCTCCTGTGGGGGCCCACGCGCAGGATTGAGGGGCGCTGCCGGGGCGCCGGCGGGGACGAACCTCAGGGGTGCGCACAGGCCCGCGCTCGGTCGTCTACGCCCCTGGAATCGGCGGATCGCTCTGAAGGGGATAGGGCGGGCTTCTCCTGCAGGCGGCGAAGGTCCTGACCAAGGGGCTCGTTGACGGTGAGCCGGTGGTCGGGTGGCCTCCACCCGAGCTGCGCGGGAGACGCTGCCTCAGAGCGCCCAGAAGGGCGAGGTCAGGCCGTGTGGCGGGCGAAGAGCGCGCGGGCCTCGTCCGGCGTTGCCAGGCGCGCAGGTAGGCGTCGCACAGTCGCGGGCGAACGCCCGCCAGCGCGGGGAGCGTGAGTTACACCGCCGCGGGGCAGGGCGTGGCGCGCGCACCAGGGGGTCGACGTCGGCCCTCGCGGGCGAAGGGCTGGAAGGACGCAGGCAGTGATCACGTTGTCCCACCAGCGCGGGGGCAGGGCCAGGTGGAACACGTGGGCGCTGGGGGCGGGGCGTTGTCCGATCGCCTAGCGCGTGTCGGCCTCGCCGCCCAGGCGGGAGGGATCGCGGGCGTCGCAGTCGAGGGCGGCGGCGATCCTGAAGGCAGCAGGCAGAGGCAGTTCGCTCCAGTAGCCGCGGGCGCGGGGCCCGACCCAGCAGCCGCCGGCGGTGAGCGCGAAGGGGTGGACCCCAGGGCTCGCGGGTGGTCGGGTCCAGGAGCAGCGCGTGGGCGGCGTGCGGGCGCTCGAGGGCCGGGCCGTCGGGCTGGGTCGCAGCTCGCGCGCTGGGCCAGCTCCGCGCGCGGGTCGGGGCGTGGCCGGAGTCGCAGATCGCCGCGGCCCAACGCGCCGCGCAGGTCCTGGTCGGCGGGAGAGCATGGGGCACCTCCTCGGTCTGGCGGTGAGGGCGCACCGCTCCCGGCGCGGGCAGGTCGGCGCTAGCCCCCCAGGAATCGGGCGCTCAGCCTTGATCGGGGATCGACCTCGGGTATTCCAAGCGGGTATGCCCAAGGCCGAAGTCGACATGCACGGGCGGTTCTCCGGGGTGCTCAAGGTGGTCGCCCGCATGGACCGCCAACCCCAAGGACGGGCACTGGGCTGCCTACTGCACCAACTGCGGCCAGCCTCTGTCGGCGCCTCGGCAGTTGCCCGACGCCAGCCCCAGCGCTGCGCCGTGTGCTCGGCGCGCACCCGACCCCGGGTCGCGCGACCGCGCGCCGGAGCCCACGCAGGCCATGGTGCGGTTCCTCTACGCCTGTGACCGCACCGTGCACTCGCTGGCGCGGCGGCAAGGACGACGACTAAACGGGAGTGCGCGATTCTGGAGCGGTCAGCGCTGAGTCCACGTGTGCTGACCTCCCGCCGAATCGCGCCTTCCGCTCAGCTCCTGGACGCTCTGCCTGGGCGCGAGCGTTCGGGAGACTCGGCGCTGCACCCGTCACGACCCAGCGCAGCTCTACTAGAAACCAGAGTCACGATCCTGAGCGGGCGAGCGAGCGCCGGATCGCTGACGACCTGGGAGCCACTCTCGCCCGCTCGGAATCGTGAACTGGTTTAGCGCCGCGGGAAGTGGCGCAGACGCCGCGACGCCTCGCGCCACTCCTCCGGGGACCGCGGCGGGCGGCGGCCCGTTCGAAGTGCGCCGCTGGGCGGCGAGCTTCTGTGCGAACAGGACGAGTGCCAGTACGGTCGCCAGCATGCCCGTGACCAGCCCCACGAAGATCGCGGGCAGGCGCCAGTCCTGAGCCGCAGCCACTCGCCGAGCTCGATCACTGCCCAGTAGGTGCTGAAGCCGACGAGGGAGAGCACGCCGGTCCCCGCGAACACTGCCATGACGAGGCTGGGCTGCGGGTCGACCGGCTCCGTCGAGGGAGCCCGAGGGCGCTGTGCCGCCCTGCGGCCTGCTTCCGGCGCGGGGGCGGGCGCTCGCTGGGGGCAACTCGGCCCCGCAGGCGGGGCAGCCGCCGTGGTCCAACACGCACTGGTGTGGACCAGGACATGCAGCCCGGCACGCCTGCTTGTCCTCGTCGATCCGCACCGGCGCCTTGCAGTAGGCGCAGGCGGGGCGGGGAGCTCTCGACGTCCAGGCGTTCGGCCATGGGACGAGCTTACGCAGCGCGAGGTGACCCGGCCAAACGAAATGGGTGGAAGGGGCGGGGGTCAGGCGCGGCACGCAGCATGCGCCAGGTCGATGCCTGGATCGTGCGGGCGCTCCTGCGGAGGCGCTGCCTCACACGGGCGGGGCTCGTCCCAGTGGAGCGGGCCGCTGGCGGGCGGGGATAAACCCCGCCCGCCGGGCGTCGGCCCGCTTCCGCAAAGGGTAGGGCGGGGCCGGTCCCCGCCCGGTGCGACTGGCATGTGCAACAGATTGAGGCAGAAACGGTTGAGTCCGTCAGGTGCCCTATCCCGGGGCCCTGACAGAGGGAACCCGACACCGATGAGGCAAGGGCGCCGCCCCGGAGCACCGGGGCATGTCAGGACTTAGCCCGCTCTCCGGAAGGAGGTCGACGGGGGCCGCGTCCGGCGAGGGGGGGTCTGGTGGAAGCCGTAGGTGCGTGAACGTCTCGAACGAAAGTGCGAAGCGCGCCGCAGGTGAAGGGTGAGCTGCCACCCGACGGTGAAACCCGGTTTCTGTCGGTTTCGCAGACGTATTGGCGACGGGGCGGGACAATGAAGTCTGCGCGTACTTACCCAGTGAGATTCGCCGGTTCCGCTTGCACGGTAGGCCCGAGGACGAAAGTGACGAAGGCTAATGACTGGGGGAAGTCGGAGATCCATGCGGTACTGAGGTCAGAAACTTCAGGTTCACCCTTGAGGGCACGTACGGTGAAAGCCCGTAAGACGATGGACCGGTTCCGTTGAGTCGGAAGCAGGGAGTCGAGGGCGTGCACCGCGGGGACGGGAAGGCGGTGACGGTCAAGGAAGTGGGTCTACAGCTCGTGCTGTTCTCCGCTACAGCAGAACGTCCGCGGAAACGCGGGCCTCGGGGACGAGGCCTTGAGGACCGATCCTCAGGGCCGGAGCCCAGGGTGCCGAAGGCGAAGAACAAGGCGAGCAGCGCAGGTCCCGCGAGTTCATTCGTCTGGGAGTGAATCTGAAGCTGGCCTGGCGCGGGATCTACAAGCGACACCAGTCGCTGTGGGCCCTCAGCGCCAACCCCGCAGTCAACCGAGGACTCTGCAACTCGTACTTCGATGAACAGGGGCTCGTCTCGCTGCTGGAGACGTTTCGGATCGCCTGGACGAGGACGCTCGCTCCAAGGCAGCTTTTGCTGCCCTGGAATACCGCGAGGTCGTGACCCGGCCGGCGGCGGGGGTAACAACCCGCCGTCCCGAAGAGCCGGATGTGAACAGCACAAGTCCAGCCTTGTGGGAGCCGGGCGGAAACCGCTCCCGGCTACCTGACATGTGCGTCCGCCTTCGGGTGCCGGCGGAGCTCTGAGCAGGCTGGGAATGCCCTCACACTACGAAGGGTGGAGGGACGTGGACATACCTGGCGGGGACAAGCCCCGCCCCTACTCCCTGTGTGGAGGCACACGCGCCGGTTTGGAGAGGCTCGCCGATGCGCACCCGTGGCCAGAAGGCTGTGGCGAACACCTGTGGACGAGCTCGCCCATTGGCGCCAGGACGCGGCCCGACGCCCGCGGGCGGGGATAAACCCGATAAACCCGCCCCTACCTGTGGGGCACACGCGCCGGACTGGAGGGGCACAGCCGATTCGGCTTCGCAAGTAAGACCGGGTGTCCCAGGGGGGATCAGCAGCCGCCGGGGGGCACGCGTCCGCGGGTGGGGTCAGCCCGTGCAGAGGATCACGGCCGACCGGAAGGTGGGCCAGCAGCATACGGGGCTGCATGAGGACGGGCGCCGCGCGCTCGCGCGGTCGCTCAGCGGCGCGTCGCGGCGCAGCCTGCGATCCTGGCTGCGCCGGTGGCGCTCGACGCGGCCGCGCTGAGTTCGGTCTCCACCTCGCCTTCGAGCCCCCGGGTCGAGCTGGGCGAAGCGCCGGGCGAAGACCAGGAGCGCCGCGCCGACGGACAGGAACCTGCCGACGACCCCGGCCAGGATCGCGGGCATGCGCAGGTCCTGGCTCAGGAAGTCCCCGATCTCGCGGACCAGGAACGCTTGAACCCACCCAGGGCCATGGCGCCCAGCCCGACGAACAGGGTCAGCCCACCCGCGTCAGGGGTCGATCCTGGCGGAGGGCGTCACGGCGGCGTGGGGCCGCTCGCGCGGCGGGGAGGGGGCCGCCGGTTTTCCCCGGCGCGGGGCGCTCGCTGGGGCACCCTGCCCCGCAGGTGCGGGGCAGCTGCCGTGGTCGGACACGCACCGGCGTGGGACCGACATGCAGCCCGGGCACGCCTGCTTGTCCTCGTCGATCCGCACCGGGCCTTGCAGGCGCGTGAGTGGGCGGGGGAGCTGACGTCCAGGGCGTCGGGCTAGCGGAGGAGCTGAGCTGATATGGCGCGACGAACCAACGAAAACAGCCTCACCCCTGGCGGTGAGGACAGCAGTCTGTGCTGGGTTATTACCAGCCGCCGCCGCGATCGCCGCTGGTGGTCATGGCCGGGCCGCCGCGGGGCCGCCGCCGCGGGCCACGGCTGCCGTCGCCGCCACTGGTCGCCGGTGTCGCTGCCGCCGCAGCTGCTGCCGCCGCCGCCGCTGCAGCCGTCGCCGCCGCCGACCGCCGCCGCCGCCGCCGCGGTGAAGCCGCCGCCGCCACCGCCGCTGCCGTTGCTGCGGGCCTGCACGGCGGCCGGCCCGTTCACGCGCAGGTTGCGGCCGCTGAGCGCGGCGGCCGCTGCGGTCTCGGACCGCGGCCTGCAATTTGCTGGGCATGTCAATCGAAGAACCCACGGGGACGGCCGGTCTCAATGGTCCGAGACGAGGTGGACCTGGTCGACGGTCCTGTGCTGCCTGAACATTACCGACCCGTCCCCGTGATCGAAGAAGATGTTGCCGAACGGGTACTGGTCGCCAGATTCGACCGACGCCCTGACGGAAAACAGTGGAGGCGTTCGCCAATCGACGCCTCGGGCAGACGAAGAGGTGCATTCCGGGATCCACCGCCCCACCTGGTAAAAGGCATCTACGGTCTCGGCCTGGGAGGGCTTCTTCGAAATCTGGGAGGGGTCCGGGCGGTCCCGCCTGCCCCCGGCCCCGGACCATCCCCTGATGGTTCGCTGCACCTGCACGCCTGCCGCAGTCGGAAGGCCGGCTCCGCAGGCAGAGGGGCACCCAGGCGCTCGGTAGCGCCGGGGCTGTCAGGGGCTGCGCCCCGAGGGGAACATGTGCGTTCTCGGGTCCTGAGCTACCGCAGCCGCCCCGCCGCCGCCAGCTGACCCGGGAGGGCGAGGACGCCGCCGCAGCCGAGGTCCTCCCGCGCGCGGCTCCGGTCCCCGGAAGAGTGACGCGTGGACTGACCCGGCCCGCCTACGTGCGCTTCCGCCTCGACGGCGCTGCGCGATGATCGAAGCCCTCTGCGCGAGCGGCTCCCCGCTTCCGTGCAGCGGATCAAGGTCCTGGCCCAGCTCCTCACCCACTGCAGCGACGTGCCCTCAGGACGGCGATCCCCAGGCGCTCGGCGGCGGCGCGGAGGGCGAGCTGCGGGTTCTGGATCCTGCCCTACCCTCCACGGAGAGAAGGCCGTGTTGCGCCTGCTCCTCGGCGCTGGGCCCCCGAGCTTCCTGAGGGCTCGCTCTGGGTCCGGTGGACGCGGCCCGGGAGCTCGCGGGTTCTCGCGCGCGCGCCCGCCGTGGCGCTGGCGCTGCCCGCCGGCCCCGCCGGGAGCGGCAACAAGGCGATCTACGCGGTGCTCGCCGAGATCGCCGCCCGCGGCGAGCGCGCCTGCGCGTCGCCGGAGGAGCCGATCGAGGCCGAGCCCGGGGGTCGACCAGACGCCGATCGATCGCTGCGCCGGCCTCGACTTCGCCCAGGCCTCCGGGCGCGCGGTGCTGCGCCAGGACCCGGAGGTCGTGTTCGTGTGGGCGAGGCCCGCGACGGCGAGACCGCGGAGATCGCGGTCCAGGCCGGGCTCAGCGGGCACCTCGTGTTGACCACGGCCCACGCTCGCGACGCCTGCGCCGCGGTGCTGCGCCCGGTGGACCTGGGGTCGCGACCGCCGCGCTGGCCGCCTGCCTGGACGCGGTCTTCGCCCAGCGCCTCGTGCGCCGGCTGTGCCCGAGCTGCGCCGGCGTCGGCGGCGCGTGCTGCCACGAGGTCGGCACCTGGCGCGCCCCTGGTCGAGGTCCTGCCCCTGGAGCGCGCGGCTGCGCGGGGCGATCGGGCCGGGCGCCGCTGGCCGAGCTCGCGCGCGCTGGCTGCCGAGGCTCGGCTCGGTGACCCTCGCCGAGCGCGGAGGAGGCCGTGCGCCTCGGGGTCTGTGCGCCGGAGGAGGTCGCGCGGGTGCTGGGCGTCACGCGAGAGGCGGCGGCATGCGCTTCGGGGCTGAGCTCTACGCCGGTCTCGGCGAGCGGAGGCGTGGACCCGAGGCCTCGGACCGCGCGCAGGCCTTGGCCCAGCTCGACGCGGGCGAGCGCGAGCGCCTGCTCGGGGCTGCGCGAGGAGGCGGTGGGGGACGGGCTCGCGCCAAAAGCCCTCGCCAGCCTGCTCGCCTGCGGTTCCTGCCAGAGCGGGTCTCGCCGCCGAGCGGCAGGCGCTGACCCTGAAATGGCGCACACGCGGCGCCGCGCGCGGCGAGCCCCGGGCCAGTCCGCCGCCGAGGGCGCGCCCGGCGGCGCTGCTCGAGGCGCTGGCGGCGAGCGACCTGGCGCGCTCGCGGCGGACGGTGCGGTTCGCCGCGGGCTGACCGCGCGGCTCGAGGGCGCGCCCGTCGGCGGGCGGCGGCGCGGCTGATCTACCCTTGGGGCTCAGCTGGCGCGCGCCGGCCTGCGCCGCGCTGGGCGCCGTGCTCCAGGTGCCCGCCGCCGGCGCGTCGGGGGTCCTGCGCCCCTGGGTCGAGGGCGCGCTCGCGCCCTGCCTCGCGGCGGGGCTGGCGCTGCTCCTGGGCGGCGGGGTCTGGCTGCGCGCGCGCTGGGGCAAGCCCGGGCCGCGCTCGCTGGCGGCGGTCGCGCTCAAGCTCCAGGCCCTCGGCGCCTTCGCCCGCGCCGAGCTCGACCTCGAGCGCGGCTGGGCCGCGCTGTGGGAGGGCGCCACGCCGTCGGGGGACCCGGTCGCCGACCTGACCCACGTGGGCGGGCTGAGCCCGGCGGAGGCCCGGGCGCTCGCCCACTGCCAGGGCCTCGGGCCCCAGGGCTTCGGCGACGAGCTGCACGCGCTGGGGGAGGTCCGCCTGCGCAGCGCCGAGCGCGAGCTCGCCCAGCGCGCGTGGAGCTGGACCGTGGCCAGCTACACCCTCGCCGCGGCGGTCCTGCTCGCCGGCGGCTTCGGCTACGGCGCCTACCTGCGCCGGGCGCTGGGGCTGTTCGAGGAGCTCGTGTTTTGAACCCGTCGGAGATCGAGCCGGACCTCGTCCTGATCGGCTTCGTCGGCCTGGCGCTGGCGCTGGTCGGGTTCTTCGCCTACCGCGCCTGGTCCGCGCGCCGCGCGCAGGCCCAGGTGCTGCAGGAGCTGACCGACCTGTTGACCCTCGCCGCGCGGCGGGCGCTGCCCTTCCCCGAGGTGCTCGAGGGCTTCGCCCAGTCCCTCGAGCGGCGCGGGAGCGCGTCGTGGCTGGGCGGGCTCGCCGCCGGACGCCGCGGGCGCCTGCGCCGGGCGGCCGACCGCGCCTACGCGTTCTCCAAGGTCGCGCGGGAGGGCGGGCTGGCCCACGCCCTCGAGACCCAGGGGGCGGGCCTGATCCCGGCGCCGTATCTGGGCTGGCTGCTCGCGGGGCACGCGCAGGGCGCGCTGTTGCGCACCCTGGAGACGATCCGCGCGCAGCTGCGCCTCGACCAGCGCCGCCCGGGCTGGGGCGGACCGCTCGTGCTCTACGTGGTGTTCGGCCTCGGGCTGTGCTGGCTGACCGAGGGCCTGAGCCTGCCGCGCTTGCGCGAGATCGCCGTGGACCACGTCGGGGACGCGCCCAGCGCGCCGCGCCTGTGGACGATCTCGCGGGGGCTGGTGCTCCTGTGGCTGGCGCTGCTCGCGGGCATGCTCCTGGTCAAGGCGCGGGCCGGGCGCCCGAGCGCGCTCTGGGATCGCGTGCCCGGGGTCGGCGGCGCGCGCCGGCTGCGGGCCCAGGCCAGTCGCCTGCGCCTGCTCGAGTGCGGGCTGCGCGCGGGGCTCGCGCCCCAGGACGCGCTGGCGCTCCAGGCCGACGCCGGCGACCGCCACGCCGCGCGCGCCCTGACCCGGGTGCGTGAGGGCCAGGACCCGCTGGCCGCCCTGGGCTGCGCCCCGGGCGCGGGCTCGGGCGTGGCCTACGTCGAGCTCGTGGGCGCGCGGGCGGCGGAGCTCGAGCGCGCGCACACCGCGCGGGTGCGCGCGCTCGTGGCCTGCGTGCTCCCGCTGGGGCTCGTGGCCTTGGGGGGCTGGGTCCTGGCGCAGGAGGTGACCGTGTTCGGCGAGATCTCGCGGCTGCAGGGCGGGCGCCCGTGGTGAGGCGCGCGCACACGATCTACGAGGTGGTGATCGCCTACTCCCTGTTCGTGGGCCTGCTCGCCGCGCTGGCGCCGAACCCGCGCCCGGCCCTCGACGGGCTGCGCGCGAACTTCGAGCGCGAGGTCGCCCGCGGGCTGTGTCAGGGCGAGCTGGCCCGGGTCGAGCACGCTCTGCGCGGCGGCCAGGCGCCGGCGTCCGGGGCGGTGGACCTCGCGGGCTGGCCCTCGGCGGCGCAGCTCGACGAGCTGGCGCTGCGCCGCGAGCTGACCCCGGACGGCGGGGGCGCCGAGCTGCGGGTGCGCGCCACCTGGGTGGGCCGCGACGGCAGTCCGCGGGAGCTCGCGCTCTCGACCTGGCTGCGGGGAGCGCGCTAGTGCGGCGCCTGGCTGCGTCGCGCGTCGGTCACGGCGGCCCCCGGCTCACGCCTCGCCAGGGACGACGGTCGCTGCGCGACCCGTGCCGGGGCAGCGCGCTCCCGCGGCGTCGTGGACGGGCGGGTCGATCGCCTCGGGCCCGCGGGTGGTCGCTGCTCGAGGCCCTGATCGCCTGCGCCCTCCTGGGCGGGTTCTTGATCTTCGCGGGCGGGGTCAGCCTGCGCCTGCACCGGCACTACCAGGCCCTGGCCGTCCACGCCGACGACCTGGCGCGGGCGACGCGGCAGCTCGACCAGGTCGTGCACGACGTGCGCCGCGCGCGGCGGGTCGTGGACCAGACCCCCGACGGCGCGCTGAAGACCTGGCCGCTGTGCGTGGTCCTCGAGCGGCCCGACGGGGCGGTGGTGAGCTACCGCATGTGGACCGAGCCCCGCCCCGGGGAGCCGCCGCGGCTCGAGCGCCGGGTCTACGCCGGGGAGGGGCCGCCGCTGATCGAGGACCTGGGGCGGATCCAGACCGCGGTGTTCGAGGTGACCGCGGACGCCGGCGGGACCCTGGTGCGGGTCTCGCTCGGGCTGCCCGAGCGCGGCGGGGCGTCGCACCCGAGGCTCGAGAGCGCCGCGCGCTGTCAGGCGGGCGCGCTGTGATCCGCCGCGGGAGCGCCGCGCGCCGGCGCGGGCACCTGATCGCCGGCGCGGTGTTCGCGGCGATCGCGCTCAGCGCGTGCGTGCTCTGGCTGCGCGCGAGCGCGGCGGCGCTGGGCGACGTGGGCCGCGGCCCCGAGCGCGCGTCGGCGCGAGCGTTGGCCCAGGGCGCGTGGGAGCGGGTGGCCGCGACCCTGGTCCGCGGCGAGCTGCCCCCGGCGTCGCTCCCCGACCTCGGCCGCGACGGGGCCACGGTGCGGGTCGAGCTCCCGGTGCGCGAGGCCGAGCGGGTCGCGGCCCGGATCGTGGTCACGGTCCCCGGGCGCCCCGAGCGCCTGGGGTCGAGCTGCGCGTCCGCGCGCGGCGGAGCGCGGAGGGCTGGGAGGTCGTGGACTGGGTGGAGGTCGGGCGGTGAGCTGGCGCGCGGAGGAGCGCGCCGCGGCCCTCGAGCGCCTGGCCGGGCTCGCCGGGCGCGGCGTCCCCTGGGACACCGGGCTCGAGCTGTTGGCGGAGGAGCACGGCGGCCTGGGGCTGGCCGCGGCGCGCCGCGCCCAGGCCGAGGGTCAGGCGCCGGGCACGGTCCTGGCCCGGGCGGGGCTGGTGAGCGACGGCGAGCGCGCGGCCCTCGACCGCCGGCCGGGGTCCCTGGAGCCGACCTTGCGCGAGCTGGCGCGGAACGCCGCCGACGAGGGCCTCGTGCGCCAGGCGCTGCGGGAGACCTTGGCCTGGCCCGTCGTGCGCCTGGGCGCGCTGTGCCTCACGGTGTTCGCGGTGTGGGCGCTGAGGGCCTACGCCGTCGACCGCGCCGCGCAGACCCCGAGCAACCTGGGCCTGATCGTGGGGGTCTCGTTCGCCTTCGCGGCGGTGTGGGTCCTGCCGCCCCTCGCGGTGTGGGCGGCCTGGCGGGTCGGGGTCGGGCGCGCGCTGCTCGAGCGCGTCGCGCGCTGGCTCCCGCTCCTGGGGCGGGTGGTGCGCCTGGCCGTCGCCGCGCGCTTCTGGCGCACGGTGGCCCACGGGTTGTTGCTCGAGCAGCCCTTGCCGGTGGTGATCCGCGAGACGCAGCTCGCCTTCGCCCCCCACAGCCAGGCGGCGCGGGAGGTCGAGGCCCTGCTCCCCGCGGCGCAGGAGGGCGACGACCTGGCCTCCCTCGTGGCGCGCCTCGACAACCCCGACCTGCGCGAGGAGCACCTGCTGCGGATCTCCCAGGCCCGGGGCAGCGTGGCCGAGGACGCCCTGGCCCTGGCCGACCTCCGCCGCGAGCAGCTCCTCGACGCCGCCCGCGGCGAGGGCGCCCTGCTCCTGGTCCTCGGCGACCTGGGCCTGGCCCTCGCCGCCGGCGCGCTCCTGCTCGTGAACCTCATGGGCCTCGTCGCCGGCGGAGTCATGGCGCCCTTCCAGGGCCTGTTCTGAGCGGGAGGCCTGCGGTGGGTCCCTCCCCTCCGGACGGTGGACGGCCTGACCTACCCGGGCGGGGATAAACCCGGGTTTATCCCCGCCCGCGGACGTCGGGGCGATACCGCACGAGGAGGGCTCTGCGGGTGCCCCGTGCTGCGGGCGGTCGGCTACAGGCCGCCGGCCTCGCCGACGCGGCGGGCCTTGAGGGAGTTTATGTTCCCCTTGGCGGTGAGGTTGCTGCCGCCGACGTAGATCGCGAGCTCGCCCTGGCGGGCCCAGCCGCGGCGAATGATCTCGGCCTCGGCCTGGGCCACGAGCTCCTCCGAGCGCTCGGAGGAGGCCACGAGGATCGGGTTGATCCCGCGGTAGAGGCACATGCGCCGCAGCGCGCTCATTTCGTCGGAGACGCCGAACACCGGGATCTTGGGCTGCCACTTGGACATGAAGCGCGCGGTGCGGCCGGTCTTGGTGAAGCACACCAGGCAGCGCGCGTTCAGGTGCTCGGCGACCCGGATCGCGCCGCCGCACATGGCGTCGGCGAAGGAGGTCTGGTCGACCTCGCTCGGGAGCGGGTTGTACTCGGGCTGGTTGGTGTCGCTGTCGGCGTAGGCCGCGATCTGGGACATGACCCGCACCGCCTGCTCCGGGTAGTTCCCGGTCGCGGTCTCGCCCGAGAGCATGACCGCGTCGGTGCCGTCGAAGATCGCGTTGGCGACGTCGGAGGCCTCGGCGCGGGTCGGGCGCGGGTTCTCCTGCATGGAGTCCAGCATTTGGGTCGCGGTGATCACCGGCTTGTCGAGCAGCGCCGCCAGGCGAATGATCCGCTTCTGGATCACCGGGACCTCGTAGAGCGGGAGCTCCACCGAGAGGTCGCCGCGGGCGACCATGACCGCGTCGAAGGCGAGCACGATCTCGCGCAGGCGCTCCACCGCCTCGGGGCGCTCGATCTTGGCGATCAGCTTGGGCGGGTTCTTCATGTGCGCGGTCAGCTCGCGCAGCGGGCGCACGTCGTTCTCGTGGCGCACGAAGCTCATGGCCACGAAGTCGACCTCGTGCTCGATCCCCCAGGCCAGGTCGTTTCGGTCCTTCTCGGTGAAGGAGGTGAGCGAGAGCCCGGTGTCGGGGAGGTTCACGCCCTTGCGCTCGCGCAGGAGCCCGCCGTGCACGACCTCGCAGCTCAGGCTGTCGCCGCCCACGCGGCCGAGCACCCGCAGCTCGATCAGGCCGTCGTCGATCAGGACCCGGTCGCCCTCGGTGGCGTCGTCGGCCAGGCGCGGGAGCGAGATCCCGATCACCGCCGGGTCGTGGCTCTCGTCCAGGCCCGCCACCAGGCGCACCTGGTCGCCGGCGTGCAGCGCGATCTCGCCGCCGGGGAGCTTGGAGGTGCGGATCTTGGGCCCGCACAGGTCCTGGAGCACCGCCACCGGGCGGTCGAACTCCGCCTCGACCTTGCGGATCCGCTCCAGGGTCTCGGTGTGGGTCGCGTGGTCGCCGTGGCTGAAGTTCAGGCGGAACACGTTCACGCCCGCCGCGAACAGGCGGCGGCATGTCCTCGCTCCAGGACGCGGGGCCGACGGTGGCCACGATCTTCGTCTTGCGACGGCCGGTGAGGTTAATGAACTTGCGGGTGCTGAGGTGCACGGGGACTCCTCTCGGGCGCGCACTCTACCTCGGGCGGCGGGGCGTCGCGGGGGAGGAGGGGGCGAGGGTTCAAGGGAGCCTTGCTCTGTGTCCGGGGTGCCCGTGCCCGTGCCCGTGCCCGTGCCCGTGCCGATTGGAAGAGGGATTGAACCGCCAAGGACGCCAAGGACGCCAAGGCTCCGCACACGCGCGAACGCTCTGGCTCCGAGATCGATCACCCAGCTCCGCTGGATCGTGACCGCGCGGACGTGCGAAAGGGAGGGCCGAGCTCCGCCCGATCGCTCGCGCTCCGCCAGCGCGGGACCGCACTCAGACCTCGTTCGCCGGGCCGGTCACGCGTGGGCGGAGCACGGTTCAAGCTCTGTCGCCGGCGCGTGGACGGGTGAGCGGAGCCTTGGCGTCCTTGGCGTCCTTGGCGGTTCAATCCTTCTTCGGCACGGGCAGGGGCAGGGGCAGGGGCAGGGGAAATGCAGCTCCGCTCCGAGCGCTCCGTCGTTACCCCGCGATGGCGAGGGACTCGAGCGGGATCGGGATCGGGACCATGATCGAGGACAGGTCGATCTTGCTCAGCCGCAGGCTGGCTTC
This sequence comes from Planctomycetota bacterium, assembly GCA_041402045.1. Taxonomy (GTDB): domain Bacteria; phylum Planctomycetota; class J058; order J058; family J058; genus JAGQRJ01. The sequence goes on along the minus strand of JAWKSZ010000012.1, from coordinate 73,208 downwards.
GCCGCCGTTGTTGAGGGTCATGACCAGCCGGCGGCCAGCGACGAGGTTGCGCACGTGGCCGCGATACTCGTTGCCCGAGCGGCTCTTGAGGATCACGCGGTCCCCGGGCTTGAGGTCGCGGGCGCGGAACAGGAGGAAGAACTCGCTGACGTCGGACGTGGGGAGCTTGAGGTCGGAGCCGATCGGGAGCCGGAGGTTGACCTCCGCGCCCACGTCCTCGATCAGGGTCCCGCGCAGGGTGCCCGAGCTGCACTCGACCAGGACCTCGTCCCCCGCGTGGACCGGCGGCTTGCCGCTGGGGTCCAGGGGCTCGAAGGTCTCCCACTTCAGCCGGCGCTTGTCGAGGCGCGCCACCCGGCCGTCGTCCAGGCGAATGTAGATCCCGCTGTCGCCGGTGCCGACGCTCAGCAGGCACACGGAATACTGGGACCCGCGGAGGCTCTGGATGCGAAACCGCTGGCCAAAGCTCAGATCCGGCATGCCGTTACTGCTGCTCACAAGTCCCCAACTTAGCCTCGCTCCCCATTGGAAACAAACCTGGGCTCGCTAACCAGCAACTCCCCGCTCTGAATCAGCTCTGCACACACCCCGCCCACCTGCAGCCGGTCCTCTCCTGAGAGTCGGACCAAATCGTCGAAGGTCAAGCGCCCGTCCACCAGGGTCAGGGTTTGTGCGCAGGGGCGCTCGCGCACGGCGCGGAGCTTGGCCTCGGGATCGACGAAGCGCAGGACCGCCGCGCCGTCGCCGATCGTCTCGCGGATCTCGTCCCAGGCGTTCATGGCCCGCACGGTCTCCAACAGGAAGCTGCTGGTGTGGAGCGCGATCTTGGTCACCCCCGCCCGGGGCGCGAAGAACTCCTCGGGGAGGTCGTTTATGTAGAAGGCGAAGGTCGCGTCGTCCCAGAACATGACGTCCAGGAAGCGGTCCTTGATCTCCTGCAGCTCCTGGGCCCCGAGCTCGCTCTCGTCCACGCTCTGGGCCGCGTCCACGAAGTCCGACGCGTCGTCGCCGAGCAGGAAGTTCACGAACTCCTCGCCCTCGGAGTCGGCGTAGCGCAGCACGAAGGCGTCGCCCTCGTAGAAGTAGAGCTGCTCCTCGCGGCTGCCGGTGGTCACCTTCAGCGCCCCGCTGCGCCGGTTCTCGGCCAGGTCCTGCAGGATCGCGGGCAGGCTCGTGCCGCTCAGCCCGCCGTGGAGCGCCGGCTCGGGGCGGGTCGAGAGCTGGCGCCCGCGGTAGCCCTCCGCCAGCTCGCCGAAGGGCGAGCCGTAGCCGAAGGCCAGCCCCGCGCGGATCAGGCGGTAGGCCAGAATGTGGTTCCCGCGCTGCTGGGCCTCGCGGACCCAGCCCTCGAGCTGCTCGCGCTTGGGGCGCACCAGGTAGCCGGCCTTGAGCCCCTTGGCCACGAACTCGGCGAACTTGAGCCGCGGCGCCTGGGCGAAGCGGCAGAGCTCGCCCACGTTGCGCGCGGGGGAGAAGCGCCCGAAGAACTTGGCCGCGGGGTCGTTCTTGCGCGTCTGCATGGAGCGCAGGAACAGCGCCGCCTCGCCGGGGACCGCGCCGAAGATCCACGACCAGTGCCGCAGCCCGTCGCGCACGCGCTTCACGGTCTTGGGGGTCAGGGCCACGATCAGGGCCTGTTCGGCGCTGGAGTCGACGCTGCCCCGGTTCTTGAGGATCACGTCCGAGGCCTCCCAGAACGCGAGGTCCGCGACCTCCTCGATCAGGCGCTCGAGGGACGCGCGCTCGAGCGAGCTGCTCGCGACCCGCGCGCGCACGCTCTCGTCGCCCTCGTCCTTGTCCTGGGCGCTGTCCGGGAGCAGCCCCAGGCGGATCAGGTAGTCCTTGAGCGGCGGCGTGGACCAGGGGCCCTCGGAGTCGATCGAGAGCACGCCGGGGAGCGCGGCGATCCGCAGCACCCGGTCCTTGCGGCGGAACTCGAGGGTGAACGCCGCCCCCGAGTCGAGGGCCTCGCGGGCCAGGAGGAACAGCCGGTGCCCGTCCAGGCGCCAGGCGCAGGTGACCTCGGGGCCCTCCTTGAACGCGCTGGAGTTCAAGAGCGCGCCCACGGGGCCGAGCTGCAGCGCGCCCTCCCGCGCCGGCTGCACGTCGATCAGGTGCCCGAGCAGGGTCCCCGCGAGCTGCGCGTCGTCCTCGAGCAGGGCCTGCTGGATCTGGCGCTCGGTCTCCTCGGTCCCCAGCGGCTCGAGCTGGCCGCGCTCGACCAGGCTCGCGACCGCGGCCAGGACCTCGAGGTGGGAGGCGCCCCAGGTCTCGAGCAGGCTGTCGAGGCCGGTGCGCCCGTCGAAGTCGCTGGCCTTGGCGTCGGGGGCGTGGGGGGTCAGGACCTCCTCGACCACCGCCGGCTCGACCGCGCGCAGGAGCACGCGCCCGCTGGGGATCACGCGCCGCACCAGGGAGCGCTCGTCGGCGCGTCGCGCGACCTCGAACACGATCGCCTTGGGCTCCACGAGGAGCCCGCGCCCGGCCTCGAGCTCCTCGTCGATCCGCTCCGGGAGCGGGCCGGCTTCGAACTCGAAGCGCCCTTCGTCCCACAGGAACAGGCTGTGGATCTCCTCGGTGTACTGGCGCTTGACCGTCTCGGCCTTCTTGAGCTGGATCTTGCGCCAGCGGCCGGAGCGGTTGCGCAGCTTCTGGAGCAATCCGCCCCAGGCCCGGGTGATCAAGCCGTTGGGCTGGAGCACCTTGCCCAGGGACTCGATCCCCTCCTGGTCGCTGTAGGGAATGAACACGCGCCCGTCGCGGAAGTAGAGGCGGAAGGAGGCGTTGTTGTCGCCTTGCACGACCAGCACGCCCTCCTGGGCGTTGGCCGCCAGGAAGCGAAACACGTCCTCCAACCCGAGGCACCTGACGTCTCCATAGATCGCCATGTATTTGATGGTTAGCGTGCGTCCCGCGTCGGCACAAGCTCCGCTGGGCGGTGAGCTCGGGACCTCGGTCGTGGAACAGGCGTTCTGGAGGGGGGGGTCAAAAAAAACCACCTGCGGGTGATGGATTGGTTGCTCCGGTAGGAGTTAGAGACCATACTCGGTCGCCGGAGGGCTAAGGAGGGATTCCTGAACGTGGCGCCGCTCGTGTTTGGAGCGTGCTTCCGACTGGCCAACGGGGGTGAGCCGGTCGTCTGTCTGCTCCCTGCGCGTGAGCACGTGTTCGTTCGCACCGAGGACGGCGCGATCCAACACGTGGCGCGCAAGCAACTCGACCTCGACGAGGCCCTCGAGCGGGGTACGGTTGCGCCCCTGCGCGAGGGGGACGAGGTCCTCCTGGAGAGCGCCGCCGGGCGCCTGCGGGGGCGGCTGGGCGCCGACCCCGACGGCGAGCACCTGAGCCTGGAGCTGAGCCACGGGCAAGAGTTGAAGGTCGAGCGCTCCAAGCTCCAGGCGATCCAGCTGCTCTACCGCACCGACGAGCTGGTGGGCGGGGTGCGCTTCATGGTCAAGAGCAAGAGCGGGAACTCCTACGAGGGCACGGTGGGCCAGGTGCTCCCCGACCGCCGGGCCCTGGTCAAGCTCATGAACGGGCGGACCGTGGACCTGCGCCTCGACCGCCTGCAGCTCGACAGCCTGGTGCTCTCGATCCCGGTCCCGGTGAGCGAGAAGGCCGCCGAGCTGGCCACCCGCGAGCTGGAGGTCGTCGAGGAGGCGGCCCTGGCCCGCGCCCCCTCCAACCGCGTCGAGGAGGAGCTCGAGCGCGAGCGCCGCTCGGCGCGGCTGTTGCGCAAACAGCTCCAGGAGGTGCTCGCCGAGCGCGAGCGCCTGGAGACCGACATGAAGCAGCGCGAGCGGGCGCTGGAGAGCGAAGTGTGGCGCGGCATGGCCACCAACCGCGACCTCAGCAACGCCAAGAAGCGCCTGCGCGAGCTGGAGGCCGAGATCCAGCGCCGCGCCGCAGAGCAAGAGGACTAGCGCGTGGAAGAAGATCGAGCGAAACGGATCGTCTCCCAAGCCTTGTCCCTGGGCGTGCTCCTCGAGGAGGACGTCGCGTCGGTGGGCAAGTCGCGGGAGGAGGACCCCGTCGGGCTGCTCGTGGCCCTGCAGAAACTGGCGCTGCTGACCCCGGAGCTCGTGGACGCGCTGTCGGAGGTGGTGGAGGCCTCGACCCCGCGCAAGAAGCGCACGCGCGCGGCGATCGTGGCCTCGGGCCCCGAGGAGACCCTGGCGGTCGAGCGCTCGGAGGAGGAGTTCGACACCCTGGCCCCGGAGCGCGACGACGACGCGTTCCTCATGCCGGGCAGCCTGCACAACGACGTCCTCGCGGCGAGCTCGTTCATGGACGAGCTCGAGTCCCACCCCTGGCCCCGGAGCGCGAGGGCGCGCTGGAGGTCCCCGGCGGCGAGGTCCGCGAAGGGACCCTGGCCGGCGGCGGGACCGCGGACGGGGGACCCTGGCCGGCGGCGGGACCGCGGGCAATGGCGGGGGACCGCGGGCGGGGGGACCTTGGCCGGCGGGGGGACCGCGGGCGGGGGGACCCTGGCCGGCGGGGGGACCGCGGGCGGGGGGACCCTGGCCGGCGGCGGGACCGCGGGCGGCGGCGGGACCCTGGCCGGGTTCGAGGACGACGAGGCCGCGGGCACCCTGGCGCCGCTGGGGAGCGCCGACGAGGGCGGGACCCTCGGCGGCGGGATCGGCGACGACGAGTTCGTGCTCGCCAGCCCCTCGGACCTCGCCGAGCTCATGGACGAGGACGAGGAGCCGCAGGAGCCCAGCGTCAGCGGGCGCGTGGCCGTGATCGACCTCGTCTCGGACAAGGTCCGGCGCCGGATCGAGGAGGCCGCCCTGGCCCGGGCGCTGATCCGCGAGGGCCACGCCGAGCAGGGCGCGATCCTGGCCGCGCTGCGCCAGGCGCAGAAGCGCAAGGTCCTGTTCACCGAGCACCTGCGCCAGGAGGGGCTCGTCGACGGCAAGGTCGCGAACCAGCTCCTGGCCCAGATCCGGCGCCAACTCCAGGAGGCCAAGGGCCGGCGCAGCGAGACCGGCGCGGGCACCGGGACCGGGACCGGCACCGGGACCGGGACCGGGACGGGCACCGGCGCGGGCACCGGCACCGCCGGCACCGCCAGCGGCACGATCGCCTCGACCCTCGACACCGCGAGCCCCAAGCGCAAGAAGGGCAGCAAGCGCGGGATCGAGGGCTTCCCCGGCGAGGGCGGGCAGTTCGCGAACTACGAGCTCCTGCGCCGCGTGGCCGAGGGCGGCATGGGCGTCGTGTTCAAGGCGCGCGAGCAGAGCCTGAACCGGATCGTGGCGCTCAAGGTCATGCGCGGCGGCGCGCTCGCCTCCAAGGTCCGCCGCCGGCGGTTCCTGGCCGAGGCCGAGTCGGCGGCCGCGCTGCACCACCCGAACATCGTGCCGATCCACCAGATCAGCGAGGTCGCGGGCTACCCCTTCTACACCATGGACTTCGTCGAAGGCGCGACCCTCGACGACTACGTGGCGGAGAACCAGTCCAGCGCCGAGCAGATCGCGCGGATCATGGGCACCGTCGCCGACGCGGTGCACCACTTCCACCTGCGCGGCATCATTCACCGCGACCTCAAGCCCGACAACGTGCTCGTGACCGAGGGCGGCGAGCCGCGGATCATCGACTTCGGTATCGCCAAGAAGATCACGAGCGAGTTCGACACCGACGTGAGCTGGACCGTCGAGGGCGAGGTCCTGGGCACGCCGCACTACATGCCGCCGGAGCAGGCCGCCGGCCGCGTGCACGACGTCGACACCCGCTCCGACGTCTACGCCCTGGGCGCGATCCTCTACAAGCTGCTCGCGGGCAAGGCGCCGTTCCACGGGCTCCCGGTCGCGCGGATCGTGCTCGCGATCCAGGACGACGACCCCACCCCGCTGGGGAGCCTGCGGGTCGGGATCGACCGCGACCTCGACGCGATCGTCAACAAGGCCATGGCCAAGGAGCGCGAGCGCCGCTACCAGAGCGCGCTCGAGCTGGCCCAGGACCTCGAGCGCTACCTGAACCAGGAGCCGATCGAGGCGCGCCCCGCGAGCCTCGGCTACCGGGTCAAGAAGTTCGTGCGCCGCAACAAGGCCGGGGTCGCGGTCGCCGCCTTCCTGCTCGTGGGCTTGATCGCGCTGAGCGGGTTCTTCGTCTACCAGAGCGGCGAGCGCGCGCGCGAGATCGCCGGGCTCCTGGCCCAGGCCGCCGAGTTCAACCCGGCGATCGAGGCCAAGGACGTCCAGGACCCCGAGCAGCACGACGCGATCGAGGGCCTGCTCTCCCAGCAAGCCGGCTACTACGCGGCGGTCCAGGGCAAGGACCCGGACAACTCCGCCGCCGAGGCCGGCCTGCTCGCGATCGCGAGCAAGCGCAGCCAGATCGAGCAGGTCCAGGACGCGATCGCCGAGCGCCTGCGCGCCGAGCAGCAGCGCAAGCTGGACGAGGCCGACGCCAAGCGCCGCGAGGCCGAGCTCCTCGCCGAGAAGCGCGCGATCGAGGAGGCGCAGAAGGCCAAGGAGCAGGCCGAGGCCGAGGCGCGCACCCGGCGCCTGGAGGACGCCAAGCGCCTGTTGGCCGAGGCCGAGGCGATCGAGGAGCCGCTCGACGCGGTGCCGCTCGTGTCCGAGGCCCTGGTCCTGGCCCCGGAGGGCGAGGGCCCCGTGGGCGCCCAGGCCGCGCAGACGAAGGTCGGCCTGGCGCTGACCCTCTCCGACCGCGCGCTCGACTCCGGGCAGGCAGGCCTGGCCGGGTTCTGGCTGGCCGAGGCCCAGCGCCTGCAGGCGGCGGCGGCCCGCGAGGCGGACCTGGAGCGGATCCGCAGCGGGATCGAGGCCCTGACCAGCGGGCGCGCGGTCTACGCCGAGGCGCAGCTCGCGATCCAGAACAAGGACTGGCTGCTCGCCGGCGAGCGCCTGCGCCGGGCGCGGGCGGTCATGCCCAACGACGAGCGCGTGCTCGCCGACAGCGAGCTGGTCACGCGCACCCTGCAGCAGGAGGCCCAGCACCGCCTGGACCAGGGTCGCCTGGCGCTGCAGCAGGGCGACCCCGCCCGCGGCCTGACCCTCGCCCGCGAGGCGCTGCCCTACCTCGAGCCGGGGGCCGCCCAGGAGCCGGCGCTGGCCCTGGCGGAGGAGTGCGCGACGGCGATCGCCGTCGAGGCGCGCCGCGTCGCGCACCGCCAGTTCCAGCGCACCGAGACCCGGACCCAGGCCCTGGCGACCTTGGACGCCGCGATCCGCACCGTGGCCGGGAGCAGCCACGTGGCCGAGCTCCAGGCCGAGCGCGATCAACGCGCGCGCCTGATCGAGGACAAGGGCCTCGCGGGCACGGTCTACGTGGGCCGGATCGAGGCCCTGGGCGTCGAGCCGTTCTACGCCGCGGTGCACGAGGTCACCAACGCCGAGTTCAAGCGCTTCGTCGACGACGGAGGCTACGAGCAGGACGAGCTCTGGGACGCCAAGGGGCGCGAGCTGCGCGGGTCCTTCGTCGACGGCACCCCGGGCGACACCAAGTACCCCGGCCCGCGCACGTGGCGCAACGGGACCTACGGCGACGCCGCCAACGCCGAGCGCCCGGTGCGCGGCGTGACGGTGTTCGAGGCGCGGGCGTTCGCGCGCTGGAAGTCCAAGACGACCGGCGTCCTGTGGCGCCTGCCGCTCTCGCGCGAGTACGCCGCGGCCGCGGGCTACGACCCCGAGCTCGGGCGCCTGCGCGAGTTCCCCTGGGGCGACGAGTTCGGGCGCTGGCGCGGCGAGCTGCAGCCGCACCCCGTGGGCAGCGACCCCCGCGACCGCTCGCCGCTGGGGATCCTCGACGCCGCGGGCAACGTCGCCGAGTGGGTCAACGACGGGGGCACCCCGGGGCTCAAGGGGGCGAGCTTCGCCGCCGACCCGACCCTCGCCCGGCACCTGGCGCGGATCGACACGCCCCCCGGGCACCCGCCGGCGGTCCCGCCCCCGGAGCTCCTCAGCCGAGTCGGGTTCCGACTCGTGGTCCCCGCCAAGTAGGCCCGCCGTGACGTCGTCCAACTCCTACCTCTGCGGTCGTGCAGAGCCTCGGCGTCCGCGGCTCCGCTGGGGCGTGCGCGTGCGGGCGAGCGATCTGAACCGCCAAGGACGCCAAGGCTCCGCTCGGCGCCTTCGGGCCCGCTCCGCGGTCGTGCTCCGCTGGGGCGTGAGCGTGCGGGCGAGCGATATGAACCGCCAAGGACGCCAAGAGCGCCAAGGCTCCGCTCGGCGCCTTCGGGCCCGCTCCGCGAGGGACTTGCCGCGGCGGGTGAACGGGATAGGGGTAGCTCCGCCCGGCCCGAGCGCGCTCGCCCCGGCGGAGCCAACCTCACCCTCTTCCGCGCGGCGCGGTCGCGCCCTCAGCGGAGCCTTGGCGTCCTTGGCGTCCTTGGCGGTTCACTCTTCTTCTCTACGCCGAGCGAGGTCGCGCCTGCGCGGAGCGGGAGCGGGCAGTGCGGAGTGTCCGAGCGGAGCCTTGGCGTCCTTGGCGTCCTTGGCGGTTCACTTTTCTTCTCTACGCCGAGCGAGGTCGCGCCTGCGCGGAGCGGGACCGGGCTGTGCGGAGTGTCAGGCGGAGCCTTGGCGTCCTTGGCGTCCTTGGCGGTTCACTCTTCTTCTCTTCGCCGAGCGAGGTCGCGCCTGCGCGGAGCGGACCGGGCGTGCGGAGTGTCCGAGCGGAGCCTTGGCGTCCTTGGCGTCCTTGGCGGTTCACTCTTCTTCTCTACGCCGAGCGAGGTCGCGCCTGCGCGGAGCGGGACCGGGCAGTGCGGAGTGTCCGAGCGGAGCCTTGGCGTCCTTGGCGTCCTTGGCGGTTCACTCTTCTTCTCTTCGCCGAGCGAGGTCGCGCCTGCGAGGAGCGGGACCGGGCAGTGCGGAGTGTCCGAGCGGAGCCTTGGCGACGCGTCGTCCCCCCGCCCTCGTATTCGCCGCCCCGGCGCCTTACGTTGTGTCGCAACCCCCGGAGGCCCCATGACTCGGACCCTGGCTCGCTTCGTCGGCGCGGTGGCCCTGTGCCTCGTGGGCCTGGGCTGCAGCTCGATCCCGCCCGGCGAGGCGCCCCCCGCGCGCCTGGAGGGCGAGGCCCCCGAGCCGCTCCCGCTCAAGGTCGCGGTGGCCAGCGTCGAGGTCGAGCTGGCCAACGACGAGAAGCCCAAGGACTACCAGCCCCAGGAGGTGATCGACGCCCGCGACGTGCGCGAGGACCTCGCGGGCTGGGTGCAGGCCGCGGCGGTGTTCCCCGAGGTGCGCGCGGCCCAGGGCGAGGGCTACGCCGGGCAAATGAACGACGCCTGGGACAACCAGGACGACCTGCTGCTGCAGATCAAGCTCGCCGACTTCCGCACCACCTTCGAGGGCCACAACGGCTGGTGGGTCCCGAACATCGTCAACTGGCTGATCTGGATGGTCCCCGCGTGGTTCGTGGCCCACGAGGACTACTCGCTGAGCTTCGACGCTCAGGTCACCGTGCGCAGCGTGGACTCGAGCCAGGTCCTGCACGAGACCGTGATCCCGGTCGAGGTCTCCGGCAGCTTCGACGAGTTCGACCGCGGCTGGCACTTCTTCGGGTTCATTACCCCCTTCAACGACGCCGACAACTGGCGCCAGATCGCGGGCAACCTGCTCCCCGCCGCTCGCGCCGCGCTGGGCCGCGCCCTGGCGGGGCAGCTCCGCGACGAGGTCTACGGGCGCCTGACCCGCGACGACGTGCGCGACAGCATGCGCAAGACCCTGGCGCTGGTGGTCGGGATCTCGCACTACCAGGACAGCGTGCGCTACCCCTCGCTGCCCTACGCCGCCGAGGACGCGCGCACCGTGGCCCGCACCCTCTCGGACCCCGAGCAGGGCAACGGGCTGGCGCAGCGCGCGGTCTACGAGCTGATCGGGAGCGACGCCACCCGCGAGAAGCTCGCCGCGACCGTGGCCGAGCTCGGCGGGCGCATGCGCCCCGACGACCAGCTGATCCTCTACTTCGCCGGCTACGGCACGCGGCAGCCCGACGGGCAGGCGGCGATCCTGCTCAACCAGGCCGAGGGCGCGGACGCCGTGACCCTGGCCGAGCTGGGCGAGCTGCTCGCGCCGCTCGCGGGGCAGAAGGTCGTGGTCCTCGACTGCGGCTTCGACGGCCAGGCGCGCTCGGTGCGCTCGGGAGTCGCCGCCCCCGCGACCCCCGACGCCGAGGTCCTCGGCCAGGCGCTGGGCGGCTACGCCCTGCTCTCGACCTCGCCCCAGGCGACCCTGACCACCTCGGAGCACCTGGGCATGTCGCTGTTCGGCTACCACTTCGTGGCCGGCCTCGGCGGGGCCGCGGACCGCGACGAGAACGGCCTCGTCGACCACGAGGAGCTCAGCGCCTACGTGCGCGAGAAGGCGATCGCGGAGTCGGCCTACTTCGGTCAGCCCCAGGAGCCCTACGGCGCCGGGACCCTCGAGCGCGCGTTCGCGCTCCCGGTCCCCCGGCGCGCGCCGGGGGAGGGCGAGGCCGTCGGCGAGCAGCCGGCCGCGCCCCAGACTCAAGAGACCCCGAGCGAGGAGCCCCATGAAGACTAGCGTTGGGCTCCCGCAGGGCATGATTTTCGAACCCTCGGCGTGCAAAGGGAAACCGCGGCGCTCCGCGGACCCGCGCCACGCCGTCTTCGCCTTGATTTACGCCGCAGGAGCGCCCCTTGCTCCCCGCGGCCAGGAGGCGCGCCCATGAACTCCTCTCGTCCTCTGACCGCCGCGCTCTCCGCGCTCGGTGTCCTCGGGCTGGCGCTGACCGCCAACGGCTGCGGTGTGGCCGCCGGGATCGCGGCCCTGATCGTGAGCCAGGACTCGGGCTCCTCGAGCAGCTCCGTGCCCGCGCCGGTCGTGCTCGGCGTCAGCTCGCTCCAGGGCAGCCACGGCGGCGGGGAGGTGATCACCGTCACCGGCGCCAACTTCCCGCCCAACGTGACGGCCAGTGTGGGCGGCGTCGCGGCCCAGGTGCAGTACGTCAACGGCGGCGAGATCCGGGTGACCCTGCCCGCGGTGGCGGTGGTCGGGCCGGTGGACCTCGTGGTCACGAACCCCAACGGCGGCTCGACGGTGTTCACCGGGCTGGTCTACACCAACTCGACCCCCACGGTCACGATCCCCAACCTCTCGGGGACCCTCTCGCAGAACATCGTGATCGGGTTCACCCTCACCGACGCCGAGAGCGACCCGATCGACGTCGTGCTCCAGGTCGACTCCGGGAGCGGGTTCCAGACGATCCCGGCCAGCCTGATCCTCAGCGGGAGCTTGACCGGCCTGGCCTCGAGCCCGTCCGGGGTCATGCACACCGTGACCTGGAACTCCGGCGGCACGTTCTCCACCCAGAACGCGCAGAACGTGCGGATCCGGATCCAGCCCATAGACACCCTCGACAACCAAATGGGCACCGAGGCCGTGTCCAACGTGTTCGCGGTCACCAACAACACCCCGGTGACCCTCGAGATCGTGCAGCCGGCGAGCGACGCCTTCAACGTGGCGGTCAACTACCGCGTGCAGGAGCAGGACGGCGACGCCGTGAGCCTGGTCGGGATCCAATACAACGACCTGACCTCGGGCAGCGTGGGCGCCGCGACCCTGGTCAGCGGGCAGGGGGTGGGCGCGATCTCGCTCAACGCCGGCCCGAACCTGATCAGCAGCGTGTGGGACAGCTTCACGGACCTCGGCCCGGGCAACAACAAGCTCGTGCGGCTCACGGTCACGATCAGCGACGGCTCCTCGACGGTCGCCGCGACCTCGGCCCCGTTCTTCGTGAGCAACGGGCCGGTCAGCGACCAGCAAGCGATCAGCATGAACACCGACGTGCACGGCGTGATCGCGGCCAAGGTCGCCGGCGGCGACCAGCGGGTGGACGTGGTGGTCACCGAGGCGGGCCTGGTGGGCACCGGGAGCAGCACCGCCCGCGACTCCACCGGCGGCAAGATCACGATCCTGCCCAACTCGGGCCTGGGCTTCGACGCCCCGATCGAGATCTTCACCACCCAGGCGGGCTTCCCCCGGATCGCCGGCGTCCCGGGCAACGAGACCGCGACCAACACCTTCTTCAACAACACCCTCGCCCCGAGCGAGGTCGTGGCCGCCGACTTCGACGAGGACGGCGACACCGACCTGATCGTGGCCAACTCGCCCCACGCGTCCTTCACCACCAGCGACGCCGGGCTGTTCGGGAACACCACGTCCGGCGGCGGGCTGAGCCTGATCCTGAGCAACGCCGGGGCCGACGTGGGCAACGGCCTGGCCAACGTGGTCCGGCACCAGGTCACCGCGCACATCGAGGGCGGCACGACCCAGCCGAACTTCACCGGCGCGGGGCTGACCTATCAGTCGGCCCAGGCGCCGCGGACCACCGGGCGCGCGCCGACCTTCGACCCCGGGACCGGGGTCCCCTCGATCCCCAGCGCGCCGCCCTTCGGCGCGGACAACATCGGCTGGCTGATCCAGGACCTGGAGGAGGTCGAGCTCGACGCCACGGTCAACCCCGACGGCGGCGACCTGGTGATCCTGCACGCCTTCGCCCAGCTCCAGACCCCCATGGCCACCTCCGGCGCCAACCTCGGCACCGGCGCGGTCCTGGTGCGCAAGCGGCTGAACCCGGGGAACTACACCTCGCCCTTCTACCTGGACACCACCGCCATGGGCCAAGGCCCGGTGCAGGTCGCGGTGGCGGACCTGACCTCGATCGCTCACGCCAACGTGCTGGGCACGGCGCTGACCGGCGCGGGGCTGAACCCGCCGCTGACCGGGCGCCTGAACCTCAACGGCGGGACCACCGTCGCCGCCGGGCTCCCGGACATCGTCACCGCGAACGCGCTGGACATGTCCCTGACCTTCTACATTCAGACCTCGGCCTCGGGCACTCCGGACATGACCCCGGGCACCTACCACGGGGTGAAGCTGCCCCTGGCGCCGCTGCTGGGCTACCTCTCGGGGCTCCCCGACAACCAGATCGACAACTTCCCGGTGGTCCGCGGCGACACCCGCGGGATCGCGATCGGCGACCTCAACGGCGACAACGGCCTGGACTTCGTGGTCGTGAGCCAGCTCTCGCAGAAGATGTTCGTGTTCGTCTACGACCCCTTCTCCGCCGGGCCGATCTCGCTCAACTTCAACGCCTCGCCCCAGACCCTGACCATGGGCACGAGCACGGACAACCGCGCGCCCTACGACACCGGGAGCGGGACCGTGCTGACCCCGGGCGTCCTGCCCTTCCGCCTGTCCATGATCGTGGACCTGCCCAACATTCAGTGCGGGCGGCCCACGATCTCCGACGTCGACGGCGACGGGCGCAAGGACATCCTGGTGCCCATGCAGCTCAACAACGAGCTGCTCGTGTACCGCAACACCGGCAACGTCGCCGCCAGCTCGGCCTTCGGGCAGAGCGTGACCACCCCGCACTTCGGGGTCGTGCCCTCGGGGGCGGTGCAGGTCCTGACCTCGGCCAAGCCCGTGCGCTTCACCACCTCGTTCCAGCCCTTCGACCTCGACGTCGCCGACTTCAACGGCGACCGCCGCGACGACCTGGTGGTGGCCAACGGGCTGAGCTCGGACGTCTCGATCTTCACCCAGACCGCGGCGGGGACCCTCGACCAGTTCTTCCCGATCCCGCTGGGCGGCGCCCCGTTCCAGCTCACGTCCGGCGACCTGACCGGCGACGGGAACCCCGAGGTCGCGGTCAGCTTCACCAACGAGAACCAGGTCCAGATCTTCCAGCCCAGCGGCGGGACCCTGAACCGGGTGCGGACCTACGACTTCTCCGTCGCCCCGTTCACCAGCGGGGTCCTGACCGGAGCCAAGCCCAGCGGCCCGTTCTTCATGGAGATCCAGGACTTCAACCAGGACGGCACCGGCGACCTGTTGACCGCCATGCAGCTCCTGCCGAGCACGCTCACCAGCGGCGTGGCCTCGGTCCAGACGACCACCGGCGCCATGATCGGGATCACGAGCAACCCCCTGACCGACGCCAGCGGGCCGGCCGTGTCCCTGTTCAAGGCCGAGCCGCTCCAGCCGATCGGCTTCGACGTCGCGATCGGGGACATCCTCGACGACGGCAACGGGGCGCCGGAGCTGGTGCTGGGCATGAACCAGGCGACCGCGATCGTGGTCTTCCGCGGGCTGGGGAACGGGAGCTTCGACACCGCCAACCCGATCCGGATCACCTTTAGCGGGACCACCGGTGTGAACCAGGTCGAGATCTTCGACTACAACGGCGACACGCGCCCGGACCTCGTGATCGGTAACTCCGGCGGGAACAGCTCCCTGCGGATCTTCTACGGGAACGCCGGGAAGAACACCATGTCCGTGGCCGGCGACTTCGTGAACGTCCCGCTGGTCGCCGGCGTGGGGCTCCCGATCGGCGTGGCCCCCCGCGACCTGGGCGGGCCCAACAACCGCCCGGACTTCGTGGTCTCGGACTTCACCTCGGGCACCGCGGCGATCCTGTTCACGAACAGCGCGGGGAGCCCCCTGGGCGGCGGCGCGGGCACCGCGCCCACCTTCGTCAACGGCGGCAACCCGGTGTCCTTGACCGTAGGCGGCTCGCCGGGCGCCACGTCCTTCGGCGACCTGAACAACGACGGGCGCGTGGACTTCGCGATCCCCTGGGGCGGCAACAACGTGGTCGGCGTCTACCTGCAGAACCCGAACCCGACGGACACGGTGAACTACACCGACCTGTTCTTCGGGCCGATCACGCTCCCGACCGCGAACTCGCCGATCGGCTCGTTGATCCTCGACGTCGACGGCGACGGGCGGCAGGACCTCGTGGTCGCCGCGCGCGGCGCGAGCTCGCTGAACGTGTTCTTGCAGCGTTGACGGGGGCGTGGGCACCGTCCGCGTGGCGCAGGCGCGCTGAGTGAGGAATTGAACCGCCAAGGACGCCAAGGACGCCAAGGCTCCGCTCGGACACTCCGCCCAGCCCGGTCCCGCTCCGCGCAGGCGCGACCTCGCTCGGCGTAGAGAAGAAGAGTGAACCGCCAAGGACGCCAAGGACGCCAAGGCTCCGCTGACGCGTGCGCGCGCAGGCGAGGAGATCGAACTACCGAGCTCCGCTCGCGCGCAATCGTGAGGCCCTCCGCTGGGTGTGGTGCATGGAGCTCCGTCGGCGTGGTCGTGTCGGACCGCGACCGAGCGGGCGGAGCTCGGTCATTTTCTGTGTTTCTTCGTCCGCTCGGTCACGATCCAGCGGAGCTCGGTGGTTCCCAACTCGAATCAGCGCGCCCACGTGGGAGCGGAGCCTTGGCGTCCTTGGCGTCCTTGGCGGTTCAAGTCCTCATTCAGCGCGCTCCCGCCGAGCGGAGCGGGCCGGTCGGGCGTGTCGGCGCTGACCGCGTCCGGTAATGGGACGTGCGCCTCGTGGCGCGCTGAGTCATAATCCGCGCGGAGCGGGAGAGGGAGCGGGCATGAGCGCGGGGTACCTGGTCAGCGAGATCATGCGCACGGTGGAGTCGCGGGGGCGCGCGGGGCTCGAGGAGCTGGCCCGCGGGCCGTTCCTGGTGGAGATCCCGGTTCAGGACCCCCAGGGTCTGAACCGCCTGGCGAAGACCCCCGAGAGCGGCGCCACGACCTCGGTCAAGACCGTGGAGTTCGACGAGGAGCTGCTGCTCGACCTCAAGCGCACCCGGGGCTCGTCCGAGGCCCGGGTGTTCCCCCTGAGCTCGGGCTCGACCCTGGGGCGCAGCTCGGGCTGCACCGTGCCCCTGGTGGGCGAGGAGTCGGTCAGCGGCGAGCACGTGCGCTTCGAGCGCTCGGACGCCGGCTGGCGCGTGCAGGACCTGGGCTCGACCAACGGGACCTTCGTCAACCGCGAGCGCGTGCGGCCCGGCGAGAGCGCCGAGCTCCCAGGGCTGGTGCCCGTGCAGTTCGGCGGGCGGCGCTTCGCGTTCGCCGAGGCCGAGGACCTGGTGGCGCTCCTGACCCCGGTCCAGCGCGTGGAGGCCCTCGAGATCCAGCGGCTCTACGCCGAGCTCGAGGCCCTCGGCTCGCGGCGCTTTCTCCTGCGCCACGCCACGCAATACCTCATGGTCAGCTACTCCCGCGGCGAGAGCGAGGCGCCGGCCTCGCGCCCGAGCCTGGCCTTCCCCCTGCTCGAGCAGGCCGAGCTCACGATCGGGCGCACGAGCAAGGCCGACGTGACCCTGCGCAAGGACGCGATCTCCAAGTGGCACGCCAAGCTCACCCGCAAGGGCGAGCGCTGGTACCTCGAGGACACCGGGAGCTCCAACGGGACCGAGGTCAACGGGCGCGTGCTGGAGAAGGGCGACGACCCGGTCAAGCTCAACAACTGGGACGCGATCAACTTCGCCAACGCGGCCTGGTGCCTGTTCCTCTCCCCGCGGGCCATGCTCGAGAACCTGACGGAGACCCTGTGACCGCGCACACCGTGGAGCCCCGCGGGCCCTTCGACTTCACCCTGCCCCAGGAGGCGGGGGAGCCGCTGAGCTTCGACCGCGCCTACCGCTCGGAGCACGCGACGCTCTTGTTCTTCTACCGCGGCTACTGGTGACCCTTCTGCCGCTCTCAGGTGGAGAGCATGAAGCAGCTCAGCGCCGAGTACGAGGAGCTGGGGATCCTCCCGCACCTGCTCTCGGCGGACCCGCCGGAGAAGAACCGGCGCTTCCGCGAGAAAATGGCGGTCCCGGCGAGCTGGCCGCTGCTCAGCGACGAGGACCACGCGGTGGCCGACCGCTACCAGATCCCGATCTCGCGCAAGCACCCCAAGGCCTGGAGCTACCAGGACGGGTTCATTCAGCCGGCGGTGCTCGTCTACAAGGGCGAGGAGCCGGTCTACACCTTCGTGCAGCAGCCGAGCATGCTGAACCTGTGGGGGGCCGCGCGCCGGCCCGAGCCGCGGGAGGTGCTCGAGGTCGTGCGCGGGCAGCTGCAGCAGGCGTGAGCGCAGAGCTGACCACCGCCGAGGTCATGCGCCTGAGCGGCTTCAGCCGCCAGCGGCTCTACAGCTACTCGACCTTGGGGCTGATCGAGCCCAGCGGGCACGGGCGCTACCCGGCCGCGGTCCTGGACGAGCTGAAGCTGATCGTGGACCTCAACCGCAGCGGCTACCCCCTGCGCGAGATCCGCGAGATCTTCTTCCGCCGGCGGATCGAGGCCGCGCGGGGCTGAGGGCGTGCGCGCTTGCGTCGCCCGGGGCAGGCACTATCGTGAGCCGCTGTGAGCGGCAAGCGCGACGCGTTCCACGACATGACGCTGCAGGGCAGCGCCTTCGACAAGGCGGCGTCGGCGCGCCCGGCCCGCAAGCTCCGGCGACGGATACGACACGCCGTCGGCGAGCAGCTCCTGAGCTGGTTGGTGGCGGTGGTGCCGCTGCTCTACTACGGGCTCATGAGCCTGATCAACCGCAGCTGCGTCGTCGACGACGAGCTCACGGAGCCCCTGCAGGCGGCCATGCGCCGCCACGACCGCGCGCTGGGCCTGCTCTGGCACCAGGAGGTGTTCAGCGTCGCCTTCAACAACCGCACCCTGCGCCCCCACACCCTGGCCAGCACCGGGAGCTTCGGGCGCCTGATCACCGCGCTGTTGGAGTACTGCGGGTTCACCGTGTTCCGCGGGGGCTCGTCCAAGGGCACCCGCCGCCGGCGGCGGGTGCTCCCGACCCTGATCAAGCACATGCGCGACTCGCCGCAGGTGCTCTACGGGGTCACCGTCGACGGGAGCAACGGGCCCGCGTTCCGCATGAAGCCCGGCGGGGTCGCGATCGCCCGCGCCTGCCGCGCCCCGCTCTACGTCGTGCGCTGGTCCTACTCGCGGCGGATCACCGTCCCCTCCTGGGACCGCACCGTGATCCCGCTGCCCTTCGGGAAGCTCAAGGGCCTGTGCGTGGGCCCCTACTGGATCGACCCCCAGGCGTCCGCCGAGGAGCTGGAGCGCTTCTGCCGGCACCTGGAGGAGGAGCTGCTCGAGTGCTGCTACCGCGCCGAGCGCGCGGTCGGGATCGAGCACCCCGACTGTCTGGAGCTGGCCCCCGAGGGCTGGACCCCGCGCTGGGCGATCGGCCAGATCGGGCGCAAGTTCGGCCCCCACGACCTCGACCCGGACAACCCCCCGCCCTGGGCCTGGACGCCGGCGCAAACCCACGCCGCCCAAGCGGCGCGCCGGGCCTCCTCGAGCTGAGCGTCGGCCCCCCCGCTCGCACCCAAGAGCTCGAGGCCGGACGCGTGGGGCGTCCGGCCTCGTGGCTGAGGTCAGGTGAAGGATCGAGCGCTACCGGGGCGTGTTGAGGAACAGCCAGGGGGCAGCGTTGCGGCGAATGAACAGGACGTCCACGGCGCGGTCGCCGTTGAAGTCGCCGGTGGTCATGCTGAACGAGTCCCCGCCGACGTTGACCGCGGGGAGGTTCGTCGAGGTGGCGTCGGTGAACACGCCGGTGCCGCTGTTGAGGTAGAGCCGCTGCTGGGCGCGCAGGTTCGCCACGAACAGGTCGGGGTAGTTGTCCCCGTCCACGTCCTGGAAGCGCACGTCGAAGGTCGGCTCGGCGTCGGCGGGCAGCAGCGTGCTGCCGTCGAGCAGGTGCCCGGCGCCGTCGTTGAGCAGGAGCAGGTTGGCCTCACCCGCGGGCGGGTTGCCGCCGACCGAGAGGCCCTCGTTGCCGACGACCAGGTCCACGAAGCCGTCGCCGTTGACGTCGGCCGCGGCGACCGAGGTCGCGCCGCCGGTGGTCACGCCGGCGGGGAGCACCACCGCGGTGGCGTCCACGAAGGTCCCGGCGCCGTCGTTCAAGTAGACCCGGTCCTCGATCCCGAAGTTGGCCAGGTAGATATCCAGGTCGCCGTCGTTGTCGAGGTCGAACAGGGTCGCGCCCAGCGAGTCCTCGGTGAGGGCCGGCAGCGCGGTCGCGGGGGCGTCCACCAGCGCGCCGGTGCCGTCGTTGAGCAGGAGCAGGTCCGCGCCCAGGGTGGCCGTGTTCTGCCCGGCGCGGGCCAGGAACACGTCGGGGTCGTTGTCGCCGTCGACGTCGCCCACCGCGATCTTGTAGACCAGGGCGTTGTTGATCGTGGGCCACTCGCCGAGGAGCACGAACCCGCCCGCGCCGTCGCCGCGGAACACGCGCACCGGCTCGTAGTTGGCGGAGATCACCGCGTCGAGGTTGCCGTCGTTGTTCATGTCGATCAGGACCGCGTCGGTGGCGGCCAGGGTCACCGCGGGGAAGGTCCCGGCCACCAGGGTCCCGCCCTGGTTCAGATACAGGCGGGGCACGCCGTTGTAGGGCGCGATCAGGAGGTCCATGGCGCCGTCGCCGTTGACGTCGCCCGAGGCGACCGCCCAGTCGTCCTCGGCCGAGGCCGGGAGCGAGGCGGAGCCGTCGGTGAACACGCCGGTCCCGCCCAGGACCAAGGGCGGCGTAGTCGTGGTCGTGGGGCCCGTCGTGGTGCTCGTCGGCGGCGTGGTCGTCGAGCTGTTGGTGGTGCCGGTGTTGTTGCTGGTGGTGGCGGCGGTGGTCGTCGACGAGCGCTTCGAGCTCTTCGACGAGGAGCAGCCAGCGCCCAGGGTCAACAGGGCCAGGGGGAGGACCAGGCCGTAGGCCAGGTGAGTGTGGGTGCGCAGCATGGGTGGATCCCTCGCAGTCTCAGCTCTGCTCTCGTCGCCCTAAGTCGATGCAAGTCAGGGGCCGCGTCGGCCCGTGTGCGACTTGCGCACTTGGGAATCAACGAGTTCCGAAAAACTGAACGAGGGTGTGTGACTTTTGGGAAACCCTGGGGGTCACTCGCCGAGGGCGTGCAACCATGCCGCGGGATCGGGGGGTAAGTCCTTCCCGCTCAGCTTCTTGAGCAGGGCGTGGGCCCGGCTGCGGCTGGCCTCGGAGCGCAGGGCGTCCACGAGCGGGCGCAGGGCCTGTTCCCCGACCACGGTCAGGGTCTCCTCCGCCGCCGCCGCGCGCTCGGGGCGGGCCAGGTCCTCGACCGCGCGCTGGATCTGGGCCTCGCGCAGCAGGCGCTTGCCCTCGAGGTCCCAGTAGGTGCGCAGCGCGGCGACCTGCTCCTCGCGCTGGCGCGAGGGGCCCTCGGGGTCGAACTCGAGGCCCGCCCGCAGGAGCCCGACCACGATCTGCCAGTGGGCGCGGCGGTCGTCGGCCTCGGACGCCTCGAGCCCCGGGAGCAGGGCCGGGGTCGCCTCGACCGCGCGCAGCGCGCCGACCACCCGCAGGACCTCGGCCCGCAGCAGGTCCGGGGCGTCGCCCTCGAGCAGCGCGACCAGGGCCGGGATCTGGGCGTAGTCCCGGTCCTCGCCCCAGGCCTGGACGTCGGCGAAGCGCGCGCCGAGGGCGCGCAGCTCCGCGGGGTCGTCGCGCTTGACCAGGTCGCGGGCGCGCTTCTTGGCGAAGCGCTTGACCGCCTTGTCCGAGTGCTCGAGCAGCGGGGCGAGCTCGGCCAGGAGCCGGCCCTGGACCGCGGGGCGCGCCTGGTCGAGGCAGGCCTCCGCCAGCTTCAGCCGCTCGCGCAGCTCGCGCTTCGAGACCGAGGTCAACGAGCGCAGGACCTCGCTCGCCCGCACCCGGCCCACGTCGGGGATCGTGAGCGCGTCCCAGGCCTGCTCGGCGCCGGTCAGCACGCGCCCGGCCGCTTCGATCTCGAGCTTGGCCGGGAGGGTGGCGCGGTTGAGGAACAGGAGCGCGAACGCGGTGTCCTCGAGGGTCTTGGTCCAGCTCCCGTCGGTCGCGTCCTGGCGGTAGAGCAGCTCGATCGCGCCGAGCTGCCACCAGGGCGCCGGGCCCAGGCGCTCGACGCCGACCAGGTCCATGGCCTTCTCCACGCTGTAGAGGTAGTAGAAGAACCAGCCGCTGTGGCCGCGCCCCGGGTTCTGGCTGGGGTCGAAGCGGTGCGCGAGCCACGCCAGCCCCGACTGCAGGTCGGCCTTGGCCTGCCGGTCGTGCTCGGGGGAGAGCCGCTTGGCGTCGGCCAGGGCCTCGCGGGCGACCGCCAGGCTCGAGAGCCCGGCGGAGGTCATGGAGCCGTAGGCGCTGCCGTTGCCGGCGGCGCGGTGGGTCCCGTAGGCCCAGCCCCGGCGCAGGAGCGCGGCGCTCTCGCCGCCCTCCTTCCCCCCGCGGGCGCGGGTCGCCTCCGCGTCGGCGCCCGCTTCGGCGGCGGCGGGGTCGAAGAACGCCGAGTGCCGCAGGTAGACGGTGCCCGTGAGCGAACCGGGGTCGCCCTTGGTCTCCTGGGCGACGTGGTGCTCGTCGAGGATCTCCTGCCACACCGCCGGGGGCACGTCGACCCCCGAGGCCAGGGCCGAGTGCAGGGCCAGGACCGCGAACTGGCTGTTGGAGCGGTCCCCGGCGGTCGCCGGGGTCTTGCCGTCGTGGGCGGTGGGGCCCAGGTCCGAGTGGCCGCCGTAGCTCCACCAGCCCTCCTGGGGCTTGCGCGCGGCCAGGAGCCAGGCGGTGGCGCGCTCGATCTCGGCCTTGTCCCGGGCCGGGACCTGGCCCCGGTCGAAGCGCGCGACGGTCCCGCCGTGGGCGCTGGCCGGGGTGCGGGCCACGCTCCGCGCCTCGAGGGCCATGACGTAGAGCGCCACCGAGTAGGTGTGGTCCAGCTTCTGCTGCGCCATGAACGCGAAGTAGGGGTCGAGGTCCGCCGGCGGGACGCCGCTGCGCAGGAGCGCGAAGCAGGCCAGCGCCGTGCGCCCGAGGGCGTGCCCCTGCTGCGCGCGGGCCTGGGCCGCGAGCTTGAGCAGCGCCGCGCGCCCGCGGCCGATCGCCTCCTCGACCCGGGCGGCGAAGCGCGTGGGCTCGGTGTCCACCGGGGGCTGGGCGGCGATCGTCCCGGTGTAGACGAACTGCTGGCCGTCGGCCTGGACCCACACCAGGCGCAGCGAGCAGGCCTCGAGCCGCTGGGCCTGGGGGTCGAACACCCGCTCCAGCTCGAGCCCGACCTGGGTCCAGCCCAGGGTCGTGACCTGGGTGCGGAGCATGATCCGGCTCTGGATCGCCGCCTTCTTGCGCCCGACCCGGACGAGCTGGTGGCGCTCCTCCGACTCGACGGCGCTCCCGGAGAAGCTGAGGCTGCGCGTGGCCTCGAGGGGCTTGCCCTTCTTGCGCGGGAGCTCGTCGCTCGGCAGCAGGAGCGCGTGGTGCCACACCAGGTCGCTCAAGGACGCGATCGGCGCGCGGGGCACGCGCCCGTCGAGGAACCCGCTGGGGTGGACCACCGCGTGGTCCTGCAGCGCCTCGGCGCGCTGGGGCGGGGTCGCCGGGGGCGTGAGCTCGAGGGTGTAGACCGCGGGGGCGGCGCCCTCCCAGGTCAGCGCGTCCTTGGCCAGGGTGGGGGAGCAGGCGAGGACCAGGGCGGCGGCGAGGGGCAGGGGGCGGAGCATGCCCGAGTCTCGTCATTGGCGCCGGTTCGCGCAACGCGGTCCGGGTTGACGGGGCCAGGTTCAGCCCCAACAATCCCGGCGCCATGGACCGCGACCTGATCCCGTTCCTCTACCTCCAGGACCCCCTGAGCAGCGTGAGCCACCTGCTGGGGAGCCTGACGCTGCTCGCCGCGCTGTGGCTCGTGCGCGGGGTGACCGTGGGCGAGGCGCGGCGCGATCGCGGGGTGCGCGTCTACTTCCTGTGCGGGGGGCTGCAGCTCCTGTGCAGCGCGCTGTATCACTCGCAGCCGTATGGGACCCCGGCCCGGATCGTGTTCTGGCACCTGGACCACGCCACGATCTGGATCGCCCTGGCGGCGAGCTTCACCGCGGTCATGAGCACCCTCGGGCGCTGGCAGCCGCGTTACCACGCGCTGGTGTGGGGGGTCGCGGTCGCCGGGGCGCTGCTCGAGCTGAGCTCGCTCCCCGCGCTCAACCCCTGGATCTCCCCCGTGCTCTACGTGGCCATGGGCTGGCTGGGGTTCCCGCTGTGGCTGCACACGGCGCGGGTGCACGGGGTGTGGGGGCCGCCCGGGTGGCTGCTCCTGGGCGGCGGGCTCGCGACCCTGGGCGGGGTGATCGACGCGCTGGAGTGGCCGACCCTCGTGGCGCGGATGGTCGAGGCCCACGAGGTCATGCACGTCTGCATTGCGCTGGCCTGCTGGTGCTACGTGGGGACCTTCGTCTACGCCGCCCGCGCCGCGCGCTGGCGTCAGGTCCCGGCGCCGGTGCCGGTCCCCGTCGAGGTCAACGTCCGCGCCTGACGCGGATCCTCGCTTCCTGCAGCTCGGGGAGTTTGACTCCGGCGTAGGTGTCGAGCTCGCGGGCCGCCAGCGCGCGCGCCTCCTCGGCCGCGCCGCTCTGGACCAGGGCCACGAGTTCGCTCGAGAGCACGATCGCTTTGGCGCGGGCCAGCTCCTCGCGGTAAGCGGCCGGGCGCAAGGCCGAGGCCTGTGGCCGGGTGAGGAGCCACTCGCGCTGTTCGCGGCAGCGAGCGAGGGCGTCGGGGTCGCGGGCGACGACGGCGATCCAGCAGCGGTAGCTCAGCAGCGGGTAGTTCGGATCCCAGAGCTTCCAGGCGTCGAGGGTGCGCTCGAGCAGCGCGCGGGCCGAGCGCGGGTCGGCCCGGTCGAGGTGCAGGCGCGCGAGGTCCAGGGTCAGCTTGGAGAGGCCCTCGCGCAGGCCGGGGATCTGCGACTCGAGCACGGTTTCATTGCGCAGGAACGCGAGCAGCTCGGCCTGGATCCGGGTGCAGGTGGATTCGGCCAGCGCCTGGGCCTCCTTCGCGCGCGGGAGCTTGGCCGCGAGGGCGGCCTCGGCCAGGTCCCCGAGCACCTTGGGCGCGATCATGAACTGCAGGCGCGGCTCGACCCCGGAGCGCTGGTTGGCCGAGATCGCGTCGGGGAGCTCCTCCAGGCAGAACGCGAGGTGCTCCGCGGAGAGCGGGCGCTCGCGCACGCGCTCGACGGCCAGCCACTCCTCGAGCAGCCGCACCCGGAGGTGCGGGATCCAGCCCGGGCTCACCGGCTGGGCCACCGGGCCCGCCGGGGGGAGGTCCAGCGCCTCGCGCCAGCGGGCGGGCACGTCGTCGCCGAGGGCGTCGACGAGGAACCCGAGCAGGCGCTCCCCGGAGACCGAGGCCTCGTGCTCGAGGGCCACGTAGAGGGTCACGAGTTGCTCGCCGGTGAGGATCGGGAGCGCCTGGAGCTCGTCCGGCAGGTCGGGGCGCAGGCGGCGCACGCGGCTGATCGGCCACAGGCCGACCAGCGCGCCCAGGAGCATTTCCTCGTGGGAGGGCGACTCGAGGGTCATGAGGTAGCCCGAGTAGATCAGCTCTACCGAGCCCCGCGCGCGGAGCATGAGGTCCGGCGGCACGTCGGCGAAGCGGATCCGCGGGCCGACGGCGTGGAGCACGTCGGGCAGGGTGTGCCACAGCGTGTCGAAGGACTGCTCGGCGGCGCCCTCGGGCGGGGTCGCGAGCGAGAGCCAGTCCACGAACGCGTCGCGCTCGGGGCCCGAGGTGGCCCGGGTCGCGGGGAAGTAGGACTCGATCAGCGCCCGGGCCGCGTCGGCGGTCTCGGCCAGGAGCGGCTCGCCGGGGGGGAGCTCGGCGCGCAGCGCCTCGAGCAGCTCGAGCCCGCGGGCGCGCAGCGCGACCTGGCTCGCGTCGCGCTCGAAGGCGGCCCAGGGGCCCGCGGGGATCGGGGCCGGGGAGCCGCCGCGGGCGTGGGTGTCCACCCGCTTCGCGGCGCGCGCGCGCACCTCCTGGAGCTCGCCGCGGGCGCGGCGCGCCACGTCCCCTGCCCAGCGGGTCGCGGGCTCGGCGTCGGGCCCCTGCTCGAGCGCGGCCAGGGTCTCCAGGGCCTGCGCGTAGGCGGCGTGGCGCGTCCAGAGCTCGGCGTCGGGGCCCGCGTCGCGGGGGCGCCCCCAGCGCAGGGCGCCGAGGGCGGCCAGCGCCCGCAGGTCCGGCGCCTCCCCCGGGGGGACGGGGTCCCCGCGCAGGAGCGCGGTGCGGGCGGCGACGTGGGCTCGGAGCTCCGGCGAGGGCGGGCGCGCCGTGCGCGGCAGGTCGAGCTCCAGGGGGCCGGGGGGGAGGGGCCCGTAGAGCGCGTGCTGGGCCGCGTCGCCGTCGCCGCGGGTCGAGGCCCAGAGGGTGACCCCCAGCGCGGCGAGGGCCAGGGCCGCCGCGGTCAGGGCCACCCCCAGGCGCCGCGCGTCCTTGGACGCCGCCCGCGAGGTCCCGCTGCCCGAGCCGTGGGACTCGCCGGCCTGGAGCGCCTGGGCCAGCGCCCCGGCGCTGGGGTAGCGCCGCGCGGGGTCCTTCTCCAGGCACTGCAAGCACACGTCGTCGAGCCACGGAGGCACGTCCGCGCGCAGCTGCGAGGGCGGGGCGGGTCGCTCCTCGCACACCCGGGCCACGAGCTGGACCAGGGTCTCGCCGGTGAGGGGGGGCTGGCCGGTGAGCATGGCGTAGAGCAGCGCGCCCAGGCCGTAGACGTCGCTGCGCGCGTCGAGGGCGCCCCCGGCGAGCTGCTCGGGGGAGGCGTAGAGCGGGGTGCCGAGGATCGCGCCGCTCTGGGTCAGGCCCTTCCCCTCGTCCTGGAACTTGGCCAGGCCGAAGTCCGTGAGCAGCGCCGCGCCGTCGTGGGCCCGGATCAGCACGTTGTCGGGCTTCACGTCGCGGTGCAGGATCCGTCGCCCGTGGCCGGCGGCCAACGCGCGGGCGAGGTCAGTGGTCAGGCGCGCGGCCTCGGCAGCCGGCACGCTCCCCTCGCGCTGCAGGCGCTCGTCGAGGTTCACGCCCTCGACGTAGTCCATGACCAGCACCAGGTGGCCTTCGAGCTCGCGCACGTCGTGCACGCGGACCACGTTCGGGTGGCGGATCGCCGCCGAGGCCCGCGCCTCGGTCAGCAGGCGCTGGCGGGCGGCGGGGGAGCTGCGGCGCAGGACCTTGAGCGCCACCGGGCGCCCGAGGGCGGGGTCGCGGGCGAGGTAGACCACCCCCATGCCGCCCCGCCCCAGCTCGCGCTCGATCCGGTAGGGACCGATCGCGGCGCGCGGCGCCTCGCCAGAGCTCACTCGCCGTCCGCCCGGCGGGCGTCGACCTCGGCGCGGCTCGTGCCCAGGGCGTCGAGCAAGGCGTCGGGCCAGGCCCCAGGGGCGGCCTGGCCCTCGGCCAGGGACGCCTCGAGCAGGGCGCGGGCGGCGGCGGGGTCCTCGTCCAGGGTCTCGCCTGCGAGCCAGCCGCGGACCTCGTCCCGCAGCGCGAGGGCGTCGGGGAGGTCGTCGGCGTCCTGGGGGAGGTCGGCCTGCGCGATCCGCGGGGCGACCTCGCGGGCGACCGCGTCGGCGGAGAGGGCCCGGGCGACGTACCACACCCGGCCCCCGAGCACGTAGGGGAAGTGGCCGGGGAAGGCGTCCGCCAGCCGCCGGAAGCGCGGGAGCGCGCGCGCCAGCCCCTCGGGCTGGAGGCCGTAGAGCTCGAGCAGCTTGAGCTCTTCGCTCACCAGGTGCGAGACCGCGCGCACCACCGCCGGGATCGAGGCGGTCGACGTCCACAGCTCCTCGGTGACCCCGACCTCGCCGGTGCGGGCGTTGGTCTCGAGGCGCGCGATCAGGCTGGCCTCGATCGCCGGGGCCCGGGCGAACAGCGGGAGCAAGCGCGCGACGTAGACGTCGCGCAGGCCGTGGACCCGAGGCAAGCGCAGGAGCACGAAGCGCGCGGCCCCCGACGCGTCGACGATCCGCTTGAGGGTCAAGCCGGGGTCGCGGCCGTCGCGCACGAGCTCCGTGATCAGCGCGTGCAGCGGCTCGAGGACCGCGACCGCCTGGTCCAGGAGCTGGCCGACCCGGCGCGGGTCACCGACCCGCTCCTCGGCCTCGCAGCGCTCGATCGCGACGGCGAAGGCGTGGTGCAGCAGGCGCTCGCGCGCGTCGTCCAGCCACACCGGGCTGAGGGGGCTCGCGCGCGGGGACGGCGCGGGCGCCTGCGCGCCGAACAGGCGCTCGCGGTCCGCCGCCTCGACCTGCACCGCGTGGCTCGCGAGCTCGAGGAGGTCGTCGGGGCTCAGCTCGAGGAAGGGCAAGACGCGCTCGAGCACGTCGGCGTCGAGGTGCTCGGCCAGGGCCAGGGCGAAGTGCGCCGCGGTCCGGGGGCGGTCGGACTCCTGCCGGCGGCGGTCGAGCTCGAGCAGGAACGCCCACAGCAGGTGCAGGTCGCCGGAGCGCCGGGCGCGGGGGGTCGCCTCGAGCTCGGGCAGATACTGGGCGCCGATCTGGTGGACCATGTCGCCGTAGCCGTAGCCCAGCTGCAGCGGGACGAGGATCAGGTCCATGCTCAGGCGCTCGTGGCGCAGCAGGCGCTGGACGAGGATCGCGCGCACCTCGCTCACGAACCCGAAGGGCGCGGGGGCGTGGCGGCCCCAGCTCACGGCGTAGGCCTGGGCGAAGCGCTGCAGGGCCTCGAGGTCCGCGTGCTTAGCGGCGTCGGCTTGGCTCGCGAGGTAGGCGCTGATCCGGCGCGCGACGCCCTCGGCCTCGGCCGGAGGCAGCCCGCTGCGCTCGAGGGCGCGGTAGGCCCGGACCAGGCGCTCGGGGTGTTCGAGGAGCTCGGGCAGCTCGCCCTGGAGCAGCGCGTCCAGGGCCCGCTCGAGGTCTTCGGCGCGGGTCGCGTAGCGGTGGGCGCGGGTCAGCGCGCCCCAGGGATCGCGCGACGTGTCGGTGACGGTGCCCTCGAGCTCGGCCTCGACCTGCTGCGCGGCCGCGTTCTCCAGGCCGGCGACGTGGGCCGCGAGGCGCCGCGCGTGGGCGGCCAGCGGCGGGTCCCCCGCGGCGAGGGCGGCGAGGGCCGCGCGCGCGGCGTCGCTGCTCGCGGGCAGTCGGGTCAGCGCGTCGCGGGAGCAGCGCTCGGGGTCGAGGCCGTAGCCGAGCTGGGCCAGCGCCGCGAGCAGGTCGGCCGCGGCGCCCTCGCGCCCGAAGGTCCAGCTCGCGCTCAGCGGGCGCGCGTCGGGCGTCGGCGCCTCCAGCTCGAGCCCGACCTCTAGCGCGCCCAGGGCGTCCGCGGCGCCGGGGATCGGCGGCGTGCGCGCGACGAGGCGCTCGCGCAGCCGGCGCAGACGGTGGGCCAGAGGCGCGGCCCCGTCCAGCTCGGGGTCGGGGCTCACGGCCTGTCCGCGGCTCCAGCCGCTGGCGGCCAGGGCCCCGAGCGCGTCCAGGTCCAGGCGCGCCTTGGCGGCGCCGGGCGCCAGCACCCGCGCTTCGAGCTCGGCGGGGAAGGCGGCCACCCACGTGCGCAGGGCCTCGTCCGGCGACGGGCGCACGGCGAGGAGCGCGAGCGCGGGGAGGGTGATCAGGGCCGCGGCGCCCACGACCAGGCTGCCCACGGCCTGGGGGTCCTTGCGCGCGAGCCGCCAGCGGAAGCGCTCCCAGCGGGTGGGCGCGCGGGCCTCGATCGGCTCGCCCCGGCGCAGGCGGCGCAGGTCCTCGGCCAGCGCCCGGGCGCTGGGGTAGCGCGCGCGGGGGTCCTTGGCGAGGGCCCGGCTCGCGATCGCCTGCAGGTCCGCGGGCACCGGGCGCCCGCGGGCCTGGCTCAGGCTCGGGGGCTCCTTCTTGAACAGCTGGTGCAGGACCTGGAGGTGGGTGCCCTGGAACGGCGCGCGCCCGGTCACCAGGTAGTAGAGCAGCGCGCCCAGAGCGTAGACGTCGCTCAGGGGCCCGATCCGCGCCTTGTCGCCGTCGGCCTGCTCCGGCGGCATGAAGGCGGGGGTGCCCATGAGCTCGCCGGTCTGGGTCAGGCGCTCGACCTCGCTGCCCTCGCCGTCGATCAGGGCCAGGCCGAAGTCGGTGACGAAGGGCTTGCCGTCCTCGGCGCGCACGAGGACGTTGGCGGGCTTGAGGTCGCGGTGCAGGACGCCGGCCTGGTGGCAGCCCTCGATCGCCTCGGCCACCGCGGCCACGAGCTCGAGGGCGTCCTCGACCGGCGGCGGGCCCTGGTCCTTGACCTGCGCCAGCAAGTCCTGGCCCTCGATCAGGCCCATGGCGAGGTAGGCGCAGCCCCGGTGGCTGCCCGCGCCGTGCACGGGCACCACGCCGGGGACGCGCCCGATCCGGCCCATGGCCTCGGCCTCGCGCTGGAAGCGGAGTGCGAGGAGCCCGCTGCTGTCGCGGCCGGGGATCACGAACTTGAGCGCGACCGGCTTGCCCGCGGCGTCGGTCGCGCGGAACACCGCGCCCATGCCGCCCTGCCCCAGGAGCGCGTCGATCCGGTAGCCGGCCACGACCTCGCCGGGGGCGGGCAAGCCCACGCGCCCGCTCTCGTGGGGGCCGGGGGCGGGGGTGAAGGCGGTCGCCGCCTGGGGGTCGACCGGCGCGCCGCCGGACGGTGGGCCCACGTGGGTCGCGCCCTCGGGGTCGAGGGGCGGCGGGTGATACGCCGTCGCCGCCTGGGCCACCGGCGGCGCGAGAAACGCCGTGGGCGCCTGCTCCGCGAGCCGCCCGCTCGCGCTGACCACCGCGGCCTCCAGCGCGCGCACCTGCTCGGCGTTCAGGAGCCCGGCCGCGAGCAGGCGCTGCGGGAAGCTCCCCGCGCCCTGGCTCAGCCGCGCCGCGTCCGCCTGGCGCAGCCAGCCCCAGGCGATCGCCAGCCGGCCCAGCTCGACGTCCTGGGGGCGCAACGGGTGCTGTGGTGGAGGGGCGCCAGACACGGATCGAGGGTACTCCCGCGGGCACCCCCGAGCCAGGCGGCGCATGGTGGCGAGCGCAAGGCGAGCTCTCTACCTTCCAGCGAGGCCGATATGAAGATCGTGATCCGCTGCCAGGGGTGCTCCGTGAAGCTCGCCGCTCCTGCGAGCAAGGCCGGTAAGGTCCTTCGGTGCCCAAAGTGCAATCAGCACATGACGGTTCCTGAACTGGTCGGCGAGGCGAAGCCTGCGTCGGTCCGATCTTCGGAGGGCCGAGGCTCGCGAGCGGCTCAGGCCTTCGAGGCGTCTACTGCCATGGGATTCATGAGCAGCTTGGCGAAGTCGGCGATCGAAGGGATCAAGGTCAAGAAGAAGAAGTTGGACGCACAGAAGGAGTTCACCCGCCTGCTCGTGAGCTACCTAGTCGACGGAGTGCTCACCGACGAGGAGGAGGCGCACCTCAGGGACTTCTGTGTAGACAACGAGTTGGAACTGGGCGAGGCGATCAAGCGGTCTGGTCCCCAGGTGGCGCGCTTCTTTCACACGGTCCTCCTGGATGTCGTCTCGGATCGCGTCGTGACCGAGGACGAGGAGGCCATGCTTCAGCGCTACGTTGCGTTCCTGCGACCACCTACAGCGTTGATCCAAGAGATCGACGAGACGCTGGGAAGGGTCAAGGAACTTCAGGCGATCAGGGAGGGGATCGCTCTGCAGCCCCTAAGGAAGCACTCGTTGCTTCTCAAGAACGGGGAGATCCCCTGGGCTAGCTGTGAGGCCTTGTTGATTCGTGAGCTCAAGCGTGGAATCCAGAAGCATGGGGGTACTTGCTACGTCACCAATCAGCGGGTCGTGTTTCACTCGCGTGAGCATCCCAAGGCGATCTCGCTGAAGTCTCTGCAGTCGGTCGAGGCACACCAAGGGTTGCTCTACGTGGTGGGAACGTCCGCCAGAAGTACGGCGTCGTTCTATCTTCGTGAGCCCGAGCGCATGGAGGCGTTCGTGGAATACGCCGTTCGCGCGCTGCGACGGCAGCTCGATCTCAAGCAAACCTCTGGCGTGAGCCGCTCCATTCCCCAACACGTGAAACTCGCGGTTTGGCAAAGGGACCTGGGGCGGTGTGTTCAGTGCGGGGCGGAGGACTACCTCGAGTTCGACCACGTCATTCCGTTCTCCAAGGGCGGAGCGAACTCCGTGGAGAACCTCCAGATCCTCTGCAGGCGCTGCAATCTCGAGAAGGGGAGCAAGCTCTAGGACATGGCGTTCACCTGCGAGTACCTCGAGGTCCGGCGGCGCGACGCGGCAGCGTTGACGCTGTCGCTGTGGTTGGGGTCCTCACGGCTCTGCGACGTGCTCGAGGTCCTCGGGCCGTCGAGCGCGGACCGCGCCGTCGGCGCGCACGGCCGCTTCCTGACCTACGTTGGGCTGCGAGAACCTGGCGTGAACTGGACGGAGCTCGAGCTGTTCTTCGCGGGCGGGAGCCTCGCCACCGTCCGGTGGGCCCAGCCCACGGAGCCGGTGAGGCGCGACGACCTGTGCGAGCGCTGGGGCCGGCCCGACGAGTCTCACGTGTGGCCCGAGGACCATGAGCCCGGCGAATCGATCGGCTCGGACACCTACTACCTGGGGGGACGCAGCGCGCTCTCGGCGGCCTACCAGCCCGACGGCGCGATCGACTCGGTGAGCGTAGATCACTGGCGAGCGCCCGAGGAGCTGGCGATCGAGACGCTCGGAGCTCAGGCGACCGAGGAGCGCGTGCGTGAGCTCGCGCAGCGCCTGCGCGCCGCGGAGGCTTATGCCGAGCTCAGGGGCCTTATGCAGAGCCCCCCGGAGTAGCTACGCCGCGGGGTTGTCGTCGTCGTCGAGGTCCAGCGGCGGGGGCGGCGGGGCCTTGATCGCGGAGATCTCGTCCTCGGAGGGAGGCTCAGGGGGCGGCGGCCACTGCAGGCGGTAGTCGGGGACGATCGGGAGCTGCACGGTGAACACCGAGCCCGCGCCCTTCTCGCTCTCCACGGTGATCTGCCCGTTGTGGGCGCGCACGATCTGATCGACCAGCGAGAGCCCGAGGCCCGTGCCCGAGACGGCGCGGGTCTCGACGTCGCCCGCGCGGTAGAAGCGGTCGAAGATCTTCTCCAGGTCGTTGGGCTCGATCCCGAGCCCGCGGTCCTCGACCGAGATCGCGATCCAGTCCTGGCCGTCGCGGGTGACCCGCACGCGAATGTAGCGCCCGTCCCCCGAATACTTGACCGCGTTGCTCAGGAGGTTCAGCACCGAGCGCACGATCGCGTCGCGGTCGAGGTCCACCGGGGGCAGCTCGGCGACCGGGGGCAGCTCGACGAACAGGTCGAAGCCGCGGACCTTGGCCGAGGCGCGGAACAGGTCGATCGCCTCGGCCACCGTGTCGGCCACGTCCTCCTCGGCGAGGACGTAGCTCGTCTCGCCGGCGCCGGACTCGGCGCGGGCGTAGTCCAGAATGTCCTCGATCAGCTTCTGCAGGCGGTCGCTCTGGAGCACGATCTGCTCGGCGTACTCCTTGCGCTTGTCCGCCGCGCGGGGGCGGCCCATGGCGAGCATTTCCCCGTACATCTTGATCGAGGTCAGGGGCGTCTTGAGCTCGTGGGTAATGTTCGAGAGGAAGTCGCTCTTGAGCTTGGCCAGCTCGAGGCTGCGCTCGACGAAGCGCAGGGTCGCCCGCGCCCCGGCGAAGGCGGTGAGCGCGGTGAGCCCGATCAACGCAGCGTAGAGCGCGATCCGGTTGCGGCGCGCCGCGGCGAGCCGATCGGGGGGCGCGCTCACGGTCAGGCTCCAGTGGTCGAGGGACGCGAGGCTCGCGCTCCCGCTGGGGGCCGTGTCGTCGCGCTCGCTGGCCCCGGCCCGGGCGCGCACCTGGCCGCGGTCGTCGATCAGGGTCACCTCGCCTTCGCCGAGGGACGTCTGCAGCGCCTGGCAGGTGGGCGCGAGCACGGCGTCGACCAGGAGCTCGCGGTCGAGCTCGAACCCGACGAGGGTGCTCTGCTCGGGAGAGATCGAGGGGATCAGGCGGTAGCTCAGGAGCACGTCGCCCATGCGGTGGTGTTCGATCCGTCCCGCGGCGGAGCCCGCGGCCTCGCCCAGGAGCGCCGGGGCGAGGCCCTCGCTGACCCGCGCCTGCCAGCTCAGGCGCGCGAGCACGTCGTGCTTCTCCTGGAGCAGGTCCAGCGGGGGCCCGTTAGGGAGCGCCTTGAACAGGGCCGCGATCCGATCCAGGGCCTCGATCCACTCGCCCTCGGTGAGGTCCTCCTTGTAGCGTCCGCGAAGCAGGCCCTGCGCCAGGCCGACCGCGTCCTCGCGGGCGTCCTCGCCCTGGGCCAGGTGCAGCGCGCACACCTCCAGGGCCGCGGCGACCCGCACCGGGGCGCCGAGCGGCGAGTCGTCGCGCACGGGGTGCGGCGCGGCCGCGGCGCGCGCGTAGGCCGCGCGCGCCGCCTCGGGCTGCTCGAGCTGCTCGAGGACCCGGCCCAGGCGCAGGTTCGCTCGCGCCAGGAGGGTCACGCTGCCGCGCGGGTCTGCGGCGATCTGCTCCAGCGCGGCGAGGGAGGCGAGCAGCTCGCCCGCGCGCTGGAACTGGCGCGCCTGGTCGTAGAGCGCCAGCAGCTCCGCGCGGGCCTGAAGGCTGGCCGCGCTCTCTTCGGGCGACTCGAGGGCGGTGGTCGTGAGCGACTCTCGCGGGCTGAAGGGCAGGTCGGGGCGCGGCCAGATCACGGCGCCGTCGCCGCCCACCGCGAACACGCGCGCGGCGAAGGGGTAGCCCCGGCGGAGCTCCTCCAGGACCTGGTCCGCGTCGGGGCGCGCGAACAGCCCGGGCTGGAGCGCCTCGTGCACCTCCTCCTCGGCCACCGCCAGCGCGTCCTCCAGCGCGCGCACGCCGCGCTGCGCCGCCTGCAGGCTGCGCTCGCGCTCGACCGAGCGCAGCGCGGCGCCGTCGTTCTGGGCCGCGATCACCGCGAGCACGGTCAGGAGCACGAGCGGAGGGAGCGTGGACGCGCCGAACAGCAGCAGCATGCGCTTGCGCTCGTTGGCGCCTTCGGCCGACGCGCTCATGCGGTCGGGGTCACTCTTGCTCGTCTTCGAGGCGGAACCCGTGGAGCAGATTGAGGCCCCGCTTGGCGATCCGCACGAGCTGGGGGTCGTCCCAGCGCGCGGGATACCAGGCCTCCCAGCCGGTGTCGGCGCCGGGCTGGATCACCCCCAGGAGCATGAGGTTGCGCAGCTCGCCGTCGAGGGTCGCCGCGTCCAGGTCCGGGGCGTAAATGTTCTCGAGCTCGTAGGCGAGGGTCGGGACGTCGAGCTCGTCCAGGCCGCCGCCCGGGCGATAGGCCCGGGCCGCCATGCGCAGCGCGTTGAACAGCGGGCTGCGGCGCGACTGGTAGCGCAGCGATGCCATTTCGTTCCAGGTGGTGCGGCCGTTGGCCAGCAGGCGGCGCAGCTTGCCGCCGCGCTGGGTGAGCACGCAGTGCCGGGCCCGCTCGGCGGGGTCGAGGGCGTGCAGCGAGATCGTGGTCGCGCGCGGCTGGACGACGCCGCAGCGGAGGAGCTCGAGCAGGGCGCGGGAGCGCGCCTCGGGCGCGCGCTGCCACCAGGCGGAGAGGTCGTCGCCGGCGATCGCGTCGTCCTCGAGGGCCTCCTCGAACCCCGCGATCTTGGGGCGCAGCTGCTCGAGCTCGTTGAACTTGAACACGTCCTGGTGGAAGGCGTGGGAGCGGCTGAAGATCCGGGTCTCGAGGCTGGCCTCGCTGTCGGCCGCGGGGGCGGCGGACTCCTCGGCCTCCTCGAGCAGGATCGTGTCGGTGTCGGCGGGGGGGTCGGGGGGGCCGTCGCACTTGGTGAACAGCACGGGGATATCGCCCAGGCGGAACACGTCGCCGTCTTGCAGGCGGCGGCGGCGGATCCGGTCGGGTCCCATGAAGGTCCCGTTGAGGGAGTCGAGGTCGAACAGCACGGGCACGCCGTGTTGCCAGCGCACGCTGGCGTGACGCCGCGAGAGCATGGTCGAGTAGAGGAACAGGTCGCAGTCCTGGTCGCGGCCGATCACCACGTCCTGGTCTTCCTCGAACTTGAAGGGCGGCGCCCCGCGCGCAGCGAGCCACATGGGCATCTTCGACCTCTCCGCCTACTCGGCGGCCAGCTACCCCGAGCGGCCTTGATTTTGGACTTGGCGGAGCGCGGTTTCAATCGCACTCGCCATGCGTTCGCAGTCGAGGTAGCGCTGCCCAGGGTCCTTCGAGAGCGCGCGCATTGCAATCGCGCACAGCTCGGGGGGGGCCTGGGGGTGCAATTCCCGAATCTCCCGGGGGTCTTCCTTGACCACCTTGCGCAGGATCTGGAGCACGCCGGAGCCTACGAAGGGCGGGCGCCCGGCGAGGCCCTGGTAGAGGATCGCGCCCAGGGCGTAGACGTCGGCGAGGTGGGTCACGCTCTGGGGGTCGCCGGAGGCCTGCTCCGGGGCCATGTAGCTGGGCGTGCCTACGAACCCGCCGACCTGGGTCAGCTCCTCGGCGCTGGCCGCGCTGAGGTTCTTGGCCAGCCCGAAGTCGAGGACGCGCGCGCGGCCGCTGGGCTCGATCATGACGTTGTGGGGCTTGAGGTCGCGGTGGATCACCCCCAGGCCGTGGGCGTAGTGCATGCCGCGGGCGACCTCGATCACCACCCGCGCCATGTCGGGGACGCCGATCGTGCCCGCCGCCAGGCGCTCTCCGAGGGACTGGCCCTCGACGAACTCCATGGTGAACCAGCGCAGGTTGCTCTCCCACTCGGCCTCGATCACGCGCACCACCGACGGGTGCTTGAGGCTGGCCACGAGCTTGGCCTCGCGCATGAAGCGCTCGCGCTCGCCGGGGTAGACCTGCTCCGCGCCGCGGAGCATGACCTTCAGCGCGCGCTGCACGCCCAACGACTTCTGCCGGGCGAGGTAGACCGCGCCCATGCCCCCGCGGCCGAGGAGGCCCTCGACGAAGTATCTCGCCGCGAACTCGCGGCCGATCAGGCCCAGGGGGTCCTGCTGCTTGGTGGGGGCGTAGCGCTTGGTGGGGGCGGTGCCCGCGAGCTGGCTGTCGCCGGGGTGGGTGCCCTCGACGCGCAGGTCGTCGGTGCGGGTCAGCTGGCCGCCGCAGGTCGGGCACACGCTCGGGCACCCGGCGCGTGAGGCGTTGTAGCGCTGCTCGCAGTCGTTGCACACCAGGATCGTGAGGTCCTGCTCCTCGAGGATCGCGCGCACCTGGTCTTCGTGCAGGTGGCCCCGGCGCACGAGGACCTCGCCGATCCGCGCGGGCTGGCCGCGCTGCTTGAGCTGCTTCTGCTCTTCGAGGCTGCGCTCGAGCTCGAGGGGGGTCAGCCAGCCCCGGCGCACCGCCAGGCGGCCGAAGAGCACGAGGCCGGTGCCGGTGGAGTGCGCGTCCTGGGGCGTGACCCGGGTCGACTGGACGGCGGTGTCTTCCTGGGGGCGGTCGGCGAAGATCCGCTGGACCTTCTTCTGCAGCGACTCCACGTGGCGCGGCTCGAGGAGGCCCGAGGTGACGAGGTAGACGCCTACGCCTTGTCCTGCGGCCCGCGCCGCGCGCAGGCTGGCCTCGCCCTCCTGGACCGAGATCAGGTGGTTCTTGACCGCGAGGTCGACGAGGAGTTGATCCGCCGGGTTGGGTGAGGTGTCTGTCAGCTCGGCCACGTCGCTCATGCCTCGCTATCCCGCCGCGAGATGATAGCTTACGCCCTCCTTGCGGATAAGGCGCCCGACGCCGCCACCGGAGCCATGACCGACCCCCTCGTCGTCAAGACCGACTCGATTCCCAGCCGCGCGATCGACCCCGACGCGCTGAAGGTCCTCCGGCGCCTGAGGCGCCATGACTACGAGGCATACCTCGTAGGGGGCTGCGTGCGCGACCTCATGGTCGGCCTGGAGCCCAAGGACTTCGACGTGATCACCTCGGCGCGCCCGCGGCAGGTGCGTCGCCTGTTCTCGAACTCCCGGGTGATCGGGCGCCGCTTCCGACTGGTGCACGTGATCTTCGGGGACAACGTGATCGAGGTCTCGACCTTCCGCGCGGATCCCAACGCGCTCGAGGAGGAGGACGGGGCGGAGGACGACGAGGACGAGGAGGGCGTCGAGATCAACGTCTCCGATATCGGGGTGATCCCCCGCTTCCCGGACGGGAGGCGGCGTGTGAGGTCCGAGGACGAGGAAGACGACTCCGACTCCGACGACGAGGACTCCGACGACGACGAGGACTTGGAGGACGACGACGAGGACTCGGACGAGGACTCCGACGACGACGAGGACTTGGAGGACGACGACGAGGACTCGGACGAGGACTCGGACGAGGACTCCGACGACGAGGACTCCGACGACGAGGACTCCGACGACGACGACGACGACGAGGACTCCGACGACGAGGACGAGGACGAGGACTCCGACGAGGACGAGGACGACGAGGACGACGACAGCGCGGAGGACGAGGCGGATCCCTCCGACGACGAGGACAGCGCGGAGGACGGCGAAGACTCGGACGAGGACGCTGCGGCCGACGACGGAGATCGTGGAGGACGCCGCGGGCGCAGTCGGCGGCGGGTAGAGGAGAGTGACGAGGACGACGAGTTCGCGCGGAACAATGTGTTCGGTGATCCCGAGCAGGACGCGCGGAGGCGGGACTTCACGGTCAACGCGTTGTTCTACGATCCCTTCTCCCAGGAGGTGATCGACTACACGGGGGGGTTGGAGGATCTCGAGCGAGGGGTGCTGCGGACGATCAACGATCCGAACGCCGCGTTCGAGGAAGACCCGGTGCGCATGGTCCGCGCGGCGAGGTTCGCCGCGAAGTGCGGGTTCGAGCTCGAGGAGACCGTGCGGGCTGCGGTCGAGCAGCACGCACCTCGGATCGCGGAGTGCTCGCAGCGTCGATTGCTCGAAGAGATCCTCAAGATCTTGAAGGGCGGCTACGCAGCCAATTGCGTGAAGGTCTTGGCCGAGACTGGCTTGCATGCCCAGCTCTTGCCCGAGGTCGCGACGTGGCTCGACTCGCCGCCCTGGGTGCCCCCCGCGCGGTCCGAGACCGAGGACGAGGACGACGGCTCCGGCGACGAGGACTCGGCCGACGAGGACGGCTCCGGCGACGAGGACTCGGCCGACGAGGACGACTCCAGCGACGAGGACGACTCCAGCGACGAGGACTCGGCCGACGACGACGAGGACTCGGCCGACGAGGACGGCTCCGGCGACGAGGACTCAGCCGACGGGTTGGAGGGTGTCGAGGAGGGGTCGACGGCGGAGGAGTTCGAGGCGTTGGCCTCCGGGGCCTCTGCGGACGCCGCGGACGTGGGCGACTCGGCGGTCGTGAACGGCGAGTTGGATCTGAGCCAGGCGTTGCAGGGGGGGCTCACGCCCGTCTCGCCGGGCGAGGTCGCGGAGCCGAGCGGGGAGGCGGTGCCTGAGGTCGCGCAGGAGGTGCCGCTCGAGGAGTTGCCTCCGCCGCAGGTGACCTTCTCGGTTGCGCCCAAGGGTGCGCACGCCTCGGGACCGGTCGAGGACGAAGCGGTCGAGGCCGCATCTGGTTCGGGTGAGGGCGGGGAGGACGCGTGGCCGCCGGAGGCGTGGGGTTCGCCCCGTCCGATCGGTCCGGGCCCCGAGGTCTTGTTTCCGCGGGACGACTGGCGTCCCGACTCGCGCATGGTGAAGAGCTACTTGCGGGTGACCTGGGAGCGTCCGCCCCTGGAGGGGGCGAACGATTGGGTCGAGGATCCGCACGTGTTCCTCATGGACGACATGTTCGAGGCGGCGGCCTTTGCTCGTGACGCGTATCTCGAGTCGGCGGGCTTGAAGGACCGCGCGGGCCTCGAGAGCGAGGAGTCGCGCGCGGCTGCGATCTTGCAGGTCTTGCGGTGGAACCGAAAGCTCGAGCAGGCGGTGGCCTCGTTCCCAGAGGAGGTCATGCCTGCTCGCCCAAGTCGTCGTCGTCGCCGTCGCCGTCGGGGGGGAGCGAAGGAGCCGGTCCGTTCCCGGCCCGTGTTCACGGACGCCTTCGATCGTTTCGAGCTCATGATCAATTACCTGGCTGGGTTGGACATGCTCAACCGCCGGGGTGCGAAGGTCGGCAACGCACTCACCCTCTCGGTGTTGCTTGCTCCCTTGTTGTTGGAGGAGCTCGAGGCGAGGTCCGACCAGCTCGACCCGGAGACGGGCGAGCGCGTCTCTTCCGAGGCGGTGGCGGACGAGGTGCTCTACCCCATTTCGCGTCGGCACTCCCTCGCCCGCCGAGACCGTGACCGGATTCGTCAAGCGGTGTTGCTGTTGCGTCGCCTGATCAACGGCGAGCTTCGCGCCCGCGGTCGCGTCGAGCGTCTGCTGGGTCGTGACTACTTCCGACAGGCGGTGGTCCTCTTCTGGCTGCACTGTCGCGCCACCGACTCGGGCTGGGACGAACTCCGCTACTGGGAGGAGCGCGTCAAGTCCGCCAAGGCTGACGACTCCGGCAGTTCGGGGGGCAAGAGCCGCCGCCGCTCCCGCGGGGGCCGCCGTCGCCGTCGCGGCCGCAAGCGGTCCTGACGAACGAAGACGAGGCGTACTGGGAGTAGGGTTCGAAACGACCCGTTCGCGCCGCGCCGAAAAACCCGCCGTGCCCGCCGCTCGCCGACTCCGCCGACTTCGCCGATTCGGCCTGCGATTTGCCCCTCCGGCCAGAACCCGGCCGAACCTCCGGACACGCAGAGCTTTGCGGAGTGTGGGCGGAAGCCGCACGCGAAAACGTGCGTACATGCAGGGGCCCTCTAGGCGCTAGGGTGCGCAAGAACCGGGGCGCCGTAGCGCTGGCCGAGCAGCCACGAGCCCGCCGGGAGGGCGACCCGCGGGTCCTCGGGCCAGGAGTCGCGCGCTTGCACGTAGTCGCGACGCCAGGCGGTGCGCTCCTCGCGCCAGCGCGCGCACTCCTCGCGCGTGCCCGAGACCGGCGAGGGCCGCTCGCCGCGAGGGCGGTAGGGCTCGGGCGTCGGGGGCGGGGACAGGGGATCCGCGGTGAGGATCCGGCGGGCGCCGAGGAACGGACGCCCCTTCCGCTCGGCGAGGATCTCCGCGAGCCTGGCGTCGACGGCGGCCTGATAGACCCGGCGGTAGGCGGCGAGGTCCATGCCCTCGGGCAGGAGGTGCGTGGGCGGCATGGTCAGGGTCAGCTCGACGTCGTCCGGGAGGGTGGAGTCCTCGGGGAGGGCGGTCGGGTCGCCGCCGCGGCGGTTGCCGCCGAAGAAGGCCGTGGCGGGCTTGTGGGCGCGGAAGGTGCAGCCGACCTGGTCGGGGCGGGTGAGGAAGCCGGGGTAGGCCTTGGGGGAGGAGACCAGGCCGTCCTTGACCGGGTTCAGGGTCACGTAGACCAGGGTGCGGAGCAGGGCGTCGAAGCCGATCAGCTCGACCTTCTCGTAGGAGCCAGGGCCCCAGAAGTGGCCTTTGACGCCGTGTTGGGCGTTGAGCGCGCGGGCGATCATGGAGTTCATGCGCTGCATGAAGTCCGGGTGGCGGCCGTTGGGGTCGGTGATCACCAGGTGGAAGTGGTTCGTGGAGAAGCAGGCCGCGTGGACCTCGATCCCGCACTCCTTGGCCGCGTGGAACAGGGCGAACTTGACGATCGAGGTGACCTTGGAGTCGGGGGTCAGGCGACGAAGCCGGCGATCGCAGCGGCGGGTGAGGTGGTAGGTCTTGCCCCGGGTGACCGGGTCGGCCCGGGTGGTGGGCGTGAGGGAATAGGAGCGAGGCGAGAGGACCAGCACGCGAGGGGCGTGAGCAAAGCGGGGGCCGGGGCCAGAACAGGGGACTTGCGCGGCGGGGCGTGTCCCGGGGGCGGGAGAGGGGCTCACCCGGGGTGAATCGGGTCACCTGGGGTGAACCCTGAGATCAGCGGAGACGCGTCCAGAGCAGGCCAACCTCCACCACCTCCGCGTGGTTGCAGGGCACCGGGAACGGCGCGGGGGAACGCGGGGCCGCGGGCACGACCAGGGCCTCCGCCACACGGGACGCGCGGTCGGCGAGGTCGGGCGGAGGCGTCCAGCCCGGAGGAGGAGGCAGCCGGGTGCCGAACACGGCCACGCAGGCCAGGCGCATGAGGTCCCGCTCGTCGCTCCCCGAGAGCGCCAGGAGCGCGCTGCGCAGGTGCTCCGTGGGGTCCAGGTCGGCGACGGGAGCCGGCTCCTCGGCGTAGCGCAGGCGCTGGAGCGCGACGCGGGCGGCCTCGGTCTGGTGCTGCTCGAGCGCGCGCAGCTTGAACGCAGCCAACGGCACGGCGCCGAACTCGTGCCACCCCTCCGGGGGGCCCGAGCGCAGCGTGCGCGGCTCGAGGGCCAGAGCGTGGCTCCAGTCCAGCTCCTCACCCAGGAGGGGGGTCGCGAAGATCACCTCCAGACGACGGGGGCCGAAGACCGCGCGGACCCTGGCATACGCACTCGGCGCCCAGGTCTGGCGCGTGCTCGCCGGAGGCTCGTGCAACACCGGCACCGTGCGCGGCACATGGGGCGGCTTGAGGAAGCGCTTGGAAGGCCCCGCACGCCTGGCCCAAGGGTCTCCCCCCCACCCCTCCGGCAGCACGAGCGCGAACGCGTCACGGGGCGCGGGAGCGGGAGCCGACTCGGGCGGCGCTGGCTCCGCCCGCGCTGGCGGCGGCACAGGAGCGGGGGGCGTGGGCCGCGGAGGCTCCGCGCGGCGCGGACGGGGCGCGGCGCCCGGGGGCGGATCCAGGTAGGGCGCTAGCTTGGGCAGCTCAGCCGGCGAGATCGGCCCCCGCAGGTAGCTGAGCGCGAAGCGGGTCGTGAGCGGCGCGACCGCGCCCGCCTTACGCCTGAGGAGGAACTGGCGGCGCGGGAGGCTCGCCAGGCGGGAGGCGTCCACCCCCTTGTCCTGCAGCTCGCTCAGCAGGTCGCGCTTGAGGTCCCGCTCGCGGAGGTTGCCGAGGAACCAGGTGCCCACGTTGCTCAGGGCCTTGTAGTCCAGGTCGACGGGGTGCTGGGTCGAGAGCACGACGCCGAGCCCGAACGCGCGGGCCTGAGCCAGCAGCCGGGCGAGGGGCGCCTTGGTGGGCGGGGACTGAGGGTGCGGCGGCAAGATCCCGCGGGCCTCCTCGATCCAGAGCAGCGCGCGCAGCTTGGACGTGCCCGGCTGGCGGCCGAGCCACTCCAGGAGCCCGTGCAGGAACAGGGTCAAGAAGAACGCGCGCTCGGCGGGGTCGAGGTGACCGAGGCTGAACACGCTCGTGCGCTGCGGCGGCGCGCCTGGAGCCGTGGGCGCGAGGAGCTCGTCGAAGCCCAGCGGCGTGCCCGTGAGCCAGCGGGCGGCGGAGCGGGAGAAGCTCACCAGGCTCCGGGCCAGCTTCTTGCGCTCGGACTCGGGCAGGAAGTCGTCCAGGGGCAGGGGGCCCACGTGGGAGAACGGCGGCGTGTGGACTCCGCCCACGATCGCGTCGAGGTCGACCGCCGCGCCCTGGTCCCAGAGCGCGAGCAGGACCTCGGCCAGGAACACCGCGCGGGGATCCGAGGGGCCGCTCGGCTCCTGGCCTACGCTCCCGAGGAGCGCCTCGGCTACCCCGTGAGCCGAGACCTGGCGGCTCTCCTCGGTCGAGACCGGCGCCGCCAGGCTCGGGAGCAGGTCCACCCGGTGCACGCCCTCGCCGCGGGTCCAGCCCGGCGCGTAGACCGTCGTGCGCGCCGCCTGGCGATAGGCGCGCACGCGCTCGACGTCGACCCCCGAAGCCTCGAGGCCTTCGCGGTGGGCCGCGGCGACGCCCTCGCAGTCGCTGCCCAGCGGCACCCAGGGGGCGTAGGCCTGGGGCTCGAGCCCGGGGAACGCCAGCGCCAGGTTCGTCATGTCCCCCTTGGGGTCGATCACGAGCAGCGGCACCCCGCTCAGCGCCAGCTCCTCGAGGATCACCGTGCCCAGGCCGGTCTTGCCCGAGCCCGTGCGCCCCAGGATCACACCGTGGGTCACGAGGTCGTCGGGGTCGAGGGCGCAGTCGCGCGCGAGGAGCAGCTCAGCCATGGGGAGGAGTGTAACGGGCCGACTCAGCGCGGGAGCGCGGGCGTCCGCACCTCGACCTCGCAGCCGTGGCGGTCGAGCACGATCAGCTCGTCCACCCGGTCATGATCCAGGCGCGCGGCCACGTGGGTGTGGGTGCCGGGGTAGCTCTGGGAGCTCAGCAGCCGCAGGCTGGTGGGGTCGAGCAGCTCCAGGCGGGCCGGGTAGAGCCCGTTGACCAGCAGGCAGCGTCGCTCCCGGGTGCGGAGCACGTGCGCCTGCTCCAGGGCCTTGCTCGGGCTGCGGTGCTCGGCCACGAGCTCGCCCCAGGCGTCGAGGCGCAAGAGCGCGCCGCCCTCGGCGTCTCCCACGCTCACCAGCAGCGCGCGGGGAGCGTCGGGCTCGAGGGCGAGCCAGGCGACCTCGGTCACTCGCACCCCCGGGAGCCGGCGGCGCCAGCGCTCGACGCCGCGCTGGTCGCAGGCCGCGAGCTCCACGCCTTCGGGGCTGTTCCACCCGGCCACGAGGGTGCCGTCGTGGTCGTAGGTCCAGCGGACCCGCAGCGCGGGCTGGGAGATCGTGGGGCGCAGCCGCCAGGCCTGGCCCCCGGTGTCTGGGTGCAGCGCCACCAACTCGGCGCCCGCTTGCCACACCACCGCGTCTGGCGCGCCGTCGGCGTTGGTGTCGACCGTGGACGTCCTGAGCCCGTAGTGGGTCAGGGGCGCGTCGGGGGTGAGCTCGGTGGCCTCCCGCAGCCAGCTCACGTGGCCGCCCTGGACCGCGTAGAGCGCGGCGGGCAGGCCCTCGGCCTCGTGCAGATCGGTCACGCACAGGAGCTCGCCTCCGAGCCCGGGGTGGACCGTGAGCGGCGCGCGGTCGGCGGGGCCCAGCCGCGTCGAGCTCTCGACCCGACCGGTCTGGGGGTGGAGCAGGGTCAGGAACGCCTCGCCGCGCTCGTAGGTCCCGATCGCGATCCGCGGGCCCATGGGATCGTCGACGAGGGTCGGGCTCGCCCAGGGGTTCGTGCACAGCTCGCTGCGCCACAGCTCGCGGCCGTCGCGCCCGGAGCGCGCGAACAGCGTCCCCCCGGTGAAGCCGTTGGCGTTCAGCACCAGGTCGCGGACGCCGTCGACGTCCACGTCGTAGAGCGCGGGCCTCGCCCAGAGCCAGATCACCCCCGGGACCTCGACCCGGAAGCGCTGCTCGGGGGCCTCCGGGGCAGGGGCGGGGCTCCCGACGGCCTGCGGCGCGGTCGCGCCCAGGGCCCAGGCCAGGCCCAGGGGGACGAGCAGCGCCGCGAGCAGGATCAGGCCCAGGAGCGCGGCGCCGCGGCCCGAGGTCGCGGCCGCGTCCCGCGCCGTGGGCGCGGCCTCGGCAGCGCCCACCCGGCGCCAGGGGGTGGCCTGCGCGGCCTCTGGGCCCGCCTCGAGGGCTGCGCCCTCGAGAGCCTCCAGGAACGCGCGGGCGTCCGGCGGGCGCGTCGCAGGGTCGAAGGCGGTGGCGGCCACGATCAGGCGCTGGAGGTCCGGGGGGACGCCGCGAGCCTCGAGCGCGAACACGTCGGGGCGCGCCGGATACATGGGCGCG
This sequence comes from Planctomycetota bacterium, assembly GCA_041402045.1. Taxonomy (GTDB): domain Bacteria; phylum Planctomycetota; class J058; order J058; family J058; genus JAGQRJ01. The sequence goes on along the minus strand of JAWKSZ010000012.1, from coordinate 29,094 downwards.
CCGGTGAGCAGGAAGCTCAGCGTCGCGCCCAGGGAGTAGACGTCCGCGCGGCGGCCGTCGCGCAGGTCGTCGGCGATCACCTCGGGGGCGGCGAAGGCCGGCGAGCCCGCCGCGGAGAGGGAGCCCGAGAGCCGACGCGAGAGCCCGAAGTCGCCGAGGCGCACCCGACCGTCGCTCCCCAGGAGCAGGTTCCCGGGCTTCACGTCGCGGTGGAACAGCCCCGCGGCGTGGAGCGCCGCCAGCCCGCGCGCAGCGTCGGCGCAAGCCGCGGCCGCTCGCCTGGCGGAGAGCGGCCCCTCGCGCTCGACCACGTCGTGCAGGCTCCCGGCCTCGAGGTACTCCAGCGAGATCCAGCCGCGTCCCGCGGATTCGCCGCTGCCCAGGGCCTGCAGCAGCTCGGCCACCCGCTCGCCGCTGCGCACGGCCTCGACCTCCTGGGTCATGCGCAGCTCGCGGGCGAAGGCCTGGGAGTCTGCCGCGTGGAACAGCTTGAGCGCGACCCGGCGCTTCAGCCCTTCGGTCTCGCGGGCGAGGTAGACCGCGCCGAAGGCGCCCTCGCCCAGGCAGGCCTGGAGCTCGAAGCCTGCGACCGCGGGGGTCACGAGGCCTCGCCCAGGAGCACGTCGGGCTCGGCGGGGGCGAACACCTCGAGCACACCGCGGGCCAGGTCCTGATAGCGCCCCGAGGCGCTCCCTCGGACCAGGCGCTGGGCCGCGCGAAAGCGGCGCATGAAGTCCTCGAAGGGCTCGCGCAGGGACGAGGGCAGCTCGTCGGCGATCCGGGTCTGGCGGCGCGGCTCGCGCAGGCAGGCGCGGAAGGCCTCGACGCAGGGCGCGAGCTCGGGGCCGCCGCGGGGAAGATCGAGCTCCCGGGACAGGAGCGCGGCGAAGATCCGCTCCCGCGCGCGCTGCAGGCGCCCGGCGACTTGACGTTCGCTCAGTCCGCGCTTGCGCGCGACCTCGGTGCTCTTCAGCCCGTGGACCAGGCGGTCGCTGAGCACCCACACCACGTCCAGCTCCTGGGCCTCCACGTAGTGGTCGTGGCAGTCGGTGAGCGCGGCCAGCAGGCTCGTCTCCAGATCGAGGGAGTCCACGTCCTCGACCTCGGGCGCCGGGAGCGGCTCCTGGGGCTCGGGCAAGGTGCGCCGCTTCTCCTGGGCGAGCTTGCGCACCTTGCGCGCGATCACCGTGCGCAGCAGCGCGCGGAACTGGCCCCGGGTGCGGTCGTAGCGCTCGACGAGCAGCTCCTTGATCTCGAGCAGGATCGACTGCAGCAGGTCCGCGCGGTCCGCGTCGTCGAGGCCCCAGCGCGGGTGGCTGTAGCGCTGCGTCAGGTAGGCCTCCAGCGGCCCCTCGTAGCGCGCGACCTCGTTCCACACGTGGTCGCCGGGCTTGAACAGGGCGGAGCGCGTCGTGAACCAGTCGCCGTCCGCCATGTCCCACGCTCGCTCAAGGAGTTAACGCGCCCCCCGAGGAAAATCAGAGGTTCCTCCGGTATGAACCCGGGCGCGGCGCAACCAACTCTACCCGGCCGTTCGTCTGCCCCCAACCGCAGGGAGTTTCCATGCTGCGCCCCCCTCTCGTCACGATCTGCGTGTGCCTCGCCGCTGCCGGCGGGGCCCTCGCCCAACAGAAGCCGGCCTTCCGCAACGGCCAGGCCGTGGAGGCCCAGGGCCCGGACGGCCGCTGGTACGCCGGCAAGGTGTGGAAGGTCACGCCGGGGAACCCGCCGGAGTACGAGATCCGCTTCGACGGCATGCCGTCGGACGCTCGGCAGGTCCTCCCAGAGCCCAAGCTCCGCGCTCCGGGCGGCGGACCCGTGGTCGACCCCGAGGCGATCAAGGCCGTGATCGCGGTCAAGCAGCTGTTCCAGCAGGTCGTCGCCCACGGCAAGCAAGGCCAGTGGCAGAACGAGCGCTGGAACCGTGACCTCGACGCCCTGACCGACCGCTTCGAGGCCGGGATCAAGGCGATCCAGGAGCGCTGGCCCGAGGAGCCGCTGGGGAACCTCCCCGAGCTGCCCGCCAAGCTCCGCGCCAACACCGACCTGCGCCGCAAGGAGGCGGGCGCTGCTGCGGAGCAGGCCCAGGCCGCCGCCGGCGTGGGCGCCGCCCTCGAGGCCTTCTACCGCGGGCCCTACGAGGCGGCCAAGAACTTCCCCGCCACGATCAGCCCCGGCACCCTGAAGAACCAGGCGGAGACCCTGGAGCAGCTCGACCTCGCCGCGGTCCTCGCGCGGATCGCCGAGGACGCCAAGGCGCACCCCGAGGTGTTCGCCTACTACGGCATGCAGAACCCGCAGAAGTACGGCGACATGCCCTACGGCGGCCAGAAGCGCCCGCAGATCGCCGACAAGGACCTCGACCGGGTCAACCGCTACTACCTGCCCACGATCTACGAGGTCAAGGCGCGGCTGGCCGGCAAGGATCAGGAGCTCGCCGACGCCGTGCCCGAGCGGCTCGAGGGCACCAAGACCCTGGACGAGGCGCTGGCCGCGGTGCGCCTGGCCAAGGCGATCGCGCGCTGTCAGCCCCAGAACCCGCACCTCCCCGCCCGGCTGAAGGAGGCGCAGGCGGTGGTCGAGGAGCGCCTGGCCGCGATCAAGCCGCTGATCAAGGGGCCGTTCCACGTGGCCCACATGCGCGAGCTGGTCGGGTTCTCCACGAAGCAGACCCTGGGCAGCGAGCGCCAGGGCGACGTGGTCACCGAGATCACCCCGGGCCAGCCCTTCTACCTGGTGGGCTACCTCTCCGAGTCGGTGGCCAGCCTCGGCTTCAAGCGCCGCGACTCGACCCTCGGCTACGAGACCACGCGCCTGCCCGACGTGAAGTTCCAGATCCAGGGCCAGAGCAGCCAGCCCTGGCGCTTGGCGCCCTACTCGACGGTCACCGGCAAGGACCTGGAAGGCGTGGGCGTGGTCGTGGTCGACCTCCTGCCGGACCCCCAGACCACCTACCCCACGCACCTGGCCTACCTCCCGGCGCTGCACTTCACGCGCTGGCTGCTCGACCAGAAGCCGGGGACCTACACCCTGGAGTTCTCGGCGAACCCGCACCTCTCGGTGGACTTCACCGCCAAGGGCGCCCACGGCCGCTTCCAACTGACCCTCACCGAGGAGAACCGCCCGGCGCTCCAGGCCTACTACGACGCGCTGTGGGCCAAGAAGCTCTCGACGGTGGTGTTCCCCGACGACTTCGGGGTCGAGGACGACCAGGGCAACATTCCCAACCTCGACCACCTGAAGAAGTACGGGCGCTTGATCAAGCTCACCTGCGCCGAGACCAACAAGGTCATGAAGCCGTTCCCCAACCAGCACCAGGTCGACAACTACGTGGGCATGGGCTTCGGGTTGTTCGAGCGCGAGGGGCGCTACGAGATCATTCCGCTCGGGTTCAGCCGCAAGCCCAGCGCGCAGGCCATGAGCTGGACCTCGATCCGCGGCAAGCCCGACCACTACGCGCTGCGCGGGCCGACGGAGTACACCCCGCGCCTGATCGAGTTCGGCTACGAGATCCCCCAGGCGAACCTGGACAAGACCGGGTCCTGGTAGCGCACGAACACACCTGGCCGGGGGAGGTGCGCGCGGGGGCAGGCGCGCCTTCCTCGGCCGTTCGCGCTACTCGCCGATGTCCGTGCGGAACACCACGCCGTCGAAGTGGATCTCCTTGGCGGCGGCGTAGGCCTTCTCGCGGGCCTCTTCGCGGGTGGCGCCCAGGGCGGTGACGTTCAGCACCCGCCCGCCGTTGGTGACGAGCTTGCCCACGCGCTTCTCGGTGCCGGCGTGGAACACGACCACGTCGGGGTGCTCCTCGGCCTTCTCGATCCCGGTGATCGGCTTGCCGCGCTCGTAGCGCCCCGGGTAGCCGGCGGAGGTGAGGGTGATCGTGACCGCCGGGCGCGGGTCCCAGCGGACCTCGTACTCGCCCAGGGTGCCCTCGACGGTGCGCCACAGCAGCTCGAACAGGTCGCTCTTCAGGCGCACCAGGGTCGGCTGGGTCTCGGGGTCGCCGAAGCGCACGTTGTATTCGAGCAGGCGCGGCCCCGTGGGGGTGAGCATCAGCCCGGCGTAGAGCACGCCGCGGAACGGGTGGCCCTCACGCGCCATGGCGTGGACCGTGGGCAGGAGCACCTTCTCCTCGATCCGCCGCATGAGCTTCTTGTCGATCGGCGCCGGGCTGAACGCGCCCATGCCGCCGGTGTTCGGGCCCTCGCCGCCGTCGTAGGCCGCCTTGTAGTCGCGGGCGGGCTCGAGCACGAGCAGCGTGCTCCCGTCGGTGACCACCTGCACGCTGGCCTCGGTGCCGCGCACGAACTCCTCGAACACCAGGCACTCGCCGGCCGCGCCGAAGGTCCGGCGCTCGAAGCAGTCGGCGATGTGCTCCTCGACCTCCTCGCGGGTCTTGCAGATCCGCACGCCCTTGCCGGCGGCCAGCCCGTCGGCCTTGGCCACCAGGGGGAACTCCGCGGCGCGGTCGAGGTAGTTCCGCGCGGCGTGGGCCGCGGTGAACGTCTTGAAGTCGGGGCCGGGAATGTTGTGCTGCCGCGCCAGGGCCTTGGCGTAGGACTTGCTCGCCTCGAGCTTGGCGGCCTCCTTGGTCGGGCCGAAGACCTTGTGCCCCAGCTTCTGCAGGCGGTCGACGAGGCCCTCGCACAAGGGCGCCTCGGGGCCGACCACGGTCAGGTCGATCGACTTGCCGTGCACGAAGTCCACGAGCGCGTCGAGCTGGGAGGGGCGGATCGGGACGCGCTCGGCCACGGCCTCGCAGCCCGCGTTCCCCGGGGCCACGTAGACCTTGTCCACCTGCGGCGACTGCGCCAGCTTCCAGCACAGCGCGTGCTCGCGTCCGCCTGCTCCAACCACCAAGACTTGCATGTCGCCCCCGGCCCGGCGGGTGATACCGCACCCTCCACGGCCGGTCAAGCTCCAGGCTTCGGACAGCGTCCTTGCTCGCCTCTGCGCACACCCGTAGCATTCGGCCTCCTGCCAGCAGCCCGCGCCGTGTGCGCCGGCGACCTCTGCAGGGAGAGCGCATGCCCGAGCCCGACCTCCGCGATTCCCGGACCTTCGAGAACCTCAAGGCGGCCTTCGCCGCGGACTGTCAGGACGTCGCGCGCTACCGCTACTTCGCCAACCGCGCGGACCTCGAAGGTCAGCTCGAGTGCTCGCTCATGTTCCGCGCCGCCGTCGAGGGCCAGGGCACGCGCACCCTGGGGCACCTCGACTTCCTCAGCGCGGTCAGCGACCCCGTGACCCGGGTCTCGATCGGCACCAACGAGCAGAACCTGCGCGCGGCGATCTCGCGCACGACCTACGAGGCGGAGACGATGTACGTCAACTTCGCCAAGACCGCGCGCGAGGAGGGCTTCGACGCCGTCGCCGACTGGTTCGAGACCCTGGCCGCCTCGGAGCTCCAGCTCCAGCGCCACTTCGAGGAGCTGCTCGCCAAGCTCGGCCCCAGCAGCCCCGACACCAGCGGCGAGTCCGAGCCCCTGAGCTAGCCGCGCCGTGCGGCTCCTGATCGACCTGGGGAACACCCGCGCGCACCTCGCGCTCTCGCCGCGCCCCGGCGTGCTGGAGCAGGTCCTGCACGTGCCCCACGACCAGGGGCGTGACCCCTGGCTCCCGCTGCTCGAGCGCGCCGAGGACGCCTGGCTCGCGAGTGTGGTCCCGGCCCTGGAGGCGCAGACCGTGACCTGGCTCGGCGCGCGGGGCCTGGGCTGCCAGCGCTTGACCTCGGTCACCGCGCCGATCGCCCTCGACGTCGACACCCCCGAGACCGTGGGCGCCGACCGCCTGGCGAACGCGGTGTGGGCCGCCCGCGCGCGACCAGGGCAGGCCACGATCGTGGTCGACCTGGGGACCGCCGTGACCTTCGAGGTCGTCGACCGCGCGGGCGCCTTCCGCGGCGGCGCGATCGCCCCGGGGCTCACGACCCAGGCCCGCGCCTTGGCGCGGGACACCGCGCTCCTCCCGCAGATCACCCGCGTCGACGCGCCGCCGCCGGCCCTCGGGCGCGACACCCCGGCGAACATTGCCGCCGGCGTGTTCTGGGGAGTCGTGGGGCTGGTGGAGGCGCTCTGCCCCCGCTTGAGCGCGATCGTGGGTGGGTCCCCGCGGGTCGTGGCCACCGGCGGCGACGCCGCCCGGATCGCCCAGGCCTGCCTCGCGATCGACGAGGTCGTGCCGGAGCTCACGCTCCTCGGCCTGAGCTACCTCTAGCAGCCGGGGAGGAGCGACGCGTTGTCCGCCTCGTGAGCGCCGAGCAACGTCGTCAGGAGTTGCGTAGCAACTCCGCGGCTGCGCGGCCTGGAGCCGCTACGCCCCCCAGAGCTCGTTCAGGTTCAGCGTGAACAGGGTCCCGCTGGGGCCGACGACGTCCTCGGGCTCGACGCGGCGCATGCGCCGGGTGTCGTCCTGGTCGAGGGCCAGCAGCGCGCGCACGCTGAGCTCGAGCTGAGCCTCGGTGGGCTCGAAGCTGCGGCTGAAGCTGTAGTAGCCGCGGCTCGCCTGGAGCAGCGCCTCGACCGCCGCGCGGCCGGAGCGCTCGCCCCAGGTCGCGGCCAGGACCCGGCCCAGCCCCACGACGAGCTGGGCGCTGCCCTGGCCGTCGTTGAAGGTGAACGTCCCCGTGCGGCGCTCGTCCTCGAGCTGCAGCAGCTTGCGCAGGAGGGACTCGCGGTTCCAGACGTAGCCCTCGACCGAGGGCCCGTGGTCGCTGAACAGGAGCACCTCGGAGCTGTCCTCGGTGAGGAGCGCCGGGGCGGCCACGCCCTCGTGCACCAGCTCCACGTCGAAGCGCGCGCCGCCGAAGGTCAGCCGCTCGCCCCCGTGGAGCACCACGGGCTCGTCCCCGGCGAGGGGCTCGCCGTCGAGGCGCGTGCCGTTCTGGCTGTTGAGGTCGCGCAGCACCGGGCGCTCGGCGCCCCGGTCCCACACCAGGGTCGCGTGGAAGCGGCTCACCTGGGGCCGGTCGACGACCAGGTCGTTGGTGGGGTGCCGGCCGACGAAGAGCTGCCCCCCGGGCTCGAGCCAGTACGACGCCTCGGTGTAGGGGTCGCGCAGGGCGAGGCTGAAGGTGGACAGGGCGGTGGCCGACATGCTGGATTCCTGAAGCCGTTCGAGGCTCTGGGGTCTGTATCGGCGAGGCGCTCGGCTACCTTTTGTTTCTCGCGAAGTTTTCTCAACCCGTGGTCTCTCAGCGTGTTGCGGCGCCCGTTGGGGCCGGCCACACTCGCCCCATGCGCGCCCCTCGCTGGATCTGGCTCCTGCTCGTCGCCGCCGCCGCCCGGGGCGACGTGGTGCACCTCACCAGCGGGCGCGCGATCCAGGGCGAGGTGATCGAGGAGACCGCGACCAAGGTCGTGGTGCGCGTGCCCGGGTCGGGCAAGCTCGAGTTCCCCCGCAAGCTCGTGCGCTCGATCGAGCGCACCGACGCCGGCGCGAGCCGGCTGGCGCTGGCGCGGGAGCGGCGCAAGAGCGGCGCCCTGGACGAGGCGCGGCGGATCTACCGCGCGCTGGCCGAGGACCCGGACCCCGCGATCCGCGAGCCAGCGCGCCGCGAGCTGGCCGAGCTCGAGCGCGAGGTCGGCGCGCGCGAGACGCCCCCACAGGAGGGAGGCGCGGCGCCGCCGGCGGGGCCCGTCGCCGAGCCCGGCGTGCCCGAGGGCGCGCACACACCGTGGAGCAAGGGCGTGGCCGCCCTGCGCGAGGGGCGCCTGGAGGAGGCCGAGGCGATCTTCCGCCAGCTCCTGGCCGACGCGCCGAGCTCACGGCGCTATGCCTACCTCTACGCGCGCACCCGCGAGCTCCAGGGCGAGCGCGCCGAGGCCGGCAAGCGCTACCGCGCGCTGGTCGGGGACCTCGGCAAGCGCAGCGGGTTGACCCCGGCCTGGCTGGGCGAGGTCGCCCGCCGCCAGCTCGGCGGCGAAGGCCTCGAGGCCGACTCGCCCGGAGTCGGCGAGCGCTGGCGGCGCGTCGAGGCCGGCCCCGACTTCGTGATCTACCACCCGTTCCCCAAGATCGAGCCCTGGCTGCGCGCGGCGCCGGAGCAGGCGCTGGAGCACGTGCTGGAGCGCCTCGAGCTGAAGCGCGCGGAGCTGGCCTGGAGCGGGCGCACGCAGGTGTTCCTGTTCGAGAACAAGCGCGCCTACGAACAGGCCGACGGCATGCAGCTCGCCAGCGGCCACGCCCAGCAGTTCCCCGCCCCCGACGGGCTCCTGATCCAGATCCGGGCCTACCCCCTGCGCAGCTTCTATCAGACGACGTTCCCCCACGAGATCGCCCACGGGGTGCTGTTCGTGTTCGCGCCCACGCTCTCGGGCTGGGCCCACGAGGGCGCGGCGCAGTTCGTGGAGAGCTCGCGGGCGCGGGCTCAAGCCCGCGGCGCCGTGCGCGGCGCCGAGGCCGCCGGGACCCTCACCCCCTGGGCGTCGTTCCTCGCCGGCGCGCGCGCGCGCGGCGACGACCAGGCCGCGGTCTCGGTCTACTACGGGCAGGCGCTGGTCGCCTTCGAGGCGCTGGTCGACCTCGCCGGCGGCCCGCGCGAGGCCCTGGCGTGGTGCGTCGAGCTCTCGACCTTGGGGGTCGAGCCGAGCTTCGCGCGGCGGCGGGTGAGCTGGGACCGCTTCGAGCAGGCCCTGGATCGGGCCGCTCATGACACGAGCGCCGGTGACTGAGAGGGGTCAGTCCCCGCCGGCGCCGGCGAAGCTGACCACGATCAGCCGGGTGGCGCCCACGGCGACGACGTGGTCGCCCTCCACCACGAGGTTCGCGGGCTGGTCCAGCGGCAGGCGGTGGGAGCCGTCGAACAGGACCGAGCGTCCGCCCGCCGGGAGCCGACGCCAGGCCAGCCGGTGCAGGCTCAGCCCGCCGCCGTTCTGGTGGCGCACCGGGAGCACGTAGCCGCCGGCGACCGGCGCGCCCTCTCCGCAGAAGCGAAAGCGGCCCAGATTCAGCGGGCGTCCCTGGGGGTGCAGGTTGCGCCCGGTGGTCGCGTCGAGGCCTACGGCGAGGTTCGCGCCGTAGGCCAGGACCCCGCTGCCCTCCCCGGGGAGCAGGAACTCGAGCCGGCTGGGAGGCTTGCCCCGGGGGTAGCTCCACAGCGGGGTCCCGTCCCGCAGGCGGATCCCCAGCAGGGCCGGACCGGCGTAGGCCACCGCGATCCCGCCCTGCTCGGCGCGCTCGGGATCGGGGACGATCACCGCGCTCACGGGCGGGGCCGGCGTCGGGGCCTCCTTGCGCATGCCCCAGCGGCGGAACTCCGTCTCGTCGGCCTCGGCCTCGCGCTCGACGACCCACTCCAGGTCGCCGCTGGCCGCGGCCGCGCAGGCCACCACGCCCACGTCGGTGGTCACGATCAAGCGCCCGCAGCCGTCGACCACCAGCCGCGCCGCGACCTCGGGGCGCACCGCCTGGTCCTCGCTCCCGCCGCGCTCGACCTGCACCACCCGCACCGGGCCCTCCCAGGCCGGCTCGAGGGCGACCGGCGCCCCCACTCGGCTCGTGGTGCGGTAGGCGAAGAGGTCGAGGCTGAGCTCGCTGCCCTTGGTCAGGAGCGCGACGTAGAGCCGGGCGCCGTCGCTGGTGCAGGCGATCACGTGCCCCGCCCGCAGCCGCGCCTCGACCTCCGGGTCTGCGGCCAGGGGCTGAGGCGCGCTCTGGGGGCCCGGGTCGCCGTCCCACCACAGCACGCGCAGGGTGTCCGGGTCGAGGCCGACCAGGCAGTGGTAGTAGCCGCCCAGGGCCAGGTCCTGGCTGTCTGCAGGGCCCGGCTCCCGCGCCGGGGCCAGCCAGCGCTCGAGGGCCAACGGCGCGAACACGAGGTCGCCGTGGCGGGTGAGCTCGGCCCGCAGCCGGGTGGCCTCCGCCGGCGGCGGAGCCGCGCCGTCGGGGCGCGGCGGGAACTGCCCCAGCAGGGTCCCGGTGTGGCTGGTGCGGTAGACCGCGCTCCCGGTCGAGATCAGGACCCGGGTCGGCATGACCAGGGGCACGCTCAGGCTGTGCTCCAGCCAATCGCCGCCCCCGGAGGTAGGTGTTGCTGAGCAGCTCCGGATCGCGCCGGGGCAGCTCGGGCAGCGCCGGGCGCTCGGCAGGCGCGCCCTCGCGCTCCAGGCCGGGGGCACGTGGGAGCCGACGGCGGCGAGCTCACCGGTCGCCTGGGCGTGGGCCCAGGCGTCGCACCTCGACCGCGGCGCCCTCGAGGCGTGCCCCCAGCCGCCCGGGCGGCCTCGAGCCAGCCGCAGGCGTCGCCACGTCGCCCTCCTCGAAGGCGCGCTCCCGCGCCAGGCTGGAGCGGCCGCGGGGGCCGCCGGGCTGCGCCGCGAGGCATGCGCTCGCCCTGCTGCTCGAGGGCGGGCACGAGGCGCTGCTGATACTCGGCGAACAGCGCGCGCGCTCCTCGGCGCTCGGCGCGCGAGGCTGTGGCCCGCAGCCCGCGCAGGACGCCCTCGCTGCGCGCGATCAACGCGCTCCCGGCTTCGCGGGACGCCGCCAGGCGGCACAGCGCGTCGAGGGCGGCCATGCGCTCCTCGGGGTCCTGGGCCAGCTCGAAGGCCTCGAGCAGCCCCGGCGCTTCGGGGACCACGTCCTCGAGCAGCGGGAGGTAGGTCGTCGCGTCCTGAGCCCCGAGGGGGGCGCAGGCGATCGCCGCTGAAGCCAGGAGCCAGAGCACGCGTCTCACGCCGCGATCATAGCAGCCTCTCGCCCCCGGCCGGGCGGGGGAGACCGAAGCGCGATTCCGGGCGCGGCGTTAGACTGGAAGCCTGCGCGCGAGGCTCGACCGGAGGAGGTGACGTGGTGGTGAACCGGCTGGGGACGATCGGCGGCGCGCTGCTCCTCCTGGCGTCCGGCGCCTGGTGCATGCCGTCCGGGACCGTCCTGATCCGCGGGCTGCGCAAGGAGCTCAACGGCGTCGAGTGGGAGGTCCAGGGCGACCGGGTCAAGGTCAAGACCGACCGCGGCACGCGCTGGTTCGACATGGCGGACGTCGAGCTGATCCCGGACGTGGACAGCGTCGACCGCGGCAAGCCTCCGCGGCTGTCCGACGAGCAGCACCGCAAGCTCCAGCGCCGCCTGACCCTCGCGCCCCCCGACGGCTGGGTCCCGCAGCAGGCCACCCAGCCGCTCCTGGCCGAGGCCTACAAGCACCCCGCCGAGCAGGTCTACCTCGAGCTCTGGATCACCCCCGCCGGTGACTACGAGTTCGCCAAGGAGGCCGGGCGCGTCAGCGACAACCGCGTGACCGAGGGGGCCAACGACGAGCTGCTCCTGCGCTATGCCAAGGCCCAGCGCCCCACCTACTCCTGGGTCGAGCTCGGCGGCGAGATCCTGCTCCAGGGCAAGAGCAAGGTCGAGGTGATCGGCAGCGACGAGAGCTGGGAGCTGCACGAGCTGCGCCTGCGTCACGGGGGCCTCGAGTTCGCGGTCGCGGTGCGGGTGGCGCCCAAGGCCAAACTCACCGCCGACGAAGCCCAGGCGCTGCTGCGCTGCTTCTCCTTCCTCTCGCCGGTGGTGGAGAGCCCCGAGCGCTACATAGACCACGAGCTGGGCTTCTACCTGCTCGCGCCCCACGGCCCCTGGTCCCTCCTCGCCCGGCCCTTCGACCGCGAGCGCCCGGTGCGCGCCGTCCGCGGCAGCGAGGAGGCGGTGGTCGACGTGGAGGTGGTCAAGGCCGGGACGCCGCAGGGGATCGCGGACGAGGTCGTGGCCCAGCACAAGAAGCAGAACTCGGGGTTCCTCGACGTCAAGGCGCTCGAGCGCTCGACCCGCGACGGGCAAGAGGTCGTGTTCTATCAGCTCCACGACTACCCCGAGGGGCGGCGGGTGCTGCACGCGTTCCTGGGGCTGGTCCTGCGCGCGCCCGGCGGCGAGCTGCTGCACTTCCGCGCCGTGGCCGACCTCTCGACCGACGCCCCCACCCGCGAGACCAAGCTCCTGCTCGAGGGCGTGCGCTTCCTCGACGGGGACCTCGCCGGTCTGGACGAGGACCTGGCCGCGGCCCGCGCTGCGGCGGAGGCTCAGGAGCACATGCAGCGCAAGGACTACGCCGGCGCGATCCGCCCGCTGGACCGCTGCCTCGAGGTCTACCCGGGCTACGTGCCGGCGATCCTGCTCAGGGCCGAGGCCAAGAAGTTCTCAGGAGACTTCGAGGGCTACCGCGAGGACCTCGAGCTGGCCCAGGAGTACAACCCCGACCTGGAGGTCGCGAGCGGGCCCGAGGCCTACGTCGAGGAGGCCAAGCTCGCCGAGCGCAACCGCGACTACGGCCAGGCGTGCCGCTCGTGGGCCACGGCCTACGGCAAGAGCAGCGACGTGAACCACCTCAACGCGTTCACCCGGGCCTTGACCCAGTACTGGAACCTGCTCAAGCGCGACACGTCCGAGGACGTGGAGGACGACGTGCGCAAGGTCGAGGACGTGGCCGAGCCCGTGGAGCGTGAGGAGGCGGTGAAGAAGGTCCTGGCGACCGTCTACACCACCGCAGCCAACGACTTCAAGAAGGAGAAGGACTGGTCCAAGGCCTTCCGCTACGCGAGCAAGCTCAAGGGCCTGCGCGGCGACTACCGCGACCAGGCCGAGAAGCTCCGCGAGCAGATCAAGACCGCCCGGGAGCGCGCCCGCTAGCGGGCGCCCCGCGGCGGCGTATCCTCGAGCGCATGACGGAAGCGATCCTGGGCTTGGACGTGGGGGAGGCGTGGGTCAAGCGCTCGCGCCTGCGCGACGCGCGCGCGGTGGCGGTGGTCGACCCCGCCTGGGGCGCGCTGCGCACCCCGCGCAGCGCCGCGCGCTGGAGTGCGGGGGAGGCCGTGCTGCTCACCGCCAGCGCCGACCAGCTCGCCGCCGTGCGCCAGGAGCTCGAGGGTGAAGGCGTCCAGGTGCGCGGGACCCTCGACCCGCTCGTGGCGATCGCGATCGCCGCGCGGGAGGAGTCGCCCGCGACGGCCGAGCGTGAGGCGGTGCTCGACCTGGGACAACGCGACGTGCGGGTGGGCTGGGTCCGCTGGCGACGGGTCGGGACCCGGGACTTCCCCGTGCTCGAGGCCCACGAGGTGGCCTCGCCGCTGGCGGGGGCGCGCCTCGACGACGACCTGGCCTACGCGCTCCAGCACCCGGTGGAGGCGGCGCGGGAGCTGAAGGAGCTGTGCTCGCGCACCCGCGGCCCCTGGGTCCGCGAGTGCGGGGGGCAGGTCTACGAGCTCGACGCGCGCCAGGGCCAGACCTTGCTCGGGGAGTTCGTCGAGAGCTGGCGGGTCGCGCTCCCGACGCTCGTGGCCCTGGTCCGTGAGCGCGCCTGCGAGCGGATCGTGATCGCCGGCGGCATGGCCGGGATCGGGCCGGTGCTCCAGCCGCTGCTCGCGGCCCTGGCGGGGCTGGGGCTGCCCACCGTCGTCGCCGAGCGCCCGGGCTTCGCCGCAGCGCGCGGGGCCGCCTACGCTGGCGCCGGCGCCGCGGCGCCGCAGGCACCGGCCGTGCGCGCCTGGGAGCTGCGCCACGGCAGCCTCGCGCCGCGGGAGCTGGTGCCGGCCGGGGCCGCGCTGCCCGCGCGCTTCGGCCCCTTCCCGCTGCGGCGGACCCAGGCCCTGAGCCCGCTCCTGCTCGAGCTCGGGGACGAGCTCCGGGCCCTGGAGCTGCCCGCGGGCACGGAGCAGGTGTCCCTGGCCTGGAGCTTCGAGGCGGGCTGGACCGCGCTCGCGGACCAGGTGCCCCTGGCGACGCGGCCGGCGAGCGAGGCCGAGGCCCGCGCGCGGGAGGCCGCCCTGGGCTTCGACTGGGCCAGCTCGGGGCAAGCGGTGGCCCTGGACGCGCTGGTCGTGTTCCGCGCCACCCGCGGCGGCGGCACGAGCCACGCGCTGCTCGAGGCCGCGCTCCCCGCGCTGCTCGCGCCGCTGGGCGCCGCGCGGCTGCGCGCGATCGCGGTCGGCGACCACCCTCAGGCGCACCTGCGCCCGCGCTTCGTGACCGAGCTCCAGCCCGCCTGGGGCGACGCCGCCGCGCTCCAGGCCTTCGTGGCTCAGGTGCTCGAGGACCCGGTCGACGGGATCGACCTGCCCGACGCGTTCGAGGTCGCGCTGCAGCAGGCGAGCGAGCTCGACTGGCGGCCCCAGGCCGCGCGCGCAGTGCTCGTGTTCAGCGACGTGCCCAGCCACGTCCCCGAGCAGCCGCCCTACACCCAGATCCGCTGGCAGGACCCGGCGCAGCGCCTGCGCGACGCGGGGGCGGAGCTGGTCGGCGTGCACCTCCAGGGCGGCGGGCGGCCGCCGAGCGTGGTCAAGAGCGCGCGCGCGTTCCTCGAAGAGCTCGACCCGCAGCACCACGCGCTGACCGGCGAGCCGCCGGCGGAGCTGCTCGAGCGCCTGGCGAGCCTCGCGTCGCGCCGCGCGCCGGACCGCCAGGGGCAGGCCCTGATCGACGCCCTCGGCGGCTGGTCCTTCCTGGGCTAGCCCGCATACATCACCAAGAAGAACGCACGGCTGTCGTACCTCGCTGCCATAAGGGTGTTGCGACGCAACCTCAAGCAGTTGGAGACCGACAGCCGTGCGCACAGACTGTACCCCTGACCGAGTCCTGTTTGGGCGCCTTGGGCGCCGCGAGATCGTTGCCGACTTCAATGCTGGCGACATGTCCAGCGACGGCGGTGCCCTGCTCCTGAGGCGGGTGGAGCAGCGCTCTCGCGTCATTGAAGGCTTCGCGCGCTGCTTTCGAGATCACCGCGACCCAAGCCGGATCAGCCACTCTCTCGTCGAGTTGATCGCGCAGCGCGTGTTTGCCCTGGTGCTCGGTTACGAGGACCTGAACGACCACGACACCCTGCGGCACGATCCGCTACTTGCTGTGGCTGTCGGCAAGCAGGATCCCCTGGGCGCCAATCGCCGCCTGTCTGAGCAGGGCAAAGCGCTGGCAAGCAGCGCCACACTCAACCGCCTCGAGCTCACCCCCGACGATCCGTCCGAGGAACGCTACAAGCGGATCGACGTGGACTCTGAGGCCGTCGACGCCTTCTTCGTGGATCACTTCCTTCGCGCGAGGTCCCCGCGTGGCAGGCCTCCCAAGGAGATCGTGCTCGACCTCGACAACTCCGACGTTCCCTTGCACGGACACCAGGAAGGGCGCTTCTTCCACGGCTACTACCTGAGCTACTGCTACCTGCCGCTCTACGTGTTCTGCGGGGACTACCTGCTGGGCGTTCGCTTGCAGACGGCCGACGGTGATCCTGCTCGCCACGCCGTCGAGGAGGTCCAACGGATCGTGACCAAGGTGCGGACCGCCTGGCCCAAGACACGAATCGTCGTCCGCGGTGACTCGGGCTTCTGCCGCGACACGCTAATGGCCTGGTGCGAGGAGAACAACGTCGACTACGTACTCGGCCTGGCCCGCAACAGCCGCTTGGAGGCGAAGATCAAACCCGAACTCGAGCGCGCACGTCGCATGCACGAGCGAACCGGCCAGCCGGCGCGTGTGTTCAAGCAGTTTCAGTACGAGACGCTGGACTCTTGGACCCGCAAGCGCCGCGTGGTGGCGAAGGCAGAGCACCTGGTGGGCAAGGCAAACCCACGCTTCGTGGTCACGACTCTCTCGCGCAAAGAGGCCACCCCAGCCGAGGTCTACGAAGACCACTACTGTCCGCGCGGCGAAATGGAGAACCGGATCAAGGAGAAGCAGCTCTACCTCTTCGGCACGCGGGTCAGCGCGAAGACCCTGCGCGCCAACCAGAACCGGCTCTACTTCTCGGCTGTGGCCTACATGCTGATCCAGACGCTCCGCGACCTGGGCCTCGAAGGAACGAGCCTGGCCAAGGCCCGCGCAGACACGATCCGAGTCAAGCTGCTCAAGATCGCGGCTCGGGTCCGAATCTCGGCGCGCAAGGTGTGGGTCGAGCTGTCGTCGAACTGCCCATTTGGCGCGGTCTTCCGAGAGGTCGCGGCGAACCTCTCAAGCCCAACCAGCTCCGCGGTCGTTATGTAGTCCGAGGTCTGCAACCGACACGCAACCGGGTCGCGACCGCGATCGGGCTCAACCCTCGCCCTCGACGGGGCGATTTCGCATCACTTGGAGCCCAACGGCTCAAAGACGTTTCGTCGCCGCTCAAGGATCCGCCCCCGAGCTTCGGCTCTCTCGACGACCAAGTTTGGCGAGCCCTCGTGAGCGAAGCGGGCTAGGGGTCCGGCCCCTGGCTCGGGGGGGCGAGCTGGGAGCTCGTCTCCGCCGCGTCGCCGCGGGGTTAGCTCAGGCCCAGCGGCGCAGGGCGGGGACGCCGGCCAGGAGCGCCAGCAGCAGGAGGGCCGGCCAGCCGGAGCCCTGACCCGGGCCGGCCAGGCTGCAGCTCCCGGTGTCCTCGTCGGCGACCGCGTGGGGGTCGAGGGCGCCCGCGGCGCCGCCCAGGCGGTGCTCGCCGGTCGGGGTCAGGTCGAGGCCGCTGGGGGCCGGGCCTCCGAGCACCGGGGCGCCCGCCAGGCCGGCGTCGAGCGGCGCGACCGCGACCGGGGCCGAGGTGCCGGGCAGCTCGGCCGGGCCCGCGGGCGCGACCGGGGTCGGCGCCTCGGCGGTAACCCGCTCCAGGGGGGCGCCGGCGACGGGCGTCCCCGCGGCGCGGATCCGGCTGCGGTCGAGGCCGTCGTCGGTGTCCGGGGTCGGGCCGAGCTCGAGGCCGAAGCCGCTGCCGAGGTGCGAGGGGCTGCCGCCGAGGAGGCCGGCGCTGGGCACCGGCTGCGCCGCGTCGAGGTCGATCGGCTCCAGGGTGGGGGCGGGGCCCGCCAGGGGCGCGTCGCCCGCGGCCGCGCCCGGCTGCTCTCCGAGGAGCGCGCGGGCGGCCTCGACTTCGGCGCGCTCGCGGGCGGCCTCGGCCTCGGCGTCGGCGCGGCTCGAGGCGTCGCGCTCGGCCAGGCGGCGCTCGAGCACGCCCAGGGGCGCGGCGGCCAGCTCACCCGGGCCGCCGTCCACGGCCTCGCGCACCGGCGGGCGGGACGCGTCGCTGGCCAAGGCCGCGGGCCCCTCGGGCTCCTCCGCGCGGGGCGCGACCGGCACCGGCCCGCCGAGCTTGGAGACCATGCCCAGGAACGCGGGCTCGCACGCGGGGCCGCGCTCGACCTCGGGCCCCACGCCGCCGCCGTGGCCGATCCCAGGGACCTCGAAGGTCGTGGCGATCCGGTTCAGGCGGTTGCCGAAGGGGTCCTGGGGCGCGTCGCGGAAGCTGACCACGAAGGTCACGGCCTCCGGGCTGCTGCCGAAGCGGTCGAGGTTCAGCGGGATCGGGCGGCTGTTGGTCAGCTCGTAGACGCAGTCGAGGTGGGTCTCGCTCCCGGTCCAGGTCCCGACGGGGGTCAGCACGTCGATCGGGCCGTGGTCGACGGCGGTCGAGCGGCCCTCGCTCGAGAGCGCCTTGAGCTCGACGGCGTAGGCCAGCGGGCGCAGCGACATGTCGAAGGCCCAGCGCACCTTGAGCGCGCCCGGGGGGATCGAGCCGTTGCCCTGGGCGTCGACCTCGGTGCGCTCGACCCGGGCGTCGAGGTCGAAGGGCACGGCGTAGACCGCGTTGGTCAGGCAGCGGCGGTCGTCGGTGATCAGCTCCGAGGGGTCGCGGCTGTAGCCGCCCAGCGAGAGCGCGGTGGTGGCCTGGATCGCCTGGGGCAGGCTGGCCTGGTGGATCGCGTCCGGGGCGGTGGTGGCGAAGGTCTCGACGGGCAGGGGCAGCGTTCCGCCTCGCGGGCGCTGGCCCATGGCGTTGGGCTGACCCGGGGTGGTCTGGTAGAGGGCCACGCGGCTCAGGGGACCCCACTCGCGGTTCGAGCTGTAGCGGAAGCCGATCCGCGGCCCCTGGCTGCCCCGGGCGACCAGCGCCGTGCCCTGGCCGTCGAAGGGGCCGCCGCCGCCGATCTGGCCGTCGCGGTCCTGGAAGCGGGTGCCCGCGGCGTCCCAGCTCTGCTGCGCCGGGTCCCAGCGCGCGTCGGCGTCGAGGGCGAACTCGAGCAGCGGGCCGTCGGTGAGCACCGAGTGCCCGGCGATCATGGCGTCCAGCGCCGACTCGCCCTCGCGGGGCAGCACGTAGGTCAGGGCCTTGCCGTAGGCGTTGGCGTCGACGTCGAAGGTGGCCTGGGCGCCGACCATGGTCGCCAAGCGGTCCTCGGTGCCGTTGAAGTCGCCGTGGGCGTCGCTGCCCGCGATCAGGAACACCTTGCGCGGGAAGCGGATCCCAGGGTACGCCGCGAGCTCGTAGCTCAGGGTCTTGGACGTGAGCTCGTGCCACTGGCGCAGGCCGAGGTTCAGCTCCTGGTCCCAGTCGGGGTTGCCGGCGCGGAACTCGGGGTCGTTCCAGGGGTCGAGGTTGCCCCACACGATCGTGCCTGGGGGCATGCTGTGCCGGCCGAACTCGCCGTTCCAGATCTGGAGGCCCTTGGCGAGGAACCCGGTCATTTCCGCGTGCACGCTGCGGTCGTCGCGTTTGGCCGGGTCGAGCTCGAAGGCCAGGTCGAGGTGCTCGGCGCTCCAGCCCTGGCCCTCGTTGGCCGGGTGCGCGGCGAAGGTGGCCGCGGTGCTGTTCTCGGCGCGGTTGTGCTTGGTCAGCCGCGGGATCACCTCGGCGAGCTGGGTCTTCTTGTGGGGGCTGCCCAGGATCCGGGCGAAGGTGCTCCCGCCGTGCCAGGCGCCGGTAATGTGCTGCGCGCGGTAGGTCAGCATGTGCGCGCCCAGGGGCAGGCTGAAGGGGCCGACCATTTTCTGCTGGGCGTGGAACGCGACCTCCTCAGCGCAGGTCTCGCCGAAGATCGACTGCATGACCTGACGCTCGGTGGCCTCGCTCATGGCCGAGCCCGTCGGTCCGAAGGGCGGGCGGTGCTTGAGCGTGTTGTGGGCCGGGCGCGAGTGGTTGTAGAAGGCGTTGTGGTCGCTCGTGATCACCCGGTCGCGCACCCCCTCGACGTCCGGGGTCAGCCCGATCGCGTAGGCCGACTCCTTGAGCATGGGGATCGGGCCGCCCCAGTTCTTGCGCGGGGCGAGCAGGTTGAGCCACGAGCCCTGATACCACTCGGCGATCGTGTGCACGTGGGTGTCGAGGTAGTGCCCGCCCGGCCCGAGCTGCGGGCGCGCGTCGTTGGGGAACTGCACGCGCATGACCCGCCGGCTGGTGCCGTGGCCGGTGCGGCGGAAGAAGAACAAGAACCTGCGGCGGTTGGACCAGGCGGCGCTGGCCTCGAGGTAGTTGACCTGGCCCGCGGTGTTGGGGGCGTCGAGGCCGGGGCGGACCAGCGCGTCCTTGGGCAGGCACAGCAGGTTGTAGCGCCCGGGGACGTAGATCCGGTCGTGGCCGAACAGGCGCAGGTCGGGCTGACCCTCGGTCAGGCGCGGGGCGCCCAGCTCGTCGAGGATCCGGGTCCCGCGGGGGGCGACCCGCGCCGGGACCTCGAGGTCGTCGTCGTCGCCGACGGAGTCGCGGAACACGACGCGGCGCTCCTCCTCGGTCTTGCCGCCGACGGTGACCTCGAAGGTGTCGACCCGGACCCAGGTCTTGCGGCTGCGGTCGCCCTTCTCGGGGAGGAACACGAGCAGCGGGAGGTAGGTGCGGCCCGGGGCCAGGCGCCAGGGGGCGTCGAGCACGATGTTCAGCTCGCCGCTCTGCTGGTAGAGGGTGCGCACCGGCGGGGCGCCCGCGGGGTCGAGGGTCAGCGCCAGGTCGAGGGTCGCGGCGTTGTTCTCGGGGGTCGCGTCGTCCAGCGCGTTCTGCACCAGGAGCGAGCAGGAGGAGACCTCGCCCGCGGGCAGGCGCTCGACGGCGGCGGCGGGGACCTCGAACCGCAGGGGGTGGCGCTCGCCCAGGTTCAGCTTCGGCAGCTCGAGCTCGGCGACGACCCCGTCCTCGAGGCGCAGGGTGACCTGGCCCGCGGTGCTCCCGCCGCGGTTCTCGACCTCGGCCTCGACGACCAGCGCGCCCTCCGGGGTCGGGGTCGCCTGGAGCTGAGTCAGCGCGAGGTCGAAGCGGGGGGTGCTCGCCGGCAGCTCCTGGCGCAGGCTGACCTCGGGGAAGCCCTCGGCGCGCCAGGTCGCCTGGGCGTGGCTCGCCCGCGCGCCCCAGCTCGCGGCGCGGCGCAGCACGTGGCGGGCGCCCGGCGCCAGGGCGGGCACGGGGTAGGTGCCCGCGAGCTGGACCTCGCCCGCGGGGAGGGCGTCGGCGGTGGGGTTCGAGACGGTGACCTCGATCGCGCCGTGGCCGCCGTTGCGGAACACGCTCAGGCTCAGCTCGGGCCGCGGAGCCTCGAGGCGCTCGGCGAGCAGCGCGGGGTCGTAGGGCCCGGCGCTCAGGATCCGGAGCGCGTCGGGGGCGTCGGCCAGGAGCTCCAGCGGGCCATGGGCGTCGCCCAGGAGCGCGCGCCAGGCGGCGGGGGCGGTGTCCGGGCGCTGGGCGACGAGGAGCGCGGCCACGCCCGCGGCGCGGGCGGCGGAGACGCTCGTGCCGCTGACCCAGGAGAACTCGTGCAGCCCGCGGGGGACCAGGGCGGCGACGCCCGGGAACAGCACGTCGGTGGTCGGCGAGAACGCGGTCGTGGGCGCGATCCGGCCGTCGGGGAAGCAGCTCCCCACCGAGAGGGTCAGGGGGTGCGCCGCGGGGAACGCGTCGCTGTTGGTGTTGCGGTTGCCGGCGGCAGCGATCACCAGCGCGCCGCTCTCCTCGGCGCGGGCCAGGGCCTCGTCCAGGAGCGGCGCCGGGCGCACGGTGCCCAGGCTGAGCAGGATCACCTGCGCGCCGCGCTCGGCGGCGTAGACCACGGCCTCGGCCACGTCGGCGAGCTTGGCCTGGCCCTGGGTGTTGGCGACCTTGAGCGGGAGCACCTTGACCCCGGGGGCGACCCCCGCGAGCTCGTCGGCGTGGTCGTGGTCGTCGCCCTCGGCGGCGATCAGGGTCGCCATGGAGGTGCCGTGGCCGGCGTAGTCCTGATACCAGGGCTCGTCGGCGAGCCAGCTGCGGCCGGTGAGCAGCGAGCCGCGCAGGGCGGCGTAGTCGCGGTTCACGCCGGTGTCGACCACCGCGACCACGACCTCGGCGTCGCCCGACGCGATCGGGGCCAGGTCGCCGCGCAGGCTGCGGGCGAGCTCGCGCTCGCGGGCGAAGTCGGCGGGGCCCACCGTCGCCCCGGCGGGGGCGCACACGTGGCCGGCGGCCACGTGGAAGTTCACGTTCTCGTCGACCCAGCGGGTGCGGGGGTCCTGGGCCAGGGCGGCGCGGGCCGCGCGGGGCCCGTGGAGCTCGACGGCGTCCAGGCTGGCCAGGGTCCGGCGCAGCTCGAGGCCGTGGTCGCGGGCCAGGGCCGCGGCCTCGACCGGGTCGACGCCCACGAGCCAGGTGCCCTGATACACGGGGGTGGCGGCGGCCGGGACGCGGGGCGCGGGGGCGGACGGACTCAGGGCGTAGAGGCAGAGCCCCAGCCCGACGACCATCAATCCTGCACACGTACGCTTCACGGCTCTCTCGTCCCACCCTCCGGTGGGTGTCCCCTCAGGTCATTCAAGATGCAAGTGGGTTGCCGCGCTAGTCAGACCGCCAGAGCAAGCCCTTAAGACGAGCGTCGCGAGACGTAACCCTGAAATGGCCACGAAACGATCCGGCGATGAGACGGAAGCGGCGGTCAACCAGAAGTAAATGTCCAGGCACGGGTTAGCCCCGACTCGGGGGTGCAACCATACGGGTGTCCGGCGCCGGTCAGTCCAGCGGCTTGCCCGTGACCTCGAACATGGCCTTGATCGGGCGCAGCGCGGCCAGGCGCAGCTCCTCGGGGATCGTGATCTCGGGGGTCAGGTCGCGCAGGCAGTCGCGGACCTTCTCGACGGTGTTCCGCTTCATGTGCGGGCACTCGTTGCAGGCGCAGCCGTCGGTGGCCGGGATCGGAATGAACTCCTTGCCCGGGGCCTCCTTCTGCATGGCGTGGATCATGCGCGCCTCGGTCCCGATCAAAAAATGCGTGCGGTCGGAGTGCTTGGCGAAGTTCAGAATGCTGCTCGTCGAGCCCACGTGGTCGGCGTGCTGGAGGATCCGCTCCTCGCACTCGGGGTGCGCGAGCACCAGCGCGTCCGGATACTGGACCTTGAGCTGGACCAGGGCCTTCTCGCTGAAGATCTCGTGGACCATGCACGCGCCGTCCCAGAGCACCAGGTCGCGCCCGGTCTCCTTCGCGAGGAACGCGCCCAGGTTCTTGTCCGGGGCGAAAATGATCGGCGTGTCCTTGGGGATCGCCTCGATCACCTGCACCGCGTTCGTCGAGGTGCAGGTGTAGTCGCTCATGGCCTTGAGCTCGACGCTCGAGTTGATGTACGTCACGACCACGTGGTCGGGATACTGCGCGCGCCAGGCCTTGAAGCGCGCCGGCGGCGAGGAGTCGACCAGCGAGCAGCCGGCCTGGAGGTCCGGGAGCACCACCGTCCGCGTCGGGTTCAAGAGCTTGGCCGTCTCGGCCATGAACTTGACCCCGCAGAACACGATCACGTCCTTGTCGGTCGTGGCCGCCTGCCGCGAGAGCGCCAGGCTGTCGCCCACGAAGTCCGCCAGGTCCTGGATCTCGGCCTGCTGGTAGTAGTGGGCGAGGATCACCGCGTTCTGCGACTCCCGCAGGCGCTCGATCTCCAGCTCCAGGTCGTCGATCAGCTCTACCGACACGTCTCCACCTCCGCCCCCGAGAACGGGGCTCGGCGCCGAATCTTTCAGCGCACGGGCCAGCTTACTCCGTTTGCTCGCGAGCGAGCACGGCGGGTCCCCCGGTCTCGAGGGCGTAGCTCCAGGGGTCGGGGAGCGCCGGGGGCGCGTCCTGGAGCGCGGGGACCGCGGGCGCCGGGGGCGGGGGCGCCCCGCGCAGCTCGCGCCCGGCGCTGTGGCCGAACACCAGGACCCACACCCCGACCCAGGCCGCGAACACCGTGCGCTCCCCCGAGGCGTAGCGCTTGCGCAGGGCTTCGGCCTCGACCGCGGCCACCGGGGCCAGGGCCACGAAGGTCGCCAGGGTGAAGCGGTGCGGGTCGCGGGTCGACCACACCGCGCAGGTGGCCAGGGTGTTCAAGAGCGCCCAGCCCAGGAGCAGGCGCGCGCCCCTCCAGCGCGCGCCGACGAGGGCCAGGGGCAGCACGAGCCAGGCGTTCTTGGGGAGCGCCAGGTGCCGGAGCTGGTCGAGGAGGTTGCCGAGCGCGCCCGTCAGCGCGTCCGCCGCCGTGGGCGCGGTCGCGACGTGGGTCGCCTGGGCGTAGTGGTCGACCCGCAGCAGGAAGAGCTGCGGGGCCAGCGCCCCGGTCCAGGCGATCCCGGCGCCGGTGAGCGCGCCCAGGGCCAGCGCCGCCGCCAGGCGCCGCCCTGCCGGGGCGGCGACCAGCGCCAGGGGCAAGAGCACCCAAGCCTCGGGGCGCGCGTAGCGCGCGAGCCCCGCGCCGAGCACGAGGGCGGTCCAGGCCACCCGGCAGGTCGGCCGCCCGCGCAGCCCCAGCGCCCCGCGCAGGCAGAGCAGGCCCAGCACGAGGCCCAGGGGCTCGGCCCAGAGGTGGATCGAGGCCCGCACCAGGGACGGCTGCCAAGCCACGGCGAGGCCGGCCAGGAGCGCGGCCCAGCCCGCGCTCCTGGGGCCGAGGCGGCGCTGGCGGGCGAGGGTCAGGGTCAGCTCCGCGGCCTGGGCCGCCGCCAGCGCGGCGAGGGCCACCCCCAGGAGCTGGAGCCGCGGGTCGGGCCAGCCCGGCTCGGGGCCCAGGAGCGCGACCAGCGGCGCGAGGCCCAGCGGCCAGAGGGGCGCGCGCTCGGCGTGGGCTGGGTGCGCGACGGGCTCGTCGGCGTGCTCCTCGATCAGGCGCACCCGCACCGGGAGCACGTAGCCCTCTCCCCGGGCCAGGGAGCGCGCGAGCAGCAGGTATTCGGCGGCGTCGGGGGAGGGGTGGTAGCCCGCGAGCGCCGGGCCCACCCGCGGGAGCAGCGCGCAGCCCACGACCGCGCAGAGGAGCAGGACCGTGGGCAGGGGGGCGAGGCGCGGCACGCGAGCACGGTAACCCATGGGTTGACCCCCCGGCGCCGCGCGCCGAACCGGGCGCGGTAGACTCCCTCCCATGCAAGGCCCCCGGGTGATCGTGTTGGGGAGCGGGCTGGCGGGCGCCGCCAGCGCGCTGTGGCTCACGCGCCGCGGCTGTCGGGTGACCGTGGTCGAGCGCGAGCCGCGGCTGGGGGTCCACGCCAGCGGGCGCGGCGCCGGCCTGATCCGGCAGGTGCTGGCCGACCCCGCGCTCGCCGCGCTGACCCGCCGCGGCGCCGCGCTCCTCGCGCGGCCGCCTGGCGACCTGGAGCCGCTCTACGAGGTCACGGGGTCGGTGCTCCTCGCCAGCGGCGAGCAGCGCGAGCCGTATCGTCGGGCCGCCGAGGACGCGCAGGCCGCCGGGCTCGGGTGCCGCGTGCTCGAGCCTCGGGACGCCGAGCTGTGCGGCGTGCGCCCGGCGCCGGACGCGATCGCGATCCACACCCCGACGGACGGGCTGGCCACCCCCGCGGTCGTGCTGGAGCAGC
Source organism: Planctomycetota bacterium (assembly GCA_041402045.1). GTDB lineage: Bacteria > Planctomycetota > J058 > J058 > J058 > JAGQRJ01. The sequence goes on along the minus strand of JAWKSZ010000012.1, from coordinate 4,589 downwards.
TCGGCCGGGCCGCCGCGCGAGCGGGCGCCGAGCTCGTGCTCGACGCCGAGGCGCGCCTCGTCGCGCGCGGGGACGCGCTGCGGGTCGAGGCCGGAGGCCGCGAGCTGGCCGGCGACTGGATCGTGAACGCCGCCGGCGCCTGGGCCGCCGAGCTCGTGGCCGCGGCGGGGGGCGCGGCGCTCCCGCTCCAGAACTACCGCCGGCACCTGCTGGTGGCCGAGGGACCCGCCGCCGCCACGAGCTGGGTGTGGGACGTGAGCCGCGGGGTCTACGTCCGGCCCGACGCCGGGGGCGTCATGCTCTGCGCCTGCGATCAGGACCCGCGCCCCCCTGAGGACGCGGCGGTCGACCCCGCCGCCCTCGACGGGCTGCGCGCGAAGCTGCGCCGGCTGGCTCCGGGCTACGCCGAGCTCCCGCAGCGCGCGGCCTGGGCCGGGCTGCGGGGCTTCGTCCCCGATCGCCGGTTCGTCGTGGGCGCGGACCCGCACTGGCCCCGGCTGGTGTGGGCCACGGCGCTGGGCGGGCACGGGCTGACCTCCTGCCTCGCGGTGGGCGAGCTCGCGGCGGGGGCGGTGTTCGGCGAGGCGACGCCTGCGGCCCTCGACCCGGCGCGCTACCCTGCGGTGGAGGCGCGCTCGTGAGCGACGAACCCACCCTGCTCGGATACCTGGCCGAGGGCCTGAGCCCGCCCCTGATCGGGCTGTGCGTGGTCTCGGGCCTGGCCGTGGGCTTCTTGCGCACGCTGGCGGCGCCGGCGGCGCCGCCGCCCGCCGAGGTCCAGCCCGCCGACCCCGCGGACACGCCGGCCGAGGACCCGCAGGACGACGCCGAGGACGACGTCGACGCGCCGGAGGACAGCGCGCCGCTCTCCGCCGAGGAGCTGCGCCGGCTGATCGCCGCCGGCGACTTCGCCGAGGCCGCCGCCGAGGCCGAGCGCGCGGGCGAGGTCGGGCTGGCGGAGGAGGCCCAGCTCTTCGCCGCGCTCACCGAGCGGATCCAACCCGGCCCCTTGGCCAGCGCCGAGAGCCTGGAGGAGATCCGGGTCGCGGGGAAGGTCGAGGTCGGCCTGGTGCAGCAGGAGGACGCCGAGCTGATCCAGCTCGTGCGCTACGACGGCGCGCCCATGGACCTCCCGGCCAAGGGCCTCGAGGGGCGCAAGACCCTGCACGGGATCGAGGGCCGTCGCGTCCTCGCCGAGCGGCTGAAGGCCGACCGCCAGGCCCTGGGCCAGGTCGGCGGGCTCACGATCCACCGCTACGCGTTCTGGGCGTTCCGCGCCGGGCTGCGCCGGCTGGGCACCGAGCTCCTGCGCGAGGCGCTGTGCAGCGACGAGGGGCGGGTGCTGGTCGACATGTTCGGCAGCGGCGACTTCGAGCGCCTGCAGCGCGCGCGGCTGGTGGTGTGCGGCTCGCTCCCCGCGGCCCCGACGACCCCGGAGCCCACGCGTCCCGAGCCGCGCCCCGAGCCCCGGCCGCAGCCGCGCCCCGAGCCGACCCAGCCCCAGCCCACGGGCACCCCGGGCGAGGTCACCGTCGCCGACCCCCTGGCCGAGGACCCGGACTGGCGCGACGCCGAGGAGGCCTACGCTCAGGGCGTACGCCACTACCGCTCGAGCTTCGGGCAGGTCGGGGCCCCCGGGCTCAAGCGCGCGATCGAGCGCTTCCGCGCCGCGCAGGACCTGATCGACCCGCTCCTCGACAAATACTCCGGCGAGCCCGCGCAGCGGATCGAGCGCCGGCTGGTCGAGCTCAACACCCTGATCTACGACTGCGCCAAGCAGGGCGGGGCGTGAGCGACCCCTTCGGCGACCGGCTCGAGCTGAGCGAGGCGAACTGAGCGGCGCTCAGCCCCGTCGGCGCTGCTGCTGGCGATAGCGCGCGCCCGTCACCAGGGCCGCCATGAGCAGCACGCCGAGCGAGACCGCCTGGACCGTCGACGGATCCTGGCCGCGCGCGAGGGTCGTGAGCAGGGACACGAGGCTCGCGGCGCAGGCGAACGCGAGGGACAGCGCCACGAATCCGCTGACCCGCGGGGGCGCCTGCTCCAGGGCTGCGTGGGCGCCGCACGAGGAGCAGGCCCCGGCCTCGTCCCAGCACGCGGCGTGGTGCCGCGTCAGGCAGCTCTGGCACACCGTGCTCTCCTCCGGCGCGACGTCGTCGCGGCAGTAGGGGCAGCGGTTCCGCGCCACGTGGACGTCGTCGCGTTCCGGCGCGGGGCGCGGCGGCTCTGGCTGCTCCTGCTCCTTCACGCGTCGAACAGGTGCGCGGTCTCGAACACGTTCGCCGGGAAGCGGCGCTCGCCGTCCGGGGTCACGACCCGCACTCGGCGCTTGAGCACGAAGTCGAACAGGATCGGGTTCTTCACGAACAGCTCCTCGAGCAGCGGGACCTCGGCCTCGTCCAGGAGCCCCAAGCCCTGGATCTGGCCGGTGCGCACCAGGAGGTCGATCGCGGGGAGCGGGTAGTCGGAGCCGTTGACGAGGTAGGGGTGCAGCGCCTCGTCGGCGAGGATCTCGGCCAGCACCGGGTCCACGCGGTTGAACTGGGTGGTCGCGCTCACGTCGGCGTAGAGCCGACCCTCCTCGCGCTCCTCGGCCATGAGCCGGCGGAAGAGGTCGAAGCCCGAGACCCGGGGGCGGGTCCCGTCGGCGGCCGGCTCCTGGTCGAGGTCCTCGTTGGTCCCCAGGCTCGCGCAGTGGGCGAGGATCACCGTCGCGCCCTGGTCCAGGGCCGCGCGCAGGCGCAGCGGGTTCCCCAGGGCCTGGGCCTCCTCGGCGTGGACCGCCTGCTCTTCGCCGGCGTGGGTCAGGAGCGGGATCCCGCGGGCGGCCAGGCGCTCGTAGAACGGGAGGCAGCGCGGGTCGAGGGGGTCGATCCCCATGGCGTTGGGCAGCCACTTCACGCAGCGCGCGCCGGCGTCGACCCAGCGGTCGAGGGCCTCGAGGGCGTCCTCGCGGTAGGGGTGCACCGAGCAGGCGAACAGGAACAGCTCGGGGTGGGCCTGGACCAGCGCGTGGACGTAGGCGTTGGGGGTGTAGAACTCGCTCTGCTCGGGGCGCGGCGTGCCGTCGTGGTCGTGGTTGTGGTCGAAGGCCAGGAGCAGGGAGCGCCCGCGCGGGGACTGGGTCGCGGTCAGGTCGAGCAGGCGCTCCATGTAGAGCTGGTCGGCGCGCGCCTGCTCGTAGATCCCGGCGGCCCCCATGTAGAAGCGGGTCTTGATCCGGCGCAGCGGGCTCGACCAGCTCAGGTTGCCCGGGTGCACGCTGCAGCCGGTGTCCCCGGCGCCGAGGCCGATCACGTGCACGTGCACGTCGACGACCCGGCTGGGGTCGAGGCCCTCCCAGGCCGTGGCGACCAGGGCCTGGGCGGCGTCGCTCAGGGGCACGTCGGCGACCGCGGTGGGGGCGGGGACCGTGTTCAGCCAGTGCAGGGCGCCGGCGCAGCTCGCGGCGCTCCCGCCCAGGCAGGCGGCGAGGAAGCGCCGGCGCGTCAGCAGCCGTCGGCGCGGTTCCGACGTCGGGGGGGTATCGTCGCGGGACATGGACGCCTCTCCGGCTAGCTCAGCTTACGAGGAACCGCCGCGCCGGGCACGGGTGTGGTGGGGGTTCGTCGCGGCCTGGGCGGGGGTCATGAGCCTGTTCTCCCTGGCCAAGGGCAGCTTCATTGACGAGTGGCTGCGCATGATGCGCGGGGCGATCCGCCGGGTGGGCGGCGGCGCGCCCCACGAGACGCTCTACCACCTGCTGGGGTTCGTGGTCCTGGGGGGACTGGTCGGGGTCGCGCTCACCAAGGGCGGGCGGCTGTTCCGACTCCGCGCCTGGCTCCTGGCCTGGGCGGGCATGGTGGCCTTCGGGGGCGCGATCGAGGGGCTGCAGGCCTTCGTCCCCGCCCGGACCGTGTCCTGGTTCGACTTCGGGGGCAACGCCCTGGGGGGGCTCCTGGGGCTCGGGGCCCTGACCGGGCTGGCGGCGGCCTTGCGGCCTGGGTTGAGCGAGCCCGGGGACGCGGACACAGTGCCCTGAGAGGAACGCCGTCGAGGCGCCGGCGCGGGGGTCCATGAGTCTGTTCGGCCGAATCGCGGTGGAGAAGAACCTGGTCAGCTCCGACCAGCTCGCCCGGGCCCTGCGCCTGCAGGAGGAGACCCGGGCCCTGGGCCTGGAGAAGCCGGTGGGCGAGATCCTGGTCAGCGAGGGCGCCCTGCGCCCGGAGCACGTGGACCTGATCCTGCGCCTGCAGGTCCTGAACCAGCGCGCGCAGACCGCGCGGCGCTACACCAAGATCGCGCTGCGCAACCGCCTGATCGACGAGGGCCAGCGCACCCGGGCCCTCGAGGCCTGCGCCAAGGAGGGCTACCAGCGCGCGGCCGGGGACGTGCTCCTCGAGCTGGGGGCGCTCTCGGCGGCCCAGGCCCGGGCGATCGAGCGGGCCATGAACCGCAGCGCGTCTCAGCGGCTCAAGCCCTTCGAGCGCTCGCCCTCGGGGCGGATCGCGCGCGAGCTCGAGATCGAGAGCTCGGACGAGCTCAGCCGCGCCCGGCGCGTGGACGTGGTCCTGGCCGCGGTGGCGGTGCGCGAGGGGCTCCTGCTCGTG
>JAWKSZ010000011.1:0-147298 GCA_041402045.1 Planctomycetota bacterium | reverse complement strand
GGCACCTCCCGCGGGCGTCAACGCCGGGCGAGCGAGCCCGAGGGCGCCGCGGCGATCCCTGCCCAGCGCTCCTGGGCCCCGCTCGCGATCGGCGTCGCGGCGGCGCTCCTGGCCGCGATCGGCCTGGCCATGTGGCTGAGCGGCGGCGACGAGCCCGACCCCGCGGGCACCCAGGGCGTCCAGGTCGCCACCGACGAGGGCGCCGAGACCCCCCAGGACGAGCCCCCCACCCCCGAGACCCCGCGTCGGGGTCCGCGGCGCGCCGACCCGGTCGAGGCGCCCGACGCCGCGCCCCGGGAGCTGCCCGAGGTCGCGGCCCTGGAGCGCTTCTGGGAGCAGAACCCCTCGGACGCGGGCGAGGCCTACCGTCGCGCCGAGGCCGTGCTCGCGCTCTACCCCGGCGACGCCGCGGCCACCGAGCGCGCCGTGGCCGTGCGCGACGCCAGCGCCCAGGCCCTCGACGACGAGCTCAACAGCCTCCGCGGGCGCTCCGACTCCTACGCCCAGCGCGGCGAGCTGTGGGAGGCGCGCACCCAGTACCTCGAGTTCATGAACCGCCACGGCGCCGACAACCCGGCCTCCAGCGCCGCCGAGCGCGCGCTGAGCGCGCTGGACGTGCAGATCGCGGTCCAGCTCGAGCAAGACCTCGAGCGCCTGGACGGGCTCCTGGCCGAGGGCAAGGTCGAGGACGCGGAGGCCCTGGCCCGCGCGATCCGGCAGAACGCCGGGCCCGAGGGCCACGCCCAGGCCGTGGCCAAGCTCGACGCGCAGCCGAACGCCGGCGAACAGCCCGCAGACGGCGAGGCCGCGGTCGCGGTCAAGGACCCGGCCGAGTCCCCCAAGGACCCGGCCGAGACCCCCAAGCAGCCCGACGCGCAGCCCACCCCCGACGCCGAGGCTGCCCTGGCCAAGCGCAAGCAGGAGGCGAGCGAGCTCCTCGCCGCCGCCCAGGGCAAGCTCGACGCCGGCGACGCCGACGGCGCCGAGGAGCTCCTGACCAAGCTGCGCAAGGACTACGCCGACGTCGACGACACGAAGAAGGGCGCCGACGAGCTCGCCGCCGCGATCGTGACCGCGCGCCAGCCCAAGGAGCCCGAGGTCTTCGCCGCGTTCTTCCACGCCCAGTCGGTCGAGGTCCAGGACGAGGGCAAGCTGGTCCTGACCTACACCTTCGAGAGCGAGCTCGAGGCCAAGGACTGGGTCGACGACGCGCTCCGCCGCGGCGGGCGCTCGCGGGTCGTGAGCCGGGTGCTCGAGGCCGCGGGGCCCCAGGTCAAGGGCGCCGAGCCCTGGGAGGTGCGCAAGAAGGCGCTGCTCGGCTTCGGCTGGAGCCGCCGGGAGCACGTCGCCACGTTCCGCCGCGACCAGGAGCTGACCCTCGAGGTCGAGGCCAACGGCAAGCGCAACGTGGTGGTCGGGTTCAACAAGAACGAGACCAAGACCGACCTCGTGGCCTTCAACTTCCAGCTCGACGACATGCCGATCGGGCCCCTGGAGAAGGAAATGCTCGCCGAGAAGATCGGCGACCGGGACGGCTTCCTGCGCCGCCTGTTCAAGCGGGTCGAGGAGAGCCAGGAGGCGGGGTTCGAGGTCGCGGTGTTCACCGAGCAGGGGATCCTGGGCGGCTTCGACAAGCAGTTCGGCCAGCGGATCCGGCCCAAGTCCAAGCTCGGGTTCTCGGCGACCCTCGCCCCCCACGACTTCGGCGGCGAGGAGGCCGAGGGCGAGGACGCCCCGACCCACGAGCACGCGCTGACCCTCAAGATCGGCCGCCGCGTGGGCAGCCCGATCCCCATGGAGGGCGGCCCGTGGGCCAAGCCCGTGCTCGCCGCCTTCGGCTACCCGGTGACCTTCACCCAGATCGTGGTCAAGGGCTCGCTCACCGAGACCTTCCGCAACCGGATCCTGGAGCTGGCCAAGAAGGGCCCGCTCGAGACCCTGCGTCAGCGCTACGACGCGGAGGAGCAGGAGAAGGACGAGAAGAAGGCCAAGGAGCAGGCCGCCGAGGACCGCAAGCGCCGCGGCGGCAAGTAGGCGCTACTCGAGCGCTGCGCCGCCGGGCGAGGGTCAAGGGTCCTCGATCACGGGGGCGCAGGGCGAGAGCCAGGGATCGAGGCGCAGCTCCAGGCGGCCCCGCCGGAGCACGTGCACCTGGAACGCGTTCGGCTGGTCCCCCTCGTCGTCCCATACGTGGAGCAGCCCGTAGGCGCCGGGGGCGGTGTCGGCCAGAGACTGGAACAGCCGGACCGGGTCGTCGCAGGCGTGGTTGTGGTTCACCGCGAGCCACACGGTCGGCGATCCGTTGAGCCAGCGCAGACCCGCCTCGCGGTGGGTTAGCTCGAATCGCGCGAGCTCGGCGGTCACGCGTCGCGCGATCCGCTGGAGCTCCGCGTCGTCGTCGGCGTCACCGGCGCACTCGCGGAGCGTCGCCCAGCCGTGAGCCTCGAACATGCCAGCCTCCTGCCCCGGTATCGGGACCCGGGGGCGGGCCGCGAGTGTCAGGGCGCCGACCTCGAGAGGGCAGGGGCAGGGGCAGGGGCAGGGGCAGGGCCGCTACCTCACGGGCGGAGCCGCCCTTGCCTCCTCGTCACCCACGGCCCGGCGTCGCGGGCGGAGCCTCCGACCCGGCCCGCTCGCGCGCGCTGGCTCTGCGTTCCTCGGCGCCTCCGCGCCTCTGCGTTGAACCGACCTGCGAGAGCGCTCTGCCCGGTTCGCGGTCTCCCTAACGGATCGGCCGGTCCTCGGTGATCACCCAGCCGTCGAAGCGACGCACGAACGCGAAGTCGATCTCCAACCGCGCGGTGTCCTCGCTCTTGAGCACCGTGTGCAGGTAGGCGTGCTCCTCGCCGTGGGTCCGCCACTCGGAGTCGAGGACCTCGAGCTGCTGCGCGCCGTCGCGGTACCAGGCCGAGACCGACTCCTTGGAGTTGCGCGCCAGCTCGCTCTCCAGCCGATCCCGCATGCGCCAGGCGGTGACCAACTGCAGCGCGTCTACGTCGCCGGTGTGCCAGGCCCAGAGGAAGGTGCGCCAGGTCGCGGTCGGGTCCCCGCGGTCGGGGTAGGGGTCGGGCTGGGTCACCGGGCCCTGGGGCAGCCCGCTGCAGCCGGCGACGAGGAGCGCGAGCGCGAGCGCGAAGCGCCTCACGCCACCGCCTCCGCCACCGCCTCCTCCAACGGACGGCCGCTGAGCAGGGCGTAGACCTCGGCGTAGCGCCGGGCGGTCTCGGCCACGATCTCGGCGGGCAGCGCCGGCGGGGCCTCCCCCTCCTTGAGCTCGGGGTGCGCGATCAAGTAGTCGCGCACGAGCTGCTTGTCCCAGGGCTGGGGCTGCTCCCCGGGCACGTGGCTCTCGGCGCGGAAGAAGCGGCTGGAGTCCGGGGTCAGGACCTCGTCGGCGAGGATCAGCCGCCCGTCGGGGAGCCGCCCGAACTCGAACTTGGTGTCGCAGAGCAAGAGCCCGCGCTCGCGGCAGTGCGCGCTCGCCAGCCCGAACACCCGCAGCGCCTGCTTGCGCAGCTCGTGGGCCAGCTCCTCGCCGACCCCGCCGGCGAGCTCGGCGAAGGTCAGGGGCTGGTCGTGGCCCGAGGCGGCCTTGGTGGTCGGGGTGAAGATCGGCTGGGGCAGCTCGCCGCCCAGGGGGATCCCCGGCGGCAGCGCCTCGCCCTGGATCGCGCCGTCGCGGCGGTAGGCCTCGACCACCGAGCCGGCGAGGTAGCCGCGCACAACGCACTCGATCGGCACGATCTCGACCTTGCGCACGAGCATGGCCCGCCCGCCCAGGTCCCGGACCAGCGGCTGGAGCGCGGCGGGCATCTCCGCCGCGCAGCCCGTGATCAGGTGGTTCTCGACGACGAGGTGCTTGAACCAGAACCGCGCCGTCTGGCAGAGCACGACGCCCTTGCCCGGGATCCCGCTGCCCAGGATCCGGTCGAAGGCCGAGATCCGATCGGTGGCCACGATCAAGAGCGAGTCCGCGTCCACCGCGTAGACGTCGCGCACCTTGCCGCGGTGCACGAGCTCGAGCCCGGGGAGGTCGGTGTGGGTGACCGTCGTCGGCACGGGGCCTCCTTCGTGCCGCGGATCCTATCGCGTGCCGGGAAGAAACGGGGCCGCTTCCCACGCAGCCCCCGAGAGGCGGGCAAAGGTCTCACTTGCGACCCGCCCGCCCCCGCAAAGCTGGCGTAAACACGCGCTACAGACGCGGCTTACGAGTCGAACCCGTCCGGCCTCGCGCGTGCTTTTCATCCTCCCCAAAGGACACCCCATGAAGCGTATCCCCTGGTCCATTCTGAGCCTGCTGCTGCTCTCGCTCGTGACCCTCGCCCTCGCGCCCTCCGTGGCGGTCGCCCAGTCCGAGACCCTCGTCGTCTCGCCCCGCGAGAAGCAGGACCTTGCGATCTCGAAGACCCTGCTCGAGGCCAAGAGCTCGATCTACATGGCGCTCTACTCGATCTCCTCGGAGTCCGAGTGGGTCGACGACCCGGGCGCGAACGCCGACCCCGCCGACGCCGCGCGCTACGCCGAGTTCCGCGCCAAGCTCGAGCGCGGCGAGGTCCTGCCCTTCGACATGATCAAGTGGAAGGCCAGCCAGGGCGTGACCTGCCGCCTGGTGCTCCACCGCGCGGGCCTCGACCCCTGGACGATCGCCAGCGCCAAGGCCTACGAGGCCGTCGGCGTCGAGATCCGCTTCGCCCACAAGACCATGCACCACAAGTTCGCGATCGTGGACAAGCAGGTGCTGATCAACGGCAGCGGCAACTGGTCCCGCGGCGCCGCCGAGCGCTACAGCGAGAACACCACGATCTACCGCGACCACAGGTGGCTCGTGAAGAAGTTCCTCAGCGAGTTCTACTTCCTGTGGTACGAGCTGCTCGAGGAGGGCAAGTCGATCGAGTTCGACGAGGCCGACCTCCCCTACGCCGAGCCCGACGTGAACCACTTCGTCGAGCGCGAGGTGCGCCACTGGGACGGCGACCCGGTGCAGGCCTTCTTCACCAGCGAGAACGGCAGCCGCTCCGAATACACCTGCGCGGACACGATCATTCGCGAAATGCAGCGCGCCGAGAGATCGATCGTGGTCCTCGCCAACCACTTCAACATGGGCCGGATCTCCGACGCCCTGATCGCGATCCACCGCGAGCGCAACCTCGACCAGGACCCCGACAACGACGTCGAGATCAAGGTCCTCATGGACCTGGGCGAGTACGACGCCGGCCTCAGCGGGATCTCGCGCTCCGCGGACCTGGAGCGCGCCGGGATCGAGTGCCGCTACAAGACCTTCAGCCTCGCCTTCTTCTACCCGCGCTCGCAGTTCATGCACCACAAGGTCCTGATCACCGACTCCAGCCGCATGATCACGGGCTCCTACAACTGGTCGAGCACCGCCGAGCACAAGAACTACGAGAACATCACCCTGCACCAGGGCCCGTCGCAGCAAGACCTGATCGACGCCATGGAGCAGGAGTTCACCTACCTCTGGGACCTGAACCGCGGCAACTACGAGCCGTTCCTCGCCGCGGTGCGCTCGCAGCCCGGCGACGCGAACTACAAGCGCTACGTGCCCCACCACTTCCTGCCGGACCTGCGCTACTACTCGAGCCCCATGTCCCTCACCCGCGACGAGCTCGACGCGATCCGCGACGCGCTGCCGAACTACACCCCGCCGCCCCACGACGGCGCCGACGACAGCTACAGCCGGCTCTACTTCGACAAGGAGACCGGCGAGCTGGTCAGCCAAACCCCGCCCGGCACGTTCATAGACGGCGAGCAGGACAACCTGACCCCGCTGCCCCCGCCCATGCAGGCCCCCGAGGTCACGCCCAGCGCCGGCCTCACGGCGCCGCCCCTCGCCGACCCGGCCGCGGGCAACACCCCCGACCCCGCCGAGGCGCCCAAGCCCGCCGCCCCCGGCGTGACCGACGCCCTCCAGGACGACTAGGTAGGGGCGCAGGATTGGAGAGCCAAGGAGTGCAGCGTCTCGCTCCGGCGGCGCGCCGGGGCGCCTTCCCCGTCGCGGAGCTTCCGTGTCTGGTGTGTCTCCAGAGGGGCGCTTTCGGATCAGGGACTTCCGTGTCTTCCGTGTCTTCCGTGTTCCTCTCCCAGGCTCGCCGCCAAGCCACCGCGCCCGCGGAGCTCCGCTGCTGAGGGACCGCACCGGCGACAATGGATCGAACCACCGAGCTCCGCTGCTGAGGAACCGTCCTGCGGGCGCGCTACCAAGAAGCACCGAAGGCACCGAGCTCCGCTCGGTCGCTCCCTTCGCGGCGCTCCATGGCAAGAGACACCGAGCTCCGCGTGGACCTCGCGCGCCGACGTACCGGCCGAGGAGTCCGAGGATCAGGGTGCTCATTGCTCGGTACGGGAGCCCAGGCGCGGAGCTCGGTGTCTCTTGCTCTCGGAGGCGAGCGACGGCCTGTTTCAGCGGGACTCGGTGTCTTAGGTGTCTCTTGCCCGCGGAGTGCGACACCGGCGTGTCCCAGCGGAGCTCGGTGGTTAAATCCATTGTCGCCGGTGCGGTCCTTCGGCAGCGGAGCTCCGCGGGCACGCTCGCTCGGCGGCGAGCCTGGGAGAGGAACACGGAAGACACGGAAGTCCCTGGTCCGAAAGCGCCCCCTGGAGACACACCAGACACGGAAGCTCCGCGACGGGGAGGGCGCCGCCGGAGCGAGACGCTGCGCCGCGGCAGGAACGCCGCGACGCGGCGGCGCTCGCTAGACGGCGACGGGCTCCGGGGCGCTGACGGCGACGTAGCCGGCCTCGAGCAGGGCGTAGAGCTCCTCGCTCAGGCGGTCGGGCTCCTCGCCCTGGGTCCCGGCGATCAGGCGCCAGCGCTCGGCGCGGATCCCCGCCAGGAGCTCGGCCTGCGCCGCCTCGCTCAGGGCCTCGACCTCGGTCAGGAACACGTGCTCGCCCTGGGGCACCGCGGCGAGGGCCGGGTCGGTCCCCTCCAGGGTGTGCAGCGGCGTCGCGAGCCCGCTGTGGGCGTGGATCGCGGCGGCGAAGGTCGCGCGCTCGGCGGCGCTGCCCCCGTGCAACAGGAACGGGCGCAGGCCCTGGGCGTAGTGCCGGGCCAAGAACTCGAGGCGTTCGTGAGTCGTCATGGAACCAACCTTGCTCGCACTCCAGGCGCCGATCCTACTCCAGGCCCCCGACCGCTGCGGGCCCGGGGGGCCGGGCGTGCGGGGGACGCACCCCGCGCGCCCGGCGTCGCGCGGGCGGGCTCTCTTGCATACACTCCTCCCATGCTCCGCAGACGACGGCGAGAGGTGTGGGTCGAGGCCGGGGACGGGACGCTGCTCTACGCGCGGCAGACCTGGGTCCCGGGCGCGACCGGCACGCCCATGCTCTGCGCCAACGGGATCGGGGTCTCCACGATCTTCTGGCACTACCTCGAGGACCACTTCGCCCCCACCCGCCCGGTGATCTGCTTCGACTACCGCGGCCACGGCGAGAGCGAGGCGCCCCGCGACTTCGACCGCCTCACGATCGAGGAGAACGCCCGGGACGCGATCGCGGTGCTCGACGCCTTCGGCCACGAGCGCGCGATCCTGTTCGGGCACAGCATGGGCTGCCAGGTGGTCTACACCTGCGCGTATCAGGACCCCGAGCGCGTCGCGGCGCTGGTCCCCTGCCTGGGCGCGCTGGGCGCGCCGGTGCACACCTTCCTCGACCGCGAGGTGCTCTCGCTGATCTCGTTCATGATCAGCTACCGCGTGGGGCTCGCGATCCCCGACGTGGTGACCGCGGTCAAGAAGCTGCTCATGACCCACCCCCGCGGGCGGCAGATCGTGAGCTGGCTCGCGCGCAAGGCCGGGCTCGTGCACCCCACGCGCATGCCCCAGCGCGACCTCGACGCCTACCTCGACCACTTCGCGCAGCTCCTCGCCGGTGGTGTTCCTGCGCATGGCCGAGAACATGGCCACCCACAACGCCGAGCCCCGGGCGGCGGAGATCAAGCAGCCGACCCTGGTCGTGGCCGGGGAGCGCGACCTGTTCACGCCCTTCTACCTCTCGGAGGAGGTCGCCGACCTCCTGCCCAACGCGCAGCTGTTCGTGTTCCGCGAGGGCTCTCACGCCGCGATCGTGGAGCAGCCCCGGGCGCTGCACGCCGCGGTGGAGTCCTTCCTCGAGGAATACGCCGTCGACGCGGCGCCGGTGGCCAGCCGCTGAATGGACGCGCGGCGCAGGGCTCACGAGCGTGAGGCCGACGCCCGCGACCCCCACGCCGCGGCGCGGCTGCTCCTGGAGCAGGTGCGCGCGGGGGAGCTGCGCCGCGAGCAGCTCCTGCTCCTGGCCTTCGCCGGGCACCCGGGGCTGCAGCCGCTCCTGGCCGAGGACCTCGCCGAGTGGTGCGCGTTCCACGACCTCGACGGCGCGCTGGACCTGATCCTCGGCGCCGAGCCCGACGCGCTGAGCCTCGCGAGCTGGATCTACGGGCTGGCGCTGTTCGACCTGCCGAGCGCCGCGCGGGCGGTGTTCAGCGGGCTCCCGGCCGTGGCCGAGGCGGTCGCGGCGCTCGAACCCGATCCTCGCTACGCCGACGAGGGCTACTACATGGCGGAGTTCCACTACGAGCGCGACACCGCGCTGCAGCTCGTGAACGCGACCCTGCTCGCGGTCATGAACTGGGAGGCGACCCGGGCCACGCCGCTGCTGCGCGGCGAGCTGCGGCGCTCGGAGCAGATCGCCATGTATCTGGGGAGCACGGTGCCCGACGGCTTCTCGAGCCTGTTCGAGGTGCCCGAGGCGCTCCTCGGCTGGGCGCAGACCGAGGACCCGGACCTCCTGCGGCGCCGGCGCCAGGCCCTCGAGGGCGTGACCACGCTCCTGGCCGAGCTGGGGCTCGCCCCGCCGGTGGCCTACCGCAGCGCGCAGCGCGCAGTGTTGGCCGCGCTGCGCCCCTAGTGCTGCACGTCAGAGGTTTCGGTACATCTCGCTTGCCCTCGCCGCCCCTGGCTGTGTTGTTCGTCGGTCACAATGGCCCGCATTGCTCCCTCCTCACGCCTTGCCAGGGACGACGATTGCTGCGCGACCTGTACCGAAACTTCTGACGCACAGCACTCGTCAGCGCCCGCCCGCGTCGGGCGGCGCGTCCTCGAGCGGGGTCTGGGCCTCGAGGGCGGCCACGCGCAGGCGCGCCAGCCGCTTCAGGTCCGGGTTCAGGAACTTGGCCGTGAGCAGGGTGCGGTAGATCGCCAACGCCTCGGGCCGCCCGACCTGGTCCAGGGCCCGGGCGTGGACCCCCACGAACCAGTCCGGCGCCTCGCTCCCGTACTGCGCCGAGGCGACGAGGGCGTTGCGGGTCGTGTCCAGGTCGCCGCGGGCGAAGGCCAGCGCCGCGCGCAGCTGCACGGCGAGCGCGGTGTCGCGCTCGAGCTCGCGGGCGACGAGCGCCTGGGCCTCGTCCACGCGCCCGAGCTCGATCAAGCACAGGCAGGCGAAGGTCCGCCCCACCGTGACGGCGCGGCCCAGCGGCGCGAGGGTCTGCCAGGCGGCCACGGCGTCCTCGTAGCGCGCGAGGTAGTAGGCGGTGGTGACCTCGAGCTCGCGGGCGCGCAGGGACTCGGGGCAGTCGTAGGGCACGCGCTTCACGGCCTCCCAGGCCTCCTCCCAGCGCGCGAGCTCCGCCAGCGCGCGCGCGCGCTGGAAGCGCGCCTGGGTCGAGTCCGGGTCCTGGAGCAGATACGCGTCGGCGTCGGCGAGGGCCACCTCGGGGCGCAGCGGGAGCACGAGCCGCGCGCGCTCCAGGCGCTCGTGGGGGGCGAGCCCCACGGCCTCGGCCAGGGCCACGAGGAAGCGGCGCTGGAGCTCGACCTCGCGGAGGTCCTCGGCGGCGTGGGCCCCGTTGATCAGCTCGGACGGCGCGGGGTGCAGCTCGAGCACCTGGGCCAGGTCGGCGAGGGCGGCGGTGCGGTTGCCCTGGTCGCGATACACCAGGCTGCGCTGAACCCGCGCGATCGCGTCGTCCTTGAGCGCGATCGCCAGGTCGAGCTCCTCGAGGGCGATCTCGAGCTCGCCGCTCGAGGCATAGCACACCCCCAGGTTCAGGCGCACGCTGGAGCGCTCGGGCTCGAGGTCGCGCGCGCGCTCGAAGTAGCCCCGGGCCGCCACCAGGTCCTTGAGCGCCATGCAGGCCACTCCGCAGGTGAACCAGCCTCGGGCCGAGCGGGGGGCGAGCTCCGCCGCGCGCAGAGCCAGCTCCAGCGCCTCGGCGGGGTGGCCCGCGTTGCCCCGCTCCTGGGCCTGCGTGCACAGCGCGAGGAACTCGGGGGTCTCGCCTCGGTCGTCGGGGTCGGGGGAGGCGGCGACCGGTTGAGGCGCGGAGACGCTCGGGGGAGGGGTGGGCCCCGAGTTGAGCGTGCCCAGGACCACCCCGCCGCCCACGGCGAGCCCGCCCGCGAGGCCGAGGCCCAGCCACAGCCAGCCCCCGCCCACCGCGCGGCGGGGCGTGGTCAGCACCTCGTCCAGGGCCTGGGCCAGGGCCTCGGCGCTGGGGTAGCGCGCCTCCGGCGCCTTCTCCAGGCAGCGCAGGCACACCTTGGCCAGGCGCGGGTCGACCTCGGGGTTCAGCTCCTGCGGGGGCTGGGGCTTCTTGTGACAGGTCGCGGCCACGACCTCGTGCAGGCTGGTGCCGGTGATCGGGGGGCGGCCGGTGAGCGCGAAGTAGAGCACGCCGCCCACGCCGTAGACGTCGCTCAGGGGCCCGATCGCGTCGCGGCGGCCCTCGGCCTGCTCGGGGGCGAGGAACCCCGGGGTCCCGAGCAGCGCGCCGCTCTGGGTCAGGCGCTCCTGCTCCTCGTGGGTCTGGGTCGAGAGCCCGAAGTCGGTGAGCCGCGGCGCGCCGCCGGCGTCGACGAGCACGTTGTCGGGCTTCACGTCGCGGTGCACGACGCCGCGGGCGTGGGCGTGGTCGAGGGCCTCGGCCAGGTCGCGGGCCAGCTCCGCGGCGACGAAGCTCGTGCAGGGGCCCTCGCGGTTCACGCGGTCGGTCAGGGTCTCGCCCTGCACGAAGTCCAGGACCACGAAGGGCGAGCCCTCGTGGGCGCCGGCGTCGCGCACGCGCACGATCCCGCGGTGGTCGAGGGCCGCCAGGGCGCGGATCTCGCGCAGCATGCGCTCCCGCGCGCGCTGCGAGGGCAGGTGCAGGAGCTTGACCGCCACCGGCTCCAGGCTCTGCAGGTCGCGGGCGCGGTACACGGCGCCCATGCCTCCTTGCCCGAGGAGGTCCTCCAGTCGGTAGCGCTCGAGTCCGCTCACGGCGCCCAGTATGGCCTCCCGGTCGCGCCCGCGCCCGGCCGCGAGCAGCGACCGTGCGCGTGGGCGATACTGGGCGCGTGAGCTCGATCAACCGCTACCGTCGGCTCGAGGTCCTCGGCGAGGGGGGCACGGGCAGGGTGTATCGCGCCGAGGACATGGTCGGCGGCGAGACGGTGGCGCTGAAGCTCCTGCACCCGGAGCTGCGCTCGCAGCACCTCGTGCGGCGCATGGACCGCGAGATCCGCAGCCTGCGCCAGCTCAACCACGCCGGGATCGTGCGCGTGTTCGACGCGGGGCTCCACGACGGGATCCCGTTCCTGGTGCTCGAGTTCATAGACGGGGAGACCCTCACCGCGCGGGTGACCCAGGGCGGGCCCTACGGCCAGCGCGAGGCCGCCGAGCTGGCCCTGGCCCTGGCCGAGGCGCTGGCCCACGCCCACGACCGCGGGATCCTGCACCGCGACCTCAAGCCCGACAACGTGCTCCTCGACCGCCGCGGGCGGCCCCACGTCACCGACTTCGGCCTGGCCCTCGAGCTCAACGACCGCACGCGCCTGACCCGCACCGGCGTCTTCATGGGGACCCCGGGCTTCCTCGCCCCCGAGCAGGCCCAGGGACGCAAGGACCAGGTCGGCCCCGCGACCGACGTCTACGGGATCGGGGGCGTGCTCTACTTCGCGCTCACCGGGCAGGTCCCGATCGAGGGCGAGAACCTCGCGCAGTTGATCGTGGCCACGGTCAAGGAGCGCCCGACGCCGGTGCACGCGCTCAGGCCCGAGGTCGACCCGGCGCTGGAGGCGATCTGCCTGCGCTGCCTCGAGAAGGACCCGGTGCACCGCTTCGACCGCGCGGCGCACCTCGCCGCCGCGCTGCGCGACTACCTCCAGGGCGAGGCCCCGGCGCCGCGGAGCCCGCTGCCGGGGGCGGTGGGCCTCCTCGCGGGGGTGATCGTCGTTGTAGGGCTGGGGGTGGCGCTGCTCCTGCGCCGGTCGGCCGCGCCCGTGGCCGACGCGCGCGCGCCCCGCCCCGTCGAGCCCCAGGAGCCCGCGCCCCCGGTGCGCGAGCTGACCCGCCTCGAGCGCCAGTTGGTCGACACCCGGGCCCTGCTCGACGAGCGGCGCTACGAGCAGGCGCTCCTCGCCGCGGCGGAGGCGACGGCCCTCGACCCGGGCTCGGTCGAGGCCTGGCGCCTGCGGGCCGAGGTGACCCTCGACCTGGGGGAGCCCGAGGAGGCGCTGAGCTTCCTCGCTCGGGCCCAGGCCCTGGCGCCGCGGGACGCGCGCCTGCGGCTGGAGGAGGGCCGGGCGCTGACCTACCTCGAGCGGCTGGAGGACGCGATCGAGGCGTTCACCCGCTGTATCGAGCTCGAGGACGGGGCCGAGGCGCGGGTCGAGCGCGCCCTGGCGTTCCTCGAGCTCGGCCGTCGCGCCGACGCGCTGGAGGACGGCCGCCGCGCGCTGGGGTTCGAGATCCACAGGGTCTACCTCTACGGGCAGCTCCTGGACCTGTTCGCCGACACCAACGCGCGCACGGACTACGAGCGCGCGGTGCGCGAGCTCATGCAGCGCGACCTGACCTGGATCGGCGATCGCCTGGAGCGCTGCCACGTGCTCCTGTTCGTGCGCCCCGACGCGTCGCTCTCCGAGGCCCGCGCGCTCAGGGCCGAGCACCCGGAGGTCGTCGAGACCTTCGGGATCGAGGGCCGGGCCCTGGTCGCCCTGCGCCGCTACCAGGAGGCGCTGGGGCCCCTCGAGCGCGCGCTGTCCGACGAGCCCGCGCGCCTGGACTACCGCATGGACCACGCCCGGGCCCTGCTCGAGCTCGGTCGGGTCGAGGAGTCGGCCCTCGAGTGGGAGGGGGTGCTCGAGGAGGACGGGCGCACGCCCCTGGCCCTCGCTGGCCTGGCCCGGGCCTACGTGCTCCAGGAGCAGTACGAGGCCGCCGCGCCCCTGGTCGAGGAGCTCGACCTGCGCCCCTGGGTCCCGGGGGAAGGCGTCGCGGTCAAGGCGCTGCTGCAGCACAAGCTCGGCGACCACGAGGGCGCGGTGCGCTTCGCGCGCCAGGCCCTCTCCAGCGACCCCGCCCTGGAGTGGCCCCGGGTGATCCTGGCCCAGGCCCTCGAGGCCCTCGGCCGCCGCCGCGAGGCCCTCGCTACCTGGCGCGAGATCGCGGAGTGGCACCGCGACGCCGACGAGCGCGAGCTCGCCCGCGAGCGGATCGCCGCGCTGGGCGGCCGCTAGGGATCGGGGGGCCTGACCCACTGGGGGGCGAAGGCCCGGAAGACGTCTGGCTGCAGCCGACGGAGGAGGATCAGGGCTTCGACCAGGGCGGCGAGACAGCGGGCGTAGAGCGCGGAGTCGCCCAGCGCCGCCGCCCAAGTGGCGGCCAGGCAGGCATAGCCCGCCGCGCCAGTTGCTCGGAACTGCAGGACGTCGGTGTCGACGGCGTCCTGGGCTGCATGGAGGAAGCCCACGACGTCGACCGCGACCGATCGCCGGTCGAGCAGCCCAGGCGCACTCGTGTTGAACGCGACCTCCTTGGCAGTCGAGGGCGAGAGCGCCTGGGACCACTCGGTCGAGATCCGTCGGAATGTCTGCAACATGTGCGCGTCGTCACGGTGCAGCGGGATCCCCCTCCACGTGGCGCCCACCAGCTCTGCGAGTACGGGGAGCGCCTGCGCAGGGCCAACGGAGGCGAAAGCCGTCGTGCTGAGCTGCGGTTCTGCGTCGGGCGCTCGGCCCAGCGCGAGGTCGGCGGTCGCCCACCCGCACCACGCCGCCACCTCGAGCCGCAGGAGCGGCAGGTCGCCCGTCCGCACGCGCTCGCGCAGATACGCCGCTTCGTCCTCGGGCGAGCGCGAAGCGCGCCAGCGACGTTCCAGCTCGCTGAGGGTGGCGTCGGTCATGGGGCTGCGAGGAGCGTAGCGCCGCGGCGCGAGCGCGGCACTCGGTTCCTGGTGCGGTGCGCGTGATCCCTCGATCGCGGGAAGGTGGAGGGACGCACAGACCGGGAGCAGCAAGCTGCTCCCCTACTCGCGGTGGCGGGGGCTGACAGGGACGAAGCTGCGCAGACGTTCCTGAAAGGAGCTGGGGTGGAGGGAGCCCGTGCGAGGGCGAGGCATGCAGGGTGAGCGCGCGGTCGATACACCAAGGCGGAGGCCCCATGCTCGACGCGGCGCTGTGGTTGGCGGTTCTGTTTGAGAACGACTCGACGGACCCGTGGTACCGCTTCCTTCCGCTGGGCGTGATCGCGGGCTGGGTCCTCGTCCGCGCGCTCCCGCGCTTGGTCGTCGCGCTGCGCGCGTCCGTGCCGACGCGGCGTGCGGCGCGCTCCGCGCTGCCTCTCGTGCGGCCGGCAGGGGGGCTCGAGCGCTGTCCCTACTGCCACGGGTCGCTGGGCCTCGCGCGGCAGAGCTGTAGCTTCTGCCGTGCGGCGCAGCACCCGGAGTGCTGGACGGAGCACGGCGCCTGCGCGGCGTGTTCCCGCGGGGGCCCAAGGAGGTAGTCGCCAGGATCGGGTGCGCGCGGGCCGACGCGTCTACCAGAGCTTCCACCAGGGCCGCCGCTTCTGCTCCGCCCGGCGCAAGGCACCTTCGAGGATCTGGAGGACCTTCCTCGCGCCGCCCGCGATCGGGTCGCTCGGGGCGAGCTCGAGGATCGCGCGGCAGTCCTGGGCTGCGCCCTCGACGTCGCCGGTCTGGGCGCGGGCGTTGGCGCGCTGGAACAGGCAATCGAGGTCTTGGGGAGCGCGCTCCAGAGCGCGCGAGAGGTCTTCGACCGCCCCCTGGGGATCTCCCGCCTGCACCTTGGCCCGCGCGCGGTAGTTGAGCGCGAGGGGGTCCGCTGGGTCGAGCTCGTGCGCCCGGGTCAGGCGCTCGATCGCTGCCTCTAGCCTCCCGGCCGAGAGCAGGATCCCGCCCAGGTTGCGCGGCGTGAGCGGGTCGAGGGGGTCGAGCTCGCTCGAGCGTTCGTGATCGCGCACGGCGCGCTCGAGGTCCCCGCGGCGGTAGTGGACCGCGCCCCGGTTCCTCCAGGTGAGCGCCAGCTCGGGGTCGAGCTCGAGGGCCCGGTCGTAGTCGGCGAGCGCCTCCTCGAGCCGGCCGAGCTCGTCGCGCACGAGCCCACGGTTGATCCAGGCGTCGACGTAGGCAGGATCGATCTCGAGGACCCGCGCGTAGCAGGCCTCGGCCCGATCGCGCTCCCCGAGCTCGTCGTAGGCGCGCCCCAGCTTGAACTGGCCGTGTGCGTCGTGGGGGTCGAGGGCGACCAGGCGCTCGAAGACCTGAGCGGCCTCGGCCCACGCTCCGCGGTCGAGGAGGGCCTCGCCCCGTTCGAGCAGCGCTCGAGGTCCTTCGCCGTGGGGTTCCATACGCAGCAGTATGCGTGACGGCGGGCGCTCCGCAAACGTGGGCTCCGCTCCGCCTCGCGGCTACGCCACCGACGACGGGGCGAAGGTCTCCACGCGGCGCTCGAGGAAGCGCAGGAGGATCCACACCTCGACCAGGACCAGGAGCGCCGAGAGCCAGGCGGCGGGGACGGCCCAGCCGAAGGGGGCGGGGGTCACGAGCACGGTCCCCAGCACGTAGAGCGGGACGGTGAGCAGCAGGGGGCCGAGGGCCAGGGCGCCGGCGATCGCGCTGGAGAGGCCGAGCACGAAGGCGTAGCCCCCGAACTTCGTGACCTCGGCGGACTGGTCGGGGCCGAGCTTGACCCAGGTCGGGAACAGGAGCGCCGCGGCGTTCTGCACGGCGACGAAGGAGAGCACACCCGCGGCGATCACCGGGATCCCGCTCAGCCACAGCGCGACGCGCTGGGGCCAGTCGAAGGCGAGCTCGGCCGAGGCCGGGAGCTCGAGCAAGGCCACGGCAGCGGTCCAGCCGATCGCGCCGTAGCCGCTGGCCATGAGCGAGATCCCCAGCACCTCGCCCCACAGGATCTCGCGCGCGCTCAGGGGCCAGGCCTTGATCAGCTCGAAGCGCGGGAGGTCCATGCGCAGGTCGTGGCGCTCCTTGGCCAGGCTCAGGAAGCTCGCGAGCCCGGTGAGGTAGAGCACGAGCGCCGCGAGCTTGAGCGGGTAGTCCCCCTCGACCGGGAGCGCGCGGCGGAGGGCGACCCCCAGGGCCGCGGCGATCACGAGCCCCGCCCCCAGGAGCCGCGGCGTGTGGTGCCGGCCGCAGGCGATCAGGTTCTTCCACACCAGGGCCGCGATCGGGCCGCCGGGGCGGGCGATCGAGAACGGCTCGCCGCGGGGCGGGCCCTGGGCGCCCGGCGCGCGGCGCGCCAGGCGCGCAGCCCTTGGGTGCGGAACACCTGGAACAGCTCGGCCTGGCGCAGGGTCCCCTCCTCCAGCGGCGTCGGGCGGGCGAGGGCCACGGTCACGAGCAGCGCGTCCCCCACCGCGAGCAGCGCCAGCGCGCCGAGGCCGCCGGAGAGGGTGGGCGAGACCATGCCCTCGACCAGGAAGCGCAGCGGCTCGAGGAGCTGGGCCAGGGGCGGTGTGTCGAGCCAGCGCCGGAGGGTGGCCAGGCTCAGCGCGTGGGGCGGGCGCGCCAGGGCCGCACACACGAAGACCACGGCCACGGCCAGGGCCAGGGGCAGCCGGGTCCAGGCGGGGCTGCGGCCCCGGTCGTCGAGGCTGCAGCGCAGGAGCCGCCCGCACACGCCCCACACGAGCACGCCCTCGAGCACGAGGAACAGGCCGAGGAAGAACAGCGTGAGGTTCGAGCCCGGGACCATGCCCCAGCGCAGGAAGCTCAGGAACGCGGCGCTGATCGCGAGCCCCGGCTGCTGGCGGGCGAGGTAGTAGCCCACGATCTGGCGCCGGCTGAGCGGCGCCTCGAGCAGGAACCGCGCCTCGGCGTGGGCCATGGCCAGCCCCGCCTGGCGGCCGAAGCCGTAGAGGTTGAACCCCAGGAACACGAGCAGCGCGAGGGGGACGTAGATCAACTCCTCGCTGCTCGCGGCGTCGTGGTGGCCGGGGCCCGCGTCCTTGAAGCGCGCGGCGACCACGCTCAAGAGCAGCATGCCCGCGTAGCCGCCGACGATCACCAGGCTGATCAGGGTCCGCGGGAGGAACAGCACGCGGCGGAAGCGGCGCAGGCGGTTGCCCCAGCTCAGGCGCGTGACCAGCCACGCCAGGCTGCAGACGTCCCTCACGGCTGGCCGGGGCCGACGTCCTCGTCGGACTCGGGCTCGATCTGGCCCACGCCGCTGACCGCGGCGAGGAACACGTCCTCGAGGGAGGCCGCGCCGTCGAGCTGGGGCAGGCGCCGCTGGATCTCGGGGAGCGTGCCCTCGAGCAGGCGCTTGCCCTTGTCCAGGATCAGGATCCGCGAGCTCATGGCGGCCACGAGGTCGAGCTGGTGGCTGCTCACGATCAGGGTCGCCCCCGCCCGCGCCCGGGCCAGGAGCGCCTCGCGCATGTTGCGCCGCCCGAGGGGGTCGAGGCCCGAGAGCGGCTCGTCGCAGAGGATCACCGCGGGGTCGGGGAGGAAGGCCTGGCAGATCGCCGCCTTCTGCTTCATGCCGCGGGAGAGCTCGCCCGGGAGCGCGTCCTTCTTGGCGGTGAGCTCGAACTCCTCGAGCAGCGCGTCGGCGCGGGACTCCCAGCCCTCGAGCCCGTAGACCCGGGCGATCAGCAGCAGGTGCTCGCGCACGGTGAGGTACTCGAACAGGTGCGGGGTGTCCGGAATGAACGCGACCCGGCGCTTGGCGGCGCGCGGGTCGTCGAGCATGGAGATCCCGTCTATGTGCACGCTGCCCGAGGTGGGCGGCATGATCCCCGCGAGGCACTGGAGGCAGGTGGTCTTGCCCGCGCCGTTGGCGCCCACGAGCCCCAGGACCTCGCCCTGCGCCACGGACAGGTCGAGGCGATCCAGCGCGCGCAGGGTCTCGTAGTCGCGGGTCAGGGCCGTGGCGTGGATCACGAGGTCAGTCTAGCCCGCCTTCCCGACCCGCATGCAAGGACGGAGCGCCTCTTCTCGACCGCGCTCCGTCGAGGAGGAGCCTCCTGCCGCGCCGAGGGCGCGTCGCCGAGCGGAGCCTCTTCTAGGTCAATGCAGCGTGTGATCCTGAGTGCTCCGGCACGTGCGGAACGGTCACGCCCTCCCGCGTCCCCGTGAGCACTCAGGATCGCGCCGCTGCATTTACGGCTTGTAGAAGTCGTGGGTGTCGGAGCGGCGGGTGCCGATCCGCACCAGGAAGGTCATGCCCCGCGCCCAGCTCGGACGGACCAGGTAGGGGTTGAAGTAGAAGGTCGCGCCGCGGCTCGGGTCGCGGCCCGAGAGCGCCTCGCGGGCGGCGCGCCAGCAGTCGTTGGGGATCGGCCCGTAGTAGAGCCGGTTGCGGTAGCGCGGGTTGTAGCAGCTGAACTGATACGGCTGGTGGGCCACGCCGCGGATCGTGTTCGGGTGCCGACGGCTGCGCACTCGGTTGAGGACCACGGCCGCCACGGCGACCTTGTTCTCGTAGCTGGCGATCCCCGCCTCGCCCTTGCAGATCCGAGCCAGGATCTCGACCTCGGCGGCGGTCGCGTTGAAGGCGCCGCCCGACGCCGGCGGAGGCGTGGTGCTCCCGCCCCCCGAGCTGCCCTGGCTGCCCAGGGGCCGGGTGTAGCTGTCCGAGACCCAGCCGGCGCGGGAGTCGAACTGGATCAGGTTCCAGCCGCCGCTGCGCTGCAGGACGACCAGGCCCTGGCCGCTGCGGACGCTGCCCATGATCGAGCTGTTGGCGCTGGCGCGGCTGCGCACGTTGAGCGCGCTGGCGGTGACCACGTCGATCGTGGCGGTGGTGCGGCGAGCGTAGCTTCCGGAGATCCAGGCGGAGCGGCCGCCCCAGTCGACCTGGAGCCAGCCGCTCTGGCTGCCGGTCACGACCAGGCGGTCACCCGCGTCGACCCCACCCAGGATCGATCCCATGATCCCGTTGCGGACGTTCAGGCGGGAGGCGGTGATCTCCACGGCGTACTGAGGCGCTGCCTCGGCTGCGGTGAGGAACAGGACGGCCCCCAAGAGGAATGCGGTGCGGCGCATGGACGACAACTCTCAGACGGAAGCTCTCACTCTTCGAGCGCAAGAGTCTGAAATCCGACGTGACCGAGTGCCATCCTTTTGTAATCAATGGTGCGGAAATCGCCCGAACTTCGTTCACCCGCGTAGCCATTGGGCTCCAGGGCACCTGCCAAGGCACTATCGCGGAATGACTTAGGCCCTTCGCGAAAGCCTATGTGAAGCGGAAACACCCATTTACGGGATCGTCCGAGTTTGGAAACAGTGTGGCAGGCCAGATTCGGAAATGTAGCAACTTGACCCACTGCGTCACGGTTCGCCGGGTCGCTCAGGCCTCCAGCCAGGCCAGCTCATCGGTCGTAAACACCACGTCCTCCGTGGGGAGCCGACTCCACTCGAGGGGACCCGCCGCGACCAGCTCGCGCGCCGAGCGCGGCTCGCGCGGACCCAGCCCCGAGCGCGCCGCCAACAGCCCCACGATCCGCTCCGGCGGGACGCCGCGCTCGCGGTAGTGGCTGAGCCGCGTGTCGCCGTGGCGCTTGGCCAGCCGCCGCCCGTCGGCGCCGCGCACCAGGGGCAAGTGCGCGAAGCGCGGCTCCGCCAGGCCCAGCGCGCGATACACCAAGAGCTGCCGCGCCGTCGAGGGCACGAGGTCGTCGCCGCGGATCACGTCGCTGATCCCCTGCCACGCGTCGTCGACCACGACCGCGAGCTGGTAGGCGGCCTGCCCGTCCTTCTTGGCGATCACGAAGTCGCCCCCGTCGCGGGCGGGGTCGAGCACCACCCGCCCCCGCACCCCGTCCTCGAAGGCGACCTCCCCGGGCTCGACCCACAGCCGCCAGGCCGGGTCGCGCCCCGTGGCCTCCCGGGCGGCGGCGGCGCTCGCGAAGCGCCCGCGGCAGGTCCCGGGGTAACGCGGGCCCTCGTCCCCCTCGTTGGGCGCGGACTGGGCCTGGGCGATCTCGCTGCGCGTGCACACGCAGGGATACGCCAGGCCCCGCGCCGCGAGCTCGGCCAGGGCCGCGTCGTAGGCCGGTCCGCGCTGAGACTGATAGAGCGGCGCCCCGTCGTGGTCGAGGCCCAACCACGCCAGGTCCTCGAGCGCCTCCTCCACCGCGCCCTGCTTGGTGCGGGGGCCGTCCAGGTCCTCGACCCGGAGCACGACCTCGGCGCCGCGGCTCCGGGCCCAGAGCCAGGTGAGCAGGAAGCTGCGCGCGTTGCCCAGGTGCAGGGCCCCGGTCGGGCTGGGGGCCAGCCGCGTGCGCGGCGTGGCGCTCACATTTTCTCGCGGGCGTCGATCCCGAGCAGGAACAGCGCCTGCTTGAGGGTCCGCTTCACGCAGGCGACGACCAGGAGCCGCGCCGCGCTCAGCTTGTCCGCGGTCTTGCCCGCCTGCTCCTGCTCCGGGGTGACCTTGGGCGCGAGCACGTTGTGGTCCTGGAGCCAGGAGTGGGTCGCCGCCGAGAGGTCGAGCACGTAGCGCGAGATCACGCTCGGCTCGTAGCGCTCGGCCGCGACCTCGACGGTCCGCGGGAACTCGGCCAGGAGCCGGAGCAGGGCCTGGGTCTGGGGGTCGTCGAGGAGCGCGAAGTCCACGTCGGTCGAGGGCTCGGCCTCGGCCTTGCGCAGGATCCCCGCCAGCCGGGCGTGGGCGAACTGCATGTAGGGCCCCGAGTCGCGCCCGAAGCCGACCTCGCCGGTCTCGGGGTCCTCGCGCCAAGAGAGGATCCGGTCGAGGTCGACGCGCTCGGCGCCGTCGGGGTCGGTGACGATCAGGTCTATGTCCTTGGTGCGCTCGGCGCGCAGGTCGAAGAACTTGACCGCGCTGATCCCGATCGCCCGCGCGACCTCCTCCTTCTCCTCGTCGGTGAGCTCGATCTTCTTGCTCGTGGCCTCCGCCGCCTTGCGCGCGCACTCCCGCGCGTGGTCGAGGACCTCCTCCAGGAACACCGCGGTGCCTTTGCGGGTCGACATGCCCAGGTAGTTGCCGAAGCCCACGTGCACGAGGCCCGCGGCCCAGGGCTCGCCGAGCTTCTCGATCAGCTTGAACCAGGGCACGAAGTGGTCGCGCTGGGTCTCGCCGACCACGTAGAGGATCTTGTACGGGGCGTAAGTGTGGGCCCGGTAGAACGCGGCGGTGACGTCGCGGGTGGTGTAGGTCGTGCCCCCGTCCCCCTTGAGCAGCATGCAGAACCCGAGGTTCTCGCTCGAGAGGTCGACGCCCTGGGGCCGCAGCCCGTCCTCGGTCGCGGGGACCAGGCTCCGCGCCTTCTCGAGCTCGGGGCCCAGGGCCTCGACCTGCTTCTGCAGCTTGGCGAGCTTCTTCTGCTGCTTGCCCGAGGGCTCGGCGCCCGCGAGCTTGGCCTCGAGGTCGGCCAGCTCCTGGGCGGCCTTCGCCTGGCGCGCCTCGAGGCCCTGGACCTTCTGCTCGGCGGTCTCCTTGCGGGTCAGGCCCGGCTCGAGGATCCCCGAGGCCTGCAGGCGCTCGATCGTGGCCTGCATTTTGTCGTTGTAGAACGCCTCGCCGGCCTCGCTCTCGTGGGTGATCCCCAGGAGCGCGTAGATCCGGTCGAACTCGAGCTTGGAGCGCTCGACGAAGTAGCGCCACAGCTGGTGGGCCTCGGCGTCGCCGGCCTCGAGCTTGCGGAACCACTCCCGGCCCTCGTCCTTCACCGCCGGGTCCTCTTCGGCCAGCTTGTTGATCCGCTGGTAGAGGTCGACGAAGACCTCGATCTCGCGCTCGCCCCCCGCGATCCGCTGCGTGGCCTCGTCCTCCCAGCGCTTCCAGGCCGCGATCTGCAGGCCGAACTGGGTGCCCCAGTCGCCGAGGTGGTTGATCCCCACGACCTCGTAGCCCAGGAGCCGGTGGATCTGGCGCAGCGACCAGCCGATCACCGTCGAGCGCAGGTGGCCGAGGTGGAAGGGCTTGGCGATGTTCGGCGAGGAGAAGTCGATCAGCACGGTCTTGCCCGCGCCCAGGCTGGAGGCGCCGTAGGCCTCGGCGTCGTGGATCGCGCTCAGCACCTGGCGCGCGACGACCTCCGGCTCGAGGCGCACGTTGACGTAGGGTCCCGCGGCCTCGGCGCCCTTGATCGCGCCCCCCGAGAGCTTCCCGGCCAACTCCTCGGCCAGTCCCGGGGCGGCGTCCTTGCCCTTGCGGCCCAGGGTCGCGGCGAGCTTGAAGCAGGCCAGGGCCAGGTCGCCGCGGGACGGGTCCTTGGAGGTCTGGATCAGGGGGGCGACCTCAGCGGCGGGGACCCCGGTCGCGGCGGCGACCTGCTCGGCGACCTCGTTGACGAACGACTCCACGGCTTCCTCCCAACCCGAGCGCCCGCCGCGCGTTGGGGCGCGGGGCGGGCCAAAGCCTAACCGAAAAGCCGAGGGTAGGACGGACGGGGGGTGGGGGCGCCGTCGCGGAACCTCGGACGCAGGTCGGACGGGGGTCGGCAGGAGACGGCGCGCTGCCCCTGTCTCCGTCCGACCGAGGTTCGAAGCTGCCGGCGAAAGCCCGCAACCCTTGCTGTCAAGGGGCCTTCGCGCCGGGGTTTTACTGCGCGCTGACACAGCCTCCCCGCCAGATCGACTAGGGTGCAGCCGTCTCGATGGGGAGTGGAGCCTCGCACCAGGGAGGACGGCATATGAGGAGCAGCACGACGTGGATCGGGGCCTCGAGCCTCGTCTTGACCCTGATCGCAGGCGCGCAGGCCGCGCCGCTCGGGTCCCGCGAATTCAACAAGCTCAAGAAGGACGCGGCTCGCGCCGTCGCCACTCGGCAGTACGGCTCGCTGGGCAGCATTCTGCGTGAGCTGGCGGAGGACGACAGCAAGCGCGCCCTCGAGCTCATGAGCCAGCTCGTGGTCGCGGCGCCCGAGTCCTTCGACGCCGCGGTCTCGGCGGCCGCCGGCATGCGCGCCGACGAGGTGCGCGAGTCCCTGCTCAAGGACGTCGAGCGCAGCGGCACCAAGCCCGGAGAGAAGATCTTCCTGCTCGAGGTCGCGGCCCAGATGGACGAGGCCACCGCCTCCCAGGCGCTGACCGCGGGGCTCGACGCCTACAAGCGTCAGCCCGAGGTCGCCCGCGCCGCGGTCCAGTTGATCGCCAAGGCCAAGCTGGTCAAGGCCGTCGACGGCCTGATCGACCTCCTGGGCGAGCTCGAGAGCCGGGACGACGACGAGGACTCGCTCCTGACCCACCAGGTGCGCGACGCCCTGGCCTCGATCACCGGCGAGTCCTTCGCCAACGCCGAGCTCTACCGCGGCTTCTGGGCGCCGCGCAAGGCGAGCTTCCGTCCGGTCACCGGCGGCAAGCCCAAGAACTGGGAGGGGACCAGCGAGCGCAAGCGGCCCACGTTCTTCGGCAGCGAGATCCGCTCGAACCGGATCGTGTTCGTGATCGACGTCAGCGGGAGCATGCACGCCGCGGACCCCCCGCCGCGCCAGCGCACGGGGAGCCCGGGCCGCGCCCGCGGGCCCCAGACCGGCGGCGGCGACGGGGACGAGGGCCCCCAGGAGTCCGAGAGCCGGGTGCGGATCGACCGCGCCAAGTTCCAGCTGCAGCAGGCGGTCAAGGCGCTGCCCGACAGCGCGCGGTTCACGATCCTGGCCTACTCCGGCGCCATGATGCCCCCGGGCAACGCCCAGGGCGGCGACCCCGACGGGCTCCTGCCCCCCAAGATCGGCGGCTTCGAGTGGCTGCGAATCTGGGCGGGCAAGCTCACCGGCGCCAGCGACCGCAGCAAGGGCTCGGCCCTGGAGTGGATCGACGAGCTCGCCGCCAACGGGAGCACCTTCACCTACAACGCGCTGCGCGCGGCCTTCGAGGTCGACGGAGCGGACACGATCGTGCTCCTCTCCGACGGCGCGCCCACCGAGATCGACCGGGCCACCGGTCAGCCCATGAGCACCGACCAGATCCTGAAGAAGGTCGAAGCCCTCAACCGCTTCAAGCGTCTGCGGATCATGACCTTCGGGTTCGACACGGCGGACCCGCGAGGGAACATTCCCGGCTTCGGAGGGGGCAGCAGCATGGACCTCAGCGAGTTCATGCGCGACCTCGCCGAGCAGAACGGTGGCACCTACACCCCGATTCGATAGGCCTTACTATGTGGCGGGCGCGAGGCTGCCCGAGTCCCGAGGAGACCCCCAATGCGACTGACCCACGTGTTCCTGATCGGCGGACTGCTCGCCCTGACCGGCCCCGCGCTGGCGGGTGAGCTGTCGAAGAAGGATTTCAAAGACGCGCAGAAGAAGCTCGCCGCGGCCATGAGCAGCGGCGACGAGTCGGGCATGGCCAGCGCCCTCGGCGAGCTCGCCGCGGACGACTCCAAGAAGGCCGTGGACCTGATCCTCAAGGTCGCGCTGACCAACACCGCGGGGCAGGTCTACAACGGCGCCCGCAGCGCGCTGGCGAGCATGAAGTCCGACGAGGCCGTGGACCACATGGTGAAGATGGTCGGGAAGCGCGGTGACCCCCGGGTCAAGCTGCTCCTGATCGACGCCTTCGCCGACATGGACGACGACAAGACCGGCGGGGCGCTGGGCGAGGCCCTCGAGTCCCGCGAGCCCGAGGTGCTGCGCGCCGCGGTGCACGCGATCGGCAAGCGCCAGCCCAAGGACGCGGTCGACGGCCTGATCGACCTGTGGGAGAAGCTCCAGGGCGGCCGCGAAGAGGACGGGCTGCTCATGAACTCGGTGGAGGAGACCCTCTACCAGCTCACCGGGCAGAACTTCAAGACCGCCGAGGACTGGCGCAAGTACTGGAAGATCAAGAAGCAGGACTTCCGCCCGCGCACCGGCGCCGCGCCCCGCGAGCCCTCGACCACCAGCGAGCGCAAGAAGGTCCCCACCTTCTTCGGCAGCGAGATCCGCTCGAACCGGATCGTGTTCGTGATCGACACCTCGGGCTCCATGACCTACGAGGACCCGGCGCCCCCGACCCCGCCCCAGACCGGTAGCCCCGGTCGCCGCGGCCCCAAGACCGGCGGCGGCACCGAGGGCGGCGACGCCGAGGACGAGAAGGAGGACGAGGGTCCGAAGCGCGCCCCGAGCCGGATCCGCGTCGAGCGCGCCAAGTTCCAGCTCAAGGAGGTGATCAGCGCGCTGCCCCAGGGCTCCCTGTTCACGATCATTGGCTTCGACACCAACGTGAAGGTGTTCAGCAAGTCGCTCATGGCCGCCACCCCGGGCAACAAGGACAAGGCGATCGCCTTCGTCATGGGCCTGAACCCGAGCGGGACCACCATGACCCTCAAGGCGGCGGAGGCCGCGTTCGAGGTCGACGGCGCGGACACCATGATCCTGCTCTCGGACGGCGCCCCGACCGAGGTCGACAAGGACACCAACCAGCAGCTCACCGGCGAGCAGGTGGCTGACAAGATCACCGAGCTCAACCGCTTCAAGCGCTGGCGGATCGACACCTTCGGCTTCGCCGCGTCGGGCGTGGGCGGCTTCATGAAGAAGCTCGCCGACGAGAACAGCGGGAAGTACACCGACATTCCCTGAACGAAAGGCACGATCGAGGGTCGCCCCATAGCGGGGCGCATGGCGCCACAGCGCCCCGACTGCGACCCACGTCGATCGTGCTTTCGTTCAGCTAGTTTGGAAGAAGCTCCGCGAGTTCTCTTCTGGCTGCTTCGCTGCGCGGCCCCGCTTCGGCGGGGCCGTTTGCGTTGGCTACCATGGCGCCGTGCCCGAGCTGCCCGACGTCGAGGCCTACCTGGCTGCCCTGCGCCCGCGGATCCTGGACCAGCCCCTGGTGGGCGTGCGGGTCGCGAGCCCGTTCCTGCTGCGCAGCGTCGAGCCGCCTTTGAGCGCGACCCACGGCAAGCGGGTGCGCGAGCTGCGGCGGGTGGGCAAGCGGATCGCGCTGGGGCTCGAGGACGAGCTGTGGCTCGTGATCCACCTCATGATCGCCGGGCGCCTGCAGTGGGCGCCGCCGGGGACCAAGCCCCCGGGCAAGCGCGGGCTGTGCGCGTTCGACTTCCCCGAGGGCGCGCTCCTGCTCACCGAGGCGGGGAGCAAGCGCCGGGCGAGCCTCTACGTGGTCGCCGGCGAGGCGGGGCTCGCCGAGCACGACCGGGGCGGGAAGGAGCCCCTCGAGCTCGACCTCCCAGGGTTCGAGGCGCAGCTCGCCCTGGGCAACCACACCCTCAAGCGCGCGCTGAGCGACCCGCGCTACTTCTCAGGGATCGGGAACGCCTACTCCGACGAGATCCTGCACCGCGCGCAGCTCTCGCCGGTGACGTTGACCTCGAAGCTCTCGGCCGCCGAGCGCGCGCGCCTGTTCGAGGCGACCCAGGCCGTGCTCACCGAGTGGACGGCCAGGCTCTGCGCCGAGGCCGAGGCGGCCTGGCCGACCAAGGTCACCGCCTTCCGCCCGGACATGGCGGTCCACGGCAAGTTCGGCGAGCCCTGCCCGGTCTGCGAGAGCCCGGTCCAGCGGATCCGCTACGCGGACCGCGAGACCAACTACTGCGTGACCTGCCAGACCGGGGGCAAGCTGCTCAAGGACCGCGGGCTCTCGCGCCTGCTCAAGGAGGACTGGCCCAAGACCCTGGAGTAGGAGGTCGGAGGGCGGGCTACTTCTGCTCGCCGCCCTCGGGGCGGCGCCCCTGCTCGGCGCGGCGCGCCAGGGCCTGGCGGAACACCTCGCTGAAGAACTCGTCGAGCTTGGTGTCGGCGTAGATCGGGTAGTCGGCGTAGCGCTCGAGCAGCTTGGGGTGCACCGGGAAGAACAGCGAGTAGCCGCACCAGGTGCCCGCGCGGGAGACCTGCTGGGGCGAGACGCGGTGGCTGGTGATCAGCGCCGCGTGGTATGCCTCGAGCTCGGCGATCGGCGCCGGGTCCAGCGCGTTCTTCTCGTAGAGCGCCTTGAACAGCGCCAGGCCGTCGAAGAACAGCTCCTGGCGCCCGAAGTCGAAGCAGGTGGGCAGCTCGCGGCCGAGGCCCGGGAGCACGATCGTCTCGAGGGCCAGGAGCGGCTCGAGCACGCGGTCGAGCACCTCGGGCAGGCGGTCGAGCTGCGCGCTGTCGAAGGTGCTGTAGGTGGTGAACATGTTCGGCGTCTCGCGCTCGGTGATCTGCTTGGCGAGCTCCTTGCCGTCGACCTCGGGGTGCTCGGCCACGTGGGCCAGGGCCTTGGGGTAGTAGTAGTTCGGCGCCCCGACCACGGTCTGGCTGCCCATGACGTAGCGCGCGGCGGTGCGCATGCAGTGG
Source organism: Planctomycetota bacterium (assembly GCA_041402045.1). Lineage (GTDB taxonomy): Bacteria > Planctomycetota > J058 > J058 > J058 > JAGQRJ01. The sequence goes on along the minus strand of JAWKSZ010000011.1, from coordinate 119,824 downwards.
TAGTTCTCGATCGAGCCCTTGCCGCACTGCTGGTAGAAGACGAGCTCGACCTCGCCCTGGGCGGCCTGGACCTGCGCGCGCCAGGCGGTGATCACCTTGGACACCTCGGGCGGGTAGAGCCAGCGCTGGCCGCCCTCGCGGGGGGCGTCGTCCACCGACATTTGCCCCAGCCCGCCGCCGTGGTTCAAGAACACGATCCCGTACTTCTTGGCCGGGTAGTGCTGCTCGAGCCAGGCGAGCTCGGCGGCGAGGGTCTCCTCCTCGGCGCTGCCCTCCTCCTCGAGGTGGGTCTCCTTGCGCTCAGCGCCGTGGGTCAGCTCGTAGCGGTGCATGCCCTTGTCGCTGAAGTCGGCGCTGACCACGACCGCGAGGTCGTCGGTGGTCACGCCCTTCTGCAGCATGTCCAGGATCGGCGGCCCGCAGCGCTCGAGGTTGTTGTCGTAGGCCATGTAGTAGTAGAGGACCAACTCGCGGGTGGGGGTCGTCTCGGTCTGGGCGTGGGCGAGCCCGCAGCTCAGGAGCAGGGTCGCGGCGAGTGTGCCAAGGCGCATGGGGGGTCCTTCCTGGGAGCGATCACGGTAGCGCGCCAGGGGGGGCGGGGGGCGTAAAAGTCCTGTAACGGCGCGGCCCCGCCAGGGGTTACCCAGCGGGGCCGCGCGCGATCCGCGATCGAGAGGCAATAGACGGAGGTGCGCGATTCTGAGGGGTCAGGACTGAGACCACGTGCTGACCTCCCACCGAATCGCGCCTTCCGTTTAGCTCCTGGGGGCTCTGCCTGGGCGCTAGCGTTCGGGAGACTCGGCGCTGCAGGACGCGTCACGACCAAGCGAAGCCTCTACTAGAAACCAGAGCCACGATCCTGAGCGGGCGAGCGAGCGCTAGATCGCTGACGACATGGGAGCCACTCTCGCCCGCTCAGAATCGTGAACTCTGGTTTAGCGCGTGGTGCGCACGATCAGCTGCGGGGCGTCGGCGCCGGCGCGGTAGAACTCGATCCAGCTCGCCTCGAACTGGGGGCGGGCGGTCTCCGCGCGCAGGCGCAGGTCGAGCCAGCCGCGGGCCATGAGCGCGTCGACGGCGGCCTGGGGCAGGTCGACCTCGAGCCACTCGCCGTCGGCGGTGGGCACCGCGGCGCGAGCCAGCGAGGCGTCCGAGGCCGGGGCGTCGAAGTCCTCGCGGTCGCTGCTCGCCGAGCGGCCGAGGTAGCCGCGCTGGAGGTCGATCGCGAGGGCCTCGACCCCGCCCTTGGCGGCCTTGCGCCGCAGGCGCAGGGTCACGCCCAGGACCTGGGCCTGGGAGGGGAGGCTCGAGGCGTCGAAGCCGATCACCCCGCGGTGCAGGTCGCTCTGGAACATGCCCTGGTCACCGACCTTGAGCGCGCCGGCCACCAGCGGCTCCCAGGCCAGGTAGCGGCTGAGGGTCTCGCCCTCGCCGTCGAGCTTGACCACGACCGGGGCGCAGGGGCAGGGGGTGCCGGCCACGTCGTAGTCGCCGCCTTGCACCGCCTCGCGGTTGCCCGCCGCGTCCACGCTGAAGAAGCGCAGGCGCACCGAGTGGGTCAGGGTCACCGGGCCGGTGTAGACCGCCGACGAGGTGTCGGGGGTCGTGCCGTCGAGGGTGTAGTAGGTGGTCGCCTGCTCGTTGACCAGGAGCTCGAGGTCGATCGCGACGGCGTAGCTGCCGGGGGATGGGGCTGCGGTGGTCGTCGGAGGCACGACGTCGGTCGGCGTGGGGGTCGGGGTCGGCGTGGGGGTCGGGGTCGGCGTGGGGGTCGGGGTCGCGCCGCCGTTGACGGTGTGCTGGCTGAAGAACGCCCACAGGGCCTCGCTGGCGCTGGGACCGCCCGGGTCGGTGTAGGAGCCCTGGGTGCTGCCGCCGGACCAGGCGTGGGCCATGCCGTCGACCAGCACGCGGCGCAGGAGCACGCGGCCGCTGGCGTCCTCGTGGTCGAACACGGTGTAGCGCAGCCCGCCTTGGGCCACGTCCTGGCGGGTCGTGGTCGGGCGAGCGCTGACCGAGTCGTCGTCGCCGCCGTCGAGCAGGTCCGCCACCTGGGCGAACTGCGCGATCACCTGCTCGCCGTTGAGCGGGCGCACGGTGTAGTCGCCGGTGCCGTGGATCACCATGGCCGGCATGGCGCGGCGGTGGCTGCCCATGGCGCGCACCACGAGGTCGGCGGCGCGCTCGGGGTCGGGGCCACCGGTGAACATGGCGCTGAACGCGGTGCCCACGCCGTCGGCGGCGGCGTATTCCACGCCCGAGTGCACGCCGATCGCGGCGAATACGTCGGGGTAGGTCGCGCCCATGATCGAGCTCATGGCGCCGCCGGCCGAGATCCCGGCGACGTAGACCCGGGCGCGGTCGACCGCATACTCCCGGGCCACGCCCTCCACGCAGCCGACGATCGAGGCCGGCTCGCCGCGGCCGCGGGCCTGGTGCCCGGTCTCGAACCAGTTCCAGCAGCGGTTCTGGTTCGCGGTCTGGGGCTGAGCGGGGTAGACGACCAGCAGGTTCTCGCGCTCGGCGATCCGGTCGAACTCGGTGCCGCGGGCGAAGTCGTCGGGGTCCTGGGTGCAGCCGTGGAGCATGACGACCAGCGGCCGCGGGGTGCCCTGCTGGTAGCCGCTGGGCACGAACACGCGGCAGGCGCGGCCGCCGTAGGTGCGCGAGAGGGTCGTCTGGGCCTCGACGGCGCCGGTGGCTGCGAGCAGGGCGCAGGCGGTGAACACGAGCGGGCGGATCATGGGCGTCTCCTCGAGCTTGGCTCGAACGCGGGTGAGGGGGAGCGCGTCCTCTCTGCGCTCACCGGACTCACCCGCGAAGACGTCGCGCGTAACAGCGCTAGCCCAGTTTTTATGCGGGTTCTGCGGGGTCGGGGGTGTGTGGGCGGCACCCCATTCCTGGATTCACCCGCGAGCCCGCGCGAGGTAACGGACCGTCTCGGATTTTTCTGCGGCGTGCCGGCGGGGCCGTGCTCGGAGCACGGGCGCAGCTCGTCTGCGCCCGTCCCACCCCCGAGACGGTGTCGCATCCGGCGTTGCGGCTTCTATCTCAGGACCGCGGCGGGGTGGACGGACGCAGACGAGCTACGCCCCTACGGCGTGTGTGCTGCAGTGCCGGCAGAGGCAGTGCCGAACACGATGGGGTCCGACCCTCAGGTCGGACGTTCGCGAACGTCTTCCACGGGGGTCCGACCCTCAGGTCGGACGTTCGCGAACGTCTTCCGCGGGGGTCGACCCTCAGGGGCGGACGTTCGCGAACGTCTTCCGCGGGGGTCGACCAGGGGCGGACGTTCTGCGACCACCGCTGCGGGGTCGACCTGGGGCGGACGTTCGCGAACGTCTTCCACGGGGTCGACCTCAGGGCGGACGTTCGCGAACGTCTTCGCGGGGGTCGACCCTCAAGGGCGGACGTTCGCGAACGTCTTCCGCGGGGTCGACCCTCAGGGCGGACGTTCGCGAACGCCGACCGTTCACCTTCGGCCGTCGCGCTTCGGCTGCGCGATCCTCTCAACCGCAGCTCGGCGCCAGGCGGCGCCGTAGGCTGAGTTATGCGCGAGCTTGGGCGCTCCCCACGGATCGTCGTCACGAAACGGCCTCCCCAGATCTCTTTCAAGTTGGGTGGGCGGACAGCCGCTCGTAGGAGGCCGTGCCTGGCGGAGCTCCTCAGAGCTGAACGGAACGCACGATTCGTCGGCGGCCGGAGCGAGATCGCAGTGTTCGACCCCCCAGAAGCGTGCATTCCGTTCAGGGGACGTAGACCTGGACGTACTCCAACACCAGGGGGATCGTCTCCCCAGCGCCGCCGGCCTGAACGCTCAGCAGGTCCAGCAACTGGCCGGCTTGGATCGCCGCGCCGCCGCCGAGGGCGGGGAGCTCGTCCAGGGCCAGGTCCACGTGGTTCACGCCCGGGTGTCCTTCGACGGTGCGCCGCCAGGAGCGGGACTGGTCGGGGGACGAGAGCTGGAGCGTGATCGGGTGGCGGTCCTCGAGCACGAGCCGCAGGTAGAGCCGGCCGCCTGCGGGGGCCGGCGCATAGGCCGCGGGCTTCGTGTCCGGCGACGCAGATCGCGCGCTCGACCGGCGCGATCGGCTTCGTCGCCCCGCGCAGGCCTTCGGGGGAGAGCTCGCCCAGGAGCAGGCCGTAGCGCGGCTTCGCCTGGGCGTCCCAGGCCTCGGCCCATACGCGCTGGCCCTGGGGCGCGAGGGCCTGGCGCAGGCCCGCGGGGAGCTGGGCCGGGCGCGGGTCGCCCAGGCGCCCGCGGCGCACGCGCACGCCGCGGCCTGCGGCCAGGTCGAGGAGTCGCCGCGGGTGTCGCGGATGTACACCTTGCCGGCGTAGACGTCGACCTCGGCGGTGCGCCGCGCGACCTCGACGCGCAGCTCGGCCTCGCCGACCGGGCTGATCTCGGCGCCGTCGACGAGGAGCGAGGGCAGCTCACGGCCCTGGAGCACGGCTCCGGCGTCGAGGGTCCAGGCCTCGGCGCAGGCGACCTTCGAGTCGGGCCCCAGCCACATGCGACCGCCCTGCACCAGGGACAGGCGTCCGGGATCGCGGCCGAGGTCGAGGGTGTCGCCCACGTAGACCGTGGCGCCCGCGGCCAGGGACTCCCAGCTCCCGGCGCTGAACCGCGCCCGGCGCCCGACCTTCCGCACCGGCCAGCTCCTGCGGGCGCTCGTGGGTATCGCTGGCCGGGTCCTCGGCGACCGTCATGGGCGTCTCAGGGTCGGTGACGGCGTCCGGGTCGACGGGCGTCTCAGGTCGACGGGGCGGCACGGGTCGTGGTGACGGCGTCTCGGGGTCGACGGGCGTCTCAGGGTCGACGGGCGGCACGGGTCGGTGACGGCGTCTCGGGGTCGACTTGCGTTCCGGGTCGACGGCGTCCGGGGTCGACTTGCGTCTCGGGGTCGACGGGCGTCCGGGGTCGACTTGTCTCGGGGTCGACGGGGTCTCGGGGTCGACGGGCGTCTCGGGGTCGCTGACCGGGGGCACGGGGTCGGTGACCGGAGGCTCGGGGTCGCTGAGCGGGATCTCGGCGTCCGTGGCTGGGGTCTCGGGGTCCGTGCCCGGGGTCTCCGGCTGCGCGACCGGAGGGCGCGGCTCGGTGGCAGCGGTGTCGGGGGTCCGCTCGGACGCGCCCTGGCTGAACACGATCGCCAGGCCGAGGGCGCCGAGGAGCAAGGCCGCGACCAGGCCCAGCCACCCGCGGGCGGGGGCGGCGCCCCGCCCGTCGAGGACGCGGGCGAGCACCCGCTCGGGGGGAGGGCCCTCGGCCTCGTCCTCGCGCCCCAGGTCGCGCACCGCGGGCAGGAGCTCGCGCAGCCAGGCCTCGTCCTCGGGGCCGGGGCCGTCCTCGAGCTCGCTCAACTCCTCGAGCTCGCGCCGCAGCCAGTCGTCGTCGCTCATTCGGGCGTCTCCAAGGTGTCTCGCAGGCGCTTGAGCGCGCGCCAAGTGCGCTGCTTGACCGCCGCCGGGCTCGCGCCCGTGACCTCGGCGATCTCCGAGTAGCTCAGCCCGCGCTGGAAGCGCAGGGTCACCACTTCGCGGTCCGACCGGCCGAGGCCCTCGATCGCGGCGCGCAGGGCGTCGCCTTCGAGCTGGGCCGTGAGCTTGGCCTCGGGACCCTTGCCCGCGGCGACCAGGCGGCCGCTGCCCACGTCCTCGAGCGGGCGCACGCGCTGCTCTTTGCGCCGCCGGTTGAGCGCGAGGTTGCGCGCGATCCGGTAGGCCCAGGTGCGGAAGCTGGCGGGGCCAGCCTCGTAGCGTTGGCGGTGCTGATAGACACGGAGGAAGGTCTCCTGGATCACGTCGTCTGCTTGAGCCGGCCCCGCGATCGGCGCCACGTAGGCCCTGAGACCCCGGGCGTGCCGGCGCACGAGCTCACGAAACGCGGCGTCGCGCGCGGGGGGTGACCCCCGGCGCAGCCGCCCCATGAGCGCGTCGTCGGTCGCCGTCTTCATGTGCTCCGGTTCCACCCGCGGGGTCCCTCGCCGTAACAGAACTTTCTCAAAGCGCCCGGAGAGGGGCCGGGGTCGGCGAAGGGTGGGGGCAAGCCGATACGCGAGAGCCGGTTACGCCAGCGCGGCGCGCAACAGCGGCGTCAGGGCCCCGGTGGCCTGGGCGAAGGCCTTGCCCAGCCCGGGGAGCGCGGCCACGTCCCGGGGGCGCTTCAAGAGCTGCTTGGCGAAGCGCAGGGGCCGCACCCGGCCGACCGGATCGAGCCCGTCCTGGAGGTCGGGGATCGCCTGGTCCCGGCGGTCGCACACCGCGCGGATCGCTCCCAAGGGCAGCCCCAGCTCGGCCGCGACCCGGAACGCCCAGGCGGTCTCCATGTCGACCAGGGTCGCGCCCTGGAGCTCCGCCGCCAGCGCCCGCTTGCGGGCCGGATCGGCCACGATCGAGACCGAGGCCACGTCGGCCTGGGGGAGCCCGGCGAGGACCTCGGGCAGCCGGTGGGCTGGGGCGTCCACCGGCTCGCCGTCGGCGTAGGCCCTGCCGCAGCGGAAGACCTGCCCGGGCTCCAGCTCCAGCGTCAGGGCGCCGGCGACCCCCACCAGGACCGCCCACTCCGGCGCCGGTCCTCGGGCGGCCAGGGCGCGCAGCACCCGCTCCACGGCCCTGGCGCCGACCCCGGTGAAGCCCACCAGGTCGCCCGCGGCGGTCTCGACGACCTCCGCCGCGCCAGGGACCTCGACGGGCGAGGTCGGGCCCAGCCGGGCCAGCACGCCCTTGATCTCGCCTCGCAGCGGGCTCAGCACCCAACGACTCACCGGACCTCCCACACCGCGAACGGGCGGGGGTGACCCCCGCCCGCGCGTGCCTGATCGGCGTCCTGCACTCGGCTCAGCCGGTGAGCACGTTCTTGAGCGAGGCGCCGGGGCGCGCGAAGTGGTCGTTGACCGCGGTCGCCTCCCAGCCGCTGTGGACCATGCAGTTCTGGCAGGCCGGGTTGCCGCTGTTGCACCCGTAGCGCTCCCACTCGGTCTCCTTGATCAGCTCCTTGTAGGTCTTGGTGTAGCCCTCTTGGAGCAGGTAGCAGGGCTTCTGCCAGCCGAACACGGTGTAGGTCGGGTTGCCCCAGGGGGTGCAGTCGTACTCGGGGTGCTTGCCCTGGAGGAACTCGAGGAAGAACGGGCTGTGGTTGAACTCCCAGGCCTTCTTCTGGTGCCCCTCGAGGATCTTCGTGAACAGCTCCACGGTCTGCTCGCGCTCGAGGAACAGCTGCTGCTGCGGCGCCTTCGAGTAGCTGTAGCCGGGGCTGATCATCATGCCGTCGACGCCGATCCGGGTCAGCTCGTCGAACAGGTCGCGGACCTCCTCCGGATCCTCGCCGCGGAAGATCGTGGTGTTGGTGGTCACGCGGAACCCGGCGGCCTTGGCGGCCTTGATCGCGGCGATCGCCTTCTTGTAGACGCCCTTGCGCGCGACCATTTCGTCGTGGCGCTCCTCGAGCCCGTCCATGTGGACCGAGAGGGTCAGGTAGGGCGAGGGCTTGAACAGGTGCAGCTTCTTCTCGAGCAGGATCGCGTTGGTGCAGAAGTAAATGAACTTCTTGCGCTTGATCAGGCCCGCGACGATCTGGTCGATCTCCTTGTGGATCAGCGGCTCACCGCCGGCGATCGAGACCACCGGGGCGCCGCACTCCTCGGCGGCCTGGAAGCACTGCTCCGGCGTCAGGCGCTTGTCGAGCACCTCGTCCGGATACTGGATCTTGCCGCAGCCGCCGCACTCCAGGTTGCAGCGCAGGAGCGGCTCGAGCATGAGCACGAGCGGGTAGCGCTTGCGACGCAGCAGGCGCTGCTTGAACACGTAGGCAGCGACCTTGGTCGACTGCTGCAGACTGACTCCCATGTGATCCCCCTTCGGGTCCGCCGCCAGGCGGCCCTGCCGTCTTCAACCGGCTTGGTGTAGGTGCTTCCTCGCGCTCAGCGCGAATCGAGGCCGTATTGATACCAGCGCTGGCGGGGCTTCTCGATCCGCTCCACCACGATCGTGACCGTCTCGGTCTCGGCGCCCGGCTCCGCCTTCTCGTGGGGCGGACCCCACAGCGGCGCCCGCGTCACCCGGCCGTAGACGGTCAGGATCGGGGCGTTGTGCCAAATCTTGCGCACCTGGTCCATGGCGGCCGTGCGCTGGGTCTGGGCCTCGGAGAGGCTGAGCTTGCCGGCGGCCAGCTCGCGGTTGATCCGCTCGAGCTCGGCGCGGGCCTGGGTCAGGCCCTCCTTGGCGTCGTCGGCGATCGAGGTCAGGTGCTCGCCCATGGCGCTCGTGGGCACCACGCAGCGGAAGTTCACCGTGTGGAACAGGCGCGCCGGCTGGTTGTCCACCTCGTCCGGGCGGCCCTCCTCGGGCCAGAGGAAGACCAGCTCGTCGGTGAAGGTCACCGTCTGGTCGATCAACGCGTCCGGGTTCTCGTCCAGGGCGCGGGCCAGGTCGGCGCGCATGTAGAACCGGAACGCGTCCTCGGCCTTGCTGGGGATCCAGCTCCCGAGCACACCGGCTACGGTGAGCACCACTACGGTCGCAGTTCGCTTCATGGGACCCTCGGAGGCGAGGGGCCGCGCGACACATACCCCTCGAAGTTGGGCCAGTTTACGGCGGGCCCCGACCCGCCGTCAACGGTTCTGTCGAGGGTTTGGGGGGGGCATCGAACCGGAGCGAGGCGTATATTGTGCGCCGATCAGAAGAGTTCTCCTGAATGTCCGCCGACCCCCCTACGTCTGGATCAGAGGACCTAAGCCGTGCCCAGGCACGCGCTCAGGACCGAGACCTGATCGAACGAGCGCTTGCGGGTGACAAGTCGGCCTTCGAGGAGATCTACGAGCGGCACCGACACGCCGTCTACAAGGTCGCCTTCGGCATGACCCGCAACGCTGAGGACGCGCTGGACGTGGTGCAAGAGACCTTCCTCAAGGCGCACAAGTCGTTGGCCCGCTTCGAGCGGCGCGCGGCGCTGCGCACCTGGCTGTGCCAGATCGCCGTCCACCAGGGGATCGACCTGGGGCGACGGAAGAAGGTCCGGCGCGCCGACTCGCTGGAGGACGGCCTCGTGCCCTCGGGCGAGATCGGCCCCCGGGCCGAGGCCCGAGAGCGCGAGCTCAAGGCCGCGCTCCAGGAGGCGCTCTCCAAGCTCAGCGAGAAGCACCGCACGGTGTTCCTGCTCTACACGGTCAAGGGTCTGTCCTACAGGGAGATCGCCACGGCGGTCGACTGCTCGGTGGGCACCGTCATGTCCCGCCTGTTCTACGCCCGCAAGAACCTCCAGGGCCTCCTGGCCCAGTTCGCGAGGTAGGCCATGGACCCGATCCTGGACGCCGTCCTCAACGGAACCCACCGCGGTGACCTGACTGCCGAGCAGGAGCAGGCGCTCAACGACTACCTGGAGAGCCCCGAGGGTCTGGCCGCGCTGGCCAGCCTCGAGGACGACCTCGGCCAGGCCGCCGCGCACCTCGAGCCGCCCGAGCTGCCCGAGTCGGCCTGGGAGCGGGTCACCCAGGCGATCCGCGACCTGCCCCCGGTGGGCGCCCCCGCTCCCGCGGCGGCCCCGGCGCCCAACGTCGTGGCCTTCCCCCAGCGCCCGGCGGAGCCGCCGCAGTGGCCGAAGTTCCTGGCCATGGCTGCGGCGGTCCTGCTCGTGGTCGGGGTCGGCCTGTTCCTGCCCCTCGACCTGATCCTCGGGCCTCAGGGCTCGAAGGCCCTGTCCTCCCTCGACAGCGAGACCCCCGGAGGCACGCCGCCCGGCGTCCCCGAGTTCGTGGTCCCGCCCGAAGCGGGGCCGGGCTACGTCGTGCGCCACTACGCGGTGGACGAGCTGCTCGTGATCCACGTCGCCCCCAAGGACTAGCCCGTGAGCTCCCTGGTCCGTCCCCTGCTCTTGCTGCTCCTGTGCGCCCCCTGGCTGGGCGCCCAAGACACGCCCGCCCGCGCCGAGCTGATCTCGGTGCGGGTCGTCTCCGCCCAGGGCGAAGGCGAGGAGCAGGCGGGGCAGGAGCCCCGGATCGCCGCCGAGCTCGAGGACTGGGGCGAGCTCCTGCGCAAGCTGGGCATGCAGAGCTACGTGTTCCTCGAGCGCGTCTCGCAGCGCGCTCCGGCGGGCACCGTGCTCAAGTTCGAGCTCCCGGGCGAGCTCCTGACCGAGGTCAAGGGCAAGCCCGAGCAGGGCGGCAAGGCCGAGCAGCGCCGGATCCGGCTCGAGGTCCGGATCACCAAGCCCGCGCCCAAGGACGCCGAGGCGCCCCGGGTGCTCGTGCTGCGCACCGAGGTCCGCGTGGCCGACGGTCAGGAGATCGTGTTTCGCTGCGCCGAGGGCGTGCCCCGCGGCGAGCTGATCGTGATCGTCGGCGCCAGCGAAGAGCCGCTGGAGTAAGCGCCCGTCAGGCCGCTTGCTCCTTGCGGGCCCAGTCGGCGAAGGCGGCGACCGCGGAGGCGCAGAACGCGTCGAGGTCGTCGGGGTTGCGGCTCGTGATCAAGCCCGCGTCGACGCACACCGGCTGATCGACCCACGTCGCGCCTGCGTTCTCGATATCCGTCTGCAGGCTGGGCCAACTGGTGAGCGTCTTGCCGCGGATCACGTCGGCCTCGACCAGGGTCCACGGGCCGTGGCAGATCGCGGCCACCGGCTTGTTCTGGATCACGAAGTCCTTGATCAGCTCGACCGCGGCCTCGTTCGTGCGCAGGGCGTCGGGGTTGTGCACGCCGCCCGGGAGCACGAGGCCCACGTAGTCCTTGGCCTGGGCAGCGTCGACGGTGGTGTCGACGGAGAAGCGGTCGCCCTGCTCGAAGTGGTGGAAGCCCTGGATCTCGCCCTGCTCCAGGGAGATCAGCTCGGGGGTCGCGCCGGCGGCTTCGACGTCCTTCCAGGGGCGGGTGAGTTCGATCTGCTCCAGGCCGTCGGTGGCCAGGAAGGCGACGCGCTTGCCGTTGAGTGCGGGGTTCATGGGGTCCTCGTGGTTCGTTGCCGCGGCGACGCGCGGACAGGGGTGGAGCGGGGAGGGCGCACGCCGGGTGCCGACGGCGCAACCCCCTGCGCGGCCGTCCCGCGCGGGACACCGGTGACCCCTCCCCGGCCGCCCCGCGCGGGGAATCTTCCGCCCCGATCGCGCGTTCAGGGAACCGCGTTACCGTGCAGACCACGAACGGAGGAGAAGCATGGAGTATCGACAACTGGGGCGCTCGGGGCTCAAGGTGCCCGTCTTGAGCTTCGGGACGGCGACCTTCGGGGGCGTGGGCGAGTTCTTCGGGCGCTGGGGCGACACCGACGTGGCCGAGGCCAAGAGAATGGTCGACCTCTGCCTCGAGGCTGGGGTCACCTTCTTCGACACCGCCGACTGCTACTCGAACGGGACCTCTGAGGAGATCCTGGGCAAGGCCCTCGAGGGGCGGCGCGACGAGGTGCTGATCTCGACCAAGGGGACCTTCCCCATGGGCTCGGGGCCCAACGACAAGGGCTCCTCGCGGCACCACCTGACCCGCGCCCTCGAGGCCAGCCTGCGGCGGCTGAACACCGACTACGTCGACGTCTACTTCATGCACGGCTACGACGCGCTCACGCCGCCGGAGGAGACCCTCAAGACCCTCGAGGGCTTCGTGACCTCGGGCAAGGTGCGCTACCTGGGCTGCTCGAACTTCTCGGGCTGGCACCTCATGAAGTCCCTGGGCCTGTCCGATCGCTACGGCTACTCGCGCTACGTGAGCTACCAGGGCTACTACTCCCTCGTGGGGCGCGACTACGAGTGGGAGCTCATGCCGCTGGCGCTCGAGGAGGGGCTGGGGACCATGGTGTGGAGCCCCCTGGGCTGGGGCCGGCTCACGGGCAAGATCCGCCGGGGCAGCGACCCGCGGGAGGGCCGGATCGCCGCGGGCGGCGACGTCGGCGGGCCCGAGGTCGACGACGAGTACCTCTACGACGTGGTCGAGGTCCTCGATCAGCTCGCCCAGGAGACCGGGAAGTCGATCCCCCAGCTCTCGCTCAACTGGCTGCTGCAGCGGCCGACCGTCGCCAACGTGGTGATTGGCGCGCGGACCGCGGCCCAGCTCGAGGACAACCTAGGCGCCGTGGGCTGGGACCTCACGCCGGAGCAGGTCGCGCGCCTGGACGCGGTCAGCCAGCGCACCCCGGCCTACCCCTACTGGCACCAGCGCGGGTTCGACGAACGAAACCCCAAGCCGACCGCGTGGTGAGCCCTCAGCGCGCGAACGCCGCCGGCGGGTAGACCCTGCGCGCGGCGCGCGCGCGCTCGATCGCGCGCTCGAAGTCGCTAAACAGCGGGGTCGCGTCCCCGGGTCGGAGCGCGCGGTAGCGCAGGAACAGGTCCTCGGCGGCGTCGCCGTCGAGGAGCCACTCGGCGTAGACCCGGGCGACCCGGCGGTACGCGCCCTCTTGGAAATACGTGCGGCGGAACTCCAGCGATCGCTCGGGAGGGTGCGCCGGGCGCTTGGCCCAGGACTCGATCTGACGCAGCCAGTCGTTGGCGACGTCGAAGCGCGCGCGGTAGAGCTCGAGGTCCAGGCGCACGCCGGGGAGCGGCGGGGTCGCGCCGCGCTGGAAGGGGTTGCCCACCGCGGCTACGCGGCGGTCGAACTCCTGGGCGAGCTCGTCGGCGTGCTTCAGGAGCCACCCCGCGCCCAGGCTCGCGCGCTGGGCCTGCACGCGGCGGTCGTGGTTCTGCAGCCACTGCGACCACAGCGCGTAGCTGCCTCCTGCGACCGCTTGAGGCCAGCGGGCGGCGAGGCGCGCGTCCTCCTCGGCGAAGCGCGCGGGGACCTCGCCTCGGGGCTCGCCCTCGACGCAGGCGACCTCGAACGCGTGACGTAGCACCGGGCCGTCGAACCCCGGGGCGAACACCTGCAGCGTGGCAGGGAACGCGCCCACTCGGCGCAGCGGGAGCTCCAGGTCGTCGAGGCCCTCGTCGTCGATCAGGCGATACCCGGTGAGCCCGTCGTAGTCGAAGCGCAGCAGGAGGTAGTTCGCGTTCGGGCTCCCGCCGGCGGTGCGCACGGGGTCCGAGGCCCGGGGGTCGAGGCCGAGGGTGTCCACCCCCTCGAACCACAGCTCGAGTCGCGCGGTGGGGCTCTGGAAGCGTCCGCGCTCGGCGCCGGCGGGGGTGCAGGCCTTGACCTTGAGCGCGACCGAGGCCTGGGCGAGTCGGGGGTCGGGGCCCTCGAAGCGCGCCGTCAGGCGACCCTCGTGAGCGCCAAAGGGCGACGCGTCCACGACCCACACCAGGGCCTCGTCGTGCGCGCTCCAGTCGGAGAGCGTGAGCGGCTCGTCGGGGCCCCTGAGGACCGGCGCGCCGTAGGCTCCGCCCTTGACGGGGAACGCCACCAGCAGGAGCTTCCCGTCGACCGGGCGCTCCTCGTCGTCGGCGCTGAGCTCGAGGACCAGGTCGCCCTCGCCTGCCTGGGCCGGGGGCGAGAAGGCGTACGCGGCCACGATCGAGTAGCCGGGCCCGCTGGCGCGGACACGCACCTGGCGGTCGCCGTCGGGGCTCGGGACCTGCCGGCGTTGGAGCCGGTCGGGGGGCACGCGGACCGCCCCTGCGGGGCCGAGGTCCAGCTTCGCGACCCGCGAGCGCAGGGGCTCGAAGTCCTTGAGCCAGTTGTAGTGGAGCAGGAACTCGGCGTAGACCTGGTTCAGCGTCCGCGTGCGTCCGCGGCGATCCACGGTGGTCGCGAGCACGCCGCGCAGGACGTAGGCGTCGCTCCAGGTGTCGAGGGCGCGCACGTGCTCGCGGCTCATGAACACCTCGTAGCAGCGGCGGATCAGGGCTTCGGCGTCGTAGTGCTCGGCGAGGAAGTCGAAGAACGTGGCGGCCACGTACTGCCGAGGGACGCCGGGCACGTCGAACTCGTCGACCTCGAACAAGCCGCGGTAGCAGAAGCCGTGGGTGCCCGGCCACAGCGGCTGCGCGGCGCGCTCGGCGGGGTCGAGCACGCGCTGGGCCATGAACTCTGCGGTGGCCTCCGCCAACCACCGTCCGCGGAACAGGGTCTCCGGATCCACGACCTCCCCCAGCGCGTCGAGGTGCCGGATCATGAAGGTCTGTTGGATCAGGTGGAAGTACTCGTGGGCGACGGCGGCGTAGCCCCAGCGGCCTGCGGCGCTGAGCTCCACCGTGTTCCCGCCCGACGCCTGCCCTGCGACGCCAGGGGGGAGGTCTACGAGGTGCACGTAGACGAACGGGGGCTGCGCGTCGCCGAAGGTGGGGAAGGCGCCGCGCACGCGCTCGAGGAGCGCGCGCAACGCGTCCAGGTCGGACTCGACCTCGTCGCGACGATCCCGGGCGACCCACACCTCGTACCAGTCGTCCTCGGAGACCAGCTCCTGGCGTGTGAGGGGCACCGCCAGGGCGAAGCGGGCGTTGCGCTGGCTGAGGTCCGTCCCGCCCCCGCGCGCGTGGACCAGGGCCGCGGTGCGGCGGGTGGCGCAGCGCACCTCGCCGGAGGCCGCGTCGTAGCGCGCGTCGCGCAGGCGCTCCAGGCGGCCGTCGTGCACGAGCACGAGCGCGACGTCCTCGGGGGCGACGCCTGCGGGCAGGGCCGCGGGGTCCAGCGTCACGGCGAGTTCGTGAGGCTCGGGGCCGTAGCCGGGGGCTGCCTCGAGCTCGAACACCGGCGACGCCCAGCGCCACCCCGAGCGCGGGGCAGGGGCGTCGGCCACCTCCCGCAGCCGGGCCGCCGGCGAGGAGGCGGAGAGGTGCACGCGGGCGCCCGAGACGGCGAGCCGGCGTCCGCTGGGGGCCGCGGGCTCGGGGGCGGCGGGCGTGTGCGGGGCGGGCGCGGGGGGCAGGTCGTTCGCGGCCGACAGCGCGGGGGCGGGTCGTTCGCGGCGGGCAGCGCGGGAGGCGGGCTGCGGGGGTTGCTTCGAGGGAAGCAAGTCCTCCTCCCGCGGCAGGTAGTAGGGGAAGAAGTGGACCCTGGTGAGGCGGCCCTCGTCGTCGAACTCGCAGCGCAGGCCCTGCTGAGGGTAGAACAGCGCGCGCGGGTCCGAGCCGTAGCGGTCGCGGGCGGGGCGGCCCCAGCGCTCGAGCAGCTCGTGCCGCTGGGTCTCCGGCCCCAGGGGCGACTCCACCTGCAGGTGCTCCAGGTAGGAACGATCGAGGAAGAGTGCGTCGACGCGATCGAGCACCAGCACGACCGTGACGCCCATGGCGTAGTGCAGGCGCTCCCGGTCCAGGCCGCCGTCCTGCGTGAGCTCGTAGGAATCGGGGCTGCCCAGGCGGCTCAGGACGTAGGCGCGGTCCACGTTGAGCTGCACCCCCGCGGCGCTCCAGCCGGGGTCCACGGCAATGGCGAACGGGTCCACGCTCGGCGCCAGGCCGGCGGGGGGCGGCTCGGGCCCGCTGGCGCAGCCCAGACTCAGGCTGAGGACGCAGACGAGCGCGCGGAGTCGAGGCGCTGCGGGCATGGAACGGGACCCCCTGACTCCTACGTAGCGGGGCGCGCGTCGTCGGGCCACGCGCGGACGCCGCTCAGTCGTCGAGCCAGGGGTAGGGCTCGAGCAGCGGCGCGGCGAAGCTCGGGTTGCGGCCCGCGTGCAGGCGATAGAGCGCGCGGGCCTCGTCGCGTCGACCGAGCTCGGCCAGGGCGACGATCGTGTAGTGGTGAGCGCGGCGCAGGCTGGCCTCGGTGGCGAAGGCTCCCGCGTAACCCGGGGACCCGAGGATCCCCGTGGCGCGCTCCAGGGAGGCGAGGGCCTGCTGGGGGTGCCCCTCCTCGAGCTGGATCCCGGCCAGGTAGACCCAGGGCAGCGGGAGCGCGGGCGCGCGTTGGACCGCCTCCTCGATCCACGGGCGCTGCTCGCGGGGGGAGAGCGCCGCGGCGACCTCCAGCGCCGACTGCGTCCAGTGCACGGGGCCCAGGAGCTCCGCGAAGTCGCCGCGCAGGGCCGACGCCAGGGCCGCGTCCGAGCCCGGGACCGATCGGGCCCGCGCGATCCGCGCCTCGAGGTAGCGCGCCCAGGGCTCGCGGGTGTCGAGGTCCCACGGGCGCTCCCGCGGGGCGCCGCCGATCCCGGGGGTGGTGCGGAACACCTCCGGCGCGCAGGGGAGGTCGAGCCGAGCGCAGGCGCGGATCGCCGCCCAGTAGGTCATGCTGTCGAGCACGCCCAGGCGCTCCTGGCTGCGCAGGGTGTCGCTGATCGTCGCCGCGCTGGGGTCGTCCGCGCGCAGGCCGGCCTCTGCCAGCGCCTGGAGCCGCGCGACCAAGAGGCCCCAGCGCTCGGGGTTCGCGTCCTCCGAGAGGTGGGCCTCCGCGTCTCCGTACGCCGTCCAGGCGCGGGCGACCCCCGCGTTGGCCAGGGCCGCCTCCGCGGGGTCGTCGGGGGCGGCGGCGTCCAGCTCGGCGAGGAGCGCCAGCGTCGCGTCGAAGCCCGCGGCGTCTCTCGCGAGGGCGCGGCGGGCGTGCTGGACGAGCGCGCGGCGCGCCGCGGGGTCGGCGCGCGCGGCCGCGCCGAGGGCGGCTCGGATCGGCGCGGGGTCGCCCGCGGCGAGGGCGCGCGCGAGCTCGTCCAGCGGACTCGCGGGCGCAGGAGGGGGCCTCGCGCGCAGGAGTCGTCGGTGTGAGCGCGATCGCGCCCAAGGTCGCGAGCCCGCCGAGGGCGCAGAGCGCGCTGAGCGCCAGCCACCCGCGGCCTCGATCCGCGCTCCGGCCGGAGCTGGCCCGGGCCCGGGCCAGCTCCACGGCGAAGGCGGCGCCGTCGGGGGTGCGCGCCGCGGGCTCGCGCTCGAGCGCGCGCAGGCACACCGCCTCCAGCGCCGGGGGCACGTCCGGGGCCAGGGAGCTCGGGCGCGGGATCGGCGCGCGGGCGACCTGCAGCACCTGCTCCGTCAGGGTCCTGCCCTGGAAGGGGTGGCGGCCGGTGAGCACGCGGAACAGCAGCACCCCCAGGGCCCACACGTCGGTGTGCGGGCCGTAGAGCTCGCGGGCGCCGGTCACCTGCTCGGGGGCCATGTAGTGCGGCGTGCCCACCAGCGCCCCGGTGACGGTCAGGCGCTCGAGCCCGGCGACCTGGGCCATGCCGAAGTCGGCGACGCGCGCGCGTCCGCTCGCGTCGAGGAGCACGTTGGCCGGCTTGAGGTCGCGGTGGATCACCCCCTGGGCGTGGGCGTGGCCCACGGCCTCGGCGACCTCCTGCGTCGCCTGGAGCAGCGCCTCGCGCGAGAGGTGCGGGAAGGCCCGCTCGAGGTCCTGGCCCTCGATCAGCTCGTAGACGAGGTAGGGGCGCTGATCGAGGACGCCGCGCGCGTGAACGGCGACGATCCCCGAGTGGCGCAGGGCCGCGGTGATCTCGCCCTCGCGAGCGAAGCGCTCGCGCGCGTCGGGGGTGACGTCGCCGCGGCAGAGCTTGAGGGCCAGCCCGCGGCCCTGGGGGTCGCGCACGTGGAGCACGTCGCCCATGGCGCCCTCGCCCAGGCGCCCGAGGACGCGGTAGCCGTCGACGACGTCGCCGACACGCAGACTCCGAGGCTCGGGGGCGCGGGACACGCGCGACCTACGAAGGCGTCCCGCACTCCGCGGAGCGCTGCGCCTGGACCGCGCTCAGCAGGCGGTCGACGCTCGAGCGACACGGGCCGACGGTGAACTCCGCGCCGGGGGCGCCGAGCTGGGTGAGCAGCACGCGCCAGTCGTGGGCGGCCTTGCCCATGAGCGCGCCGTAGCCCTGCTGTTCGACCAGCTCGGCGAAGGTCTCGGGGTAGTCGTCGCCGCCGTCGCAGTGCTCGAGCAGCTCGGCGAGCTCGTCGCGCGCGGCGCGCGCGCGGTCGCGCTCCGCCGCGAGGCGTTCGCAGGCTCCCAGCAGCAGGGCTCGGGCCTCGGCGTGGGGCGCCGCCGTCGCCCGGGCCGCGAGCTGCTCGAGCTCCAGCGCGGAGGCGGCGCGGTGTCCTTCCTCGCGTTCGCGCCAGGGCGCGGGGCCGGACGCGGGCTCGGCGTCGGCGCGGACGAAGGGGCCCGCCGCCACGTCGGGCCCGCAGCTCGCGCAGTTGAAGAGCTGCCAGGCTTGCACCCGCGGCGGATTCGGCGCGAGCCCGTGGTCGGCGAGGGTGAACTGCCCTCCGCAGGTGGCGCAGGGGTAGACCTCGTAGTCGTCGCTCATGGGGCCTCTCCGCTCGTGGACCGCGCGGCGCGCGGCCCACGCGTCGTTCAGCCTATCAACCTGCTCCGCGGAGGAGAGGCCCCGCGCGCCTCAGCGAGGCTCGCGAAACGTCTCGACGGGGCCGGCGAACGGCGCCGGGGGGCGCGGCGAGCCGATCCCCTCGTCGACCTCGTTCAGCCCCACGACCGCGCGGTGCCGCCCGACCCGACCCGAGGGCCAGCGGACCTCGAGCTGGAACGGGCCCTGCGCGCGCCCCACGCCGAAGTGCAGGATCGGCTCGGACTGAGACGAGGTCCCGTGGCCCAGGCTCAGTTGGCGCACCTGCCGGGGCACGCCGTCCCCGGTGAGGATCACCGTGGCGCCCGCGCCCCAGGTGTCGGAGAGCGTGCCCCGCAGGCGCAGGCGCACGCTCTTGAACTGGGTCTCCTGGCTGCGGGTGTTGATCAGGAGCACGGGGCGACCCCCCGCGCACACCACCAGGTCCAGGTCCCCGTCCAGGTCCACGTCAGCGGCCGCCGCGCCCCAGCCGTCGTAGGTCTTGGCGCGGGCCAGCTCGGTGCAGTCGCGGAAGTGGAAGCGCCCGTCCTCGACGGTGCGGTTGCGGTAGAGGAAGCCCTGGCGCCCGCCGTAGACGCTGGTCAGGTAGAGGTCGAGGTCGCCGTCGTTGTCGACGTCGAACAGGGTCGGGTCCGAGTGGGTCTCCTCGTACTTGATCCCGGCGGTCACCTTCGTGAAGCGGTGCGCAGCGTCCTGGAGGAACACCAGGGTGCGCTCGGAGTAGTGCCGGGCCCAAGGGTGGGCGAGGTTCGCCTGGACCAGGTCCAGGTCGCCGTCGTTGTCCACGTCGCCCCAGGCGGAGCCGATCGTGTGCGAGCCGAGGGTCTGGCCCAGGCCGCTGGCGTAGTTCTGCTCGCTGAGGGTCGCGATCCCGCTGCCGTTGCGCAGGCTGTTGACCCACAGCAGGTTCGGCTGCAGGCGGTAGTTGCTCACGAACACGTCGGTGTCGCCGTCGAGGTCGTAGTCGGCCATGCTCACGCCGCGCCCGCAGTAGACGGCGCCCCAGCGCGAGGCCAGGATCAGGCCCGAGGCGTTGTAGAAGCCGCCCTGGCCGTTGCTGAGGTAGAGCCGGTCCGGGCGCCCCGCGCCCAGGGAGCCCCACTCGTAGTTCGCGACGTAGAGGTCGGGGTAGCCGTCGCCGTTCAGGTCGCCCCAGCCCACGCCCTCGCCGGGGAGGCCGTCGTTCAGGGAGACGCCGACCTTGGCGCTGACGTCGGTGAACACCGGGCGCCGGCCCGGGCGGGTGTCGTTGCGCATGAGGCGGTCCGCGTTCAGCCCGTGCCCCGAGAGATACACGTCGAGGTCGCCGTCGCGGTCGTAGTCGGCGAACACCGCGGCGCGCGCGGGGCCGAGGCCCGAGTTGCGCGCGAAGCTGAACGTGCCGGTGCCGTCGTTCAGGTAGAGCTTGCCGCTGATCAGGACGTCCGGGTCCCCGTCGGAGTCCACGTCGCCGAAGGCGACCCGAGTGCCCGTGGTCCCCTCGGGGAACGACTGCGCGCTCCGCCGGAAGTTCGGGGGGGCCGCCTGCGCGGTGGCGGTGAGTCCGAGGGAGAACAGAGCCAGGGTCAGTACAGACCGGGGGTGTGAGCGTCGACGCATGGAGAAACCTTCCTTCTGCTGTGAAGGCGCGCGCCGTCGATCCACGGTGCGCGCCCTGCGTTTCCTTCCGAGAACGACGGACGCACCGCGAGTGCCGCGACGGCTCGGCGTAAGTCTCACGCTGGTGGGGGACTGTCCAGTCTGGACACCCTCCGGGAGCGCCTTCGCGTCGCCCCGTTTCCGGTGCGTCCCACCTTCCTGAACTCGCGGCGTGTCGTTATAACGGCGACGCGTAGGAGCCAGTCTCGGTGGAAGGACTGTTGGTCGCGCTGCTCCTGGCCGCAGCGCTGATTGCCCCCCTGGGTCGCGTCCGTCGGCAGCGCTTGCGAGCGCTCGGGGCGTGCGTCGCGGTCGCGCTTGGCGTGGGGCTGCCCTTGGCCGTCGCGCAGCTCCCGGCGGCGTCTTCGCCGGTGCCGGTGGAGACTCGACCCCTCGTGCGCCCGAGCGACGGATACGTCGGCTCCGAGGGCTGCAGGGCGTGCCACCCAGGACCCCACGCGAGCTGGAGCGCGTCCTACCACAGCACCATGAGTCAGGTCGCTACGCCGGAGGCGGTGCACGGCGACTTCGCGGCGACGGGGTTGCGCTTCGACGGGGTGGAGTATCGCGTCGCCCGCAGGGGGGACACGTTCTGGGTGGGGCTGCCCACGCCTCAGGGCCCGCGCTGGGAGCAGGTCGTGCAGACCACCGGCTCCCACGCCATGCAGGTCTACTGGTATGCGACGGGGGAGGGCCGGACCCTCGATCCGTTCCCGCTGGTGTATCTGCTGGACGAGGGGCGCTGGATCCCGCGGAACGCGGCCTTCCTCCGACCCCCTGCGCTCCAGAGCGCGCCGCCGTCGGAGTCGTCGCGCTGGAACCGGACCTGCGTGCTGTGCCACGCCACGCACCCTCAGAGCCGCATGCGCAGCTTCGACACCGCGGACACCCAGGTCGCCGAGCTGGGGATCGCCTGCGAGGCCTGCCACGGCCCCGGGGAGGAGCACGCCCGCCAGAACCACGACCCGACGCGGCGCTACGCGGAGTACTTCTCTCCCCGCCCGGACCCCACGATCCAGAACCCGGCGCGGCTCGAGGCCGCCCGCTCGGCCGAGGTCTGCGGGCAGTGCCACGCGGTGTTCTACAGCAAGAGCCAGGAGGACTACCGTCGCGATCTCGAGCTCGGCCCTGGGTATCGCCCGGGGCAGGTGCTGGCCGACTCCCGGCATGTGGTGCGCTGCGCCGAGGACCCCGAGCAGGCGGCGCCCCTCGACCGCACCCTGGCCGACATGTTCCCCGGCTACATGGAGCGGCGCTTCTGGTCCGACGGCGCGATCCGGGTGGGCGGGCGTGAATACAACGCGCTGCTCGAGTCCCCTTGCTTCCAAGGCGGGGAGCTCTCCTGCGTGTCCTGCCACGAGCTGCATCCGCGCCCCGACGACCCGCGCCCCCTCGCGGAGTGGGCGGACGACCAGCTCCAGCGGGGCGGCCGCGGCGACGCGAGCTGTGTGGCCTGCCACGCAGAGGTCGCGGCTCAGGGCGAGGCGCACACCTTCCACCCCGTGGACTCCGCAGGGAGCGCGTGCATGAACTGCCACATGCCCCACACCACCTACGCGCTGCTCAAGGCGATCCGCAGCCACACCGTGGACAGCCCGCGGGTCGCGACCGAGCTTCGCACCGGGCGGCCGAACGCCTGCAACCTCTGCCACCTGGACCGGAGCCTGGGCTGGGCCGCCGACGCCCTGACCGAGCGCTGGGGCCAGCCCCGCCCGGAGCTGGACGCGACCCAGGAGGAGGTGCCCGCCGGCGTCCGGTGGCTGACCACCGGGGACGCCGGGGTGCGCGCCCTGGCCGCCTGGAGCCTGGGCTGGGCCCCCGCTCAGGAGGCGTCGGGGCGGGGCTGGATCCCGGGCTACCTGGCCGAGGCGCTCGACGATCCTTACGTCGCCGTGCGCTTGGTCGGCGCGCGCAGCCTGCGCAGCTTCCCGGGTCTGTCGCCGGCGGGCTACGACCCGCTGGGCGGTCCCGAGGCCCGGCGCGCCGCGGTCGCCGCGCTGCGCGCGGCCTGGCGGCGCGACGTGCCCGCGCCAGGGCCTGGCTTCCCCCACGACGCTCAGGGCGAGTTCACTCCGCGCTACGCGGAGCTGCTCGAGCTGCGCGACCTCCGACCGGTCGACCTCGTCGAATGACCGGCGACCTGGAGGGGGTCCACGTGCGCTGGGGCTGGTGGCTGATCGCGCTCTACGTCCTGGCCGGGCTCGCGCTCGAGGCCCTCCACGCGCTCAAGCTCGAGCTCTACCTGCACCCGGCCCACGAGGTGCGGCGGCTGCTGTGGACCCTGGCCCACACCCACGGGACGCTGCTGGGGCTGTTGCACCTGGCCTTCGCGGCGACCTTGCGCTGGGGCTACGTGCGGCCGGGCGCGCTGTGCGGCGCCGCGTCGTGGGGCCTGCGACTGGCCGGGCTGCTCATGCCCCTGGGGTTCGTCCTCGGCGGCGCGACCCACCACGGCGGCGACCCAGGGTTGGGGGTCCTGCTCGTGCCGGTAGGCGGCGTGGCCCTCGCCGTCTCGGTCACCTGCTGCGCGACCGCCGCCTCCCGGTCGAGGCCTTCGGCGGAGTAGCGCCGAGGGTCAGCGCCGCGGCGGGACGAGCGTGGGCTCCTCGCCCCCGAGCTCGGTCACCTGCCAGGTGTCGCCGACGCGGCGGGTGGTGAACTGGCCCGGGACCTTGAACTCCACGATCTGCCAGGCCTCGCCGTCGCGGCGCGCGACGAAGTCGGCGGTGCCGGTCCAGGCGTCGGCGGTGGTCCAGGCCACCTGGCCGCGGGCCTCGTCGCCCTCGACCTCGCAGGCATACGAGGTCACGTCCTCGGGCTGGAGCACCGAGACGTAGCCCTTGTCCTTGCTGCGCTCGAGGTGCGGGGCCGCCTCGTAGGGGGTCGCGTGCTCGCCGCTCGTGAAGCGGAAGCCGGAGCCCTCGGGGAGCTCCTCGGGCTTCAGCACGATCAGGACCGCGGTCAGGCTGGCCTCGTCGCGGATCTCGCCGAGGGTGGGCGCGGAGACCGACTGGGACACGATCTCCCACGTCTCGTTCGGCATGCTCGCGGCCTGGCTCAGCGCGGGGCCCAGCTCGCTCAGGCTGGGAGCGTCCGCCGCGGCGACCTCCGCGGCGACGTCGGCCGCGGCGGCGGCCCGCCGGGCCTCGCGGTCCGTGCAGCCGCAGTTGCAGCAGCCGACGGCCGAGGCCAGGAGCAGGGCGGGGACCAGGGAACGCAGCGTCATACAGGCCTCTCTTCAGCGCAAGGGCACGCGCACGATACGAAACGGGGCGTGCTCGCTCAGGGTCTCGGGGTCGCGGCCGATCGCGCGGTGCAGCTCGCTCACGCTCGCGTAGAGCCAGGCGCCGTCGGCGGAGACCGAGACCCCGTCGGCCCAGGCCAAGAGCTCCGGGTCGCGGGCGAGCACGCTCAGCCGGCCCTCGGCGTCGAGCACCGCCAGGGCGTCCTCCTCGACCGCGGTCAGGAACACGTTGCCGCCGGGGCCGCACACGATCCCGTCGGTGGTGGGCTTGGGGCCGTAGACCTCGACGAAGGCCTCGACCGCGCCCGCGTTCAGGCGCTCGTCGCGGAGCACGACGGTGGGGATCCGGTAGAGGGTCGGGCCGGCCAGGGGGCCGTAGTAGAGCTCCAGGCCGCCCGGGGAGAGCGCGATCGAGTCCACGTCGATCTGCAGCGGCAGGCCGAAGGCCTTCATGAACCGGCCCTGGACCACGACGTGGTGGTCGACGGAGAGCACGGAGTCGTGGTTCTCGAGCACTCGCCGCGCGGTCTCGGTGGCCAGGTCGTAGACCACGATCGCGGGGTCGAACTCGAAGGGGCTGGGGTCGGCGATATAGATCGCGCGGTGCGCGTCGTCGATCACGAAGTCGTTGAGCATGGAGCCCCACTCGGCCACGTCGTCGGAGAACACGTGGCGGTGCAGGAGCGCGCCGCTCTCGGGGTCGAAGGCGCTGAGGCTCACGGGCTCGCTCCCGTAGTCGCCGTGGTCGAGCACCCACACCCAGCCCTGGGCGTCGATCCGCACCGCGAGGGGGGTCACGAAGTAGGGCGCGTCGTCGCGCTCGTGCTGCCAGGCGTCGTCGGGGAACAGGGTGTAGGTCGCGTCCCCGGGGCGGTAGCGCGCGACGTGCACGTCGGGGTCGGCCTCGGGGTGGAAGGTGAAGAACACCGTGCCGTCGGCGGCGACCGCCAGGTTCCCCGGCGGGCGGGGGAGCTCGATCACGACCTCGATCGCGCCCGCCGAGCGCAGCGGCGCCACGTCCGCCAGGTGGTTGGGGTTGCGCTTGGCCGGGTCCGGCGAGAGCGCGCAGCCCGCCCCCAGGAGCGCGATCCCCAGCCCCGTCGTCCACCCACGCTTCACGTGCCCCTCCCAGCAGACTGCGTAGCCTAGTGGCTCAACCCTTGGCCACCAGGGGGGGGCTCGCGCGGAGTGGATCGGTGGGGCCCACGAACACGCAGCGCTCGCCGCTGGCGTTCTCGAGCACCAAGGGGGGCGCGCCGTCGAGGGGGGCGTACACGAGTACCGGGCGCGGCGGGCCGACGCGAGTCAGCCAGGCCGTCTCCCCCGCGAACGAGCCCGCGGTGTGGCCGTCGAGGACCGCGCTCAGCCGGCGGGCGGCGGGGTCGCCGGCCGAGGTGTGGAAACGGCAGGCGGCGACGCGGCCGTTGCGGAAGCGCCGCTCGAGTCGAACCCGCACGTGGAGCAGGGTCACCGTCCCCGCGCAGGCTTCTTCCAGCCTCGCCTGGGCGCGGGCGCCGAAGTCCAGGCGCCGCAGCATCACGGCCGCCCCCGGCGCGGAACACAGCGCGAACGCGAACACGAGACCCGCCCCGTGCAGCGGCTCCCCGGCGGCGAATGCCTGGGCGCGCTCCGTCAGGGCGCACACGAAGGCCAGGAGCAGGACGAGGGCGAGCTGTCGCGCCGTGCGCCACGTTCGACCCTGCCAGGCGTCGACGCTGGCGCGGAGCTCCCCGCGCAGGGGGTCGCTCAGGGGCAGCGCCTGGGCCGCCCGCCGCGCCCACAGGGCGAGGTCCGCTCCGCGCTCGCCTCCAGCCCAGCGCGGGTCGCTCGGTGGGCGGGGCCCGCGGCGGGCGACGTGTTGCGGAGCCGCCGCGCCGCACCCGTGGTTCGGGCACCGACCCAGCTCTGCCCAGCACTCGGCGTGCGCGGCTCCCCCGCACGCGGGGCAGGGGATCCACGCCTCGCGCAGGCCGTCGTGACAGAACGCGCAGCGGGTCGGTTCTCCGCGCTGGGTCAGGGTCCAGGGATCGACGAGGGGCATAGGGGTCCTTCCCGCGTCCCACGTGCAACCTCCGTACCGACAGCGCCCGAGCTCCCAACCCTCGTCGCTGAGCCGGGGGCGTCGGGCCACGGCGGCGCCACCGTCTGGGCGGGCCGACGCGCCAGCGCGACTGCGCTAAGATCCTCGCCCCGCACGAGGCCGCGGAGCCCCGCCTCGCCGCGGGCCCCGTCCGGCCCCTGGAATTGGAGCTTCCTCATGGCCCTGCGCACCCTCGTCCTGTGGTCCCTGTTCGCCAGCGCGGCCCTGGCTGGGCCCGGCGGGCTGTTCCGCTTCCCCGACGTGAGCAAGACCCAGGTCGTGTTCGTCTACGGCGACGACCTGTGGCTCGCGCCGCGGGAGGGCGGGGTGGCGCAGCGGCTCACGAGCCCCTTGGGCGCGGAGTCGTTCCCGCAGTTCAGCCCCGACGGGACCCAGGTCGCCTTCGTCGGACACTACGAGGGGGCGAACGACCTCTACGTGCTGCCTGTCGCCGGGGGGACCCCGCAGCGGGTGACCCACCACCCGGCGCGGGAGCGGCTCTGCGGCTGGACCCCCGCGGGCGAGCTCCTGTTCGCCAGCGACCAGGCCTCCCCCAGCGGGCGGATCCAGCGCCTGTTCACCGTGGGCGCCCAGGGCGGGCTGCCCCAGGTCCTGCCGCCGCCCTACGCCGCGGCGGGCGCGCTCAGCGAAGACGGGCGCTACCTCGCCTACACCCCGCACTCCCTCGACTTCGCCTCGTGGAAGCGCTACCAGGGCGGCATGGCCACCGACGTGTGGGTGTTCGACCTGCAGCAGGGCGCCGCCGAGCGCGTGACCCAGTGGGCGGGCAACGACAGCGCCCCCATGTGGCACCAGGGCGTCCTCTACTACCTCTCGGACGCGGGCGACGTGCCGCGGCTGAACCTGTGGTCCTACGACCCGAAGACCAAGGCGCGCACCCAGCTCACCCGCTTCGACGACTACGACGTGCGCTTCCCCTCCATGGGTCCGGGCCCCGAGGGGCAGGGCGAGATCGTCTACCAGCGCGGCGCGCGGATCGAGCTCCTGGACCTGAAGACGCGGGCGACCCGCGCCCTCGAGCTCACGATCCCCGGCGACCGGCCGACCGTCGCCGTGCGCGCGGTCGACGCCAGCGAGTACGTGCAGAGCGTGAGCGCGTCCCCCAGCGGTGAACGCCTGCTGTTCGGCGCGCGCGGGGACGTGTGGTCGCTCCCCGCGAGCGAGGGCTCACCGCGCAACCTGACCCGCACCAGCGGCGTCGCCGAGCTCGAGCCGGTGTGGAGCCCCGACGGGCGCTGGATCGCCTACGTCAGCGACGCCTCCGGCGAATACGCGCTCTACGTGCGCTCGGCCCACGGCCACGGCGAGCCGCGGGTGGTCAAGCCCGGCGCGCCGGGCGTCTGCTCCGGACTGCGCTGGTCGCCGGACTCCACGTGGATCCTGTTCAGCGACCAGCACGGGCGGCTCCTGCTCGCCGACGCCGCGGGGCAGCTCCCGGTGCGCACCCTGGACACCGACCCCTGGGCCGAGGCGCCGGACGCGCAGTGGTCGCCGGACTCCAAGTGGATCGTCTACGCGCGGGGGAACCCCGAGGGGATCCTGACCTCGATCTACCTGACCTCGATCGAGGGCGACGGCCCGCGGCGGGTCACCGGCCCGCAGTTCGCCTGCGGCTCGCCCTGCTTCGGGCGCACCGGCGAGCTGCTCTACTACACCGTCGCGCTGGACTTCTCGAGCCCGCTCTACGACACCTTCGGCTCGAGCTTCGTCTACGCCGAGGTCGAGCGCGTGGCGGCGATCCGGCTGAACGACGACGTGGCGCGCCTGCTCCAGCCGCGCAGCGACGAGGAGCCCGACCCCGACGCCGACGAGGACGAGGACGCCGAAGACGAGGACGAGGACGAGGACGGCGACGAGGAGGAGCCCGCGGACCCCGCGGGGGTCACGATCGCGGGCGGGAACCTCGAGGCCCGCGCGGTGCTCCTCCCGCTGCCGACCGGCGACTACGAGAACCTGCGCCCAGGCCCCGACGGCAAGCTGCTCTACCTGCGCTCGCAGCCTGGCCAGGACGCGGGCAACCTCTACGTGTTCGACCCCCGGGCCGACGACCCGGAGGAGGAGCTGGTGCTCGGCGGCGTGAGCTGGTTCGAGCCGCTCCCCGACGGCTCGCAGGTCCTGGTCGAGTCCCAGGGCGGCTACGGGCTGGTGGCGACGGAGGCGGGGCAGAGCTTCGAGGCCCTCGAGCTCGCGGGCATGACCCAGCGGATCGACCCCCGCGCCGAGTGGCGCCAGATCTTCCAGGACGCCTGGCGCCGGCACCGCGACTACTTCTACGTCGAGACCATGCACGGCGTGGACTGGGAGGGCGTGCGCGCGCGCTACGCGCCCCTGGTCGAGTTCGCCGCCAGCCGCGGCGACGTGAGCTACCTGATCAAGGAGACGATCGGCGAGCTCAACGTGGGCCACGCCTACTACTGGGGCGGCGACGAGGACGCGCCCTTCGAGGACCCGGTCGGGCTCCTGGGGGTCGACTTCGCGCGCACCCGCGACGGGCAGGGCTACCGCCTGCAGCGCCTGATCCAGGGCGCGGTGTGGGACCTCGACGCGCGCAACCCGCTGGCCGTGGCCGGGGTGCGGGTGGGCGAGGTGCTCTACCGCGTGAACGGCGTCCCCGTCGACGCGAGCCA
Organism: Planctomycetota bacterium; assembly: GCA_041402045.1. Classification (GTDB taxonomy): domain Bacteria; phylum Planctomycetota; class J058; order J058; family J058; genus JAGQRJ01. The sequence goes on along the minus strand of JAWKSZ010000011.1, from coordinate 92,066 downwards.
GGACCCCTGGGCCGCGTTCCTCGGGCTCGCGAACCAGAGCGTGACCCTCTGGGTCGGGCCCGAGGGCGACCCCGACGCCGGGCGCGAGGTCGTGGTGCGCTGCCTGCCCGACGAGGGCGCGCTGCGCTACCGCGCCTGGGTCGAGGCCAACCGCCAGCAGGTCGAGCAGCTCTCCGGCGGCAAGGTCGGCTACGTCTACGTGCCGGACACCGGGCGCTTCGGCCAGGGCGAGCTCGTGCGCCAGTTCCACGGGCAGCTCTCGAAGCCCGCGCTCCTGATCGACGACCGCTTCAACGGCGGCGGGCAGATCCCCACGCGCTTCGTCGAGCTCTTGAACCGCCCGCGGACCAACTACTGGGCGCGCCGCGACGGGCGCGACTGGTCGACCCCCTTCGCCAGTCACCAGGGGCCCAAGGCCATGCTGATCAACGGGCTCGCCGGCTCGGGCGGCGACATGTTCCCCTACCTGTTCCGTCAGGCCGGCCTCGGCAAGCTGATCGGGACCCGCACCTGGGGCGGGCTGGTGGGGATCACCGGCGTCCCCGGGCTGATCGACGGCGGCTACACCGCGGTGCCGACCTTCGGCTTCTACGAGACCGACGGGACCTGGGGGATCGAGGGCTACGGGGTGGCGCCGGACCTCGAGGTCGTCGCCGACCCGGTGCTCCTCGGCAAGGGCCAGGACCCGCAGCTCGCCGCCGGGGTCACGCACCTGCTCGCAGAGCTCGAGCGCGCGCCCTACGTGCCTCCCACGCGTCCGGCGCCGCCGAACCGCAGCGGGATCGGGATCGCTGAGGAGGATCGTTAGCGCGGACTGAACCCAGGGCGAGCCGCGCCGTCAGAGGAGCAGCCCGCGGCAGACGGCCGCGGCGCTCCCCCTCGACCAAGGTTCGCCCATGCGCCTCAAGACCCAGAGTCACCTGATCACCGTCGCCCTCACCGCCCTCGTGACCTGGCAGCTCGCCCGAGCCACGGAGCCCGCGCCGGCCGCGCCCGCGCCCGCCGTCGCGACCCCGCGCGAGCCGGCGACCGAGGCGGGCCCCGGCGCGCCGCGGGTGCGGGTGCGGCCCGCGCCCAGCGAGCGCGCGTTCCTGGCCGTGGCGGAGGACGACCTCAGCCTCACCGTCGCCCCCGACGACCGGGGACAGGTCACGGTCCCCGACCTGGTCGCCGCCTTCGCCGCGGCCCGCGGCCTGAGCTTCACCCTCGACCCCCAGGCGGCGGCGCAGCGGATCGAGCTCGGCGGAGAGACGACCCTCGACCGCCGCGGGGTCCGGCGCGTGCTCGCCAGCGTCGACGTGCTCCTGATCACCGACGGCGCCGGCGGGGTAGAGGCCCGGCACCTGCGCAACGCAGCCCAGCGCTCGGTCGGGACCTGGCCCTTGGTCTCCGCGGGTGCGGTGGCCGACCCCGACCAGCCCGTGACCCGCGTGGTCCCGCTCTACCACGGCGGCGGCAACGCGATCTTCGCCACCCTGCGCGGGCTCATGACCCGCGACCCCTCGCGGCTGGGGAACGTGCTCTACGTCCCCGGCGCCGAGCAGCTCGTGCTCTGCGACCTCGCCCTCAACGTGCGCGCCTACGAGGAGCTCGTGGCCGCCCTCGACGTCCCCCAGGCGCCGCTGAGCGAGGCGCGCTAGCCCTCGCTGGCGAGGAGCGCGCCGACCGGGGTCACCGCCCCGGCGTCGACCACCGCCTGGAGCAAGGCGCGCATGGCGAGGTAGCGCCAGGTCTGGAGCGCGTGGCCGGGCTTGGCGCGGAAGAACGGGCGCGCGCTCAGGACCTCCCCCGAGGCGGGGTCGAGCTCGAGGGCCAGGCCGTCGTCCTCGAAGCGGTCGGGGCGCCCCGGGACGCGCACGAGGGTGTGCTCCACGCCGTCCAGGCGCCCGCGCAGGCGCCAGCCCGCGGGCACGACCCGCTCCAGGTAGAACCCGTCGTGCTGCGGCGCCTCGCGGTAGCTCGCCTCCCCCGAGAAGAAGCGCGGCTTGACCACGTAGGGCCCGCCGTCCTCGGGGCAGAACACGTCGCAGTTGCCGCACTCGTTGCACCAGTCGGCGAAGTTCGCGAGCTGGTGCGCGCGCTCGGCGGTGTAGCGCGGGGCGGCGCGGACCTCGAGCGCGCCGCCCTCGCCCAGGACCACCTCCAGCGCGTCCTGGTCGATCGGCGCGATCTCGAGCGCGAAGTTGGCGTCGTTGGGGCACACCGGAATGCACTTGTCGCAGCTAATGCAGTCGAACAGCCACAGCTCGCTCCCCACCTTGCGCGGGGGCTTCTGCTTGGCTGCGGTGTAGCGCGGGTCCTGGCGCACGGCCTGGGCGTAACGGGAGAGGTTCCAGCCGCCGGCGCGGCGCACCAGCGCCTCGTAGCGCGCGGCCTGGCCCTGCTGCTCCAGCCAGCCGCGCACGTCCTTGGTCCCCGGCTGCTGGAGGTAGGCGTCGAGTTCCTGGGCCAGCTCGGCGCCCAGGACCTCGGGGGCCACCGCCTGGCAGGCGCCCTCGGCGAGCAGCACCCAGTCGCCGCGGGTCGCGACCCCGCGCTTGCGCATGAGCTGCTCCCAGCGGGTGAGGTAGCCCGACATGCGCCCGTAGCCCCCGGCGCGCAGGAGGTCGGTGCAGGTCGTGATCGGGACCAGGTCGCAGGCCGCGGCCTCGGCGAAGTTCTTCTGGTCGATCCCCGCCGAGAAGGACACGTCGATCCGCTCGGGGAAGCGCTCGCGGAAGCGCGCCGCGAGCTGGACCGCGAGCACGTGCAGCGCCGCGCCGGAGAGGTACATCGTGGGGTCGTTGGGGAAGAACGTGTCGGTGTTCTTGACCACCAGGGTGTTGCTGAACTTGACCCCCAGGGTCAGCCCGCGCTCGCTCGCGGTGCGCTCCAGGCGCTCCACGATCTCCTGGGCCTCGTCCCACTTGAGGTCGTGCTCGAAGGCGGCGCGGTCGAGCTCGACGTGCTCGTAGCCCAGCTCGCCGCGCACGATCGCGTCCACCTGCTCGAAGCCCAGGAGCGTGGGGTTGAGCTTGATCACCACGTGGGTCCCGAGCTCGCGCAGGAGGTAGTCGCAGATCCCCTCGATCTCGTGGGCGGGGCAGCCGTGGAACGTGCTGAGCGTGATCCCGGCGGCGACCCGGGGCGCGAAGTCGAGGTCGCGGTGCTTGGCGAAGCGGCCGGTGAGCCGCGGGCGCAGCGCGTCGATCGTGGCGCTGGCGTCGAGCATGGAGCGCACGAAGTCCGAGACCTTGCGCGTCTTGATCCCGGTCAGGTCGTAGCCCACCGACATGTCGAACAGCACGTCGCCGCCCCCGGGCGGCAGGTCGAGCACGCGCTCCTCCTGCAGGATCCGGATCAGCATCCACGCGCCCACGTACTCGCGCAGCGCGTCCTCGACCCGCAGCTCCTGGGACCACTCGACGTTGTAGCCCAGGGTCCGCGCGTCGATACACGGGCGCGGGATCTCCAGGCGATCGTCGACCTGGACCGTCTTGAGCTCGATCACCCGGGCGCCGGCGAGCCAGGAGAGCACGATGTTCTGCACCATTTGCGACTGCGGGCCCGCGGCGGGGCCGACGGGGGTCGCCGCGCGCTCGGTGCGGAAGCTGCAGCTCAGGTCCAGGTCCGGCGAGGGGGTGAACCACTTCTTGCGGGGGAGGTCGAAGATCGCGTCCTTGGCCTCGAGCTCGGCGAAGGCGCGGGTCAACAGCACGTCGAGGGGCAGCGGGTGCAGTTCCACGGAGGCTCCGGACTCTGAAGGGGGGCGAGCGCCGCACGATACCACCGCGCTGGCGTGCGTTGCTTCGCGCGGCGGCCCCTGCTAGCTTCCGTGGTTCCGCTGGGCCGCCTCCCGCAGGGGGTGCGGAGCCCTTCCGCCGAGAGGACCGCCGTGGGCAACCTGAACAAGTTCTATCTGCTGGGTCGCGTGACCAAGGCCACCGAGGCCGAGGGGACCGGCGACGCGCGCGTGGCCAAGGTGTGGCTCGCGCCGGGGACTCACGGCGGCGGGCGGCGTCGCGGCGCGACGTTGCCGCTCCTGCTCCACGCCTACGGCCCGCAGGTCGAGGCGGCCCTCGAGCTGCGGGTGGGCCAGGGCGTGCTCGCCCGCGGGCAGCTGCGCCAGGAGAGCCGCGGCGACGGCGACGTGCTCGTGGCGCAGATCCAGGCCCTGGAGCCGCTGGCCAACGCGCGCCCGCCGCGCAAGCCGCGCCCCGAGGGCGCTCCCGCCGAGGAGGGCGAAGGCGAGGAGGGCCGCAGCGCCAAGCGCCGCCGGCGTCGGCGTCGCGGCCCGCGCAAGCCCGAGGGCGAGGGCGGCGGCGAGGCCGCCGAGGCCCCCCAGCCGCCCCAGCCGGCGAAGCCCGTGGTGCCGCCGCCGCCGCCGCCGGTCGCCCCGCCGCCGGACCCCTCCTACACCTCGGACATACCGTTTTAGGTAGGAGGCGCAGGTGGAGGCGTTGAAGGCCGCCGCGACGGCGTTCCTCGAAGACGACGAGGCCCTGGAGCAGGCGCGCGACCTCGACGAGGCGCGCACCCGGGCGCTCCCTGAGCTGCTCGACGCGCTGCTCGCGTTCCGCGACGCCGACGAGAGCCTCGCGCGGCTCGTGGAGCGGATCGAGTATCACCTGACCCTGACCCACGAGCCCGCCGACGGCGGGCCCGCGCGGAACCTGTGGGGCTTCCGCAACGAGGACGAGAGCCGCTTCGCCACGCGCTTCCTCCAGACCGCGCCCAGGATCCCCGAGGTCGACCTGGCGTCGTTGTTCCGCTCGCACCTGGCCGACGGGACCACCGACGCCGAGCGCGTGCAGATCCTGCTCGCCTTCGGCGAGTTCGTGGCCGGGCTCGACGCCCGGGGCGACGGGGCGGAGCCCCTGGGGATCGGCCCCGCGACCCACTTCCTGACCTTCGCCTGGCACGTGCTGAGCAAGGGCGAGGAGCCCGTGTTCCAGTTCAGCTCGGACCACGCGATCCGCCGCCTGGCGCGCTCGGGCGCCCTGGGCCCCGAGGCCCGGGACCGCGACTGGGAGCCGCGCTTCACCACCTTCTTCCGCGTGTCTCGCGCGGTGGTCGACGCGATCCCCAAGCTCCCCAAGCGCATGCGCGCGGGCTGGGCGGTGGAGCACGTGCTCGACTACGTCAACGCCCACGCCGACCGCTGGGCCGACCTCGCCTCGACCGGCTCGAGCGGCGACGACTTCGGCGGCTCGGGGGTATGGCAGCCCAAGAAGGGCGGCGGGCAGCCCTCGATCGAGCGCCCCGCCAGCGCCACGATCGAGCGTCCGGGCGCCAGCGCCACGATCGAGCGTCCGCGGCAGGACCCGCCGAGCGACCCGCGCCCGGTGGAGCGCCCGCGGCCCCCGACCGACCCGCGCCCGGTGGAGCGCCCGAGCCCTCCGACCGACCCGCGGAGCAAGAAGAAGGCCTCCGACCGCTTCCAGCAGATCGCCCGCGCCAAGAAGAACAAGGCCAGCGATCCCCCCACGGATCCGCGGCCGGCCCGCGCTCCGGAGCCGCCGAGCGACGGCCGCGGCAAGCGCAAGCGCGACCTGCGCCTGCCCAAGAAGCAGGGCGTGCGGATCGTGGACACGACGCCGCTCGGCGGCACGGGCATGTCCCTCGAGGACGCGCTGCCTCCGGACCGCACCCCCCCCGGGGGCACGATCCGTCCGCCCCGCGAGGAGGTCCAGCGCTGGGAGACCGAGCGCGACGACCCCGAGTTCAAGACCGCGGCCATGGCCCAGCGCGAGGCCCGCGAGCGGCGCGAGGCCGAGGAGCGCGAGCGCCGGGAGAGTGCGCGTCAGGCGCGGGCGGAGGAGGCCGAGGCCCGCAAGCGCGCCGAGGAGGCCGAGGCCGCGCGCGAGGCCCAGGAGTCCGAGGCCCGGCGCCAGGCCGAGGAGGCCGCCCGCCGGCAGGCGGCGGCCGCCGAGGAGTCGGTGCGCCGCGCGGTCACGAACTTCGACCCCACCGAGGACGACCTCGAGCCGCTGCCCTTCGAGCGCGAGCGGCGCGAGGCGGGCGCCCCCAGCGAGAGCTCGCGCCTGGCTACCGCCGCCATGCTCTCCGAGCTGCGGGGGGAGGTCGTGCGCGCGAACCAGGGCCCGCCGCCGCCCAGCGAGAACGAAGACCGCCTGGCGCGGGACCTGAACCTGCTGCCCGCGCTGTGCGAGGACATGCTGGCCGCGGTCCGCGAGCGCGGGCGGCTGCTGCTCGTGGGCCCGCCCTGCACCGGCAAGACCTACGTCGCGCGCCGGCTGGCGATCCACGTGGCCGGGCACACCGACCGCGTGCTGTTCCTGCGCGGGCACCCGGGGCTCTCCTACGCCGCGCTGATCGACGAGCGCGGGACCCCCGGGCTCGTGCGCGCGTTCTGCGAGCGCGCCCGCGGGAACCGCGAGCTCGAGTTCGTGCTCCTGATCGACGAGCTCGACCGCGGCGACAGCGCCGCGGCCTTCGGCGAGCTGATCGGCGCGCTCAGCGAGCGCGGGAACCCGGTGCGCCTGACCTCGGGGGAGGACCTCGTCGTCCCCCGCAACCTGCACGTGCTGGCCACGGCCCGGGACTACCCCTACGACCCGGGGCTCATGGCGCGCTTCCCGATCACGCCCCTCGAGGCCGACTCCGCGGTCCTGCGCCGGTTCCTGGGCGAGTGCCGCCCGGGGCTGGAGTGGGTGGCGCGCATGCTCGACGTGCTGAACGTCAAGCTCGGCGAGCGCGGGCACCCGCTGCGGATCGGGCACGGGTTCTTCATGGACCCGAGCCTGGACGTCGTGCGCGTGCGCCGGGTGTGGCAGCGCGAGGTCCTGCCCCTGCTCGCCAGCCACGGGATCGACACCGCCGAGCTGGGCTACGACGCCCTGCGCCCGCGCGACTGACGTGCCCGAGCCGACCCTGCGTCCGGTGCGCGCGGAGGACGACGCCGCCCTCGCCGCGGTGATCCGCGCCGTCATGCCGGAGTTCGGCGCGTCGGGGCCCGGCACCGCGCTCCACGACCCCGAGGTCGACGCGCTGAGCGCCGCCTACCCCGGCGGGCGGGCGCAGTACTTCGTCGCGCTCGACGGCGCGCGGGTGCTCGGCGGCGCGGGGTTCGGGCCCCTGATCGGCGCGGGCCCCGCGGTGTGCGAGCTGCGCAAGATGTACCTGCTCCCCGCGGGGCGCGGGCGCGGGCTGGGGCGCGCGCTGCTCGCGCGCTGCCTGGAGGCGGCGCGCGCCGCCGGCTACCGCCGCTGCTACCTCGAGACCCTCGACGGCATGCAGCGCGCCCGCGCGCTCTACGAGGCGGCGGGGTTCGAGCAGCTCTGCGCCCCCGAGGGCGCGACCGGTCACTTCGCCTGCGACACCTGGTACGCTCGCGACCTCGAAGGGGAGCCATGAACTACGAGACGATCCGCGTCGAGCGCGACGAGGTCGGGGTCGCGACCCTGACCTTCGACCGCCCCGAGGTCCGCAACGCCATGAACCGGGCCATGGTGGACGAGGTCCGCCACGCCCTGGGCGAGCTCGCCGACAGCGCGCGGGTGCTGGTGTTCACCGGCGCCGGGGGCAAGGCCTTCGTCGGCGGCGCGGACATTGGCGAGCTGCGCGAGCGCGGGCGGCTGGACGCCCTGCGCCGGATCAACTCGGCGCTGTTCGCCGAGATCGAGCACTTCCCCGCGCCCACGATCGCCGCGATCGAGGGCTTCGCCCTGGGCGGCGGCTGCGAGCTGGCCATGGCCTGCGACCTGCGGGTGGCCGGGACCTCCGCCAAGCTCGGGCAGCCCGAGGTCGGGCTGGGGATCCTCCCCGGCGCCGGCGCGACCTACCGCCTCCCGCGGCTGGTCGGGCTGGGGCGCGCCCGGGAGCTGATCTACACCGGGCGGATCCTGGGGGCCGCCGAGGCCGAGCGGATCGGGCTCGTGAACCGCGTGGTCCCCGACGGCGAGGTGCTGGCCGCGGCCTACGACCTCGCGGGGGAGATCAGCAAGAACAGCGCGCTGGCGGTGCGCCTGGCCAAGCAGGCCCTGACCCTCAGCCCCGAGCTGAGCCTGGGGGCGGCGCAGGCCTTCGAGTCCGCGGCGCAGGCGGTCCTGTTCGAGGACGAGGAGAAGCGCCTGCGCATGCAGGCCTTCCTCGAGCTGCGCAAGGCCAAGAAGGCGGAGCCGGACCGGGTGCAGCTCGGCGGGCTCGTCGCGGCGCCGCGCGCGCTGACCTTCTTCGAGCTGAGCACGATCCCCATGACCCAGCAGGTGCCGGACGTGCGCGCGCGGGTGCCCGGGCGCGAGGGGCGCGCGGTGCAGCTCGGGGCGCTGCTCGACATGGCCCAGCCCCAGGCCGGGGCGACCCACGTGCAGGTCTCCACCGCCGACGGGAGCTTCACCAGCAGCGTGAGCCTGGAGGAGGCCCGGCGCGGGCTCCTGGTCTACGCCGTCGACGGCGGCCCGCTCCCGGCGGAGCGCGGCGGTCCGTTCCGGCTGCTGATCCCCGAGGGCAGCGACCGCTGCGCCAACGTGAAGGCGGTGGGCTCGATCGAGGTCACCGCGGCGTCGGGCGCCAAGACCGCTAGCGCCTGCTAGCGGGCGGCGCGTCCTCCGCCACCGAGGCCAGGCGCTCCTGGACCAGGGCGAAGGCGGCCTCCTGGCTCTCCGGCAGGCGCACCCCCAGGCGCTCGAACTCGGCCATGACCCCGGTCAGGACGCGCTTCGGGCCGCCGGCGTCCCGGGCGAGGAGCGCCAGCGCGGCGGCGAGGTCGAGGTCCTGCGCGGTCCCGAGCTCGGCGCGGATCTGAGGGTAGGGCGTGTAGCGCAGGTGCGTGGAGGCGATCTCTGGGCCGACGAAGAGCGGGAGCAGGTCGTTGGCCGCGGCGACCGAGCCGTGGCGCAGGGCCTTGACCAGGAGCCAGTAGCCGCGGGGGCGGTCGCGTTCGTGGTCGCCCATGCCCACGACGAGCGCGAGCCCGAGCAGGCGCATGGCCTTCGGCTGTCCGCGAGGCGCGAGGGTCTCGAGCAGCTCGAGGTCGTCCTCGGCGTTCCACGCGGTGAGCCCCTGGAGGCGCGTGGCCTCCTCGGGGGTCAGCGTCCCGCTCCAGGGGACCGGCCAGCGCTCGTCCGCGGCGGGCTCTCGCTCGACCAGGCCCGGGTCCACCCCGGCGGCGTCCTGAGGCCCGGTCGCAGCGGCGTCGGAGGCCACGGGGCTCACGGCGTTCGTCGGGTGCGCGCGGCGCGCGTAGACGGCGACCGCCAGGCACAGGGCGGCGGCGCCCAGGAGCCCGCCCACGAGCCACGCGGGGCGCGCGTCCCCCGGGGCGAGGGCCTCCTCGATCGCCTGGTCGAGGGCGTCGGCGTCGGCGTAGCGCTCGCAGGGGGCGTAGCGCAGGGCCCGTAGGGTGACGCGCTCCAGGCGGCGGGGGACCTCCCGCCCGAGGGGGGGCGGGCCCTGCTCCTGGGCGGCGGCGATCGCCATCAGCGACTGCGAGTCGAAGGGCAGCCGCGTGCCCAGGAGCTCGTAGCCCAGCACCCCGAGGGACCACACGTCCTGGGTCGGGCTGGGGTCCACGCGCTTGAACTGCTCGGGGGCCATGTAGGCCGGGGTCCCGATCGCGCCGCCGCTCAACGTCAGGCGCTCCTGGTCGAGGCCGATCGAGACGCCGAAGTCGATCAGGCGCACCTGGCCCTCGGCGGTGACGAGCACGTTCGAGGGCTTGAGGTCGCGGTGCACGACCCCCGCGCGGTGCGCGACCGCGACGGCGCGCACGACCGCGCGCCAGAGCTCGACCCGCTCCGGGAAGCTGCGGCCCTTGGCGGCCTCGTCGAGGGTCTGGCCCTCGACGAGCTCGGTCACGAGGTAGGCCAGGTCGTCGGTGACGCCCCAGGCGTGGGCGGTCACGACCTCGGGGGCGCGGAAGCGGGCGAGGAGCTGGGCTTCGCGCTCGAAGCGCGCGAGCGCCGCCTGGCTCATGCGGCGCGCGACCTTGACCGCCACCGGACGGCCGAGGGCGTCCCGGCCGCGGTAGACGTTGCCCATGCCGCCCTGGCCGAGGTGCTCGAGCTCCTCGACACCAGGGATCTCCGGCCGGGCGATCGAGCGATACGTCCAGTCGAACTCCACCGGGGCAGGGTAGCCCAGGGGGCCGGCGCGCGCTGGTCTGCGGGGGTCAGTCAGCGCAGGGCGTGTTGCTGCGGCAGCTTTCGCTGCCGCGCCGCCTTCGGCGGCGTCAAACTCCGCCCGGACGGGGGGTCACCCGCAGGACAGGCCAGCGCTCAGCGCCCGCCCGTGAGGGCGGGTTCGAGGCGGCGCTGGATCAGGGCATAGGCCGCCTCCTCGCTGACCGGGAACTCGACGTCGCGGGCCGCGAAGAACGCGGCGCTGTGGCGCGCGCGGTCCGGGTCCAGGGCCGGTCGCGCCACCAGCGCCAGGGCGGCGCTGAGCTCGAGGTCCTCGCTCAGCCCCAGCTCCGCGATCATGGCCGGGTAGTGGGAGACGACGATATCGGGGGTGCGCGGGTCGAGGAACAGGGGCGCGAGCTCGCTGGCGGCGGCGCGGTCGCCGGCGCGCACGGCGCAGATCAGCATGCGGTAGCCCTCGGCCAGGTCGTGCTCGGTGTCGACCCCGACCAGGCGCACCAGTCCGTAGAGTCGGCAGGCCTTGCGGACGCCCCGCGACGCCAGGGACTCGAGGAGCTCGAGGTGTTCCTCGGCGTTGAGCCCGTGGACCCGCGCGAGCTGGGACCGCTCCTCCGCCGACACCTGACCCTCCCAGGGCACGGGCCAGGTGGGCGCCGCGTCGGGGGTCGCAGGGGTGGGGTCGGGGGCCGCGGCGCGGCGCGGCGGAGCCTCGGGGCGGGGCGGCGCGGCGGGAGGTTCACGGGTCGCGGCGTAGGCGCCGAGCGCCAGGCAGCCGACGAAGAGCGCCGTCGCGGCGACCCCGAGCCACGGCGGGACGGCGCGGCGCGGGGGGGCCGCGCGGTCCTGCGCCAGCGCGAGCCCCAGGGCCAGGGCGTCGGGGTAGCGCTCGTGGGGAGAGCTCCGCAGCGCGCGCCGTACGACCTCTCGCAGCCAGGCGGGCACGTCTTCGCCCAGGGGAGGGGGCCCCTGCTTCTGAGCCGCGACGAGGGTCATGAGGGTGTCGCCCGGGAAGGGGAGCCGGCCGGCGAAGAGCTCGTAGGCGATCACCCCCAGGGCCCACACGTCCTGGGTGGGGTCGGGGTCGCAGCGTCCGGCGAGCTGCTCGGGGGGCATGTAGACCGGCGTACCCACCGCGCCTCCGGTCTGGGTCAGGCGCTCCTGGTCGAGGCCGATCGAGACGCCGAAGTCGATCAGGCGCACCTGGCCCTCGGCGGTGACGAGCACGTTGGTGGGCTTGAGGTCTCGGTGGACCACGCCCTGGCGGTGGGCCACGGCGACGGCGCGGGCGATCGCGCGCAGGAGCTCGAGGCGCTCCGCCAGCGGTCGACCCGCGGCGGCGCGGTCGAGGGTGTGGCCGTCGACGAGCTCGGTCACGAGGTAGGCGAGGTCGTCGGTGACCCCCCAGGCGTGTGCGGTCACCACTTCGGGGGCGCGGAAGCGGGCCAGGAGCTGCGCCTCGCGCTCGAAGCGTGCGAGGGCAGCCTTGCTCATGCGCCGGGAGACCTTGACCGCGACCGCGCGGCCGAGGGCGTCTCGGCCGCGGTAGACGTCGCCCATGCCGCCGTGGCCCAGGGCCTCCAGGCCCCGGACGCCGGGGATCTCGGGGAGGGCGACGCTGCGATCTCGCCAGTCGGACTGCACGCACCCAGGGTAGCGCCGGGGCCGGGCGCGCGCCGCGTCATGACCTCTCCCGGCGGTGCTCCGGGAATCTCGGACCGACGTGATCCGGGCCCCCGTCGGCGCCCGTAGTCCCCTTGGAGAGAGACCGGGGGTCCGAAATGCGCACGACGTTCTTGGTGGGGTTGCTGTCCTTGGGGCTGGTCCAGGCCCAGGAGGCGCCGCGGGTGGTGGTGGTGGGGATCGACGGTCCCACCCAGCAGGCGCTGGGGCCCTTCGGGGGGTCCTACCGCGGGCACCACGACGACGTGATCCGCCAACTGAACGCCGCCGGAGCCCGAGGGATCGGGTTCGACATGAGCTTCGGCCCCAACCCGGCCCAGGCCGAGGCGACCGAGACCCTCGCGCGCACCGCTGCCGAGAGCCGCGCGCCGGTCGTGATCGCGGTGTTCTCCTCCGAGGGCGTGCCCGAGCCCAACGCGCCGAGCTTCGAGCGGCTGGGGGTGCGCCAGGCGGCGATCGAGGCCCAGGCCGAGCTCGTGCTCGAGGAGGGCGCGTTGGGCGACGCGAACGCCGCGCTGCGCCTGGGCCGCGACCCGGAGGTCGAGGTGCGCACCGGCGCCTGGGCGATCCTGGAGCAGGTCGGGCCCTACAAGAGCCTGGTGGGCGAGCTGGCCGAGGCCACCGGGGTCGCCCGCGAGCTGCCCACGGAGGACCTGCCCACCGGGGTGCGTCAGGACCCGACCACCCGCCTGCTGAGCCTCGAGACGACCCGCGCCCTGCGGCCGCAGCTCGGGGACCCCGAGTCGGTGACGACGGTCAGCTACGTCGACGTGCTCGAGGGCCGGGTCGACCCCGAGCTCCTGCGCGGGGCGATCGTGCTCGTGGGCATGACCGACGGGCAGCAGGACGTGCTCGAGAACCCCGACCCCGACGGCGCGCCGACCCTCGACCGCGTGCCCGGGGTCTACCTGCACGCCTTCGCCCTCGAGCGCGTGATCCGCGAGGCGCGGCCCAGCGGGCGGCGCGCGGTGCAGCCGCGGGTCTCGAGCTGCCGCTGCGGCGGCACGAGCGGGAGCGCCGGGCGCGGCCTGATCGGGAGCCTGAACGACGGGCAGTAGGCTCCCAGAGCGCGAACCAAAGGAAACAGCCGGGTCTCGTGAGAGACCCGGCTGCTTCGGTTGGATCAAGGATTGTGCACCCGCCATCGATCGACCAGGCGCCCGGCGCGGCGGATTGGCAGCTCCGCCTAGATTCCCCTCTGCACAGCAGGCGTGAAGCTTATAGCTGCTTCGTTTCCGACCTGACTCAATTCACCCACACCCACTTGCAGAGGATCCAGGTTTCTACGCTGACAAGACCAACGCAACCGGGACCCCTCGCCGCCCTCCGACGGTCATTAACCTCGCAGAACGTTCGAGTTACAGGGGACCGCAACCTCCCCCGTCCAGCACAACCCAATATGTCAAAGACGTTCGGAGCAGAAGGGATTCGAACCCCCGGTACGGTTTCCCGCACATACGCTTTCCAAGCGCACCCCTTCGACCGCTCGGGCACTGCTCCTGTGACTCATTCGACTCAACGACGCCGCGCGCGGAAGAACGCTTGCAGCAGCTCGCGGCAGGGCGCTTCGAGCACCCCGGCGGTGACCTGCAGGCGATGGTTGAGCTGGGGCGAGGTGCAGAGCTGGTAGACGCTCTCGACCCCGCCGAAGCGGTGGTCCCAGGCCCCGAACACGAGGCGCTCCACCCGGGCGTTGACCAGGGCGCCCGCGCACATGACGCAGGGCTCGAGGGTCACGTAGAGGGTCGTGCCCTCCAGGCGCCAGCGACCGCGGGTGGCGGCGGCGGCGCGCAGGACCTCGATCTCGGCGTGGGCCGTGGGGTCGCCGCGCTCTTCGCGGCGGTTGCGCCCGCGGCCGAGGACCGTGCCTTCGGCGTCGACGACGACCGCGCCCACGGGCACGTCGTCGTGCTCGAGGGCCAGGCGCGCCTCGTCCAGGGCGAGCTGCATGAACTGCAGGTCGCGCTCGGTAGGCGGGTCGACGGGCTCCCGTTGAGTCATACGCTGTAAAAGAACAGGTCCTCGCCGCCGGGACGACGAGGACGCTTTATACACCCGAGAGGATTCGAACCTCTAACCTCCTGGTCCGTAGCCAGGTGCTCTATCCAATTGAGCTACGGGTGCGCCTCAAATGTTTTTGTGAGTACATGGGCGCGTCGAAATGACGACCGCACGGCGTCCGGCTCAGCGATGGGCGAAGTCTACTCCCCCACCCCCTGGGTGTCAATCCACCAGACGTGGCCAACTTCGCGATTTAGGCGAGCCCGGGCCGCTTCGCGGAGAGCCCCGGTCGCGCCAGCCCGGCGAGCGGGCGAAGCCGCGAGCGCGCAGCCGGCCGCGACGCGGCCGGCGAGCCCCTTGGGGGTGAGGGCGAGGCTTGCCCTGAGCCCGAGGGGGTCTGGGACAGACCCCCCATGGAACAGGGTGAGGTGGAGCCCAGGCCAGCGCTCCGTGTGGCCAGCCCGGCGAGCGGCGAAGCCGCGAAGGCGCAGCGCCGGCCGCGACGCGGCCGGCGAGCCCTTGGGGGTGAGGGCGGGGGGCTTGCCCCCGCGCCCGAGGGGGTCTGGGACAGACCCCCCATGGAACTACGGGATCGTGGGGCCCTCGGTCAGGGCGGACAGGAACGAGCGGGCTGGGTTCTCGGCGCCCGGGTAGCGGTCCTTGAAGGTCGGTCCGTTCTCCAGCTTGAGCACGCCCCGGGGGCAGACCTCGGCGCACACCCCGCAGCCCACGCAGGAGGCGCGGACCACGTTCTCGCCCTGCTGCGCGTAGGCGCGCACGTCGATCCCCATTTCGCAGTAGGTCGAGCAGTTGCCGCAGGAGATGCACTGCCCGCCGTTGGTCGTGATCCGGAACCGGCTGAAGAAGCGCTGGAACAGCCCCAGGATCGCGGCCTGGGGGCAGCCGAAGCGGCACCAGGCCCGCCCGCCGAGGAGCGGGTAGAACCCCACGCCGATCACCCCGGCGAAGGCCGCGCCGATCAGGAACCCGTACCAGGCGCGGAAGCTCCCGACCCAAGGCGCCTTGCTCCCGCGGGTGAGCCACAAGGCCACGGTCAGGACCACGATCGTCACCAGCACCGAGTGGATCAGCCAGCGCTCGAGGCGCCACGCGCCCTTCGAGGTCGGCATGTGTTGGCGGTAGGGATCGGCCAGGGTCTCCGCCAACGCGCCGCAGCCGCACACCCACGAGCAGTACCAGCGCTTGCCGAAGAAGTAGGTCAGCACCGGCACGGCGACGAAGGACGCGGCCACGGTCCAGAACGCCATGAACATGGGCAGCCCACCCTTGGCGTAGAGCCCGCTCAAGGAGCCCGGGAACAGGTACTCCGGCTTCAACGGCCAGAAGTAGGTGAAGTAGAACTCGGGCTGTCGCGCGGCCTTGAGGAGCTGCGGGAGCAGGAACGCCAGCCCGAGCTGGAAGCCCATGACCGAGAGCGTGCGCACCTGCTGGTAGCGCGAGTGGCGGTACTTCATGAGCATGCGCCCGCCGAAGGTGAGCACCGCCAGGGTGTAGAGGAACCCGTAGAGGAACCACTTGTCGGCGTGGCCCACCCCCAGGGCCCGCGCGAGCGGGTCGACGGTGTCGATCGCGCGCTCGAACAGCGCGCTCGTCCAGCCCAGGGTCCAGGCCCAGGCGCGCTCGGGGAAGGACTCGCCCGGGGAGCGCTTCGCGATCGCGCTGGGGTCGGGGATCCAATACAGCACGACGTAGAACGCGGTCAGGCCCAGGGCCGTGAACCACGCCAGCACGCCGCGGCCGGTCATGCTCCCGAAGAACACGCCGTCGTGCTTGATCCCCGGCGTCGTGCCCCGGTAGCTGGCCCAGAAGAAGGCCGCGGCGCCGAGCGCGGCGAGGGGCAGGCCCGAGAGGAACCCGACCCAGGTCCCGGCGTAAGGCGCGCCGCCGAGCTGCGCGGCGAAGCTCAGCACGCCCAGCGCGATCGCGGCCAGCGCGGCGTAGCCCAGGGGGCCGGCCTCGCCCCCAGCGGAGGGCGCCTCCGGCGTGCCCTGAGGCGCGCCGAAGCCGAGGGCCTCCTCGTCGTAGGCGTAGGCGATCGGGAGCGGGCGGCTCATACGGTGGCCTCCAGCCCGAGCTGCGGCGCGAGGGCGTCCTGGATCGCCGGCTCGTGGCGGCGGGCGAACTCGGGGTCGAACACGGCCTCGCGCAGGTGCGCGAGCACGTAGCCCGGGTCGCGCTGCTCCTGGATCCAGCGCTCGCACACCCGGTGGCGCAGGCGCAGCCCGAGGGCGTTGAACCCGGTGACCGCGCCGTCCTGGCTCACGAGGCGGAGGCCCACCGGCCGCGAGGGGTGCTCCCACCAGCCGCGGACCTCGCCCGGGCGCGGGTCGGGGGCGACGTCCCCGTAGGTCTGATACTCGACGTCGAAGAACTTGGCGGAGTTGAACCACAGCCCGGGGGTGTAGCGCGTGGGTTCCCCCAGGATCGTGCGCGCCACGCAGGCGCCCTGGGCCCGGCCCGTGTACCACACTTGCTGGATCAGGTTCGGGCCGTCGCCCTCGCTCACGAGCTCGGCGCAGTCGCCGGCGGCGTAGACGTCGGGGACGCTCGTCTGCAGCGTCCAGTCCACGAGGATCCCGCGCTCGGCCTCGATCGGGGTGCCCTCGCAGAGCTGGGTGTTCGGGCGCACGCCCGCGGTGAGCCCCACGAGCTGGCACTCGAGCCGCTCGCCCGCGGTCGTGGTGACCGCCGCCGCGCGCCCGTCGGGGCCAGCCTCGATCGCCTGGAGCTCGGTCGCCAGCCGCAGGTCGATCCCCGCCTGGCGCACGACCCGCGACACGAGGGCCGCCTCCTCCGCCGGGAGCACGTTGCGCCAGTAGTCGGGCTCGCGCACCAGGAGCGTCGCGTGCACGCCCACGCTGTGGAGCATCTCCGCGAGCTCGACCCCGATCAGCCCGCCGCCCACGATCACCGCGCGGCGCGCGCCCTGGACGTTCTGGTGCAGGGCCTGGAGGTCCATGAGCCCGTAGAGCCCCTGCACGCCGGGGAGGTCCTGCCCGGGCCAGCCGAAGCGGTTGGGCTGGGACCCGGTCGCCAGGAGCAGCGTGTCGTAGGCGAGGGGCGCGCCCTCGTGGAACTCGAGGCGCTTGGCGTCGGTGTCGACCCGGGTCACCCAGCCGCGGCGCAGCTCGATCCGCTGCTCGGCCCACACCCGGTCCTCGTAGGGCTTGGTGTCCCGGTAGCGCAGGTGGCCCATGAACACGTACATCAGCGCCGGCCGCGAGTAGGGGTAGGTCGACTCCCCCGAGATCAGCGTGATCCGGACGTCCGGGTCCAGCTCGCGCAGGGTCAGCGCCGCGGTGTAGCCCGCGACCCCGTTGCCCACGATCGCAACGTGCATCGTCCCTCTCCCCTGGCCGGAACGCCGGCCCGTGGGGTGGTATTCCGTCGAGGGCTGGAGGTTACCGGGAATCTCAGACCCAGTCGTCGAAGCGGAACCACACCCGCAGCGTGGCGTCGTCCACCGGGTCCTCGTGCAGGCGATACCCCGAGCGCTCGACCATGCGTCGCATGAGCAGGTTGTCGCGCTGGACGTAGCCCTCGAAGCCCGCGATCCCGCGGGTCTCCGCGGCCTGGGCCAGGAGCTTGAGCAGCGCGCTGCCCACGCCCTGGCCCTGCCAGGCGTCCCCGACCACGACCGCGGCCTCGGCGAACTCGGCGTCCTCGGGGAGGTAGTAGCGCGCGACCCCGACCGTGCCCCCGCCCTCGTCCAGCGCGATCAGCGCCAGGTGCTGCTGGTAGTCGAGGTGCGTCAAGTAGCGGAGCGCGTCGTCGCTGAGCGCGTTGAGGGCGTAATGGAAGCGGCGGTAGACGGTCTCCGGCGAGAGCGTGGCGAAGCCCGCGCGCAGCCGCTCGGCGTCGTCGGGGCGCACGGGGCGGATCCGGTAGCGCCGCCCGTCCCGGGTCCTCCCCCGCTGGACCAGGTCCCGCGGGTAGTGCTCGGGGTAGGCGCGGGGCGGGGTCGGGCCGAAGCGCCGCAGGAGGTCCTTCAGCAGCCAGCTCTCGGGCATGCCCCCATTCGAGCACGGCGCGTGGGGCGACGCGCGACCCGTGCCCTACGGGTGGTAGATCGCCACCGACTGCGTGCTGGTCACCACGAGCCGCCCGTCGGCCGTGCGCAGCTCCGCCTGCGCGTCGACGTAGCCGTCGCTCCCCGCGGTGGTGCGCCCGCGGTAGGCGAGGTGCTCCCCCGGGTCGAGCTCGCCCACGTCGAAGAGCTGGGCGTGCCAGGTGACCGAGCTCGCCGGGCCGGGGGCGCGGAAGGTCGAGAGCACGGGCACCGGCCAGGCGTCGAGCAGCGCGAGCAGCGCCTCGGCGCCCAGCGCGGCGGGGGGCTCGCGAAAGCGGATCCAGCCGCCGATCGCGCTCGAGTCCGCGGCGCTGAAGGGCGGCTGGCCCTCGGCCCAGCGGTAGTCGAAGTGCTGGGTGAACACCGGGGTCACCCCGGGGATCTGGGGCAGCTCCGCTAGCGCGTCCGGCGGCAGGGCCTGGAACGGCGCGGGGTCGCCGTAGCTCGGCTGCCCCGCGCGCGGCGCGCCGAACAGCGCGAGCGCCGTCGCGCACAGCGCGTCGCCCTGGATCAGTCGGGCCTGGACCTGGCTCGAGGAGCCCCCCGCGCGCAGCAGCTCAGCGTCCACGGTCGCCGGGCCCTCGGCGGCGGGGCCCACGAAGGCGGTCATGAGCGCGCGCAGCGGGCGCCCGCCGGCCTCGCGCCGGGCGCGGGCCACGAGGGCCCCCGCCTGCAGCCCGCCGAACGCGGTGCGCCCCTGGAGCCAGGAGCCAGGGAGCTCGAGGGCGCCGTGGTGGGCCTGGTCGAGGAGCGCAGCGAAGGTCGTCATGGCCCCGACCCTACGCCAGCCTGCGAGCTCGCCCAAGCGTGACGTCCCCGCCGGCCTGGAGAGCGACTACGCTGGGGCCCGCAACGGCCAGCATCCCACTGGTCAGATCGGACGACCGCATGCCGCTCCCTCCTCCGCTGAGACCGCTGGTCCGCACCCGGCGCTTCTGGACCGACGCGCTCTGGGAGACCGAGACCGCCGACCGGGGCGCCGGGGCCTACCCGGCGCTCGCGGAGTGCGTGCTGCACCTCCCGGTGGGCGCAGGCTACGCGCTCACCCTCGAGCTGGACCGGGACCTGTCGCGGTTCTCCTTGGGCGTGACCTCGCCGGAGGGGAGCGCAGAGATCGCGTGGGACGACCGCGCCCACTGGCACCCCCACGTCCTGCGCTGGCACGAGCTGGAGCAGTTCTGCCGGGCCCAAGCGCTCCTCGACCCCGAGCTGGTGCACCCCGGTCCCCTGCTGCTGCTCCTCTCCCGCTTCGCACCGCTGTGCCTGGAGGACGACCCAGGGACGGTGCTCCCGCTGCTCCAGGCGGCCTGGGAGCGCGTCGGCGCGTTCTCGCCGGGCGAGATCCAAGGCTTCCTCGAGCGCCTGGACGCGCGCCCGGCAGGGTTTCGTTGGCGGCTGGACGAGGCGTGGGGGGTCTGGGTCCTCGAGCAGGACGACGACGACGCCGCCCTCCAGCTCTATACCCTGCGCCAGCCGGAGCACGCGGGCTTCCCCTTCGCGGCGTTGGCGGAGGTCGTCGCGCGCTCGGGGTCGGTCCTGGCTGCTGCGGTCCAGGACGTCGGGGCGGAGCTGGCGCGGGCGTTCCAGGAGACCGGGGACCCCGCGCTCGGGCCAGCCCTGGCCGCTGCCCTGCGGGACGCCCCGGAGGCGGCGAGCGTGGCTCAGGCGCTGGGGGACGACCCCGACGTCGCCCGCTGCGCCTGGATCTGCGAGGTGCTGCTCGGGGTCGAGCAGGGAACGATCGTGCGCGAGCACCTGTCCGAGGGCTGCCTGGAGCTGCGGGAGCAGCACGCTCTGAGCCTGAGCCTTCCGCTGCGAGACGAGGAGCGGCCGCTCCCCGGGGCCGTCGGCAAGCTCCTGCGCGACTCGCTGCAGCGCGTGTTGTCCGACCTGCGGGTGGGGAGCGCCGACACCCTCGGGGCCTCGTCGAGCCAGGCGGAGGACGGAACGTGGGTCGACACGGAAGAGAGCCTCTCCGTGGTGATCAAGGGGGACCTCGACGTGGGGCTGC
Source organism: Planctomycetota bacterium (assembly GCA_041402045.1). GTDB lineage: Bacteria > Planctomycetota > J058 > J058 > J058 > JAGQRJ01. The sequence goes on along the minus strand of JAWKSZ010000011.1, from coordinate 72,202 downwards.
GGCGGATCCGGGAGGCCCTGTGGTGGGTGCGCGCGCCCAGCACGACGAGCCTCGGCTCCCTGGGGGGGGACGAGGTCCTGCCGCTCGAGCTCGCCCGCGCGCCCGCGGACCCTCGCTGCTGCTTGGACCTGTCCTCGATCTGCGCCGTGCCCCTCGGGCGTGACTGGGGCTACCGCTTGGACCGAACGCCGCTCAGCGAGTCGCGTCGGGAGGCCCTGAGGGGGGTGCTGCGCTCCGTCGGGGCCAGCGAGCCTGGCGACGGGTGGTCGTCGATTCCCCTGACCGACGGGGGGGAGCTCCGCGTGTGCCTGCGGAGGCTGGACGAGGACCCGGACCTGAGCGGCGCCACCGTCGAACTGGGGCGGCCGAGCCCGCAGGCGGCCGAGGTGATCTGGCGCCTCGCGGAGGAAGGTGGGTTGCTGCTCCTGCCCCTCATGCTCGCGACGTCGAGGGCGGCAGCCGAGGCGGTGGCAGAAGGCTGGCCGCGGGTTCAGGTCGTGGAGCGTCCGGGCGAGCTGTTCGCGATCCTCGAGCGCGGGCCCCACGCCTGGTGGACGGCTCCCCGCGCGTGACGCCGCGGGCGGCTCGCGAGCGGCGCTGATCGGTCATGGACCGCTGGTGCTGTGCGTCAGAAGTTTCGGTACAGGTCGCGCAGCAATCAAGCGAGAGCGTTGGCCCTGTTTGCGGACAGAGCCTAGTTATCGCCGTCGCGCAGGTTGTACTTGTCGAGCTTCTTGAGGAAGCCGTAGCGCGAGAGGCCGAGGGCCTTGGCGGTGCGGGTCTTGTTGTGCTCGTGGTCGTCCAGGGCCTTGAGCAGATACTCGCGCTCGATCTGCTCCATGCGCGCCTTGAGGGTCTCGCCGTCGGCCAGGGCGGCCAGCGCTGGGGCCACGTCCACCCGGGGCAGGGCCGGCGCCGCCGCGGGGGCGTTGCCCGGCGTCGGGCGGCAGATATGGGTCGAGAGGTCGGCCTCCACGATCCGCCCGCCGGAGAGCGCGACCAGGCGGCGCAGCTCGTTCTCCAGCTCGCGCACGTTGCCCGGCCAGTCGTAGTGCAGGAGGTGGTCGAGCACCCGGCGCTCGAGCTGCTTGCGCCGGCCGTCGTTGCGCTCGGCGATCTTGTCGAGGAAGTGGTCGACGAGCAGCGGCAGATCCTCCTTGCGCTCGCGCAGGGGCGGCAGGCTCACGCTGACCACGTTCAGGCGATAGAACAGGTCGGCGCGGAACTCGCCCTGGTCCACGAGCTGGCGCAGGTCCTTGTTGGACGCGGCCACGATCCGCACGTTGATCCGCTTCGGCTTGCGCCCGCCCAGCGGGCGGACCTCGCCCTCCTGCAGCACGCGCAGGAGCTTGGACTGCATGGCCAGCGGCATGTCGCCGACCTCGTCCAGGAACAGGGTCCCGCCGTCGGCGGCCTCGAACAGGCCGACCTTGTCGCGGTCGGCGCCGGTGAACGCGCCCCGCACGTGGCCGAACAGCTCGCTCTCGAGCAGGCTCTCGGGGAGCGCGGCGCAGTTGATCGAGAGGAACTGCTCCTCCGAGCGCTGGCCGCTGAAGTGCACGGCCCGGGCCACGAGCTCCTTGCCGGTGCCGCTCTCGCCCTGGACCAGGATCGGGACGTCGGCGTCGGCGACGCGGTCCAGCAGGCGGAACACGCGGCGCATGGCCTCGGAGCGGCCGACGATATTCGCGTAGCTCGACTGCACGCCGAGCTCGACCTCGCGCCCCTTGAGCTGGCGGCGCACCGAGTCGAGCTCCTGGGTCGTCTCCTCGACCTGGGCCGCGAGGTGCGAGTTCAAGCGCTCGACCTCCTCGCCGCGGCGGCTGAGCTCCTCGGCCTGGGCGCGGTACTCCTCGCCCAGGGCCAGGAGCTCGAGGCGCCCGGCGGCCAGGCTCGCGAGCAGGGCGATCAGCTCGCGGTCGTCCTGCTTGAAGCGCCCGGCGCTGTCGCGGTCCTCGAGCAGGAGCACATGGCGCACCCCGCGCGCGCCCCGCAGGGGCGCCACGAGCACCGAGCGCACCTCGAGGTCGACCACGCTCGGGCGATCGCCGAAGGCGGCGTCGCGCCCGGCGTCCTCGATCACGACCACGTCGGCGCGGCGCGCGGACTGGGCCACGATCGCGGTGGGGTAGCTGCGGTCCTTGGGGGCGAGCTCGGTGTTGGGCGCGGCCAGCGCGCTGATCAGGCGCTGCTCGCCTTGCTCGTCCAGGGCCACCAGGCAGCCGCGCTGCGCGCCGAACAGCGCCAGCGCGCCCTCGACCAGCGAGCGCGCCAGGCCCTCGGCCGTGCGCTGCCCCTCGAGGCTCGCCGCCAGGCGCAGCACCGAGAGCGCGCGCTCGTCGTCGGCGGGGGCGGGGCCCTGCTCGAGCTGCTCGTCGTCGACCAGGGCCCGGGCCTCGGCGGTGCGCTCCAGCGCCCGGCGGTCCGGCGCGCCCAGGTCCTGGGCGATCAGCTCGAAGGCCTGGCGCGCGTCGTCCAGCGCGGCGCGGCCCTCGAGGGAGCGGCCAGCGCGGCGGCAGGCCTGGGCGCGGACCAGGGCCCAGCGCAGCTTGAGCGGGGGGAGGAGCCGCGCCCCGGCGCCGAGCAGCGAGAGCGCCGCCTCCGCCGACTCGCGCAGCTCGACCTCGGCCCGCAGCAGGACCTCCGCCGGCGCCTTGCCGCCGTCCGGGAGCTCGCCCAGCTCGCGGCCCTCGAGCACGTCGAGCCGCGCCAGGCCGAGGAGCGCCCGGCGCTCGAGGGCGTGGGCCTCGAGCTCGCGGGCCGCCTGCAGCGCGGCCTGATAGGCCGCGCGGGCGCGGCCGAGCTCGGGGGAGCCGTGCAGGACCTCGCCCGGGCTGAGGCCGGCGGCGTCCTCGCCCCGCTGGCGGCACTGATCGCCCTGCGCGACCAGGGCCCGGGCGCGGAGCAGGTGCAGCTCGTGGGCCTCGGCCTCGGCCAGGGCGGCGGCCAGGGCGCGCTCGGCGGCGGGGTGCTCGCCCAGGGTCGCCAGCGCGCGCCCGCGGAGGATCTCGACCTCGACCGCCAGGGCCAGGTCCCGCGCGCGCCACAGGGTCTCGTCGCGCAAGAGCGCGAGGGCCGGCGCCAACGCGCCGGCGCCGAGGAGCGCGCGCACCCGATCGCGGGTCGCCCGGGCGCGCACGCCGGGCAGGCGGTCGCTGGCCAGGCTCAAGGCCTGGTCGCCGGCGCGGCGCGCGGCGTGGGCCTCGCCCTGGGCCAGGAGCACGTCGCTCAGGAGCGCCAGGGCCTGGGCCTCGACGCCGGGGCGGTTCAGCTCGCGCGCCTGGAGCGCGAGCTTGTCCAGCGCCTCGCGCAGGATCGGGGTCGCGCCGTGGTGCACGCTCTCGACGCGCAGGCGGCCGAGCTCGGCGGCCAGGCGCGCGGGGGCGAAGCCCTCCTCCCAGGCCACGCGCTCGGCGGCGGCGTAGCACAGCTCGGCGCGGGGCAGCTCGCCGTGGAGCGCGTAGCAGCGCCCGAGGTGGGTCAGGCCGCGGGCGTAGCCCGCGCGGTCGCCCTGGGTGTTCCAGAGCGTGGTGGCTTCGTTGAGGAACACCAGCGCCTGGGCGCAGGCGCCGCTGGCGCGGTCGAGCTCGCCCAGGCCGTCCAGCGCCCGAGCCAGGGCCGAGGGCAGGCCGAGTCGGCGCGCGAGCTCGGCCGCCGCGTCGAAGCAGGCCCGGGCCTCGGCGACCTCGCCCAGCCGGTCGTGGGCCGCGCCCAGGGCCAGGAGGCAGCGCGCGATCGCGGGCTTGTCGCCGTGGCGCCGCGCGAGCTGCAGCCCGCGCTCGGCGTGGTCCATGGAGCGCGGGGCCTCGCCGGCGAGGAACGCCAGCTCGGCCTGCAGCTCGAGGGCCTCGACCTGCTCGCTGACCGGGCCCTCGTCGCCCTCGCCCGCGACGGAGAGCGCCTGCGCGGCGTAGTCGCGCGCGCTCTCCAGGTCGCCGGAGCCGAGGTAGGCCCGCGCGATCGCGCGCAGGTAGGCCGAGACCCCGGCCTGGTCGCCGAGCTCGGCGCGGAAGGTCAGGGTCCGCTCGAGGTAGCTCAGGGCCTCGTCGAGGCGGCCCTCCTCCAGGGTCAGGTCGCCCAGGCCCAAGAGGCTCTCGCGCACGCCGTGGCCGTAGTCGATCCGCTCGGCGGTCTCCAGCGCGGCCAGGTAGAACCGGCGCGCCTCCTCGCGCTCCTCGAGCTTGGCGTTGATCGTGCCCAGGTGCGTGAGCGCGGCGACCTCGGCCTCGACGTCCCCCAGCTCGCGAGCGAGCTCCAGGCCCTCGAGGGTCATGGTCCGCGCTTCGAGGAAGCGGCCCTGGGCGGTGTCGACCCGGATCAGGGCCCGGGTCAGGGCCAGGCGCTCGCGCTGGGCGAGGGCGGGGTCGAGCCGGCCCTCGGCCATGAGGATCGCGCACAGGCTCAGCGCCCGGCGGTAGAGCTCGGCCGCGCGCTCGGTGGCGCCGACCGCCAGCGCGGCCTCGCCGGCCTCGCGGGCGCGGACCAGGGCGGGGGCGCCCGCGCCGGCCTCGAGCAGGTGGTGCGCCAGCTCGCTCGGCGGCACCTCGGCGACGCCGCGCTCGCGGGCCTCCTCCAGCACCTCCGCCGCCCGGGCGTGGTGGTGTCCGGGGGAGCTGAGCGCGCCGTAGACCACGTCGCGGACCTTGGCGTGGGTCAGGACGTAGCCGCCGCCGGGGGAGGCGCACACGAAGCGCGAGCGCACGAGCGACTCGAGGTCGTCCAGGATCTGCGGCTCGTCGCGCTCGCAGAGCTGGGCCAGGGTCGAGCTCTCCAGCGCGCGGTTGAACACCGCGAGCCAGTCGAGGACCTGGCGCGCCTCGAGCCGCTCCAAGCGGCTGAGCACGAGCTCGTGGACCAGGCTCGGGAGGTCGGCGTCGAGGCCGGTGTCCTTGAGCCGCCACTGCCCGCGCTGCCGGGCGATCAGCCCGCGCTCGACGAGCTCCTCCAGCAGCAGCTCGAGGAACAGCGGGTTGCCGGCGCTGGCCTGGGTGACCTGCTCCAGGAACGCTCGGGGCACGCTGGGCACGCCCAGGAGCCCGCGCACGAGCTCGCCGACGTCGTCCTCGCGCAGCGGGCGCAGCGAGAGCTGCTCGAAGAAGCGGTCGCGGCGCAGGCCGTTCAGCGTCCGGCCGAGCTCGGGGCCGTGGAGCTCCTCCGGGCGGTAGCTCGCGACCAGGAACAGCTGCGGGTGGCGCTCCTGCCCGCGGGAGCGGCCGAGGGCCGTGACCAGCGCGCGGAACAGGTAGAGCAGGAGCTCGAGGGTGTCGCCGCGCGCCCACTGCAGGTCCTCGAGCGCGATCAGCAGCGGGCGCTCGTAGGAGCGCGCCAGGAGCAGCTCGGCCGCGGCGTCCATGAGCCGCAGGCGGTCGACTCCGGCGCCCTCGACGTCGGGGTTGGCCAGGGTCTGGGCCACCCAGGCGTGGGGGTCCGAGGGGTCGCCGAGCTGCGCGACCTCGCGCAGGACCTCGACGAAGGGCTCGAAGCCGCGGCCCGGGTGCTTGGTGCACTGGCCGCTGAAGCAGGCGGCGCCCTCGAGCTGCGCCGCGCGGCGCAGCTCGTCGATCAGGCGGGTCTTGCCCACGCCGCTCTCGCCGCGGAGGAACACGAGCACGGCCGGCGGGTTCTTGCGCCCGTTGCAGCGGGTGGCGCGGCGGTTGCCGCCGCGGCGGCGCTCGCCCTTCTCGTCGGCGGTCGCGCGGGAGGTGTCGAAGCGGGCCCGGCGGTCGAATTCGCGCGGGTCCGGGTCCCAGTCTTGAGGGCCTACGGCGCGGCGGAAGGCCTCGACCAGCCAGTCCAGCTCGCGGTCGCGGCCCACGAGGCGGCCGGTAGAGAGGTAGGCCGCCTGGGTGGCCTCGGTCTCGTAAGGGATCTCGCGTCCGGTCGCCTCGCGCAGCGCGCCGAGCACGGCGTTGGCGCTGGTGAAGCGCTGGTCCGGGTCCTTGGCCAGGAGCCGGAGCACCAGGGCCTCGAGGGCCGGGGGCAGGTCTGGCGCCAGCTCGCGCAGCGGCCGCGGCGCCTCGTGCAGGTGCTGGCGCACGACCTCGGCGGTCTCGCCCTGGAACGGCAGCTCGCCGGTGAACAGCTCGTAGAGCAGGACGCCCAGGCTGTAGAGGTCACAGCGCCGGTCGAAGCGCTGGCGGTTGAGCACCTCGGGGGCCATGTATTCGGGGGTCCCCGCGCGCAGCCCGTCGGGGCCGGAGGTGGCCAGGCCGAAGTCCGTGAGCCACACCCCGTCGCGGTCGTCCACGAGCACGTTGCTCGGCTTCAGGTCGCGGTGGATCACCCCGCGGGTGTGGACGAACTCGAGCGCGCGGAGCATGGCCGCCACGCGGTCCACGCTCGCCGAGTCGAACTGCGGGCGGCCGAGGTCTTCGCTCAGCGGGCGCGAGCCCGGGTGGTGCTCCGAGGTCAGGAACGGAGCGCCCTCGACCGAGAGGCCGAACTCCAAGACGGTGATCAGGTTCGGGTGCCGCAGGCCGACGAGGGTCGCGAACTCGTTGCGGAAGCGGCGGGTCTCCTCAGCGCCGCGGGACTTGAGGACCTTGAGCACCACCTCGCGCCGGTCCCGCGAGAGGTCCTGCGCGAGGTAGGTGATCGCAGCCTCACCTTCGCCCAGGCGGCGGACGACGTCGTAACGCGAGTGGATCAAGGCACACCGACTCCCGCCCTCGAGTAAGCAAATCTCGGGGCTAAACCATCGTTGACGGCGAGAATTACAATCGCATAGCTTGCAGCGGTTTATGAGAGCGCGGCGGGCGTCGGGTGAAGCCATGTGGCGTCGGTTCGTCCCACTTCCCGAATCGTATTCATCCCGAGCCCGGAACGACGTGCGCATGTGGACCGCAACGCCCTTCTCGAACGGCAGCTTACGGCTGACGTTGCGCCGCGTTACCATGCCGCCTTGTTCGAAGTGGGACGGACCTTGATTCGCAGCCTGATCCTGGTGCTGTTCTGGGGGATCGCGTCCGGCGTGGCGACGGCCGCGCCGACCCTGCTCGTGTGCTACCCGAACGCGCCCGGTTCGACCGAGAGCGCCGAGCCGGTGATGGCCGAGCTGGGCCAGCGACTGGGGGGACAGGCCGTCTACTTCAACGAGGTCGCCGCCGCCGAGGCCTGGATCGAGGAGCACGGCCAGCCGACCTGCGCGATCGTGTCCCTCGGGGTCTACCTGCGCTGGCGGGAGGACCACGGCCTGGTGCCCGTCGCCTCGACCGAGCGCCGCGGCAAGACCCACGAGCGCTACCACCTCCTCGTGGCCCAGGACGCCCCGGCCACCGACCTCGACACCTTCGGCAAAGCCCAGCCCACGGTGTGGTCGGGGCTGCTCGACAACCGCGCCTTCGCCGAGCGCGTCGTGTTCGCCGGCAAGCTCTCGCTGGGAGACGCAGGGGTGCGCCTGGTCTCGACCGCTCAACCCCTGCGCGCGCTGCGCCGGCTCAAGAGCGGGCGTGAGTTCGAGGGACACCCGGTCGACGGGGTCGTGCTCGACGGGCCCGCCTGGGAAGAGCTCCAGCAGCTCGCCAGCTTCAAGGGCCTCCTGCGCGAGCTCTACCAGAGCGAGCCTCTGCCCACGCCGCCGGTGGTCTCCTGCGCCACGTCGGACCCTGCGGAGGTCGCGGCCGTGGTCAAGGCCCTCGAGGGCTTGAGCCAGGACGACGCCGGCAAGAAGCTCCTGCAAACGCTCCAGCTCACCGCGTTCCGCGGGCCAGAGACCGAGGCCCTGGCGCGGGTCGTGACCGCCGCCGAGGGGGACGAATGATCCCTCGTGCCTGCGCCGCCCTGGCCTGCGTCACCCTGGCCGGGTGTTTCGCGGTGGCCACCCCCCCCGAGGAGCGCTCCGACTTCGAGCGGCACCAGCTCGCCGCCGCGGCGGCCCTCGAGCGGGTGACCGACCCTGCCCTGAGCGAGGACGACCAGCTCGCGTTCGCGCGCAAGGCCGTGGGCCACGCCGACCTCGCGATCGAGCTCGAGCCCGAGCGGGTCGAGGGGCACTTCTACCGCGCGGTGGGCATGGGCTACGTGTTCGAGCGCTCGAACCTCAGCGCCGTGGGCCGCGTCGGCGACCTCGAGCAGGCCGCGCTCCGCGCGCGGGAGCTCGACCCGCGCTTCTCCAACGGCGGCCCGCTGCTCTACCTGGCCATGCTGTATTGGAAGTCCCCAGCCTGGCCCGCGGGCCCCGAGAACGCCGGCGAGGACGAGGTGATCGAGCCCCTGTTCGAGGGCGCGATCGAGGTCGCGCCCACGGACCCGGAGAACCACCTGCGCTACGCCGAGCACTTCTTCGACCGCGGCCGCAACGACGACGCGGCGGTCGAGGTGCGCAAAGCCCGTGAAGTACTGCCGGGGGCCCAGGGTCACCCGGAGCACGAGCTGCGTCAGCTCGAGCGCGAGCTGGTCGCGCTCGAGAAGTCCTCTCGGGTAGCGCGTCGACGGGCGCTCGGCCGCAGCACGGTCCTCGCGCGCGCCCGGCGAGCGGCGGATCCGCCCGGCCCGGCGGCGGCGAAGCCGCGAGCGCGCAGCCGGCCGCGAAGCCGGCGAGCCCGGTGAGCCCGAGGGCTTGCCCTGAGGGAGGCTGGGACAGACCCTGAAGACGAGCGGCGACGCCGCGAGCGCGCAGCCGGCCGCGAAGCGGCCGGCGAGCCCCTTGGGGGTGAGCCCGAGGGGCTTTGCCCGAGGGCGAGGGGGTCTGGGACAGACCCCCTGAAACTCAGCCGCCGGAGATCGGGTGCACGAGGTCGCGGCGCACGCCGCACGCGGCGGGGAAGGTCATCCAGCCGCCGATCGCCACCGTCCACAGCTCTCCCAGGTCGGTGAAGTGCGGCTTGAGGCCCTCGCGCATGGCGTCGACCACCCGGGGCAGGTCCTCGTTCTTCATGCTCACCGGGTTGGTGTTCACGAAGGGCATGCTCGTCCAGAGCACGGCCTCCTGCGGCAGCACGTAGAGGCCCCAGCGGTCGGGGTCCTGGCCCATGGGCGAGCCGGGCACGAGGCTGTACTGGTGGATCGTGAGGAAGTCGATCACGTCCGCGTTCTCGATCAGCCAGTCGTAGGTCCGCATGAGCTGCGACTGCGTCTCGGTGGGGAACCCGGCGATCAGCATGACCGCGGTCTGGATCCCGTGGGCCTTGCACGTGGTCAGGATCCGCTTGGCGTGCTTGGGACGCGTGGGCTTGATCATGGCCTTGAGCGTCTCTATGCACGCGCTCTCCAGCCCGAAGCGCAGGGTCCGGCAGCCGCTCTTGGCGAGGTCGGCGATCACCTCGTCCTTGAACCCCGCGTCGAGGAGCACCTCGGCCCCCCACTCGACCTCGAGCCCGGCATCCAGGATCGCGAGCGCGAGCTCGTGCAGCTCCTGGGGGCGGTAGGAGTCGACGGGGAAGTCGAACCAGTTGCTGCCCGTCTCGGCGATCGCCGCGCGCATGTCGTCGATCGCCTTGGCGACGGGGCGCGTGCGGTAGGTGGCCACGGTCTGGCAGGAGATGTTGCAGAACGCGCAGCGACCCCAGTAGCAGCCGCGGGAGAGCGGGAGCGGGATCGGGTACTGCGGCACGAGGTACTTGTTCAGCTCGAGGCCGTCCAGCGTCCACATGGGCACCGGGAGGGTGTCCAGGTCCGTGTGGATCAGGCTCCGCTCGCCGACCCGCGCGAAGCCGGCGCTCTGGGGCAGGTAGCAGTTGGGGATCGCCGAGAGGTCGCCCTCGCCGCGCAGGGTGTGGGCGAGCCAGGCAGCGAGGGCCTCTTCGCCGTCGTGGAGGATGATCGCGTCGGCGGGCACCACCGCGGGCGGGATCTGCGTGACCTGATCCTCCACCGCGGTGAGGTAGGCCCCGCCGAGGACGACCGGGAGCTCGTCGCCGAAGCGCTCCTTGATCAAGCGCAGCAGCGTGAAGCCCGGCACGACCTGACTGAAGTAGGTCATGCTGATCCCGATCGCGCGCGGGCGCTGCGCCTCGATCCGGGGGAGCGCGTGCTCGCGCAGGTAGTCCAGGTAGGGGTTGCGCCGCGGGTCGCTCAGGGCCTCGTTCAGGCTCTCGAAGTTGCGGAACGCGTCCTGGATCCCGAAGTGGCGGAAGTCGTGCTCGTAGGCGCCGAGGGAGGCCGCGGTGATCAACACCCCCGCGTCGTGGATCGTCTGGAACGCGAAGCGCATGGACTCGGGCTCGCGCTCGACGCCCTTGCGCTGAAGGGTGGCCTTGGCGCGCTCGATCTCCTGCACCGCGCGCTCGCTCTTCTCGAGCAGCTCGGGCTCGCTCACGTTGGCGCGCAACACCTCGAGCCGGCCCGCGAGGTACTCGAAGTGGAAGTGGTGGAAGGCGTCGATCGCGAGGTCCCACCTGGTGCGCGTCCCACTCCAACCCGCGCAGGTAGGAGGTGAGCACCGAGAGCCCCGAGGTGGCCTGTCCGAAGTTCGCCACCGGGGCGGAAATCAGGAGGAAGTCCATTGTCATGCGTCCAGCGGGCGGTCCCGCGTCGAATTGCTGCGGCAGCTTCCGCTGCCGCGCCGCCTTCGGCGGCGTAAGAATTCGCCCGGACGGGAGTTCGTGCGAAGCGCGAGCCTTCCCATGACACCCGTCCGGGCGAATTCAGCCGTCAATATAGCCCGTTTAGGTGCGGATTCCCTCGCGCACTTTTTGGCGCTGGGTCCTGCTCGCCCCCGTAGGGGGTGCTGGGCACCATCCAGCACCCATCACCGGTCGACGGTGGCCGCGCGTCCCCCGCGGCGGGACAGGCAGGACTCAGGTGGACCGCAGGGGGGAACGTCGCGTAAGGACCTAGGTCAGGGCATGCAACATGCATTACGTCCCTTACCCACGAGGGACTTGCGTCGACAAGGGCGCACGCTCCTCCACGGGCGACGACGGACGTAAGCACAATGAATTTCAGTGACCCTATAGAAATCATGCACTTCTTCACGAACCGTCAAAATTTTTTCCAAAAACACCCGCCAGCCCCCTTGCAGTCAGGCGGTGGCGTTGTCATACTCAACTCATAACGAGACGATACTCAGCCTAAAGCACCTTATCAAATCGGGTTATAGGCTGGGCGGAATCGCTCGTTCCCGCGTCTGCGCGCTGGGCTTCGCCCAAGTTGCGCGTAGAGGAGGCGGGGTTCCACGGGGAAATCGGGGGCTGACCCACGCGAGTGGGACGGCGGGACGGCTGTCCTGTCGGGCTCGAAGTTTGGACCCGCGACGCGGCTGATCCGGCGTAAGTGCCGAAGCCACGTCCGCAACCAGGGGCGGTCTGCCCCGAGGACACGACGGTGCGCTGGATCGGTTTGTTGGTCATGTTGCTGGTGGGAGTCGCGTTCGCGCGGCCGGCCGGCGACGTCGCCGGCAACGGTCTCCCCGAGCGCCCGCGGATCGACGGGCACACCTTCACCGCGCCCGAGGGCCCCAGCGCGCGCTCGCTCCTCGATCGCGTGGACCTGACGCTTCCCCGCCTGAGCTTCGAGAACGATCCCTACGCCGAAATGCGCGCGATCGCGCCGACCCACGTGGCCCCCGGCTCGCGGGTCCTCGACTACCACGGCTTCGAGGGCTTCCTGATCCGCAAGCTCCAGAGCCGCTACCGCTCGGTGTGGCGCAGTCAGCTGCGCACGCAGTTCCGCGACGGCTCCATGAGCGAGTTCGAGATGGCCCGGCGCGACGCGCGGATGAACGCCGCCGTCGCCGACATGGAGTTCGGTCGCTGGGGCGACCGGAGCTGGCTGGACGCCTTCACGCCCGAGAAGGGCGGCGCCCCCGCCACGCCCTACGTGCACGACATTGGCGAGGACCTGCTGGTGTTCGAGTGGGGGGCGTTCTCGCTCTCGAACTCCTTCCGTGCGCGGATCGACGGCGTCGCGGACTTCAACCTCGACCCGGACCCGGGGCGGGTCTACCGCGAGGTCGGCAGCCGCCGCGCCCGCGATCACGCGCTGCTCCAGCGCTACGTCCTCGACCCCAACGACCCCGACGACCAGCCCGACCGCGACGCCAAGTTCGGCGAGCCGCGCTACGGCGCCATGCAGCTCGCCTTCGAGCTCGAGCCCGCCGAGCGCTGCTTCCTGCAGAACACGTCCTGGCGCTTCAAGGTCCGCCCCCAGGTGCGCCTGCAGACCCCGAGTCGGATCACCGTCGAGGGCGTCGTGAACACCGTGGGCGTGCGCACCTGCCTCGACATGCACTGGGGCGCCAAGCGCGAGAAGGTCGCGAGCCTGGAGTGCGACCTGCGCTTCCGGCCCGAGGACAACGAGCTCCGGGCCGAGGTCCAGCTCGCCGTCCTGACCTGGTAAGGCTCAGAGCCCGTCCCGCGCGACGCGGAAGCCAATGTCCGTGCGCTTCCCGGACGCGATGCTGTTGGGGTCCTCGCGCAGCGACCCGCGACGCATGACTTGCCAGCGGGCGGTGACCTGGCACAGGTTCGCGGTGGCGCTGAAGCCCGCGCTCTTGACCAGGGTCAGCGCGCTCCGGGAGCTGTGGGGGTCGGTCTGGGGGTCCGTCGTGAAGATCCGGGGGTCGTCGTCGACCAGCTCCCCCACGTTGCCGGCCATGTCGAAGCAGCCGAAGGGGCTCTTGCCCTTGGGGTAGTGCCCGACCTCGCGCGAGAGCTGCACGCCCTCGGACATCATCGTGAAGCGCATGAACTGGTCGGCGTTCGCGCCCGGGTCGTGGATCCCCGGCTCGAGCCAGGGGAAATACGGGCCTCGGCCGGGTCCCCGCGCGGCGTACTCCCACTCGGCCTCGGTGGGGAGGCGCAAGCCCGCCCACTGGCAGTAGCTGCTCGCGGCGCGGAAATCCACGGCGTGGAGCGGGTGCTGGCCCAGGTGCTTCTTCTCGCCGACCATCGGCACGACCTCGACCGCGTCCTTGCCCACGGCCTCGACGTAGCTCCAGTACTGGTTCCAGGTGAGCTCGTAGCGCCCAATGAAGAACCCGCGGGTGAGGGTGACCTCGTGCTCTGGGTAGTCGGTGACCTGCCGCATCTTGCGCGGGTCGAACTGGAACACCGCGTCGTCGAAGGGGGCGCCCATGAAGAACGTGCCCGGCGGGCAATACACGAGCTCGGAGCCGTCCTTGGTGTTGACGTAGACCCCTTCCTCCACGCCAAACTCGAGGCCTGCGGGCAAAGGGTAGGGGGGGCGCTCGTTCGCCGGGAGCGCGGCGTACCAGTCCGGCTGCGTGCTGAGGGTGACCGTGCGCTCGATCGGGCCGGCGACGACCTCGGACCCCCGCTTCAGCACGAAGTGCAGCGTGGTCTCGCCCTCGTTCAGATACACCGTCTGGGAGAAGGCGCCGGCGGCGTCGGGCACGACGCTCTTCTGCTCGATCCACACGCGCACCCCGTCCTGGGGCGGGTCGACGCGCCCGCGGATCTCGAGCTGCGCCTGGTTGAAGTGCTGCTCCTGGGTAGGGGTCGTGATCTCCAGGCGCACGCGCGCGTCCTCGGGGCCCTCCGCGAAGTCCACCCGCCCGAGCAGGGCCCAGGCGCCGAGGCCGCCGACGACCGCGAGCCCCGCCAGCGCGCCCAGGAGCTTGCCCTTGCCCCCGCGACGGGGGAGGCCCGCGTTCAGCGGCGTCTCGCCCTTAGCCACCCGCTCGAGGTCGTCGCGCAGGGCGCGGGCGGTGGGGTAGCGATCCTCGGCGCGCTTGGCCATGGCCTTGCGGCACACGGCCCAGGCGTCCGGGTTGGCCACGCTCGAGCCCACGTCGCCCCAGGGCGGCTCCTCCTCGAGCACCGCGCGGATCACCTGGAGCTGGCTCCCGGAGAACGGCGCGTGGCCCGCGAGCAGGGCGAAGAAGGTCGCGCCCAGGCCGTAGACGTCGCAGCGCTCGTCGAGGGCCACGGTGCCCGCGCCCTCGGCTTGCTCCGGCGCCATGAAGGCCGGGGTCCCGAGCAGCATGCCGGTGCGGGTCAGGGTCTCGGCGTCCTCGGCCCGCGCCAGGCCGAAGTCGATCAGCACCGGCTCGCCGTCGGCGCCGAGCAGCGCGTTGTCGGGCTTGAGGTCGCGGTGGATCACCCCCACCTGGTGCAGCGCGGCCACGGCGTCGGCCAGCTTGGCCATGATCTGCGCGGCCTCCCGGGGCTCGACGCCGCCGGTGCGCTTGAGCCGCGCGTTCAGGTTCTCGCCCTCCACGAAGGGCATGACCATGTAGGGGCCACGAGCGGACTGCCCGCTGGCGTGGATCGGGATCACGTTGGTGTGGCGGATCCGCGCGAGGAGCTGGGCTTCGCGCACGAAGCGCTCGAGGAGCGGCACGTCCTGGGCGATCACGAGCTTGAGCGCGAAGCGCGCGTCGGGGCGGTCGGGGTGCCGGACCTCGTAGACCACGCCCATGCCGCCTCGGCCGAGCTCGCGCAGGATCTGGAAACCTTCGATCGTGGGCGCGTTCATACGCGCACTCTAGCGCGGGGAAGCGGGCGCTTCACCGCGAGGGAGTCAGCGCGACGCGGAAGCCCACCCGCCAGTCGGTGTCGTCCTCCACCTGGGAGTCGCGGGTGAACACGGTGAAGATCGGCGCCCACTCCAGGCTCCAGGCGCCGCCGCGGATCACGCGGCGCGCGCCGCTGGGCGGGCCCGTGGGGTCGACCGCGTCGCCCTCGGGGAACGGCCCCAGGTAATCCTGGACGTGCTCGGAGACGTTGCCCGCCATGTTGTAGGCGCCGAAGCCCGAGACGTCGGCGCGGAAGGCCGCGCGGGGGGCGGTGTAGGGGTAGCCGTCGTCGTCGCCGAGCATGTTGGTCAGCTCGTGAGAGGGCTCCTCGTCGCCCCAGGGGTACTTCACCCGGCGGCCGCCGCAGGCGCCGTATTCCCACTCGGCCTCGGTGGGCAGGCGCAGCCCGGCCCAGTCGCAGTAGGCGCGCGCTTCGACGTGCGACACGTTCAACACCGGGTGCGAGTCGCCGAGGGTGAAGTCCACGCCCTCGCCCCACAGCCAGTCGTTCTGGCCGAGGCCGGTGGGCAGGATCTGCAGGTTCAGCTGCCAGTTCGGCACCGGGATCCGCGCGCCGGTCTCGCGGGCGTAGCGCTTCCACTGCTCGACCGAGACCTCGTACTTGCCCAGGAAGAAGCCGCGGGTGAGCGTGACCTTGCGCACCGGGTGCTTGCCCGCGACCGTGCCCACCGAGTCGTTGCCCAGCTCCAGGCTCAGCGAGTCGTCCGTGGGGCCCTGGGTGAAGGTCCCCGGCGGGACCACACCAGGACCGAGCCGTCGGGGGCCCAGTGGTATTCGCCCGGGAGTTCGCCGGGGGTGAGCCCGAAGGGCAGCGGCGGCGCTCCGCCGCGGGGATCGCGCGATACCACTTGGGGCCGGTGACGTAGGTCACCGCGCGCTCGACCGGCGGGGCGACGACGCTGGGGTCCTCGGCGTCGGAGGCCGTGACCCGCACCCGGGTCTCGCCGCCGGGGAGGCTCACCGCCACGGTGAACACCTCTCCCGTGCGCACGCGGATCGCGGGCGGGGTCGCCGGGTCGCCCGGGGGGAGGCCGAGGTCGACCTCGACCCGGGCCCACTCCGCGCGCCCGAGCACACGGCCGGTCACCTCCAGCACCGGGGAGGCGACCTCGCCGTCGTCGCGGGGCGAGGTCAGCGAGAGCGTGAGTCGGCTGGCGGAGGCGGCGGCGTCGCCGCGGCCGAAGACCGCCAGGGCGGCCAGCCCGCCGCAGGCCAGGGCCAGGGCCAGCCCCGCCAAGGCCGTGAGCTTCGCCCGCTTGCCGAAGCGCGGCGGCGCCTTGGCCTCGACCGCCTCCTGGTTCAGGGCGCGATCGAGGTCGTCGGCGAGCTTCCCCGCCGTGGGGTAGCGCTCCTCGGAGCGCTCGCTGAGGCAGCGCATGCACACCGCCTCCAGGTCGCGCGGGACGTCGGGGTTGACCTTGCGCGGCAGGGGCGGGTTGGGCGCGGTGATCTGCAGGCAGAGGTCCTTGAAGCTCTTGCCCTTGAACGGGCGCTCCCCGGTGAGGATCTCGTAGAGCATGACGCCCAGGGCCCACACGTCGGTGGGCGGACCGAGGTCCTCGCGGCGGGCGTCGATCTGCTCCGGCGCCATGTAGGCCGGGGTGCCGAGCTGGGCCCCGGTGCGGGTCAGGCGGTCCAGGTCCTTGCCCGCCGCCAGGCCGAAGTCGGCGACGCGCACGTTCCCCGCCTGGTCCAGGAGCAGGTTGTCGGGCTTCACGTCGCGGTGCACGATCCCGCGGGCGTGGGCGACCTCGAGCGCTCGCGCGGCGTCGCGCAGCTTCTCGACCTGCTCCTCCAGGGGCAGGCGCCCGTAGATCGTCTTGAAGCTCTGCGCGCCGGTGACCAGCTCGTAGACGAGGTAGGGCGTCTTGCCGGCGGTGCCCGCGCCGAGCACGCGCACGATCCCGGGGTGGTTCAAGGCGGCGGTGACCTGGCCCTCGCGGACGAAGCGCTCCTTGATCGTGTCGGAGTAGAACTCGCCGAGGATGATCTTGATCGCGACCTCGCGGCCGGCGGGGTCGCGCCCGCGGTAGACCGCGCCCATGCCGCCGCGCCCCAGCTCCTCGAGCAGGAGGTAGGGGCCCAGCCGCCCCGTCTCGCCGGGGTTGCGCGGGAGCTGGACCACGTCCTGGTCCGACGCCGGTCCGAACCCGGGCTCCCCCGGGCGCGAGACGTCGGCGAAGGTGGCGTCGCTGTCGAGGGGCGGGCCTTCGTGGCTGAGGCCGGCGTCGGCGAAGGTCTGGCCTTCGGGGGCCGCGGCGCCCCCGGCGAAGGTGTGTCGCCCCGAGATCGCCCCCGGCGGACCGAGCTCGGCGAAGGTCGGGGTGCTGTTGGCCAGAGGGTGGCCGTAGCTCGAGCCCGAGCTCGAGCCCCCGGGGTGCTGCGGGGCCAGGCCCGGGGCGAAGGTCGCGTCGGGCAGGGGCCCGATCGCGCCGAAGTGCGTGGGCGCGGGCGGCATGCCGGCGAAGGTCGCGTCGATCCCGGCGGGTCCCCCCGGGGCGCCCTGATCCAGCCCGGGAGCGAAGGTCCGGTCCGGATCCGGGGCTCGGATCGCCTGGGAGCTGGAGCTCGCCCAGGCCGCGGGCGGAGGCGGCGACTGGGGGTCCATGCGCGTCGAGTCGTCGACGCCGACCTCGTCCATGCGCGTGGAGTCGCTCGCGCCGGGGGCGTCCATGCGCGTCACGTCCGGGGCGCCGCCGTCGGCGGCGCGCATGCGGGGCAGGTCCACGCTGGGCGGCGCGAGCACCGTCCCGTCGATCAGGGTCCGCTCGCTGTCGCCGTCCCCGTCGTCGAGGCGGGTCAGGTCGTCGGGCGCCCGGGTCTCCTCGGCCCAGCCGGCGCCGGAGGCGTTCGGCGGCGGGCCCGCGCCGCGATCCGGGGGCGAGAGGTCGAGCTGGGTGGCCTCGAGGTCGGTGTCGGGGACGCTGTCGTCGTCGTCGAGGCGGGTCAGGTCGCCGGCGGGGTCGCTGTCCCAGCCCACCACGGCGGCCGGGGTGTGCATGCTGCGCAGGTGCTCGGCGCTCAGCAGCCGGTCCTGGAGGAGTACCTGCTCCAGGCTCCGCGTCCCGCGCCGGGCGTATGCCTGGCTCAACACCTCGCGCGGGAGCAGCCCGCGAGCGAGGATCCGGCGTCCTAGCTCGACGTCGTCCACGCCCCCACTATAGCGACGGCGTCGGGTGAAAACCCTGGGCGGGCCGCGGCTCCGGGGTATCCTCGGGCCCCATGAGCTGGGACGTAGCGGGCAAGGTGTGCGTGGTGACCGGCGCCAACGCCGGGATCGGCAAGGCGGCCGCCAGCGGGCTGGCGGCGGCGGGGGCCCACGTGGTCCTGGCGTGCCGCAGCCTGGAGCGCGGGCGGGCGGCGCTGGCCGAGCTGGGGGCGCGCCATGACCCGGCGCGCCTGGAGCTGCTCGAGCTGGACCAGTCGCGCCCGGAGTCGATCGACGCCTTCGCCGAGGCCCTGGGGGCGCGCCACGACGCCCTGCACGTGCTGATCAACAACGCCGGCGGCTACTTTCGCGAGCGGCGCGAGACGCCCGACGGGCTGGAGCTGACCTTCGCCACGAACATGCTGGGCTACTTCTCGCTGACCAACGCGCTCCTGGACCTGCTGCGCGCGGGGGCGCCGGCGCGGGTCGTGAACGTGGCCTCGAACCTGGCCAAGGACCTCGACCTCGACGACCTGGGCTTCACCCGCCGCCGCTACTCCGGGGCCAAGGCCTACGCCCAGAGCAAGCAGGCCAACCGCATGTGGAGCTGCGAGCTCGCCGAGCGCGTACGCCGCGACGGGATCACGGTGAACGCCTTGAACCCGGGGGTCGTGAGCACCTCGATCGGGAGCGGGACCTCGGGGGTGTTCGGCGCGCTCATGCGCACCTACTTCCGTGTGCGCGGCATGACGCCCGAGGAGGGCGCCGACACCGCGGTCTACCTGGCCACGAGCCCCGAGGTCGAGGGCGAGACCGGCGGGTTCTGGATCCGGCGCACGCGCCGTCCGGAGCGCTTCGCCGAGCCCCTGCAGCGCGCGGCGCTGTGGTCGGCGCTGGAGCGCCTCGAGGCCGGACGCCGGGCCGCGGCGCCCGAGTGAGCGCCCCCGACACGCTGATCCTCCTGGCCCACGGCGCCGGGGCCGGCTCGAGCTCGCCCTGGATCCAGGGCTGGGCCGAGCGCCTGCGGGCGCTGGGGGAGGTCGTACCCTTCGACTACCCCTACATGCAGGCGGGGCGGAGGTCCCCCGACCGCTTGCCCAAGCTGATCGCCGCGCACCGCGCCGCCCTGGACGCCGCCCGCGCGGCGCACCCGCGGCGCAGGAAGGTCGTGCTCTGCGGGAAGTCCATGGGCGGCCGGGTGGGCTGCCACCTCAGCCTCGAGGCGCCCGAGGTCTCGGGGCTGGTGTGCCTCGGCTACCCCCTGGTCTCGATCGGCAAGGCCGCCAAGGTCCGCGACGCGGTCCTGCGCGAGCTCACGCGCCCGGTGCTGTTCGTGCAGGGGACCCGCGACCGCATGGCGCCCCTGGACCAGCTCGACGCCCTGCGGCCCCAGCTCCCCGTCCGCAACGCGCTGCACGTGGTCGAGACCGGCGACCACTCGCTCCTGATCACCAAGGGCCACACCAAGGCCACCGGCGTGACCCAGGAGCAGGCCGACGCCCGCGCCTGCGCAGCGATCGCGGCGTTCCTGCGCGAGCTCTAAGGGGGGTCAGCGCCCCTCGACCGCGTCCGTGAGCCCGCGGCGCAGCGCGCTCGTGTCCAGGATCCCCTGGTCGCCGTGGGCGAGCTGGTCGTCCGCGGCGTGGGTGGCCTCGACTCGCTCGGCGTAGACCGCCAGGGCCTCGACCAGCTCCGGCCGATCGCGGCGCAGCTCGAGCGCCAGGCGCAGCACCTCGAGCTCGTCCTCGTAGGCCTGCAGGCGGTTGGGCGAGACCCGCTCGCGGAGCTGGCTCTTCACCACCAGGGCCCCGGGCCCGCTGGCCGCGCGCACCTGGTCGACGCCCACGGTCAGGTAGCGCCCGGCCCGGCGCTCGCCGTCGTAGACCTCCCGCAGCTGCGCCGTGCGCTCGCGGTCGTAGCTGGCGAGGATCTGGTCGAGCTTGCCCTGCAGGCTGCGCTCGTCGCGGTCGACCAGGGACTGCGCGTAGTTCTCGAGGCTCCCGTAGTCCTGCTCGACCCGGGCGCGCAGCCGCGCGTGGCCGCTGAGCCGGGCCACGGCCTCCTTGCGCTCGTCGTCGAGCTCCTTGGCGTCCTCGGCGAGGGTGTGCATGCGCCCGGCGAGGCGCGACTCGGCCGCGAACAGCGGCTTGTAGAGGAAGTCGCGGTAGGTGGTCCAGGCCTCGTCGTAGGCCTCGCAGGCCGCGGTCAGCGACTCGGGGGTCGCGTCGGCGGCGCGCGCGGCCTGGAGGAACGCGACCCCGGCTTCGCCGATCGCGCGGCGCGCGGCCATGCGGTCGAGGAACCCGTTGGCGGCGTGCTCGAACTCCTCGGCGGCATACAGGATCACCGCGAGCTCGGCGGCGGAGTAGAACCAGGCCCCGGCGCGGGTCAGGCGCTTGAGGGCCAGCCCGGTGCGCGCCGCCGTGCCCACCGTGCGCGCCTTGCGCAGATCGACCACCCACTTCAAGCCGCGGGTCCCGCCCTGGACCAGGGCCGTGCTCAGGCCCAGCGAGCCCAGGGAGATCGCGAAGGTCTTGCCCTCGAAGCGGCCGTGCACGATCGCGGGGAGGGCCAGGCCGGTGGCGAGCACGAGGTTCGTCTTCAGCACGCTGTTGACGAAGTTCGGCTTGACGTAGCGCTGCAGGTAACGGGTGTAGGTGCCCTCGGCCACCCGCGCGCCGAGCACGAACAGCCCGTACTCCGCGTAGAAGTCGGTCGTCAGCAGGGCGTCGAAGAACTCCTCCACGTAGAGCCGGTCGCCGCTCTTGACCGCGACCGCGAGCTCCTTGAGGAACAGGCCCAGGCCGAAGTGGGCCAGGCCTGCGGCCTCGACCTTGACCCGCTCGCGGGAGAAGCGCTTCCAGTCGACCCGGCCGTTCGACCGCCGCCAGGGGGCGAGGAGGTCTGCGATCGTGGCAGCGCGCTCGGCCTCGCCGCCGGCGCCGCGGCCCTCGCTCGAGCCCTCGCCGCGCCGCGGCTCGAGGACCTCGGTCTCGACCTCGATCACGGGGGCGCGGGGGTCGACCTCGATCCGCTCGAGGGTCCTCGGCTCGGTCGGGGTCGCCTCGACCTTGCCCTCGGCCCTGGGCAGCAGCGAGCGCAGCAGCACGTCGCGCAGCCCGCTCTCGGCGAACCAGGTGCGCACGCGCTCACGCAGGGTGCGCTGGAGCCGCGCCCCGTCGAAGGGGGCCAGGCGCGCCTCGAGCTCGAGCAGGCGCTCGACCTGCGCGGCCTCGAGGCCGGCGGCGCGGAGCTCGGCCGCGTTGAGCGCGGTCCAGTTCACCCCCTCGAGCCGACGCAGGGCGCTGAGCCCCGCCGCGCTCACGCCGGCGCGCTGGGCGAGGGTCAGGAGGGCGGTCGCGCGCTCGAGGGCGCGGTGCACCAGGCCCGTGGCCAGCTCGGTGGCGTCCATGCGCGCCAGCTCGCTGACCGGGGCCGCGGCCAGCTTCGCGCGGTCGGCCGCGCCCAGCACCGCGCTCGCGCCGAGGCGCTGGAGGATCGTCGCGCGACCGACCGGAGACGGGCTCTCCAGGAAGGGGAGCGCGGTCGCCTCGGCCGGGGTCAACTCGAGGGCCGCGCGCAGGGCCTCGGGCTTGACGAGGCTGGGGTCGTAGCCGTAGCCCCCGGCCTCGATCCGCTGCACCTCGCGGTGCAGCCAGGAGAGGTACTCCTCCCGGGCGTAGCGGATCGCGCGGCGGGTGGTCTCCTCGTGCACGTCGGCCAGGGTCCAGGCCTCGAGGGGCGCGGCGACGGCGCGGGCCGCGTCGCCCAGCCGCCCGCTCTCGATCCCCTCCACGATCCGCCGGCGCTCGGGGCTCAGGCGCTCGCCCTCGACCTCCTGCAGGTAGCGCTCGTAGTGATCGACCAGCGACTCCACGGCCTCGGCCCGGGGGCCGCCCAGGTCGCCCCAGCCGTGGGCGCGGAGCTGGTGGGTGACCAACGCGCTGACCGTGATCAGCTCGCCGATCCCGCGCGGGGTCCCCCGCAGGCGCACCTCGACCTGCTGGCTCGGGCGCGAGAGGTCGCTGACCTCGACCCGCGCGGTGGACCCGCCCTCGAGCGCGCGGCCGGGGCGCTGGGTCTCGACGTCGCGCACGAAGGCCCAGCGCGCGACGCGGTCGAAGTAGGCCTCGACCTGGGCGCGCTTGCCCTGGAGCTCCGACCACTTCGGCGCGAGGTCCTCCACGATCAGCTCGACCTGCTGACCGCTGCGACCGCCGAGGACCCGGGCGGCCTCCAGCCGCGCCTGGAGCTCGCTCAGCGAGCGCGTGGCCTCGGCGCCGATCCGCCAGCTGCCGTCGGCCTCGACCGTGAGCTGACCGCGGAGCCAGGGGTGCCGCTGCTGATCGACCCGGAACCGCTCGCGCAGCCCGCGCTGCAGGTCTCCGGCGGTCTGGGCCTCGAAGTAGGCGCGCTTCTCGGCGGTGGAGAGCGCGTCCCAGCGCGCCTCGACCGCGGCGTCGACCGGTCGCAGGAGCGAGATCACGCCCCAGCCGCGGCCGCTGAGCTCGAAGCGGAAGCGGAACTCGCCGCCCTCCGCCGCCGAGCCTTCGCCGCTCAAGGCCTCGACCATGCCCGCGAACTCGGCGCGGCTGGGCAGCGCTTGCCCGCGGATCGTGCGCTCGAGCAGCGGCTCGAAGGCCTGCGGGTCGAGGCCCAGCTCGGCCACGAGCTCGAGGGCCTGGCGCTTGGCCTCTCGGGGATCCTCGGGGGTGTTGTAGAGCGAGGGGTCCTCGCCCAGCGGCATGGCCGCGCGCGGGCGGAAGCGCACGACCTCGCCCCGGGCCGCCAGCTCCTGGGCGTGGCGCACCAGGCGCCGGTAGAACTGCGCCTGCAGGCGGTGGGCCTCCGCGGTCCCGAGGTCGAACATGCGGAACTCGACCAGGCGCAGGCTGCCGTCGTGCACCGAGTTGATCGGGAGCGCCTTGGCCAGGTTCAGGCTGCGGTACTTCCACATCTTCGACTGCGAGGACTCGCCGATCGTCGACCCCTGGATCTGCGCCTCGCGCGCGTCGAAGCGCGCGAACAGCTCGGTGAGCTTCTCCACGGTGCGCTCGCGCTCGGACAGGTTCCCGATCGCCTCGATCAGCTCCGGGTGGTCCACCGCCAACGAGCGGGCGAAGCGGTTGCTGTGCCCGCCGCCGCGCACCGGGTCGAACATGCGCCGCAGCAGCGGCTCGAAGTTCTCGTGGAGCACGATCAGGTTCGCCAGCCCTCGCGCGTCGCCGCGCGGGTCGACCAGGCCCGAGCCGTCGACGGTCACGTGCACGCCGCTCTTGAGCCCCTCACGGACCAGCCCGCTGGCCTCGAGCTTCTCCAGGATCCGCTCGAGCTCGCGGGTGTCCTCGAGCACCGGGGTCACCAGCTCGTAGCCGTCGAGTCCGCGGGTGGCCACGTACTCCGGCTCGATCCGCCAGGTGCCCCCCTGGGGGTCGGTCCACTCGGCGCGGAACACCGGGCGCTGACCATCGGGATACTGCGGGAGGCTGGTCGCCTTGGTGAAGTCGACCCGGCGGATCGTCTCGGGGTCGCCGCCGTAGTGCTCGACCACGACGCGCATGAGGCGCTCGTAGTTCTCCCAGGGCATGTCCTCGAAGCGCACGATCCGGTTGCCCCGGCCGGCGAATTCGAACTCCATGCCGAACTTCGGGTCCTCCTGCGCCCACGCCGCCGCGCAGAGCAGCAGCCCCAGCACGAGCGTCGAATTGCGTCGCAGACCCCTCGTCGCGGTCCCTCCCGAAGTCGTTACGAGAGCATGGTTGGGACCATCCTCGCGAGCGGGTAACGTAAGGAGGAAGAAGAGCGCGGGTGCGGCCTGTGATTCGCGCCACCCCACCGACGGATAACGTGGATCTGAGACGGTTTACGGGCGGGAGAGGATGTCCGGGTCGGCGTTCGCATGGGAGCCGGGAAGTCCCGGGACGTCCAGGCCGGCGTTCGCATGGGAGCCGGGAAGTCCTGGGACGTCCGGGTCGGCGTTCGCATGGAGCCGGGAGGTCCTGGGACGTCCGGGTTGGCGCGTTCTCGTACGCGAGCTGGGAGGTCCCGGGACGTCCGGGTCGGCGTTCGCGCGAGGAGCCGGGAGGTCCCGGGACGTCCGGGTCGGCGTTCGTACGAGAGCCGGGAGGTCCTGGGACGTCCGGGTCGGCGTTCGATCTCCAGCGGAGAACGGTCGGGGCTTCGCTCGATCGCTGGGGGTGGGAGGGAGGGGTCGATGTCTTTGACCGCAAAGGGCGCAAAGGACGCAAAGGGACGCAAAGGTCGGCTCTGACAGAGGTTTCCGCGCGAGCCATGTGCAATGTGCAACCGGGCACATGCCTGACGGTTTAGACCGGGCACATCTGACAGCTCCCAGAGACAAGGGGCGGAGCAATCTATTCCAATCGTCGCGTTCCTTCGAGGTCCGTGAGCTCAGCGGCAGCAAGGGTAAGTCGTACCGTTAGCCTTTGCGTCCCTTTGCGTCCTTTGCGCCCTTTGCGGTCCAAAAAGCGTCTACCCGCCCTGGTTCGGACGGGCTTTCCGCTCAACGTCCCACCCTGCCTCGAACGACCCGCCGCTCAGCGGCCGAGGTAGACCTCGC
This sequence comes from Planctomycetota bacterium, assembly GCA_041402045.1. Taxonomy (GTDB): domain Bacteria; phylum Planctomycetota; class J058; order J058; family J058; genus JAGQRJ01. The sequence continues at coordinate 48,037 of JAWKSZ010000011.1, read as the reverse complement.
CGCGGCGTTCGCCGGGGACCGCGACCGCGGCGTCGGGTTCGCCGTCGCCGTCGACGTCGCCGAGCACGAGGGCCGTGCCCTGCGCGTCGCGGATCCCGGCGCGCGCGGTGCCCGCGCCGAAGGTGAACGTGCTGGGGGTCGTCAGCGCGTGGACGACGACCCCCGCCTGGCCGCTGACCGCGCGCAGCGCGAACAGGTCGAGGTCGCCGTCCTGGTCGGCGTCGGCCAGGGCCAGCGTGCCACTAGCAGCGCCGGCGCTGAGCATCGCCGCCGAGGGGTCCGCGAAGGTCCTGCTCCCGTTGTTGCGCAGGAAGGCCACCGCGCTCTGGTCGCTGCTCCCGATCGCGAGAGTCGAGGTCGCCGTCGCCGTCGATATCGCCCACCGCCAGGCGGCTCGGGGTCCCCAGGCCCCCGGGGAGCACGAAGGCGGTGCCGGCGCCGAGGACGAGCGACCCCGCGCTCCCCGGGTGCACGCGCACCGTGCGCGTGGTCTCGCACAGCGCGACGCCGTCGAGCACGCCGTCGCCGGTCACGTCGACCAGCGCCACGTCCACGGGCTTCGTGTCCGTGGCCAGGCGGTTGGCGAGGGCGGCCGCGGAGAACCCGCTCCCGCTCCCGGCGTAGACCTGGAGCGTGTTCGTGGCGGTCTCGGCGCAGAGCGCGTCCAGGATCCCGTCGCGGTTCAGGTCGCCCAGGGCCAGGCGTCCGGGGTCGGTGTTGCCGGTGGCCACCGCCGCCGCGCCGGGGACGAAGGTCCCGTTCCCCGCGCCGAGGAACACCTCGAGGCGATCGCTGCCGCCTCCCGACACGCTGACCGCGAGGTCGAGGGTGCCGTCGCGGTCGAGGTCCGCGCAGCGCACGGCCACCGGGGTCGCGATATGCGTGAGCTCGGGCTGCACGCTCCAGCCCGACGGCGTCCAGAGCAGGATCACCGTGCGGTTCTGCTCGGGGGCGAGGAGCGCGAGGTCGAGGTCGCCGTCGCAGTCGAGGTCGCCCAGGGCCACGTCCCGCGGCTTGCGCAGGTTGGCCAACGCGGGCCCCGGCGAGAGGGCGGCGGCCAGGCCGCCGTTGTGCGCGCCGTCGCCCGGGAGCACGTCCACGTTGGCGCTGGCGGTGATCCCCGAGGCCAGCACCAGGTCCGGATCGGCGTCTGCGGTGAAGCGCCCGGCGACCACGAGGCTCGGGTCCGCCACGCTGGGCAGCGCGTAGGTCGTGGCCAGGGCCGAGGCGAAGGCGAAGGCCGGCCCGCCCAGGTGCAGCACCGCGCCGTCGCTGCCCGCGTGCACGCAGATCAGGTCCAGGTCGCCGTCGCCGTTGGCGTCCGTGAGCGCCAGGGCCTGGAGCCCGGTCGCGGCGCCGCCGCCGGGGGAGGCGCGGTCGCCGCCGGTGAGCGCGAGGGTGGCCGAGCCCGGGGCCTGGCTGGCGTAGACCCGGAACACGTCGCCGGTGTAGGCCACGATCAGGTCGTCGTAGCAGTCGCGGTCGAGGTCGCCGGCCGCGAGGTCCAGCGCCGCGGGTACGCCGGCTTCGACCAGGACGCTGGCGGCGAAGAACGTCCCGTCGCCCCGGGCCAGGCGCAGGTCCGAGCCGGCGACCGTCGCCGCGTCCAAGAGCCCGTCCCGGTCCACGTCGAGCAGCGCGAGCCGCCCGGGGGCGCCGGGGAGCGCGAGGGTGTTGGTGGTGGCGAAGCCGCCGGCGCCGTCGTTGCGCCGGCCGAGGAGCTGGGCGTTCCCCGAGTCGCTGGCCACCAGGTCCAGGTCGCCGTCGCCGTCGTAGTCGGTGAGCGCCACGTCCTGGAACACGGCGCTGGTCGTGGCGAAGTCGGTGCGCGCGAAGCTCGCGCCCTGGTTCAAGAGCACGCTCAGCGTGCCGTTCTGGGCCACGACCACGTCCACGTCGCCGTCGCGGTCGAGGTCCCCCAGCGCCAGCGCGCGGATCGTGCCCCCGGGGAAGGCCGTGCTCGCGCCGGCGGCGAAGCCCCCGGCGCCGTTGCCGGCGTAGGCCTGGACCGTGTCCTGGGGGCCGTCGACCGCGAGCACGAGGTCCAACGTCCCGTTGCGGTCGAGGTCCGCCGCCTCGGCGGCGAGCACGAGCTGCGCGCCGAAGCCGTGGGCGACCGCGCCCCCCGCGCCGAAGGCGGCGGTGGTCGGGTTGAGCAGGAACTCCGCGCCGACGATCGCCGCACCGCGCACCAGCGCCGGGCGCGGGCCGGTGGTGGTCGCGTCGGCGTCCTGCTCGACCAGGAGCCGTACCGACTCGCCGGGGTTGGCCCCCCCGCTGGGGATCGTGGCCGCGATCCAGTAGCTGCGGGAGGTCCCTGTGGGGATCGTCTGGCCCAGCGAGCTGAACACCACGCTCCCGTCGTCGACGCCGAAGCCGGCCACCGTCGCCAGCGGGGCCCCGTCCCCGGCCCCGGGCTCGAACACGTCGTCGCCGTCGTCGCGGTAGATCCGCAGGTTGGTGAGCGCGGTCGTGTCGTTGGCGCTGCCCCGCGCGCTGACCCGCAGCGCGTCGAGGGTCGCGCTGGTCGTCCCGTTCGCCCGCGCGCGCAGCTCGAGCAGGGGCTGGTCCGCCAGCGGCAGCCCCGAGAGCACCGCCGACGCGGGGCTGCCCGGCGCGGGCAGCAGGTCCAGCCCGCCCACGACCGTCATTTGCCCGCCCTGGATCGGGAAGCTCCCGGTCACGGTCCCGCCGCCGAGGCCCACGTCCCCCGAGGACGCGATCCGCGCGCGGAAGCGCTCGTTGTCCCCGGCGGCCGGGGTCGCGAAGTCGTAGACCACGAGCAGGTGCACCGCGGTGCCCGTGATCGTCTCGCTCATGCCCGCGACCGTGGCCACTCCGTCGTTCACCGGGAAGGGGGTGGTCGCGCGGGCGAGCTCCACGTCCGGGGCGCTGAGCCGACCGTCGACGTCGACGTCCCGGACCACCGCCACCGCCGCCACGTCGGTGGCGTCGTTGCCGGTGCCCGAGGCGTTGATCGAGAGGGAGGTGAGGGTCGTGGTCCCGGTGGTCGCGGTCAGGCGCAGGTGGAGCATGGCCTGGTCCGGCACGTCCGAGCGCAGGTCGCGGTTCGTGGGGTTGAGCGGGCCCGCCTCGACCAGGACCGTGGCCGCCACGGCGCTCGCGGTCAGGGTCGCGCCGGGGAGCGGGTTCGTGGGGCTGAGGGTCGGGGTCACCGCGGCGGCGGTGCCCTGCTCCGCGAGGACCACGTCGGCGGCGGCCAGGCCCAGCCCGTAGGTCTCGCCGGGGCTCACCTGGCTCGAGTCCGCGAGGGAGTAGGTCACGAGCAGGTCGAGGGTCCCTCCCGAGGGCACGGTCTCGCTCAGCCCGGCGAGCCGCGCCTTGCCGTCGTTGGTGAAGTAGACGGCGACCGCGAGCGGGGTGTCCGCCGCGGTGCGGGTCCCCACCGGGGCCGCGTCGCGCCACAGCGTGACCACGGTCAGGTCGGTGCTGTCGTCGCCGGTGCCCGCGGCTTGCACCGAGAGCTCGCTCAGGAGCACGTCGCTCGTGCCCGTGCCCGTGAACCGGAGCTGCAGCACCTCGCGGTGCTGGGTGCTCGGCGGGGCGAAGCCGTCGGCGAGGTTCACCGCCTCGGTGATCGTGACCGCGCCGCCCGGGGCCAGCGCGTTGCGCAGCGGGCCGGTCTGGGGCAGGCCGCTGGGGGTCACCGCGATCGAGGTGGACACGCTCTTGACCACCAGCCCGCCGACCTGGACCTGGGCCTGGTAGCTGTCGGGGGGCAGGACCTGGGTCGCCCCCGCGAAGTCGTAGGTCACCAGCAGGTCGAGCTGCCCCGAGGCCGCGATCACCAGGTTCAGCCCGCCGAAGGTCGCGCTCCCGGGCTCGGTCACGTAGCCGGACACGCCGCGCAGGGTGTCGCCGGCGCTGACCGTGCCCGAGGCGTCCTGGTCCTGCCACAGCTCGAGGCGGGTCACGTCGGGGGTGTCCTGACCGGCGCCGAGGCCGGTGACCGTGAGCGCCTCGACCCGCGCCGCCCCCGTGCCCGAGGTCTCGTTGAGCTGGAGGTGCAGCATGGCGACCCGCGAGCTGAGCGGCGCGACGCCGCCGCCGGCGATCGCGCCCGCGCTGACGCTGACCGCGACCACGTTGCGCGCGGTCGCCGGGTTGCCGCTCGCGGGGCCGCCGCTCGTGGTCACCGCCTGGGCGCTGGTGATCCCGACCGCGGTCGCGTCGGCGCCGGCGCTGAGCGAGGCGGCCAAGGTCTCGCCGTCGGTCGCGCTCCCCGAGAGGTCCACCACCAGGAGCGCGTCCAGGGTGCCGCCGGCGGGCACGTCCAGGTCGCCGACCCCCAGCGCGAAGGTCACCGCGCCGGCGGTGAAGGTCCCGGTGCCGAGGAGCGGGTCGCCGTCCAGGGTCCCGCCGGTGCCCTGGTCGCGGTAGAGCCGGACCTGGGTCACGTCGGCGGCGGGGTCCACGGTCCCCGAGGCCACGAAGCGCAGCTGGGTCAGGCGCACCGCCTCGGCCGGCCCCGCGCTGAAGCGCACCTGGAGCAGCTCCACGTTGGCCTGCCCCGCGCCCACGTCGCGGGCGGCGGGGGTCGCCGGACCCGTCGCCAGGCTGAGGGTCCCCGCCCCCAGGGTCAACGTCCCGCCCGCGACCGGAGCGCCGGTGACCTGGGCCGAGAGGGTGCTCGTGGCGCCGGTCCCGCTGAGGTCCGCGGCGGCCGCCACGCTCAGGGTCGCGGTCCCGCTCAGGGGCGTGGCGCTCGCGCTCAGGACCACGAGGAAGTCCGCGGTGGCCCCGGCGGCGAGGCTGAACAGCGGGGCGCCGCTGAAGGTCACGCTGCCGTCGTTGGCGGCGAAGGTCTGGGGCGTGCCGAGCACCGTGTCCGTGCCGTCCACGACGCCGGGGGTCGAGCCGTCGTCGCGCAGCAGGCGGACCTGGGTCCAGGCCGCGGTGTCGTCCACGCTCCCGCTGACCCGCACGGTGAGCGCGGTCACGTCGACCGCCTCGCCGTTGGCCGCGACCGCGCGCAGCTGCAGCGCCACCGCGTTGGTCTGACCGTTGAGCAGCGCCGTGGCCCCCGGGTTCTGCGGGCCGGCGCTGAGGGTCACCGCGCCGCGGCGGGCCACGAGCGGGTTGGCGCCGCTGCTCGCGCTGCCGCTGGCGTTGAAGGCCAGGGACGACCCGAGCCCCGTCGCCTGAACCCCGCTGCCGGCGACGGTGGCGCCGAAGGTCTGCCCGTCGAGGGCTTGCCCCGAGAGCTGATAGCGCAGGAGCAGGAGCCGGGTGGTGACCGGCGCAATGTCGGCGAACAACCCGCTGGGGTTGGCGAAGGTCACCGCCTGGTCGTTGGCCGGGAAGGGCTGGGACTGCAGGATCGTGTCGGGGCCCGCGGTGAACACGCCGTCGCCGTTGCCGTCGAGGATCAGGTCCACCGTCGCGATCCCGGTCGCGTCGTCGCCGGTCCCGGCGGGGGTCACCGAGAGCGAGGTCACGCGCACGGCCTCGCCGTTGCCCGCGCCGACCGCGAGCTGCAGCACCGGGGCGTTGGTCGAGTTGGCGAACACCTGGTTCGGGGAGGCGGGCTGGTTCGCGCCGGCGACCACGGTCAGGCTCCCGCGCACTCGGAGCGCGCCGCCGCTGATCGCCGGGGGCGTGACCGGCACCCCCAGCCCCGAGGTCGCGCCCACTGCGCTGATCGAGCCCGCGAGCGCCGCGGTGAACACGTCGCCGCCCACGCTCCCGGGCGCGACGTCCGCGGTCACGACCCAGGTCTCGCTCTGCCCCGCGCCGATCTGGCGGTTGAAGCCCGTGAACACCAGGGTCCCGTTGTCGACGGAGAAGGTCCCCGAGGCGAGCTGGAAGTCGCCCACCCCGTCGGCGTTCGGGTCGATCCACAGGCGCAGCGCGCTGAGGTCGCCGACCTCGTCGCCGCTCCCGCTCGAGGACACACCCAGGCTCGTGACGCGCACCGCCTCGGTCTGGCCTGCGGCGAGCACGAGCTGGAGCACGGTCGTGTTCGCGGTGCCCGGGGTCACCGCGCCGCCGCCGCTCGTGGCGCCCGCCGAGACGGTCAGGGTCGCGCGGGCGACGGTCACCGTCCCGCCCCCGGTGACCGGCGGGCCCTGGGCGACGACCGCCTGCTGCGAGCTCTCGCCCTGGGCGACCACGTCGGCGCTCGAGCCCAGGTCGAGGCGAAAGCTCGCGCCGTCCTGGGCCGTGCCCGAGAGGTCGTAGCTCACGAGCCAGCGCTCGAGCTGGCTCGCGGCCAGGGTGCGCGCCAGCCCGCTGAAGCTCAGGGGGCCGTTGTCGGTGGCCGCCGACGCGGCCACCGCGATCAACTGGTCCGGGGCGCTCAGCGTCCCGTCGCTGTCCACGTCCAGGTGCAGCGAGGCCGAGGTCACGTCCGCGGCGTCGTTGCCGCTGCCGCTGGTCTGCAGGCGCAGGGTGTCGATCCGGATCGCCTCGGCGCTCGAGGTGCGCACGTCGAGCTGCAGCAGCCCCACCCCCGTGGCGTTGGGGAACACGACCTGATTCCCCGGGGACGAGGGGCCCAGGTCGACGGTCAGGGTGCCTCGGGTGCTGATCGTGCGCGTGCCGCCGCTGACCGGCGCGCCGAAGACCTCGACCCGCAGGGGCGCGCCGCCCGAGACCTGGGTCGTGGCCTCGACCGCCTGGGCGTCGGCGATCACGAGCTGCAGGGTCTGCCCTTCCGCGGCCGCGGGCGGCGTCTCGAGCACCGCCAGCAGCTCCACCGACTCGGCGGCGGCCAGGGTCAGGTTCAGGTTCTCGAAGCGCACCGTGCCGTCGTCCTGCACGAAGGCCTCGGTGCCCCCGAGCTGCGGGTCGGCGGCGTCGAGGAACCCGTCGCCGTTCTGGTCGCGGTGCAGGCGCACGAGGGGGATCGTGCTGTCGTCCAAGCTGCCGGTGGCGCTGAGGGTCAGGGTCTGGATCGAGGTGGCCTTGGTCGCCGTGAGCTGGAACTGCGCGGCCACGATCTGGCGCCCGCGGCCCTCGGTGGTGTCGCCCTGGTCGTCGTTGCCGCGGGCCACGAGCAGGTCCGCGTCCTCGGCGAACAAGATCACGACCCCGCCGCCGCCGCTGGACCCGTTGTCGAAGGCCAGGGACGCGATCCCCGCGCCCAGGTAGAGGCAGCCCGTGAGCCAGGGCGCGAGCGCCAGGAGCAGCGCGCGCTGCAGCGTGCCCTTCAGCGTGGCCACCCGAACCCCCCTTCCGTCGGGCCCAGCGCCCAGGGGACCTGCTCGAAGCCCTCGAGCCCCGCGCGCTCCCGCACGCGCAGGGTGACATGGTCCTGGAGCTCGCTCGAGCTGACCCGGCCGTCCTCGTCGACGTCGGCTGCCCCCGAGAGCCCTTCGAGCAGGGCCTGAGCGTAGAGCCCGCCCCGCGCCTGGGGCAGGATCCCCACCCGCTGGTCCGGGCCCGCGGGGAACAGCGCGGTCCAGCCCGGGGGCAGCGCGAGCTGCTGCGCGAGGGCCGCGGAGGTCAACGGCGCGACCTCGGCGTCCGGGCGCCAGGTGCGCCCCTCGGCGCCGAGCCCAGCGTCGAGGATCACGACCCCCTTCGCGGCGCGGATCTGGCCCAGGGCCGCCCCCAGCTCGGCGAAGGCGAGGGTCGTCTCCTGGGGACGCGCGGCCTCGGTGTCGTGGAGCACCAGCGCCGCGCGCGCGCCCTCGTCGTCGTCGGCGGGCAGGCGCACCCCGCGGGCGGCCAGGTAGACCACGACCTCGTCGGTCTCGGTCACCCGTCCGGCGATCCCGCGGAGCGCCGCGAGCACCGCGGGCTTCGTGGCCTGCTCGTCCACGAGCTCGATCAGGTCCTGCCCCGCCACGAGGCTCCCCCCCGCGGGGCCCTGGAGCGCCGCGCTCAGCGCCTGGGCGTCGTCGCGGGCGAAGGCCGCGCTGCCGACGGTGGGGTCGGCGACCTCGCTCACCCCCACGACCAGCGCCAGGCGCTTGCGCAGGCTGCGCAGCACGGCCTCGCGCTCCTCGGGGGAGCCGCCGCGCAGGCGGCGCGCGACGCCGCCCTCGAGGTCGTGCAGGAGCTGGGTCCCGAGCAGCCGCCGCGCGTGGGGGCCGACGTAGTACTCGATCTCGGCCCAGTTGGCCTCGTCCAAGGAGCTCTCCACGCTCCACAGCGCGAGCACGTCCACGAACCCGACCAGGTCGCGCTCCAGCGGCGTGAGGTCCAGCGCCGCGGCCTCGGGGCGCACCACGTAGGTCGCCTCCAAGAGCGGCGGCAGGCGCTCCTGCAGGCTGCGCAGGCGGACCTGGAGCTCGAGGCCCGCGCCGTAGCGGTCGACCTCGACGAAGAACGCCGGCCACACGAGCGAGGTGTAGGCCACGAACCACAGCGGGTAGTTGGCGTGGCCGAGGTAGGCGTGGTGGTAGTCGCGCAGCTCGAGCTCGAGCAGCAGGTCGTCCTGCCCGTCCCAGGCCAGGTCTCGCACCCGCCCCGGCGTGTCCTCCTGGGTGCCCCGGGCCTCGACCCGGGCGAACAGCCCCAGGCTCCTGAGCCCCTGGCGCAGGTCGTCACGCAGGACGCTCAGGTCCGGGACGTGGGCGTGCAGGAGCTCGCTCCCGGCGTGGAGCTGGAGCGGGTCGAAGCCCACGCGCACCGGGTCCCACGCGAGGGCAGATGGTCGAGCGAGGCGTACCGAGCGGCGGGGTCGGCGCTCAGCGCCCGGTCCCAGGGGTCGGGCCAGGGTCGCTGAACCGGCAGCCGACCGCCGCGAGCAGGAGCGGCGCCAGCAGGGCGCGCTTCACCGGGCGCGCTCCGCGCTCGAGGGCGGCGGGGCCTGGACGTCGCGGGCGCAGCGGAAGCCCAGCGAGCGCATGCGCGCCTGGGGGGCGGGGGTCTTGCGCCAGGCGCGCACGCCGACCTCCACGTCGTGGGGGAAGAACGCGAGGGAGAACCCCTTGACCGTGGGCGCGTCGCCCTGGGTCCACTCCGAGACGTTGAAGCCCAGGTCCAGGGCGCCCCAGGGGCTCTGGTCGGGCCCGCCGACCTCGCCCACGCGCAGGGACTTGAAGCTCGCCAGCGCTTGGGGCTGACCTCGTCGCCCCAGGGAACGGGCGCCAGCCGTCCTGGGGTGGAAGCACGCGCCGAGGGTCCACTCGCGGGTCGTGGGCAGGCGCTTCGCCGAGGAAGCGCGCGCGCAGGCCTCGGCCTCGTAGTAGCTCACGCCGGTCACCGGCTCCTGCTCGCGCATCGGGGTGGCCCCTGACCCAGCTCGCGGGGCCGCCAGCCCGCTGGCGTCGACGAAGCTCGCGCGCTGCGGCTCCAGCCGGCGTCCGACCACAGCGCGCTCGGCGTAGCTGCCGCGGCGCACGAACTCGGCGAACGCCGGCGGGTCGCCCAGGCGGTCGAGGTAGAAGCGCAGCGTCTCGCCGGGGTCGACCCGCGCCGCGCTGGCGCCCTCGGCCAGGCGCGCGCGGGGGATCGCGACCAGGACCATGCCCGCGGGCAGGTCGCGCAGGGCGTAGGCGTCCGCGCGCCCGACGAGGGCCTGGGTGCCCTGGGGGTCGTAGGCCAGGGCGGCGTCGTAGGCGTCGATCGCGGCCTGCCAGCCCTGCCCACGCTCGCCGGCGGCGGCGAAGGCGCGGTCGCCCGCGGCCAGCGCGCGGGCGTAGAGCGCGCGGTCGAGCTCCGCCAGGCGCCCGGTCCAGCGCTCGCGCTCGGCGCCGAAGTCCAGCGCGCGCCCGAGGGCCTCGCGCTCGCGGGCGGGGTCCTGGGCGCTGCGGGCCTCCTCCGCCTCGGCCAGGGCCAGGCACCGCGCGCGGCGCCGAGTGAGCTCGGGGTCGGGCTTCTTCTCCAGCGCGCGCTGGTAGGCGGCGGCCGCCGCCGACCAGCGGCCCTCGGCGAAGCGCTCGTCGCCCTCGGCCGCGAAGCGGCGGGCGTCGCGGGAGAGCGCGCTGTCCGCCAGCAGCCGCTCGCGGAACGCCTGCTTCTCCGGCTCCAGGTGCCCGCGGTAGACCTCGGCGCTCGCCAGCTCGTACTCCGCGAGCTCGAACTTGTCCTCGCGCAGGGCGAGGTCGCCCAGGAGCAGCGAGACCTCGACCAGGCGCTCGCGGGCCGCGGTGAACTCCGGCGGCTCCGGCCAGTAGCCGTCGGCGTTGAGCAGGTCGATCCGCGCTCGGCGCAGGGTCGCCGCCGCGGCCTCGGCTCGCCGGCCTCGGCCTGGGCCTTGCCCTGGGCCAGGGTCGCCTCGGCGGTCGCCAACAGCCCCGGGCCGCGCGCACGTCGTCCTCCAGGGCCTCGATCCGCCGCGGCGCGCGCGCAGGCGCTCGCGCCCAGGCGCAGCTCGAGCAGCGAGCTCCTGGCCTCGGCCCGCAAAGGTCGCCCTGGCTCGCTGATCTGCAGCACCCGGGACACGAGCTCGCGCCCGCGCTCCAGGCTGGCTTCGCGGGCGGCGAAGTCCTGATCGGGGTGTTGGGCTACCGTCCTGCACGCGCTGCAGCTCCAGCCGGTCCTCCTCCAGGAGGCCCGCCCGACCGCCTGGCTCACCTGCAGCACCCGGGCTCCGCAGCCCTTGCGCGCGAAGGCGACCGCGCTCAGGGCCTGCTCCTCGAGCAGCCGCTGGCGCTGGGCGGTGTCGCGGGTGCGGCGCGCGCGGAGCTGATCGTCCGCCGCGGCCCAGGGCCTGGAGCGCCGGGACTTGGCCTGCTCTGCCGAGACCCGCTCCAGCCACTGGGTCACGCGGACCTCGTCCAGGTGCAGGGTCTGGCCGCGGGCCGGGCGCAGGTCGTCGGGGAGCAGGGCCACCGTCTCCACCGGGACCGTCAGCGAGTCCCCGGGCTCGAGGCCCTCGAGGTTGCGCAGGAGCACCGGATAGCCCCCAGTCAGGTCGCCTGAGGCCTGCAAGCGCTCCCAGGCCTGGTGCGCTGGTGCTCAGGAGCCCGGTGCGCCGGGCGCTCGGCGTGCAGGCGCAGGACCCCCAGGGCGACGAGGGTGCAGCAAGCCAGCACGCCGAGCAGGGTCAGCCCGCGGTTGCGCCGGATCCACTTCTTGAGGCTGCGATGACGCGGCGGCGCCGGCGCGCCGGGCGCGGATCGGCTGCCCCGCCAGGTAGCGCCTTCGAGGTCCCGCCGCCGCAGCTCGAGGTCGAGGAGTAGCGCGCGTCCTGGAGCTTCTCCAGGGCCTGAGGCAGATCGCGTCGAGCTCCCAGGGACGGTGGGGTTCACGGAGCTCGGGGGTCAGGGTCGTCCTCCAGGATCTGGCGGATCACCTGGTGCACCTGGCCCGGAGAACGGCGACTGCCCGCACAGGAGCTCGTAGAGCATGGAGCCCAGGGCGTAGACGTCGCTGCGCACGTCGACCAGGTGGGCGCGACCCGCCGCCTGCTCGGGGGCATGTAGGGCAGGGTGCCGACGATATCGCCCAGGGTCAGGGCTGTCCTCGGCGGCGGCGTCCAGGCGCTTGGCGATCCCGAAGTCGAGGACGTGGGGCTGGCCCTGGCGGTCGACCAGAATGTTGTCGGGCTTGAGGTCGCGGTGGATCACGGCGTGGGCGTGGGCGTGGTGCACGCCGTCGCACACCCGGATCAGGACCTGCAGTTGCTCGTCGAGGGACATGCTCGCGCGCCTGCGGAAGGTCTCGCCGTCGATCAGCTCCATGGCGAGGAAATACGCGCCCTCGTGCTCGCCGGCCTCGAACACGCGCACGATCGCTGGGTGCTGGAGCGCGCCCACGGCCTGGGCCTCGCGCAGGAAGCGCTGGCGCTCGACGTCCTGGTCGAAGGCCCCGGGGAGCAGGACCTTGAGCGCGACCGGGCGCTCGAGGGAAGTCAGGTCGCGGCGGCGAGACCACGCCCATGCCGCCGCGGCCCAGCTCGCCCCTGGCGCGAAGTGGGCGAAGCGTGCCCTCCTGCAGCGTGCCCAGCCTGCTGGCCGAGGGCTGGCCGGGGAGGACGGTCACGTCCGAGAGCTGCTCGGCCAGGCGTCCAAGGTTGCCCTGGGTCCACTTGGACTCGAAGGTGTCCAGGAGCTGGCCGAAGTGCTGGAGGGTCGGGCGCTGCTCGGGGCGGGGCTGGAGCAGCTCGTCGACGAAGGTGGACAGCTCGCGGGGCAGGGAGGGCGCGATCCGCGTCAGGCTCTGGCGGTCGTCCCCGAGCTGCTGCGCGATCACCTCCGGCACGCTGTTCCCGCTGAACAGGGGCTCGCCGGAGAGCACGCGGAACGCGAGGGAGCCCAGGGAGTAGGCGTCACCCGGCGGGGGTCCACCCTCGCCGCGCAGGACCTCCGGGGACGGCTCGGTGTCCGAGCACGGCGCCTTCCCGGGTCAGGCGCTCCGACACGTCCGAGCGCAGGGCCAGGCCGAAGTCGGTGAGCTTGACCTCGCCGGTCGCGCTCACGAGCACGTTGTCCGGCTTGAGGTCGCGGTGCAGGATCCCCTGGGCGCAGGGCCCGCAGCCCCTGGAACACGCCGGCGGAGCACGGTCAGGGCCTCGGCCAGCTCCAGGCGCTCGTGCTCGCGCCGGCGCAGCACCTGGCGCAGGCTCAGCCTCGAGACGAACTCCATGGCGATCCAGGCGCCGTGGTCGGGGTCGACCCCGAACGCCAAGCCGCGGACGAGGTTGGGTGGTTCACGCTCAGAGCGTTCTCCCTCGCGCTCGAAGCGGCAGCGCGACCTCGTCCAGGAGCGGCCGCAGGAGCTTGAGCGCGGACCGGCGGTGTTCGGGGTGCCGGGCGAGCCACACTGCCCATGCCCCCTTCCCCAGGCGGCGCACGAGGCGGTAGCCGGCGATTCCTCGCCGCCCTGCGGGGCGGTCGCCGAGGTGGGTCGGTGGCGTCGGCGGCGTCGGCGCCCAGGGGCACGCCGCAGACGGGGCACGGCGCCCGCTGGCGTAGGTCAGAGCTCCGTAGGGAGGACGTAGGTCGTGCCGCAGCCGTTGCAGGTGAGCGGCTCGGTGCGCTCCAGGGCCTCCATGACCACCGGCAGCTCGACCAGGTCGTTGAGCACGAGGGTCTCGAGGACCGGGTTGCCCTGGCCCAGCGCCTCGCCGAGCAGGGGGAGTCGACGCTCCGCGCGCGCGCCCAGGCGGCCAGCAGGTGGTCGTGGACGTGCTGCTGCGGGTCGATCCGCTCCGGGATCAGGGTCTGTTCCTGGGCCCCGAGGGTCGCGTCCCAGTCCCGGCGCTTGCAGGCGGGGCACACGGTCGCCAGGGCTGCCTGCCGCAGGCCCTCGGCCAGGGTGTAGCGCTGCCCGCAGCGGCAGCGGAGCTCGCTCGGGGGGGAGGTCAGGAGCTCCATGGCGGGGCCGAGGTCGACCTCACCCCCGTCGACGAGGGATTCGATCGCGTTCCCGGAGTCCTTGACGCGTTCGAGGCTCGCCGCGGCGACGCCGGCGTCGAACGCCCACACCAGGCTGGCGGCCTCGCGGAGGGCGAGGTCGAGGTCGCGCGCAGTGCTGGCGTCGGGTTCCCCCGCTGTCTCGCTCAACTCCAGTCTCTCCCGCAACTTGGAGCGTAGTCGTCCGCTGCGCTCCCGGCAACCGTCCCTGGCCTGGGCGGGCTGGCTCTGTCCTACGACGAACGTGGCGTGCGACGTGGTGCGAGGCTAGCTTGAGGCAGCGACCCCGGAGGACGCAGCGCGGATGCTGGAGACCTTGGACGGATTTCGGAAGGCCCTCGAGCGCGTCGAGTGGAACGCACCGAGTGCAGGGTTACATACCCCGGTGCTCGTGGTGGATCGCTTCGTGACCTTCGTCGAGAGCGACTCCGAGACCGTGGGGCGGTTCAACCTGACCCCTGGGGAGCCCTGGGTCGCCCCGCTGAGCAAGAGCCCTCACAGCAGCGCCTTCCTGGGCAAGATCACCGTGGGCCGCGCGGGAGAGAACGACATTCACCTGCAGTGTCAGGGGGTCAGCAAGTTCCACGCCTACTTCGAGAACGACCCCGAGCTGGGCTGGGTCCTGGTGGACGGGGGATCGACCTACGGCACCTACGTCGAGGACGTGCTCGTCTCTCGCCAGGAGCGGGTGCCCTTGTCGTCCGGGGCGCGGATCCGCTTCGGCGGCCTGCGGGCGGTGTTCTACAACCCGCCCGAGTTCGTGAGCTACCTGCAGACGCTCAAGCGCCCTGAGGACTGAGCCGAGGCTGGGCAGTGCGTGCTGACCTCCCACCGAATCGCGCCTTCCGCTTCGCTCCTACTAGAAACCAGAGTCACGATCCTGAGCGGGCGAGCGAGCGCCAGATCGCTGACGACATGGGAGCCACGCTCGCCCGCTCAGAATCGTGAACTCTGGTTTAGAAGGCGTGCTCGCGGTCGGCGTCGAACTCGTCCTGTTCGGCCTCCGCCACCGGCGCGGGCGGGACCTGGCCCATTTGGGCCTCGACCTCGTCCATGAACTCGCGGTGCCGGCCGAGCTCGAGCACGACCTCGTCCAGGCTGTTGGCGATCCCTTGAGCCGAGGTCGCGGCCACCACGCGCTCGCGCACGAGCTTGAGCGTGTTCTCCAGGGTGTCGAGGCTGACCTGGAGGTATTCGCGCTCTTCCCGGGACTTCTCCAGGCGCTGCAGGCGCTGCATGAGCACCGCGAGGTTCTTCTCCTTGGCGGTCTTGATCCGCCCGGCCTCCATGCCCTCGAGCTCGGCGCGCAGCGCCTCGACCCGGCGGGGGAGGTTGTCGCTCTCCGGAGAGTCGAGGTTGGCCTCGATCCGGTCCAGCGAGGTGAGCATGCGCGCGTGCTGCTCGAGCATGAAGTCGAGCTTGGCCAGGGTGTCGTCCAGGTGCTCGACGGTCCCTTCTTCGGCGTCCTCGGCCTGCTTGCGGATCTCGCGGGCCAGGGCCTGCACGGCCTCGTGCTGGGCGCGCATGTGGACGGGGAGGCTGTTCAGGCTCTTCTCGCGCTTGGACTCGCGGGCCGCGAGCACCTCGGCGTTCTTGTTCGCGCGGATCATGCGCCGGAAGCGCTCGTTGGTGCTGCCGAGGGTCAGCCACACCAGCTCCCAGGCCACCAGCAGCGCCGCGAACAGGGGGAACAGCGGCGTGGCCATGAGCGCCGCCATGAGCGTGAGGATCCCCAGGCCGCCGACCGAGATCAGGTTGTAGTGGTAATAGAACGCCTCGGCGAGGTAGCTGACGTCCTCTTGCTTGTCCTCGAGCCAGCGCTCCTTGATCTGGGCCAGCTCGCGGCGCAGCCGCGCCTCCTGGGGGTCCATGGGGTCCGGGCTCATTGCCCGACCTGGGGAATGTGCTTCTCGAACTTCTGCGAGACCTGGTTCACCAGCTCGGAGAACTCCCGGGTGCGCTGGGTCGTCGCCGCGTCGCCGCTGGGGGCGGGGACGTCCACGGTCTCCACGATCGTTCCCGGGCCCTCGCTCATGATGAACACCCGGTCGCCCAGGTAGACCGCCTCGGCGATGTCGTGGGTGATCAGGAACACCGTGGCCTCGACCTCGCGCCAGAGCTCGATCAGGAGGTCCTGCATGCCCCAGCGTGTGACCCGGTCGAGGGCGCCGAAGGGCTCGTCCATGAGGATGATCCGCGGGTGGATCGCCAGGGTGCGCGCGATCGCCACGCGCTGGCGCATGCCGCCCGACAGCTGGTGGGGATACTTGCGCTCGCTGCCCCCCAGGTTCACGCGCTTGATCCAGCGCATGGCGCGCTCCTCGCGCTCGTCCTTCTCCACGCCCTGGAGCTTGAGCCCGAAGGCCACGTTGCCCAGCACGTCGTAGCAGGGGAACGAGGAGTAGCTCTGGAACACCATGCCCCGGTCCGGGCCGGGGCCGTGCACCGGCCGGCCGAAGATCTCGACGCTGCCCGTGGTCGCGGGGTGCACGGGCTCGAGGCCGGCGATCAGGTTCAGGATCGTGGACTTCCCGCAGCCCGAGGGCCCGAGGAGCGCTATGAACTCGCCCTTGCCGGGGAGGTCGTCGACGCGGAAGGTCACGTCGCGGATCGCCTGGTGCGGGGTGCCGTCGGGGCCTATGAACGTCTTGCCGACGTCCTTGAACTCGACCACCGCGGGGAGCGCCTGGCTCATGCGGCCTCCCGGAAGGGGAACAGCCAGCGCCCGGCGAGCTTGAACGCGTAGTCGATCGCGATCCCGGTGACCACGATCGCGATCAGGGCGGCGAAGTAGTTCTCCATTTTGTGGCGGCGCTGCATCTCGACCATGAAGAACCCGATCCCGAACTCGCCGGTGACCTTCCCGGGCCCGTAGCCCTCGGCCAGGATGATCGAGGCCCAGCCGATCGCGTAGCAGGCGCGGAGGTGCTCCCACACGTTGGCCATGGAGACCGGGATCATGACGTGGCGCACGACCTGCCAGCGCGAGGCGCCCAGCGTGTAGGCGGTGTTTATGTAGACCTCCTTCACGCTCTCGATCTCCTTGGTCACCAGCGGGTAGAGCCAGAAGCTGATCACGAGCACGAGGAAGAACCCGACCCGCGCGCCGTCGGCGGCGCCCGAGGGCGAGAAGTTCAGGCCTTCGGGGTTGCTGAGGAACGCGCTGACCGCGACCACCAGCGGGACCAGGACCACCGGGGGGGTGTAGCCGCCGGCGATCTCGATCGGGCTCACCAGGCGCTTGATCGGGGGGAAGGTCCCGGCGAGCACGCCCAGCGGGAAGGAGATCAGCGCCGCGCAGAGGAAGCCCAGGATCGTGCGGCGGATCGTGGAGATCAGCCCCGCGCGGAAGCCCTGGGCCGGGAGCGGGATCGCGATCTCGCCGTCGAGCACGAAGTCGGTGCCCGGGGCCTTGATCTCGGGCGCGCTGACCTCGTCGCCGTCGTCCATGCGGCCCACGCGGAAGGCCTCGAGCGCGGCGCCCTCGCTGGAGCTGAGGTAGACCGTGCGCTCCTCGGCGGTCCAGTCGGGGCTGCTGATCGAGACCATGTAGGCCGGTCCCGTGAACAGCTCGATCAGCGCGGTGAACACCTTGCCGGGCTTGGGCAGGAGGAACGCGGACACGATCGGCTGCGAGCCCAGGTCGTAGCCGAAGGTGACCTCCTCGCCTGCGACCTCGGGGGAGAAGCGCAGGCGCGAGGCGCCCTGCTCGGTCACGAGGAAGAACTCGCGGACGTCCGGGCTGTCCTCGGCGGTGAAGTCCTCGACCTGGGAGAAGCCGTTGGCGTAGACCCGCATGTCTGGGCGCAGGGGGTCGGGGATGGCCACCCAGCCCTGGGGGTCCACGGTCCCCGCGTACTCGCGGGGGTCGGGGGAGCCGGCGGTGAGCAGGACCCACAGCAGCCCGAAGGCGCTGAGTCCGGCGAGGAACAGCCCGATCGCCTTGGTCTGGTCCACGTCGCCGCGGATCTTGAACAGGCCGGTGTAGGGGGTGGCCGGGGCGTCCTCGACCACCGGCAGCGCCGGCGCCGCGGAGGCGGGGGCCGGGACCTGGTCCACCGCGGGGCGCGGCGGGGGGGCGTCGCTGACCGACGGCTCGTGCGCGCGCTCGGCGAACTCCGCGAGCGCCGCCGCCTCGTCGGGCGACGGCTCCTCGGGGGTGCGCTTCGCGGGCGCGGTGAGCTCGACCTGCTCCGGGTCGGGCCCGTCGTCGGGACCCTCGTGCTCGGGGGGCTCGGCCATAGGGGGCCCTCCTTCGAGCCCGTGAGCGCCCGCGGGGCCGCGAGGCCCCGCGGGAGACGGTCTTACTCGACCCGGACGACCCGCACGTCGACGCGGCGGTTGTTCTCGTGGTGCACGAGGTCGATCGGGTTGTCCCAGCCATTGCCGATCGCGATGAACCGGTTCTCCTGCTCGGGGAACTTCTCGAGCAGCGCCTGGCGCACGGCGTCGGCGCGCTCCTGGCTGAGCTGCTGCACGCGCTCGGACATCTTGGCCATGACCCGCGCGCCCATGGCCTTGAACTGGCTGCGCTTCGAGGTGTCGACGTTGCCCTCGATGATGATCATGGCGCCCGAGAAGCGCTTGGCCAGCGACTCGATCTTCTTCATGGTGTCGGGGATCGAGGCGTCGACCTCGGGGTTGAGCTTGGCCGCGTTGGCCTCGAAGTGAATCCGGTGGGTGACCCGCAGGATCTCCTCCGACTCGGTCATCTCCACGCTGCCCAGGTCGAGCTTCGGCGGCTCGAAGCCGATCTTCTGCGCGGTCTGGTGCTTGAAGGCGCCCTCGGCCTTGAGCTTCTCGACCACGGTCGCGTCCATGACCTCAGCCGCAGGGACCGGCGTGCTCAGCGCGCCGTACTTGCCGTAGAGGTCGGCCGCGCTCTCCCAGGTGGCCTGGAAGCCGGCGACGTTGCCCGCGTCGAAGAACTGCTCGTTGTCGGCGAGGCCGGTGGCGTAGGCGTCGCCGAGCATGCCCTTGCACTCGTCGACGGGGAAGTGATAGCCCGCGGCCATGAGCGCGGCGACGCGGTCGGGGTTCTGCTTGAGCAGGTCCACGCCCTCGAAGATCCCCTTGACCAGGCCCTCGATCACGTCGGGGTGGTCCTTGGCGAAGTCGGGGCGCGCGGCCCACACGTCGGCGATCACGTTGGCTGCGTCGGCGGTCGTCGAGAGCAGCCGCACGCCCTTGTTCTCCTCGGTGAGGGTGTAGATGTCCGGCGCCCAGGAGACGCAGGCGTGCACCCGCGGGTCCTGCGCGAACAGGGCCGAGGCGCCGAAGGCGGTCTGGGTGAAGCGGAAGTTCACGTCGCGGTGCGAGAGCCCCACGTCGGCCAGCAGCCGCAGGATGTAGTAGTGCGAGGGCGAGTTCTGGCAGAGCGCGATCGTCTTGCCCGCCAGGTCCTTGACCGAGCGGATCGCGGAGCGGACCACGATCCCGTCGCCGCCCTGCGACCAGTCGACCTGCTGGTAGACCTTGGGGGTCAGCCCGACCTTCTTCAGCTCGGGCGCGAACAGCGTGATCATGTCCAGGGTGCCCCACATGGTGTGGGCCTGGCCCGAGGCGTAGGCCTCGGCGGTCTGGACCGGGTCGTCGATCAGGCGCAGCTCGACGTTGAAGCCGTACTTCTTGAACACCGAGTTCGGCGAGCCCGCGGCGAAGCCGTCGTTGGCCGCGATGATCGGCCCCCAGCCCGCCCAAATGTTGATCGGGAAGACCACGGTCGGGTTCGCCGCGTCCCAGGGGTAGGCGCCCTTGGGCACCGAGAGCTGGGGCGCGCCCTCGCGGCCGACCTCCTTGAACTCGCTCTGGGTCGTGCCGCCGAGCTTCTCGCCGCCGTCGGTCGGGGTCGGGGTCCCGCCGCCGGCCTGGGTCGGACCCTCGCCGGTCTGGCCGCCCTGGCCGCCGCCGGTGGCGACGGTGCCGCCCTGGCCGTTCTTTTCCTTCTGATAGGCGTAGACGCCGAAGCCGACGATCGCGGCCGCGAACCCGATGATCAGGATCACGCCGCCCGGCTTGATGGTGGTTCCGGACACCCTGGAGCTCCTTGGCGGATCTGACCGCCGGTCGGACGCGCCGCGGTCGCGACGCGAAGGGATTCGTGAGTCGTAGGGCGTTCAGCCCTGGTGGAAGGTGATCCGCGCGACGCGCGGGGGGCCGCCGCTGGCGCTAGCCAGCGATCTCGCGCTCGAGGTCGCCGATCGTCTTGTCCTTGGACGACTCCTCGGGCGGCGCCGAGGCGTCGGCCGCGAGGCCCATTTCCATTTCGAACTGGCGCAGGGTCTCGTTGGCCTGGAGGTTCTTGGCCTCGACCTCGATGTCGTAGGTGTCGTTGGCCACGTTGTCCATGGCCATCTCCAGGCGGGCCTCGTTCTGGGCGGCCTCGCGCTCGATCTTGTCGATCATTTCGTCGTGGGTCTGGTCGATCCCGGCCACCTGGAACGAGCCCATGGCGTCGGCGACCTTCTTGTTCCACTCGCTCTGGCGCTTGCTGTTCAGCGCGCGCTTGGCCTCCTGGATCTTGCGCTCCTTCTCCAGCATGAACGCGCGCTTGACCTTCTGGGCTTGCTCGTAGGCGCGGGTCGCGGTCTCGTGCTGGCGCTGCTGGTTGGCGAGCTCCTTGCGGACCTCCTCCAGGGTCGTGGCGAAGTTGAGCGCGATGTCCCGGCGCTGGCCCTTGAGCGCCGCCTTGATCTTGGCGGTGAGCTCGCTCTCCTTGGCCTTGAGCCGGCTCAGCTCCTTCTCGGTCAGGTTCACCTGGGCCTTCACCATGGCCAGGTTCTCGTTCATGACCGGGACCTGATCCTCGAGGTCACGAATGTTCTGCTTGAGGATCAACACCGGGTCCTCGCCCAGTTCGACGAACCACCCAATGATCGAGCGGAAGATGCGCTTGATCCGTGCCCACATATGCAGACGTCCCTTCTCGCTGGCTGTCGGACCCGTTCGCAACGCCTGGAGCATTGCAGCTCAAGGGCTTAGGACCCGTCCCGGTGAGGGCGAACATACTGGACCCGTCGACGCTTGTAAAGCCCGTGGCCTCAGGCGCCTGAGCCGCGGAGGCGGCGCACGTCGCCGCTCAGGAGCTCGAGGGTCTCGCCGGCGTCCGTGCGCAGGAGCAAAGCCCCCGAGGGGGCGAGCCCCACGGCGCGGCCCTCCACCGGGCGCCCCCGGACCTCGGCCCGCACCCGCTCGCCGAGGAGCGCGGAGCGCGCGCCCACCGCCGCGCGCAGGGGCTCGAGCTCTCCGCGCTGGAGCTGCTCGAGCCGCAAGCGGAGCTGAGCGAGGAACGCGGTCAGGACCTGGGCCCGATCGGGGGCGCCCGCGGTCTCGATCAGGCTCAGGGCCTCGGGGGGCAGCGCCGCCGGGGGGGTCTCGACGTTGATCCCGACCCCGACCACGACCCGGGTCTCGCGGCCGCCGCTCTTGGCCTCGACCAGGATCCCGGCCACCTTCTTCTCGCCCACGAGCACGTCGTTGGGCCACTTGAGCGCGGTGGGCGCGGCGAGCTCGTCCAGGGCCTCGGAGAGCGCGAGGCCGACCACCAGGCTCAGGGGGTAGCGCGCGAGGGTCGCGCCGGGGAGGCGCAGGAGCAGGCTCAGGTAGAGCCCGCCGCGCGGCGAGGCGAAGCCGCGCCCCGCGCGTCCGCGCCCGGCGGTCTGCTCGAGGGTCACCACCAGGGTCCCCGAGCCCGCGCCGGCGTCGGCCAGCTCCAGCAGGCGATCGTTGCTCGAGGGCAGCGCCGCGTGCAGCTCCGCCGGGCCGAAGCCCGCCGCGGCCGCGGCGCGGGCGACGGCGTCCTGATCGAACGCCACTACCGGCGCCGCCGCTTGCCGCCGGGCCGCTCCAGGCTGCGCGCCGCGGGGTCGCCGGGGGAGAGCTTCTCGCGCCCGAGCTTGGCGGGCACGTAGGCGCCGCCGCGCTGCACGAGCTCGAGCTTGCCGGCGGCCGTGCTCAGGGTCAGCCCCTTCTTGCCCTGGCGCAGCGTGGGGGTCGGCCCCGGCGCGCCGACGCGGAGCACCGTCACCGCGAGGTGCTCGGCGCGGCTCGGGTCGAGGCGCAGCGCGAGCGCGCGCGGCGTGGCCACGAGCTCAGGGGTCGCGCCCAGGACGTCGACGCTCAGCGGGGGGTCCCCGGCGACGAGCGCGCGCTGACCCTCGAGCCGGGCCTCGCTGGCGAGCTGCACCCGCAGCTCCGCGGGCCCGGCCTGCGCCAGGGCGACCTGGTCCAGGATCACCGCGGTGTCGTCGCCCAGGAGCAGCACGTGCCGCACCCAGCGCGGGACCGCGTCGCCGTAGGCCGCGCTGAGGTCGACCGCCGCGTAGCGCCAGCGATCTCCGGCGTCGAGGGCCAGGTAGCGCCCGCGGGCGCCGGCGACTTGCTCGCGCGGCGTGCCGTCCTTCCCCGGGAGCACGAGCACCGAGTGCAGCTCGGCGCCCTTCTTCCCGTAGCCCGGATCCGGCACCCGGCGCGCGCCGTCGGCGACCAGCACGAAGCTCCCCAGGTCGAAGTTCTTGTGGATCGAGGAGTCGGGGATCCAGCCGCCCTGGAGCGCGACCCACAGCCGCGGCGACTGGAGCACGGCGTGGCCGGCGTCGCGGAACAGG
The DNA here is from genome assembly GCA_041402045.1 of Planctomycetota bacterium. Classification (GTDB taxonomy): domain Bacteria; phylum Planctomycetota; class J058; order J058; family J058; genus JAGQRJ01. Next base: position 26,160 of record JAWKSZ010000011.1, on the reverse strand, counting down.
ACCGCCGGGTCGAGGGGCGGGCGGTCGCCGCTCGGCGCCGCGTCGCGCCGCCAGAGGAACCACCAGGGCGCGATCCCCCGGGAGAAGTCGCCGCCGCCGCCGTGGTCGGCCGCCCACAGGAGCAGCGGGTCGCCCTTGGGCCAGAAGGACTCCCACAGCGCGGCGAGGTTGGCGTTGGGCCCGCCGAAGGTGTTCTTGCCCGGGTCCTCCGCGAACAGCCCGGCGAAGGTCTCGGCGCCCATGTCGTTGAAGTTCGCGTAGACCTGGTCGGGGCCGTGGAGGTAGACGTCCCAGTAGCCGAGCAGCCGCTCGCGGGCGAGGACGGGGAGCGGGCCCCAGTCGCCGGGCTCGCCCAGGGTCCGGCCCAGGTGTGGAGGAAGATCACCGCGGGCTCGAGCCCGGCGCGGAAATGCATCACCCCCTCGTAGCCGGCGCCGTCCTGGCGAGGGGAGGTCTCGAGGAGCGCGAGCACGTGCTCGTGGGCCAGGCGCGCGGCGCGCTCGGCGCGGGGCAGCTCGCGGCGCAGGGCCAGGGCCAGGACGCCGCACTGGCCGTGGACGGTCCCGGTCCAGTTGCTGTGGGGCTCCTTCACCCACCAGTCCTTGTGCTCCTCGATCGAGGCCAGGTAGGGGTCGAGGCCGAGGGTGGCGGCGCGCTCGCGGAGCCGGCTGCGCTGGGCCTCGCTCAGCGCGTCGGCGCAGGTGTCGTAGACCACCCCCGCGGCCTGGGACAGGATCGCGGTGGGCAGCTCGGCGCCGTGGTTCCAGTCCCAGTCGCGGTGCCAGGTGTCCCAGCCCAGCGCGGGCTCCAGGGCCTTCCACGCGGCCTCGGCGTGCTCGGCCTCGCCGGTCACGCGGTAGACGAAGGCGTGGTTGATCGCGCTCCAGGCCAGCCAGCGCACGCTGGCCAGGTCCTCGAGCTTCGCGGGCTTGGCGGGCAGGGGGACCGCGACCTTGTTCAGGTAGGCCTGCCAGCGCGCGGCGAAGGGCGGGCGGCGCAGGCGCGCGCGCAGCTCGGGGAGCTCCGCGTCGGTGACCAGGAGCTGGGGCGAGCGCGGGTCGCCGGCCAGGGCCGGCGCCGCGGACGCGAGCGCGGCGAGGAGCGCGCAGGCGGCGCTGAAGCGCGAGGGCAGCATGGGACCTCCGGCCCGGCATGCTACCCCGCGTCTGCAGGCCTTCCCCGGGCGAGGGCTAGCACTACCGCGGCGGCAGCGCGCCGCCGAGGTAGGCGGCGAACACCGCGCCGCCGCCCACGATCACCCCGATCAGGAACGCGATCGCGTAGTTCAGCGCGCTGGGTTGGTGCTGAGCGACCACGACCTGGTCGTGCATGGCCGCCGCTGGGCGCAGCTGCGGCTTGAAGTCCTTGGCCGCGTTCGGGTCGCGCATGCGCTCGAGCTTGTTGAGGCACAGGCGAGGCGACTTGGGGCGGCGGTTGGGGTCAGGGTCGAGGAGCTGCAGGATCAGGTCGCCGAGCTCCGCGGGGAAGTCGGCGTTGAACTGCGAGATCGCCGGCGGCGCCTGGTTGCGTTGCTGGTACATCACGGCTTCGAGGGAGTCGCCGGTGTAGGGGCGGTGCCCGGTGGCGGCGTGGTAGAGCGAGGCGCCGAGGGAGTAGAGGTCGGCGCGCACGTCGACGAGCGCCGGGGCCTCGATCACCTCGGGGGCCATGTAGGCCGGCGTGCCGCCCGGGAGGTGGTCCAGGAACAGCGCGTCCTCGTGCACGCTCTCCTCCAGGCTCCCGGCGTCCTTCTGGCCGCCGACGCGGTGCTTGAACAGCGCCGTGGACTTGTTGCCCCGCTTGGGGACCCCGACCTTCATGGGGTCTTCGCGGGGGATCGTGAGCCCGAAGTCGATCAGCACGACCCCGGCGCCCGGGGCCTGGCCGGCGTCCTTCTTGAGCATGATGTTCGCGGGGGTCACGTCGCGGTGCACGAGCCCCGCGGCCTCGACGTCCTGGAGGGCCTGGACCACGCCGAAGGCGACGGACTCCACGACCTCCGGGGGCAGCATGCCTTGCTGCTCGATCAGGCTCGCGAGCGAGATCCCGTCGACGAAGCTCGTGGCAATGTAGGCGACCCCGTTGTCGTCGAGGCCGTGCCCCAGGATCCGGTAGCAGAAGGGGGAGACCACGCGCTTGGCGAGCTTGGCCTCGTTCAGGAAGCGGCGGGTCTCGAGCACGCGCTGCTGCGGGTCGCGCCCGGGCTGGGGCGGGAGCACCTTGAGCGCGATCGGGTTCTGGGCCGAGTCGGTGGCGTAGTAGACGTGGCCCATGCCGCCGGCGCCGAGCAGGCGCTGGATCGTGTAGTCGCCGAGCTTGGTGCCCTCGGGCAGCTCGCCGGCGAAGACCTCCGCCGGGACCTCGGGGGCGCTCTCCTCCGGCGGCAAGCCCGCCGCCGCGAGCAGCCCGGCGAGCATGGCCTCCGCGGAGGCGTAGCGCTCGCCGCGGTCGATCGCCATGGCCTTGTGGATCACCTGCACCAGCCCGGCGGGGACCTGCGGGTTGTGCTCGCGCGGGTCGGGGCGCGGCTCCTCGCAGTGGGCCTGGATCACGTCGGTGACGTTGTCGCGGGGGAAGGGGAACTTGCCCGTGACCAACACGTAGATCAGCGCGCCCAGCGAGTAAATGTCGGCGCGGGCGTCGACGGGCTTGCCCTGGGCTTGCTCCGGCGCCATGAAGTGCGGCGTGCCCATGACCTGGCCCTCGCGGGTCAGGAGCATGGAGTCCTGGGTGCGTCGGGCGAGGCTGAAGTCGGTGATCTTCACCCCGCCGTTGGCGGTGATCATGATGTTCTCGGGCTTGAGGTCGCGGTGGATCACGCCCGCGGCGTGGGCGGCGCGGATCCCCTTCACCGCCTGCAGGGAGTAGCTGACCGCGGTGCCCAGCTCCAGGGGCTGGCCGCGGCGGCGGCGGAGCACGTTGCCCAGCTCGTCGCCCTCGACGTACTCCATGGCGATGAACTGGCCGACGCCGTCCTGCTCGCCGCTCTCGACGAAGCGCACCACCGCCGGGTCGTCGACGCGCTCGACGGCCTTGGCCTCGCGCACGAAGCGCGCGCGCACGCGTTGGTTCTGCATGAACTGCGCGTGCAGGACCTTGATCGCCACGATCTCGCCGTCGGGGCTGCGGCCCTTGAACACCTGACCCATGGCGCCCTTGCCGAGCTTGCTCAGGATCTGGAAGCGCCCGATCCGGGTGATCTCGCCCGAGGCGGGCTCGGCGGTCGGGGGCTTGGCGCCCTTGAGCGCGTCGCGCAGGGACACGCGCTGGCTCGGGCGCCGGGCCAGGCGCCGGCTGGGGCTGCGGCTGTCGGCGCGCTCCTGGCGGGTCGCGCTGTCGACGGTCTCGGCGGCGTTCCCGGCGTCGAGCAGGGTGGCCTGGGCGCGGAAGGCCTCGTCGCCGCCGGCGTCGCCGCCGCCCGGCTCGTCGAGCATGGTGTTCTGGGCGCGGAAGGCCTCGGGGTCGTCCTCGGGCTCGTCGAGCATGGTGTTCTGCGCCCGGAAGGACTCCCCGTCGTCTTCGGGCTCGTCGAGCATGGTGTTCTGGGCGCGGAAGGCGTCGTCCGGCGGCGCGGGCCGTTTGATCGGACGCGGCGGGGTCGGCGCCTGGGGCGGCTGGGGCGCGCCCGGGGCCGGGCTCGCGGTCGGGCCGGCCAGGGTCGAGAAGCGCGCGCCCTCCTGGGCCGGGTAGGGCGGCCAGGCCGGGGTCTGGGCCAGGGCGCCGAAGCCCTGGGCCACGCCGTAGCCGTGGCGCCAGGCGGCGTCGCTGCGGTCGCCCGCGCGCCGGACCTTGGCCAGGAAGCCCTTGAGCAGGCTCTCGACCTTGGCCTCCTTGCCCTGGGCCCGGGGGTCCGCGGGCACGCCCAGCACGCCCGGGAGGAAGGGGTCGGGGAACTGGCCGGGCTTCACGCCCTGAGCGCGGGCCTCCTCGGCCTCGGTGACCAGGTCCTGGAACATGCAGCCCTTGGCCGAGGGGAACAGGGGCCAGGCCTTGTTGGCGAGCACGATCCCCACGCCCTGGGCCAGCCCGTAGGCGTGCTTCCAGTCGGGGTCGGTCTCGTCCCGCAGCTTCTGCGCGCGCAGCAGCAGGCCGCGGATCCAGTCCGCGACCCGGTCCTCCACGGCGGTGTAGGTGGTGCCCATGAACCCTCCACGCCGAGCCGGAGCTCAGCGCTCTGAGGATAGTGCGCGCAGGGGATTCGTCCAACCGGAGGTGGGCCCGTGCCCGGGCCCGGGGCCTTGCCCGTGCCCGTGCCCGTGTAGGAAGAAGGATTGAACCGCCAAGGACGCCAAGGACGCCAAGGCTCCGCCCCAGCGACCTCGTCCTGCGAGCGCGAATGACGAGGGAGGAGGAAGCGTCGCGCCCCTCGAGCTCCTAGCCGCTCAGGCTCTCCCGGGCGAGCTCCTCCAGTAGCCGGGCTGCGAGGGGCAGCGCGTCCTCGTCGAAGTCGAAGCGGTCCGAGTGGTGCGGGTGCACGAGCCCCCGGGCCTCGTTGCGCGAGCCGACGAGGAAGAACCCGCCGGGCACGCGCTGGAGGAACTCGGAGAAGTCTTCCCCGGCCATGGCCCGGCTGCCTTCGCCCTCGACCTTGGCCGCGCCCTCGCCGGCGAGGCGGGTCACGATCCGCTGGGCCAGGTGCGCGGACTCGGGGGCGTTGATCGTGGGCGGGCAGATCCGGCGGTAGTCGAGCTCGGCCTCGCAGCGGTGGGCGCGGGCGGTGTCCTCGACCGCCTGGGCGAAGCGCGCGGGGAGCGCCTCCCAGGTCACCTGGGCCAGGCTGCGGCAGGTGCCCTCGAGCTCGGCGTGGGGCGGGACCACGTTCCAGTTCGTGCCCGCGGCGAAGCGGCCCACGGTCACGACGAGCGGATCCAACGGATCGGCCCAGCGGCTGGGGAGCGTCTGGAGCGCGGCGACCACGTGGCTCGCGGCCACGATCGGGTCGCGCACCCGGTGCGGCAGCGCCGCGTGTCCGCCCTCGCCCTTAACCGTCAGCGCCCAGCGATCGACGGCGGCGAAGATCGGCCCCGGGGTGCAGGCCACCTGCCCCACCGGGAGCTCGTTCCAGAGGTGGATCGCGAACGCGCGCGCCACGCCCTCGAGCACGCCGTGCTCCTCGATCATGCGCTTGGCGCCGCCGCGGCCCTCCTCGGCGGGCTGGAAGCAGAGCCGCACCTTCCCTGCGAAGCTCGGGTCCCCGACCAGCCGCTCGGCGGCCAGGAGCAGCGCCGAGACGTGCCCGTCGTGACCGCAGGCGTGCATGACCCCCGCGTGCTGCGAGCGGTAGTCCACCTCGTTCAGCTCGGTCACCGGGAGCGCGTCGAGGTCCGCGCGCAGGAGCACCGTCGGCCCCGGGCGCGCGCCCGGGACGTCGACCACGACCCCGGTCTCCGCCACCCCCGCGGTCGGCTCGAGCCCCAACGCGCGCAGGCGCCCTACGACCAGCGCCGCGGTGCCGCGCTCCTCGTAGGCCAGCTCGGGCGCGCGGTGGATCGCGCGGCGGGTCTCGACCAGGCGCTCACGTTCGGCGTCGCTCACGAGCACGGGTCACCTCCTCGAACGGAGGGTAACTCGGGCTCGCGGGGCGGGGACGCGTCCAGGCGCGGACACGACCTCGGCCTCCGGGGGGGGCGAGGCAGCGCACCGCCTCCGCCACGAGCCTCGGTGGCGAAGACCGTGCCGAACACCTGTGGGACGAGCCCCGCCCCTACCCCTGTGTGGGCCCACGCGCGGGATTCGAGAGGCTGCGCGGATTCGCACCTCGTGGGCGAAGACCGCGCCGAGCACGTGTGGGACGAGCCCCGCCACGACCCCACAGCGCCAGCGAGTGGGCGGAGCAACCCTGACCCCTCGATCTCCCGACCGCGGCTTCCCTGGGCGGAGCTCTGAGTCCGAGCGCGGTGTCCAGGCGGAGCCAGCAGATCGCGCACTCGCGGGCGACCCGTCCCCGGTGTGCAGTCGCCGCCCTCTGCGCGACCTCGGCGTCCTCGGCGCCTCTGCGGTTCCTGCCTTCTTGCCTTCTTGCCTTCTTGCCTTCTTGCCTTCTTGCCTTCTTGCCTTCTTGCCTTCTTGCCTTCTTGCCTTCCTGCCTTCCTGCCTTCCGGCCTTCCTGCCTTCCTGCCTTCCGGCCTTCCGGCCTTCCTGCCTTCCTGCCTTCCTGCCTTCCTGCCTTCCTGCCTTCCTGCCTTCCGGCCTTCCGGCCTTCCTGCCTTCCTGCCTTCCTGCCTTCCTGCCTTCCTGCCTCCGTCCGTCAGCCCCACGCGTCGCAGGGATCGACTACAGTCGAGCCCGTGCAAGCCTTCGCCGATCGCCTCGCCCAGCTCGTCGACGCCCGCGGACCGGTGTGCGCCGGGATCGACCCGCGCCCCGAGCGCCTGCCCTTGGGCTGGTCGGCGGCGGCGTGGGGCGCGGCGGCGGCGGAGGTCCTGGGCTCCAAGGTCGCGGTGATCAAGCCGCAGCTCGCGTTCTTCGAGGACGACCCGCTGGCGATCGACGCCGTGGGGCGCGCGGCGCGGGCCGGGGGGAGCCTGCTCCTGGCCGACGCCAAGCGCGGGGACATTGGGAGCACCGCCGAGGCCTACGCGCGGCGCTGGCTGAGCGCGGACGCCCCGATCGACGCGCTCACGATCAACCCCTACCTCGGCCCCGACACCCTGAGGCCCTTCGTCGACGCGGCGGTCGCCGCGGGCAAGGGCGTGTTCGTGCTCGTGCGCACCTCGAACCCCGGCGCCGAGGAGCTGCAGTCGGCGCGGCTCGACGACGGGACCCTCGTGGTCGACCGGGTCGCGAGCTGGGTGCGCGAGCTCGGCGCGCCCCACGTGGGCGAGGCGGGCTGGTCGCCGGTGGGCGCGGTGGTCGGGCTGACCGTGGACGCCGCCGAGGTCGCGCGCCTGCGCAGCGTCATGCCCCACACCCCGTTCCTCATGCCCGGCTACGGCGCCCAGGGCGGCTCCCTCGAGGCGTATCACGCCGCGGCCACCCGGCCCGGGGGCGCCCTGGTCAGCGCCTCGCGCTCGCTGACCCACCCCTGGGAGGGCGCCGCCCCCGACGACTGGCGCGCGCGGATCGAGGCCGCCCTCGAGGCCATGAACCAGGACCTCGGTCGCGGGTAGAGCCGGGGTGACCGAGCCCGAGCCGCCCTCGCCCCTGCTGCGCTGGATCACGCCGCTGGCGCTCGCGACCTGGGTCGCGGCGGTGCTCGCGCGGACCCAGTCCAGCGGCGCCGGGCAGGAGCTGCACACCCCCGGGGCCCAGGTGTTCTTCGACGCCCTGACCCTCTCGGCCCTGGCTTTGGCGCTGGTCGAGGCCCTGCTCGCGCGGCGCGCGCTCCGGCTGTGGGCGCACCTGGGGCTCGGGGGCGCGCTGATCGTGGGGCTGTGGGCGGCGGGCGCCCACGCGCCAGACCCCGAGCTCGGCTGGCGCACGGCGCTGTCCTGGACTGCGGCGGCGGGGCTGGCCGCGGCGACCGCGCTCCTGGCCAGCGCCGGCGGGCGCGCGCGTTGGTTGGGGGCGGTGCTCGTGGGGAGCGTGCTCCTGGGCGCGTGCTCGGGGCTGCACGAGGTCCTGGTCGAGGCCCCGGCGCTGCAGCGCGACCTGGAGCAGGGGCGTCTGCAGGAGCTCGCGCTCTACGAGGCCGACTTCCAGCAAGGGCTGCGCGAGCGGATCTACGGCGCGGCGGCCACCGGGCCCTGGCTCTTGCCGAACATGCTCGCCTGCGCGATCGCCATGGTGTTCCCGCTCACCCTGGCTCACGCGGCCGCCCAGCGCGGCGCGCGGCGGGTCTTGGCGGGGGGCGCCTGCGTCGTGCTGGTGGCGGCGCTCGTGGCCACCGAGAGCAAGGGCGGGGTGCTCGCGTTCCTCGCCAGCCTGGGGGCCTTCGCGGTGCTCCACCCGCGCTGGCGACGCCTGCGCACGAAGCTGCTCCTCGGGGTCGCCGGCGCGGGCGCGCTCCTGGGCGGGGTGGGGACGCTGCTCTTCCTGCGCGCGCGGGAGGCCGAGGGGGTGGGGCTCTCGCTCACGGTGCGCCTGGAGTACTGGTCGGCGGCCTGGCGCATGGGGCTCGACGCGCCCTGGCTCGGCCACGGGCTGAACGCGTTCCGCGCGCTCTATCCGCGCTACAAGCTGCCCGTCGCCGAGGAGGCGCTCCACGCCCACAACGCGCCCCTCGAGCTGTGGGTCGAGCTCGGGGCCCTGGGACTCTTGGGGCTGGTGGCGCTCGTCGGCCTGGTGGCCTGGCGCGCGGTGCGCGGCGCGCCGCGGGCCGAGCTCGCGCCGGACCCCAGCCAGCGCGCGGGCCTCGGCGTCGGCCTCGCGTTCGGCGGGCTGGTGCTCCTCGCGGGGAGCGACGTCCTGGGGCTGAACCTGGAGTGGCTGCTCGTGCTCCTGGGGGTCGGCGGGGTGGCCTGGGGTTTGGCCGAGGGCGCGCCGCTCCCCGCCGACCGCTGGCGCGCCGCCCTCGCCGCGGGCTGTGTGGGCTTCGCCGCCGACGGCGCGACCAACTTCGGCCTGCACCAGGCGGGCTGCTTGACCGCGGTGTGCGTGCTCGTGGGGCTCCTGCGCGCGGGGGCCCCGGTCGAGTCCGAGCCCGCCCCGCACCCGAGCCTGCTCGCGGCGACCGGCGGGGCGTGCGTGCTGGCGCTGGTGGGCGTGCTCTGGGCGCAGCCGCTCATGCTCGCGGACGCGGCGCGGGAGGAGGCGCGGGCGCTGCACATGGAGGGCGCCGAGCTCGCGCGCACGGGCAAGCGCGCGCGCGCGACCGAGGCCCTCGAGGGCGCGCGCGCCGGGTTCCAGGCGGCGATCGACGCCTACCCCGCCTACGCCGACTCCTACCGCGAGCGCGCCGCGGTGTCCCGAGGGCTGGGGGACCTGGAGCAGGCGGTGGCCGACCTCGAGCGCGCCGCCGAGCGCGAGCCGACGTCGGCGGCGATCCGCGACGAGCTCGGGCTGGCCCTCCAGGAGCTGGGCGACTTGCCGCGGGCGCGCGCGGCCTTCGACGCGGCCCTCGAGCGCTACCCGCTGCACCCGGCGTTCTTGCTCGACGCGGCGGAGGCCTGGGCCCAGCACCCGGAGCCAGACCCGCTCCGCGCCCGCGACTTCGCCCGGCGCGCGCTCGAGGCCAGCGACGCCCCCCGACTCGTGCTGCGCAAGCTCACCGACGCCCAGCGCGCGCGGGCCGAGGCTCTCGCTGCGGAGTAGGCGCTCGCGGGGGTGCCCAGGCCCATGGGTCGCCCGCTGGCTCTGAGGTGGAGTAGGGGCGGGGCTCGTCCCCACCTCTCGGGCCCGAAGGAATCTGCAGCCAGCGCTGAGAGCTCCGCTGTTCGAGGTCGCACGAACGTGTCCCTCTGCTGCGGAAGGTAGACGGCCTGACATACCCGGGCGGGGATAAACCCCGCCCCTACCGCTCGCGCTCTTCGACCGGAAGGCGGCCGGTGACGTCGGCCTCGATCCCGGTGGTCCAGCCGCGCACGTAGCCCAGGTCGCGCTGGGCGACGACCGGGTCGCCGCCCTTCTCCACGTGGGCGGCGATATCCGAGAGCTTGTGCAGCGACTTGCTCAGGGTCTCGAGCAGGTCCTGGTCTGGGAGCGCGGCGTATTCCCGGCTGAAGCGGCGGACCTTGGCGCCGAGGGCGCGGGCCTTGCCCACGAAGGCGGCTTGCTGCTCCTTCCAGGCGGGGTTCTCGGCGACGGGCCGCTCGGTGGCCGGGGCCAGGCACTCGACCACCTGCTCCAGCTCCTCGTTCAGCGTGCGCAGCCGGCGCAGGACGCTGAGCCGGAACGCGGCGCTCTCCTCCTCGGTGCCCAGGGTCACGTCGACGAAGTCGAGCTTCTCCACGTGGTTGCGCGGCCAGCCGAACTTCTGCTCGATCAGCTTGCGGATCTGGGGCGCCTGGGCGTCGACCGGGAGCTTGAGCGTGACCACGTAGCTCAGGGGCGCGAACACCGCGGGGCGGGTCTCCTCCTGGAGGAACTGCCCGTCCTGGACGCGCACCCGGAACAGCGCGGCCACGATCGGGTCCGGGTAGTTGCCCTTGACCACGACCTCGACCCGCAGCTCGGTCCCGTCGGGGAACTGCGCCGCCGAGCCCTGGACCTCGACCTTGCCGCGGTTGTTCTCGTTCTTGATCTCGGCGCTGAGGCCCTCGCCCTGGGCGAGGGGCGCGAGGGCGCAGAGGGCGGCGCCGAGGAGGAGGGCGCGCGACGCGGGGCGCAGCATGGGACGCTCCTTGGGGTGGCGAGGGCCAGCGGCCCTCCGCGGTTCAGTCAACCAGGCGCCCGAGGGGCGCGCAACCGGCTGACGGCGGACGCGCGGCGGTATTCGCCGGCAGCTAGTTGCCTGGGGCCTCCGGATCGAAGATCCCGCGGACCTCCAGGCCGACGACCCAGCCCTTGACGTCGCGGAGGGTGATCGCGGTCTCGCCCTGCACGCTGCTGAGGTGCACGCGCACCGTCTTGCCCTCGCGCCGGCGGCCCGCCGAGAGCAGGTCGCCGCCGAGGGTGAGCATGGTCGGGCGGTTGGCCAGCGGGCTGAAGCTGTAGGTCATGCGCAGCACGACGTCGGGCTCGAGCAGCTCCGTGCCCACCGAGGCGTCCCAGTTGTAGATCCCGTCGGCCGGGCGCGCGTCGACCGGCGCCAGGCCCCAGCTCATGCCGAAGGCGCGGCGGCTCTCGGGGCTGAAGCCCGAGACGATCCCCACCGAGCTGAACGGCTTGAGCGGCCCGTCGAGCACGAAGTCGAGGGTCGCGTCGAGCGGCCGCACCAGCGGCAGCTTGTGGAACAGGATCCCGACCTCGTGGGGCTTGGGCTCGAGGTAGAGCGCCATGCCCAGGCCGTTGGGGGCCGGCTTGAGCTTGGCCACCCGCAGGTTGTAGGTCTTCGAGTTTCGCGTGAGCAGCGCCTCCAGCGCGTCGCCGCGGTAGCGCACGGCCACGCCGCCGTTGGGCAGCGCGGTGTCGATCGGGATCCCCTCGACGTACTTGCGCAGCTCCTGGCGCAGGCGGGGGACCTCGAAGGGCTTGTCCCGCGGGCCCTCGAGCTGCTCGAGCTTGGCCAGGCGCAGGGTCTGCTCGCGGTGCAGGGCCTGGCGCATTTTGCGGTAGGTCGCGTCCTCGCGCCCCCAGTCCGGCAGCCCGTCCTGGTCCAGGAGCCGCTCCGCGAGGTCCAGCGCGCCGTTCTGGATCAGCTTGCTGAAGCTGGTCTCGGTGCGCGCGGTGGCCTCCGCGATCCCCGCCGCGAGCTGGAGCTGCGCCTCGCGCAGCCGGGTCTGGGCGTAGCCGCTCTCGCGCACCTTCTCCGGGAGCGCGTCGACCAGGGCCAGCGCGCGCTTGTATTCGCGGCGCTCCAGCGCGCGCCCGAGCTTCTCCTCGTACTCCTCGAGGGCCTGCTCGACCTGGCCCTTGAAGGCCTCCTCCTCGGCGCGCTGCTTCTGCACCTCGGGGGGCGGCTCGAAGGTGGGGAGCTCTGCGACCGGGACCGGCTCGGGCTCGCCGGTCACCGCCTGGTAGATCGCGATCCCGATCATGGTCACGATCACCACCGCGATCCCGGCCACCGAGAGCGCGAAGGTCGCGGTGTTGCCTGCCGGGGGCGGGGCGCCGAGCACCGGCGCGGGGCCGCGGCGGGCGCCGGGCTTGCTCGCGCTGTCGGCGACGGCGGCCTCGAGGGCCTTGCGCAGCTCCGACTGCTCGGCGCTGCCCTCGGCCAGGCTGCGCTCGTCCCAGTCCTTGGGGCCCACGGTCTGGGCCTGCTTGATCCGGTCCTTGGACCAGCGCCCGGTGACCTTGGGCACCGCGGCCACGAGCTGGCCCCAGTCGGCCTGGGACAGCAGGTCCTGGGTCGGGTCGAACTCCTCGACCATGGGCGCGCCCGCGCCCTGGGACGCCTGCTTCGCTGCGCGGTCGAGGGCCTCGAGCACCTCCTGCGCCGACTGCGGCCGGCGCGCGCGGTCCTTGGCCGTGAGCTTGAGGATCAGCTCGGCCACGGCTTCGGGGACCTCGGCCTCGGCCGGGGGCGGCGGGATCGGGCGCGAGAGGTGCTTGCGCATGACGTCGGGGGGCTCGCCCTCGAAGGGCGGCTTGCCGCAGATCGCCTCGTAGAGCGTCACGCCCAGGCCGTAGATATCGCTCAGAGGGTCCGGGGCCTCGAGGGGCGTCTGGAACACCTCGGGGGCGGTGTAGTTGGGGTGGCCGAAGGGCAGGCCGTGGCGGCCGAACCCGGCGCCGAGGCAGTTGGCCTGGGCGTAGCCCATGTCCGCCAGCCGCGCGCGACCGGCCTCGACATAGATCTTCTGCGGGCGCACGTCGCCGTGGGCCAGCCCGTGCTCGTGGGCGTGGGCCAGGGCCTCGGCGATCTCCCGCGCGAAGCCCAGGGCCTGCCCCGGTTCGAGCTTGCCCTGGTCCTGGAGGAGCTGCGCCAGGGGCACCCCCTGCACCCGCTCCTGCAGGATCAGGGTGCGGTTCTTGGCGCGGATCACCTGCACGAAGCGCACGAGGTTCGGGTGGTCCAAGACCTGGGACGCCACCGCGCGATCGAGCAGGTTCTGCACGACCTGGGGGTGCTGGTCGAAGCGCGCGGAGATCACCTTCACCGCGACCGGGCGGTCGCCCAGGCTGCCCTCGCAGGTGCGCCCGATCGGCCCGCGCCCGATCTGCTCGCCCAGGTTGAACTTGCCCTTGTCCGCGGCCTTGTCCTTGGCCCGCGCCTCCTCCTGCAGGAGGTCGCTGATCACCTCCCGCGGGAGCCGCGCGCTCGAGTGCATGAGCGCGTCGCTGAGGTCGGGGAGCTGCTCCGCCAGGGGCGCGCCCTCGGTGCTCGCCCACAGCGCCTGGTCCGCCTCGGCCTGGGAGGCCACGCTCCAGGCCTCGCGGGTCACGATCCCGCGGTGCCCCTGGAGCAGCGCGTCCACCGCGTCGACCACCGTGCGCGCGTTGCGCAGGCGCGCGGTCGGCGACTTCGCGGTCAGGTTCAGCAGGAGCTGCGCGATCCCCTTCGAGATCTGCACGCCGTCCGGCGGCGGGGGCAGCGAGGCGTCGAGGTGGCGACCGAGGACCTCCTCCACGCTCCCGGTGAAGGGCGGCCGCCCGCAGAGGAGCTGGTAGAGCGTGATCCCCAGGGCGTAGACGTCGGCGACCGGGGTGGGCTCGAGCTGGTCCTCCTGCAGCACCTCCGGCGCCAGGTAGCCCGGGTGGCCGAAGGTCATGCCGCGCTGGCCGTAGGCCGACGCCAGGCAGGAGGCGCGGGCGAGGCCGAAGTCGCAGAGGGCGGCGCCGGCGTCGCCGCAGAGGATCTTCTCGGGGCGCACGTCGCCGTGGCCGAGGCCCTGCTCGTGGGCGGGCACGAGCACCTGCGCCACCGCGCGCACGATCTCGAGCGCGCTCCTGGCCTCGGCGGGCCCGCCGCGCAGGAGCTGGGTCAGGACCTGCCCGCCGAGGTGCGGGTAGACCACGACCTGGTGGCCGTGGGTCACCCCCAGCGCCAGAGGCGCGCCGGGCACGTCGAGGCCCACGAAGGCGAGCACGTCCTCGCGCACCTCCGCCACGAGCTCGGGCTGGGTGGCGAAGCGCGGGTTCAGCACCTTGAGCGCGACCCGCAGGCGGTCCTGCTTGCGCACGCCGTCGTAGGTCAAGCCGGTGGGTCCCTGGCCCAGGATCTCCCCCAGGGCGAAGGCGTCCAGCGCCTCGGCGTGGGGGTTGCCCGCGAGGTCGACGTAGCTCGCCAGGCGCTCCTGGGGGACGAACTGCTCGGGGAGCCCGACGGCGCCGGGGGCGGGGCGGGGCTGCGGGCCCAAGCGCGGGCGCGGCGCGCGACCGGACGGACTGCGGGGCGGGGCCTGACGGCCGGAGGGCGCGCGCTCGGGGCGCGGGTGGCGGCCCGAGGGGCTGCGGGGCGGGGCCTGACGACCGGAGGGGTTGCGGGGCGGGGCCTGGCGGCCGGAGGGGCTGCGGGGCGGGGCCTGGCGGCCGGAGGGCGCGCGCTCGGGGCGCGGGTGGCGGCCGGAGGGGCTGCGGGGCGGGGCCTGGCGACCCGAGGGGGGGGGGGGGGGGCGGCGGCGGTGCGCCGCCGGGTCGAGGCTGGCGACCGCTGGTGCGCGCGCGGAACCGCGCCTCGAGGGCCGGGAGCCGGGCGGGGTCCACGAAGCCCAGCTCGGCGACGACCTGCGGCGCCTGGACCGGGGTCCCGCTCGCGGCGCGCGCGTCGATCGTCTGCACACATTGATTGGCCTGGGGCCGCTCGATCAGTCCTTGCTCGACGAGGGACTGGAGGAACCCGAGGTCGAAATGGGTGGCCAAGTCTCGCTACTCCCTGGACTCTCTCGCGGGCAGTGTACGCACTCGCCCCGGAGCAGACAACGCGACCCAACCCCCGAGGCGCGGGCGTGCGGGAGCCGAACGCCTCACGGGGCCAGGGGTTGGGGCGCGCGGACCGTGGCCTGGGGGGGGCGGGGCGCCGGCCTCGTGCTGAACATTCTGCTTCGCGCGGCCGCGCTTCAGGGGTAGGCTCGCCCCATGGCTCTCGCGTCGAATCCCGAGCTCGCGCGGGTGGCACAGGCCCTCGAGGGGGCGCTGTCCACCGACGCCCTGGACTGGGTCTTGCGCGCGCTGGATCACGACGAGTTCGAAGAGCTGCCGCGCGGGCTCAAGCGCCACGTGGGCGAGCGCCTCGTCGGCTCCGAGGCGCTGCACCGCTGCCGCGAGTGCCGGACCCTCTCGCTGTGGGGGTTCGTGCACGACGTCGCCCACTGCCGCAGCTGCGGGGCACACCTCGCGCGGCCGACCGCGTCCAGGACAGCCCCCCGCTGGCGCGGTCCGCGGGCGCGCGCGCCGCGGCTCCTGGACGCGACCCCGCCCGCGGCCACCTGGGCTGCGGCGCTGCCCCTGAACCTGGGACGCGCCCTCGAGCTGCCGGCGGACAGCGCCTTCGCGCCGCCGGTGCGCCGGGCCACGGCGGCGGTCGAGCGCGCCGCGGTCGAGCGCCTGCGCCTGGCGCTCGAGGAGCTCGAGGCCGCGCCCCTCGACGCGGGGGGCCGCGCGCAGCTCAGCAAGGACCCGGGCGCCGGCGACGTGCGCCGCGCCCTCGGTCCGCCGAGCTCGCCCCAGGTCGCGGAGGGCAGCCTGCACCTCAAGCGCGGGCGGGTGGCCGACGCCCTCGCCGCCTTCAGCGCGGCGATCCGCGAGAACCCCTACCACCCGCAGCCGTGGACCAAGCGCGGGATCGTGCGCGCGCGGACCGGCGACCTCACCGGCGCGGTGCAGGACTACAGCGAGGCCCTCGAGGTCGACGACGTCTACCTCCCGGCCTGGGCCAACCGCGCCAGCGCCGAGTTTCACCGGGGGAACCTCGAGGCCACGGTGCACGACGCGTCCAAGGCCCTGGAGCTCGCGCCGAAGCTGGCGCAGGCCTGGCTGTTCCGCGGGATCGCGCGCGCCAAGCTGGGGGAGGCCCACGGCGCCGAGGAGGACCTGTTCACCTTCCTCGAGCTCAGCCCCTACTCGCCCTACGTGCGCTTGATCCGCAACACCCTGCGCGAGGTCGAGGGGCGGCTGGCCCTCTCTGCCTGAGCGTTCATCCGGCTCCTGCGCGACTGCCACGCTAGCGTTCGCTCGCGCTGCAGCCCCTCGTTAAGCTGACCCTGTGAGCGAAGACGAAGCTGGCGGGCCTTTCACCGGGGACGGGGATCCCCCCTCGGACACGGTCCGCGCGATCACCAAGCGAATCCAAGCCGTGGAAATGGCGCGGGGGCTCGCCGCGGGTGGCAAGACCGAGAAGGCGCTGGAGCTGTTGCAGAAGGTGCGCGCGTCCTACGAGGACGAGCGCATGCAGAAGCGCGTGGACTGGTTGATTCGCCGGATCGAGTCCGGTCAACCGATCGACTGAGCGCCCTCGCCGGGATCTACGCCGCGCCCCTCGCGCGCGGGGAGGGCTGACCTGGACACGCGGGTGCTCCAGCTCCTGGGGGCTGCGCGGGCGGGCGACCGCCAGGCCGTGCACGGCTTGCTGCATGCGCTCAAGCGCGCGGGGCCGGCGAGCCCGAGCGTCGAGCTCGCGGCCTACCTGCTCGAGCCCGACGCCGGCGCCTTCGGCCCGGCGGCCTTCCTCCCTCGGGCCTCGACGGTCCCCGGCGCGCCCTTCGAGCCCGTCGAGGCCGCGCGCACCATGCGCCACGGCCTGGAGCTCACCTGGCGCGACCCGCGCCGCGGCAGCGCCTGGGCCGAGCTCGACGCGCGCTACGCGGGGATCCCCCGGGACGGGCTCAAGCACCTCCTGGACGCGATCGTGCAGTTCGGCGTGCGGCACCTGATCCTCGACCTGCGCGGCGTCCATGGCCTGACCTCGGGCGGCATGGCCGACCTCAGCCGGCTCAAGCAGCGGCTCGAGGTGGACGGCGGGACCCTGGGCCTGCTCATGGCCGAGCGGGTGAGCGTGGTGACCCAGCTCCTCGGGCTCTCGGAGTTCCTCGGGCTGCACGAGGACCCGGACACCGCCGCGGCTCAGCTCGACGCGGCCGACGAGCTCCCGCCCGCGACCCGGGGCAGCGCGCGCTGGCTCGCGGGGACCCTGCGCTGGGGCGCCGACCGCGCGGGCCAGGCCGCGCTGTGCCTGGCCGCTCACGCCGAGGGGACCTCCCTCGCGCGCGCGGCGTTCGAGCGCGTGTGCGCGCGGCCCGACGCCGCGCTGCCGCCGCCGCCGGCGCACCCGCGGGCCCGCGAGTTCTGGACCTCGGCGGAGCGCCTGCGCTCGGCCGGGTGCTGGGCCGAGCCGGTCCCCGAGCTCTCCCCCGACGAGCTGGGGGCGCTGGTCGAGACCTGGGTCCCCCGCCTGCTCAGCGCGGGGGAGTAGGCGGCTCAGCCGACCCAGGGCAGGAGGCTCGGGAGCTCCGGGTAGCGGGTCAGGCAGCCGAGCTGCAGGGTGTTCGCCAGGGCGTGGGCCAGGGCGCACACCAGCACGCTCCCGCCGGCCGCGCGCAGCCAGGCGAACCACAGCCCGGGGAGCACGACCACCGCCTGCGCCGGGGCGAGCCACACCAGCGGGTGCGCCAGGCCGAAGGCCAGCGCGGCGCGGAGCGCCCCGCGGCCGAACGGGACGCCGAGCACGCGCCAGCGCGGCTCGGCGGGCTCCCACGCGGGCTGCGCCACGCCGCGGAACAGGTATTCCTCGGCCAGGGCCACGGTGACCAGGTCGTTCCCCAGCCGCGCCAGGAGCGCGCCCGCGCTCAGGGGCTGGGGCGCCCAGCCCCGGCTGCGGGCGGCGAGCTCGATCGCGAGCGCGAAGCCGCCGAGGAGCGCGAGGGAGACCGCCGCCAGGCGCCAGGGGCGCTGGGGCCGCACCAGGATCCCGTGGACGAGGAGCGGGTCGCGGCCGCGG
Source organism: Planctomycetota bacterium (assembly GCA_041402045.1). Classification (GTDB taxonomy): domain Bacteria; phylum Planctomycetota; class J058; order J058; family J058; genus JAGQRJ01. The sequence continues at coordinate 8,804 of JAWKSZ010000011.1, read as the reverse complement.
CGCAGCGCGAGCACGTAGGCGGGCACGACGCAGGCCAGGACCAGCCCCAGCCCCGTGGCGCCGGCCAGGGCCGGGACCGCCGCGCTCAGTCCGCGCAGGCCGAGGGCCACGCCGACGGCGAGGGCGACGAGGAGCGCGGCCTCGAGGGGCGGGTGGACGAAGGGTGGTGCCCCGGGGGGGGCGGGGTCGGGGCGCTCGGGGGGCGCCTCACCCACAGCACACGGCGAGGGGGAGCAGCGCCGCGAACAAGGCCTCGACGTCGGGGACGACCCAGTCCGCGCGGGCGCTGCGGGCGACCCGCGGGCCCTGGATCCAGCAGGTCGAGAGCCCCGCGGCGCGGGCGCCGTCGATGTCCTCGTGGGGGCGGTCGCCCACGTAGAGCACGTCCCTGGGCTCGAGCCCCAGGTCGGCGAGCGCGAGCTGGAACAGGCGCCGCTCGGGCTTGGCGCAGCCGTCCTCGCCGCTCACCCGCACGCTCTGCCACAGCCCGTCGAGGTCGGCCCGGCGCAGCTTCTCCCGCTGGAGCGGGCCGCCGTTGGTGACGACGCCCAGGGCCACGCGCTCGCCGAGCGCGGCCAGCGCGTCGCGGCGCCCGGGGACCGGGCGCACCGCGCGGGCCACCGCCGGGGCGTAGCGCGCCCAGAGCTCGCCCGGGGTCCAGTCGAGCTCGGGCAGCGCGCGCACGACCTGCTTGCAGAACGCGCCGCGCGGGCGCAGGCCGTCGTCGTCGGCGAGGGCGAAGCGCTCGAGGGCGTGGGGCGGGACCTGGCCCAGGCGCTCGCGGAGCAGGAACTGGACGGCGCGGGCGTGGGCCGCGCGGCGGTCGACGAGGGTGTCGTCGAGGTCGAACAGGACGCCGCGCAGCGCGCCGCCGAGGGCGGGGACGAACAGGGCAGGGGCCTCCTGGGCGGGGTCCGCGCGGCGGACGGAGGGGGAGTCGCTCACGTGCGCACCGCGCAGTCGGGGAGCGCGGCGGCGGCGGCGTCGGCCTCGAGGCCGGTGCCTACCGCCCACAGCTCGCGCAGGCGCGGGGCCTGGCGCAGCGCCTGCAGGCCACGGAGGGTGATCCCCGGGCAGAGCGAGAGGTTCAGCACCGTGAGCTCCGGGAGCCGGGCGAGGGTGGCGCAGGCCTCGTCGTCGAGGCGGGAGCAGCCGCGCAGGTCGAGGTAACCCAGCGCCGGGAGCTCGCTCAGCGCGCGCAGCCCGGCCGGGGTCAGCGCGCTGCAGCCGGCGAGGTCGAGGGCCACGAGCTCCGGGAGGCCGGCGAGGTGCGGCCAAGCTGCGGCGTCGAGCTGCGCGCAGCCCGCGAGGCGCAGGCTCACGAGCCCGCTGCCGCTCAGCCGAGCCAGGCCGTCGGCGCCGAAGCGGCGGCAGCCCCAGAGGTCGAGCCAGCCCAGGCCGACCACTCCAGCGACCGCGGCCAGGGCGGCGTCGTCGACCGCCGGGCAGGCAGAGAGGTCCAGGCGGCGCAGGCCGTTGAAGCGGCGCAAGGCGTCGAGGCCGTGGGGGGTCACGTCGGGGCGCAGGCTGAGCCCGACGTGGGGCTCACCGGCGAGGAGCTCGGCGGCGGCGGCCACGCCCCGGTCGCTGGGGCCGAGGGGCTGCAGCCACCACGCCTTGTGGGCGGGGAGCGCGAGCCCGTCGGGAGCGGGGGTGTTCCCCACGCTGCGGCGGCGACCGTCGGGGGTCAGGACGCTGAGCGCAGCGGGCTCGGGGTAGTCGAAGCGCCGAGGGTCGAACACCACGGAGATCAGCCAGCGCGCGGGCACGGGCAGCCCGGCGCGTTGGCGCGCGGCGACGGCCTGGGTCAGCGCGTCCTGGTCGCTGGGGTCTTGCTCGAGGCGACGCTCGAGCTCGCGCAGCCGGCGGTCGGACACGGTCAGCCGCAGATCTGGAGGGGACGGGCGGACATGGCTCTCCCTGGGAGCGGTTCGGCGCAGATCCTAACCAGAGTTCACGATTCTGAGCGGGCGAGGGTCGCTGGAAGATCCTTGACGCCTTGGCGCTCGCTCGCCCGCTCAGGATCGTGACTCTGACTACTAGAAACCGGATCGACGATCCTGAGCGGGCGGGCGAGCGCCAGAGCGCCGTGGAGTTCGCCGCGACCACGCCCGCTCAGGATCGTCGATCCGGTTTAGAACGGGACGTCGTCGTCCTCGTCCACCGGGGGCGGGGGCGAGGAGGGGCGCGCCGGGGCGCGGTTGCCGCCGCCGCCGCCGTCCTTGGTCAGGGCCAGGAGCGCGTCGATCACCGCCGAGGCGTCGCGGCGGCCGACCTGCTCGAGCTCGGAGGTGCCCGCCTTCTCCTGGAGGAACTGGGCGAACTCGGCGTCGGTCATGTGCGCGCGGCGCTTGAGCGAGCGCACGAAGCCGATCTGCTTCTCGCTGATCGAGGGCTGGCTCAGGTCCACGCCCTTCTCGCGGGCGCGGGTCTGGAGCTCGTCGATCACCTCCGAGGCCTGGTTGACCTGCAGGTCCTCCAGCTCGCGGGTCCCCGCGACCTCCTCGACCAGCTCGGCCAGGGCGTCGTCGTCGAGCTTCAGCTTCTGCGCCAACACGCGAATGAAGCCGAGCTGCTTCTCCGAGGCCTCGCGGCCGCGGCGCTGCGGCTCGTCGTCCAGCGCCTCGTCCTCGTCGTCGCGCACCTCAGGGCTCCTTGCGGTAGAGGGTCCGGGGGAAGGGGATCGCCTCGCGCACGTGCTCGCGCCCGCAGATCCAGGCCACCAGCCGCTCGAGGCCGAGGCCGAACCCGCCGTGGGGCACCGAGCCGTAGCGCCGCAGGTCGAGGTACCACTCGAAGGCCTCCTGGGGCAGGCCGTGGGCCTCGATCTGCTGGATCAGGAAGCTCAGGTCGGTGGCGCGCTCGCCGCCGCCGATCACCTCGCCGGCCCCCTCGGGGGCGATCACGTCCACGCCCAGCACCAGGCGCTCGTCCTCGGGGTCGGGGCGCATGTAGAACGCCTTGATCTCCTTGGGCCAGCGGTGGATCAGCACCGGGCGGTCGAAGTGCGCGGAGATCGCGGTCTCGTCGGGGGCGCCGAGGTCGTTGCCCCAGGTGAAGTCGTGGCCCTGCTCCTGGAGCAGCTTCACGGCCTCGTCGTAGGTGATCCGCGGGAACGGGCGCTTGACCCGCTCCAGGGCCGAGGTGTCGCGCTCCAGCGCCTCGAGCTCGACCTTGCAGTTCGTGAGCACGCGCTGCACGACCGACTCCAGGAACTCCTCGGCCAGGTCCATGACGTCGTCGAGCTCGGCGAAGGCCATTTCGGGCTCGACCATCCAGAACTCGGTCAGGTGCCGGCGGGTCTTGCTGCGCTCGGCGCGGAAGGTCGGGCCGAAGCAGTAGACCTTCCCGTGGGCCATGGCCGCCGCCTCCATGTAGAGCTGGCCGCTCTGGGTGAGGTAGGCGGTGTCGTCGAAGTACTTGACCTCGAACAGGTTCGAGGTGCCCTCGCAGGCAGCGGGGGTGAAGATCGGCGCGTCCACGTGCACGAAGTGCTTGGCGTAGAAGAAGTCGTGGATCGCCTGGATCACCTCGCTGCGCACGCGCAGGGTCGCGTGCTGCTGGGTCGAGCGCAGCCAGAGGTGGCGCAGCCCGAGGAGGAAGTCGATCCCGTGGGCCTGGAGCGAGATCGGATACTCGCCCTCGACCGCGGCGACCAGCTCCAGGTCGTCGACCTGGACCTCGACCCCGCCCGGGGCGCGCTCGTCGAGCTTGGCGGTCCCCCGCACGCGGATCGCCGCCTCCTGGGTCAGCTCCTTCACGCGCTGGAAGGTCTCCTCGCCGACCTCGCCCTTGTTGACGATCGCCTGCACGATCCCGCTGCCGTCGCGCATGTGCAAGAAGGCCAGCTTGCCCTTGGCGCGGAGCTTGTAGACCCAGCCTTCCAGCTCGACGCGCTGTCCGTCGTGTTCCTTGAGCTCGCGCACGGTGGTCGAGGTCGCCACGAAATCCCTCCTGTAGAGCCCTCGGGCTCGGACGTAGTCTGCCACGTCTCCGGGGACGGTGTGCTCCCACGGAGCTCCCTCGAGGATCGCGCGGCGGATCGCGGTGGAGCTCTCGGGCCGGGGCTCGAGCTCGACCACGCGCTGGCGCAGGCCGTCCGCGAGCTCGGGCCCCAGCTCCCGGGCCACCGTGGTCAGCCCGCGCTCGAGGTCGAACCCTGGACGGTTGACCACGACGAAGGCTGTCTCGCGAAGCAGGCGCTGGGCGTCCTTCCAGGTGGGGAGCTCCCCCACCGTGTCGCCGCCGATCACGAACAGGAAGGTGTGCTCCGGGTGCTGGCGTCGTAGCTCGGCCAGGGTGTCCACGGTGTAGCTCGGGCCGCTGCGCTGGAGCTCCACGCCGCACACGTCGACGTGAGGGTCGTGGGCCCCCCGGCGTGGGGCCCCGGGGGGCCGGGCCTGGGGCGGGGCCAAGTCCCGACGCCCGGGCTTATGGGGCGGGCGCCGCGGGGAGCAGCCACACCGCGTCCAGACCCAGCCCCTCACGCACCGCGCGGGCCACCGCCAGGTGCCCCAGGTGCGGGGGATTGAACGACCCTCCCAAGAGCCCGATCTGCACGGCCGCGGCGCCTCCTCTTCCGGGACCGGAACTATACGCCCTCGGGCCCGGGACGCGGCGCCGCGCCGTTGCGTGGGGACCCGCCCGGGCCTAGCCTGGGAGCACATGCCGGACCCCGTGAGTGAGTTCTGTCGCTTGGCCGTCGAGCGCGGGCTGGTCAGCCCCCAGGTGGTGCAGACCTGCCTCGCGAAGTCGCGGCAGGACGGCGACAGCCTCCCCCGGCTGATCGCGGCGGAGGCCGGGCTGAACCCGGACGCCGCGCGGCAGCTCTACGGCGAGGCCTGCCGGATCGCGGCCGGGGGCGACCCCGACGCGACCCTCGACAGCTCGCTGGACCGCGAGGAGAACCTCGTGGCCGCCCCGGCCCTGGGGCCGGTCCTGTCGGCCTCGTCGTCGGGGAGCTCGGCCCTGGCCGCCCTGGCCTCGAGCGGCTTCGGGCGGGTGCCGACCCTCGCCCCCGTCGGCGCCCCCGCCGACTCGACCCTGGTCCAGGCGGGGTCCGCCACCGACCTGGCCGCGATCCTCCGCCCCGGCGGGGTCCTGGGCGGGATTCGCCTGGAGGCCGAGCTCGGGCGCGGCGCCATGGGCGTCGTGTGGCGCGGGCAGCACCAGCGCCTGCAGCGCCCGGTGGCGGTCAAGCTCCTGAACCCGGCGCTCATGCGCGACCCCAAGATCCGCGCGCGCTTCGCCGCCGAGTCGGTGGGGGTCGCCAAGCTCCAGCACCCGAACATCGTGCGGGTCTACGACACCTCGGGCCCCGAGGACCCCTTCGCGTTCTTCGTCATGGAGTTCGTCCCGGGGCAGGCCCTCTCGGACGTGCTCCGCGCGCGGCGGTTCTCCATGGAGGAGGCCACGCGCCTGATCGTGACCGTGGCCCGCGCCGTGCATTACGCCCACGCCCAGGGGATCGTGCACCGCGACCTCAAGCCCGGGAACATTCTCCTCGACCCGCGGGGGGTGCCCTTCCTCACCGACTTCGGGATCGCCAAGCACGCCGACGGCGAGGCGCTGACCGCGGTGGGCGAAGTGCTGGGCACGCCCGCCTACATGTCGCCGGAGCAGGCGGAGGGCCAGGGCGCCCTGGTGGACGCCCGCGCCGACGTCTACGCCCTGGGCGCGATCCTCTACCGCATGCTCACCGGGCAGCCGCCGTTCGTGGCGGCCTCCTCCTACGAGATCCTGAACAAGGTCGTGGCGGAGCCCGTGGTCCCGCCCTCGCGGCTGGTGCCGCTCCCCCAGCCCCTCGACGCCGCGATCGTGCGCGCCCTGGCCAAGAAGCGCGAGCAGCGCTTCCCCAGCGCCGAGGCCTTCGCCGACGCGCTGGAGCAAGCCTTGGCTCAGCCGGGACCCGTGGTCGCTCCCCCCGTGGCGCCCGCGCCCGTGACCGCGCCGACCCCGGCGGACTCCGCCAGCGAGGTCGCGGTGCGCCGCCGCTCGCGGCGGGGGCGGGCTCAGCCCGCGCCGGGGCAGGGACCCGGGGCCTGGACCTACGCCCTCGTGCTGGGGGTGTTCCTCGCCCTGGGCCTGGCCGGGGCGCTGGGCTACGTGGCCTACGCCGAGCACGCCGAGGCGCAGCGCCTGCTCGACGAGCAGAAGGCTCAGGAGGAGGCCGCCCGGGCCGAGCAGGAGCGCGCGGATCGCGAGGCGCTGGAGGAGGCCTGGGCCGCGCGCGGGAAGGACCGCGACGCGGCGCTCGCCGTCGCGCGGGACGTGATCCAGCGCCTCCCCGACGCCTTCGAGGCCCACGCGCTGCTCGGGCTCTACCTCGACGGCGGCGAGGAGCGGCTGGCGCACCTGGAGCAGGCCCTGGCGCAACAACCGCAGAACCTGGAGCTGCTCGAGGCGCGGGCCGTGGCCCTGGCGCAGCTCCCCGAGCGCAGCGCCGACGCCGAGGCCGCGGTGACCGCGCTCGGACGGCAAGGGGAGGAGGGCAAGCTGCGCGCGCTCAAGGTGCGCGGCGAGCTGGCGCTGCTCGAGGGCGCACAGCAGGGGGCGGCGATCCAGTTCGAGCAAGCCCTGAGCCTGGACCCCTCCGACGCGGACCTGTTCGAGCGCCTGCTCCAGCTCCTGGTCGACCTGCGCCGCTACGACACCGCGCGCAAGCAGGCGGCGGCCTTCGCCGAGCACCACCCTCAGGACGCGCGGGCCCACGCCTGGTCCGCCCGGGCGCACCAGCGCCTGGGGCGCAACCAGGACGCGCGGCAAGAGGCTGAGCGCGCCCTCGAGCTCGATCCGAACTCGGAGCTGGCCAAGGCCGTGCTCGCCGACCTCCCCCGGCGCCCGCCGCCGCGGGTCGACCCTCACGAGGCGGGCGGGGACGCGCACCAGCGCACCCACGCCGCGATCCAGGCCGCGATCCAGGCGCTGCAGCAGCGCAACGTCGACCGCGCGCGTCAGGCCTTCGGGGCGGCCATGCAGGAGCGCGTGCTCGACTGCGTGCCCGCGATCCTCGACCGCGCCAAGCTGGCCATGAGCCTGGGGCAGCCGCAGATCGCCGACCACGACCTGTCGTCGGAGGCCATGCGCAAGGCCGACCGCGCGCAGCTCCTGTTCGCCCTGGAGCTCCACGCCAACGTCAAGGCCCGGCTGAACCAGCCGGCGGCGGCGAAGCAGCTCTTCGACCGCGCGGTCGAGCTGGCCCCCGACGACCACAACCTGCTCCACGAGCGCGGGCACTTCTTCGAGCGCATGGGCGACGCCGCCGCCGCCCAGCGCGACCTCGAGCGCGCGCTGCACATGGCCCCCCAGGACGCGCACTACCTGGTGACCCTGGGCGGGATCCTGCTGCGGCAGGGCGACCGCGAGGGGGCCAAGGCCGCGTTCAAGCGCGCGCTGGAGGAGGGCGACCCCCAGACCTGGCGCGGGGACAAGGAGCACGCCGAGCAGGCGCTGAAGGAGCTCGAAGGCTCATGAGCTCGACCCCCGAGGCGGACCGCGAGGTCACCGCCGCGACCCTCAAGGCCGCGGCGAGCACCCCGGGCGAAATGCTCGAGGTGCTGCGCGCCGAGGCCCGCGCGCGCAAGGCCGCCGCGCCGGCGTCCCCCGCGACCAGCGCCGCGGCCTCTGCCAGCGAGGCCCTGACGTCGAGCGCGCTGTTCGCCCGCGCCCTCGCGGGCCACACCCGGGTCGGCGGCGTCGCGCCCCGGGCCCGCCCCGAGCCGACCCGGCCCGCGGAGCCCCCGCGTCCGGCCCCCGAACCCCTGCCCGCGCCTGGCACCGAGACCGCGCCCCTGCCGGCGGTCGAGCCCCGGCCGGCGGTGGAGGCGCGGTCCGCGTCGCGCGCGCCGGCGCCCGAGCCCGCGCGTCTGACCGAGCCCGTCCGTTCCCCCGAGCCGACCCGCGCGGCGCCCACGATCGTCGTCCGTCGGCCGGCGAGCTGGCCCGTCGCTGCGGCGGTGCTCGGCGCCGGCGCCGCCGTCGCCGGCGTGCTCTGGCTGCGACCCGCTCCCCCGCCGACGGTCGTGATCGAGCCGGCCCCCGCTCCTGCCGTGGGGCCCGCGCCTGCGCGGGTCGAGCCCGCGGCAGGGCTCGCTCCCCTGGGCCCGGGGCGCGTGGTCCAGCGCGCGGGGGACGACCTCTTGATCCTGAGCCTGGACGAGCTCTCCGGCGAGCTGATCGTCGAGCGCGTCTACCGCCTGAGCCAGGACGCCGGGCGCTACCTGAGCGAGCCGGGCAAGCGCAACGCCCACGGCTACTACCTGGACGACCGCGGGACCCAGGCCAAGGAGGAGCTCGCCCTGCGCGTGCTGCGCCTCGAGCGCACGGTGGGGTCGGTGGTCGACCGCGACGCCAAGCTCGAGGACGCCGAGGCTCGGGCCCGGGCGGTGGTCGAGGTCGGCGGCGCGCCCCAGCTCGTCGAGCACCTCAGCGGCCCCCTGCGCGACGCGGAGGCCTCGGTGTTCCGCCTGGCGGTGACCCTGGCCCTCGCGGAGGAGGGCTACCTGATCGCGCTGGAGCCCCTGGCAGGCCTGCTCGAGACCCACGCCGACAACCCCGAGCTCGCGCGACGCCTGCTGGGGCTGGCGAACGGGCTCACCGGCCTCCGGCTCTCGGCGGCGGACCCGGTCGCCGCCGCGGCGCGGCTGCGCGCCTGGGTCGGCGCGCACCCCCTCGCCGACCGCTTCGCGCGGGTCCAGTAGTCGCGGGTCGGCCGCGTTCGACCGGTCCCTCCCCTGCGGAAGGGTGGACGGCCTGACAGACCGTGGGCGGGGATAAACCCCGCCCCTGACCGTGTCGAGTGGGAG